>NZ_JAWNBW010000013.1:0-126752 GCF_034106085.1 Enterobacter sp. 302C9
AGCGCGGTGGTCCCACCTGACCCCATGCCGAACTCAGAAGTGAAACGCCGTAGCGCCGATGGTAGTGTGGGGTCTCCCCATGTGAGAGTAGGGAACTGCCAGGCATCAATTTAGAAGAACCCCGTACCGTAAGGTGCGGGGTTTTTTGCTTTGTGCGCGCAGAAAAGCCAGATGGCGCTTAGTAGGCCGGATAAGGCAAAGCCGCCATCCGGCAACGCAGACCGCACGATCCCACGACAAAGAGAAATAAGAATACAAAGAAGGGATGTATAAACGCAGAAAAGCAAAAACCCAGCCATAGGCTGGGTTCTTTAAATAGTGGTGCCCGGACTCGGAATCGAACCAAGGACACGGGGATTTTCAATCCCCTGCTCTACCGACTGAGCTATCCGGGCAACGGAGCGCATTAAACCGCAATCACGCTCGATCGTCAACATTATTTCGGGAAAAGCTGTTCAACTGCTTAAGTTTGCGGCAATCTGTCCGCTTTCGCCGTGAAAATGCACAAATCTTCCAGACACAACCAGCGTAATACGGCAATGCTGATAGCAAGAGGAGGACTGTATGGCGAATGACTGGCTTGAACTGCGTCAGCATGCAGATACGGGTATTGAGACGATTAAAGCGCATTTCGAAGGGCATGCCTTTGATCCGCACTGGCACGATAGCTATCTGGTAGGGATAACCCTCTCCGGCACGCAGCAGTTTCACTGCCGCCGTGAGCGTCATCGTAGCCAGCCGGGCGACGCATTTCTCCTCGAACCTGGCGAGATCCACGACGGTGATGCGCCTGTAGAGGGCGGCTTTACCTATTTGACCTTCTATCTGGATGAGCGCTGGCTTACCCGTGCGCTACAAGGGCTTTACGAATCTACTCCCGGGAGTTATTCACTCCACTTTGCCCAAACGTTGACGCGGGAGCCGCAGCTGGTGCGTGCTATCGGTGAGACATTTTCCACCCTGCATAATGACGAGATGAAAATCGTTCAGCAGAGCACAATGGATAATCTGCTCTCCCGGATCACCGCCCACTGCCACTGGCGTAAAAAACTGCCGTCGCAGTTACAAAGCGCTGCCGTGGCGCACCGTGCGCGCGACTATCTGTTTGCTCATATCGGCGAGAACGTAGGGCTGTCAGACCTTGCGCGCGAGACGGGCACGGATCGCTTTACCCTGACGCGCTGTTTTAAGCGCGAGTTCAACCTGGCGCCACACGCATGGCTTATTCAGCTTCGTCTGGCAAAGGCCCGACAGCTGCTGGCGCGTGGGGACCAGCCCGTTGATGTGGCTGCCACAGTGGGTTTTGCCGATCAAAGCCATCTGGGACGTTGGTTTCAGCGTGCTTACCGTATCTCTCCTGCACACTACCGACGGTTGTGCACAAACCTTCCAGACGTTTCCAAAAAATAACGGCACATTCATGGCTCTAATAAAAAGGAGCCACCCGTGAGTTTGATACCCTTTCTGTTGTTCGCATTTGTCGCCTCCATTACGCCGGGGCCGACCAATATTCTCGTGCTGACGAACAGCCAGCACTTTGGCGTAAAAAATACCTTACCTGCTATTCTGGGCGGATGTATCGCGGCCAGTGCGATTGTGCTGGTATCAGGCGCGGGCGCGGGGGAAGTGCTGCGTCAGTATCCTCTGATACGTCAGATAATGAGCTGGACAGGCGTGCTGTGGCTAAGCTGGTTGAGCTGGCAGCTGTTTCGCGCCCCGGCTGCCCGTCTCTCCGCTGAGAACCGTATTCGATTCACCGCTCGGGCGGCGGCGCTGCTGCAGATCGTGAACCCCAAAACTTGGATGATGGCGCTGGCCGTCGTCAGCCTGTTTGCCCCAACTGGCGACCATGCATTGCGCGATATTGCGCTAATGGCGCTATGGTTTCTGCTGATCTCGATAGCCTGTTTGATGTGCTGGGCGTGGTTGGGTAAAGCGGTGAACCGAATTTTTCGCACCACCGTGGCGATGGTGCGGTTTCAGCGCCTGATGGCGCTGTGTCTGCTCGTCTCCGCCTGGGCGGGCATGCTGGCTTAGGTCAGCGCTCCACCCATTCTGCATTGGGCAAAGCGTAGAATATCTTCCGCCAGGCGGTGCGCCGTATCCACATCGGCCTGGCTACGGTTCACCAGCATGCGGCTGAGGCAACCTTCCAGCACCAGTTCCATCTGTTTAGCCACCATCGCAGGGTCATCGACTTCCAGCGTGGTCAGCAGTTCGTGGGTAAAGTCATGCGCCGCCCGTTTTTGCTGATCCGCCAACTGGTGAATAGGATGGCCAGGGTCAGGAAAATAAGTGCAGGCGGCGATGAACAGACAACCCGGGTAGCGGTTGTTGCTGACGCATTCCGTCAGCGCGGTATAGCGCGCCAGCAGCTTTTGCTCCGCGGTCAGTTCTTCATTCAGCATCAGTTGTCTGCGCCAGACATCAACCTGCTGGCTGAGATAGCGCAGGGCATCATAGAGTAGCGCCTCTTTATCCGGCCAGAAGCGCTTAAGTTCATCCAGGGGATAATCGATACGGTCGGCTACCATCTCAAGCGTGGTGCTGGCGATCCCTTGAATCTCAAGTAGTTGCAGGGCTTGTCCCAGTACGTCTTCACGTTGCACGGTTATCTCCTCCGCTATTCCCAACGGTTTGTCCCGCTTAAAGTGTTGTTTACGGTTGGCGATTGCGCAAATGCGCGCTAAATGCCGCTGCATCCATAAACCCGGTTACACGCTGCTCAGGCTGCTCCTGGCCCTGTTGATTGAAGAACAGAATGGTTGGCAGCCCGAGTACGTTAAGCTGCTTCAGCAGAGCCTTATCCTGCGCATTATTGGCGGTCACGTTAGCCTGGAGCAAAACGGTCTCTTTCAGGGCGCTTTGCACCTGTGGATCGCTAAAAGTATATTTTTCAAACTCTTTGCAGGCGACACACCAGTCGGCATAGAGATCGAGCATCACCGGTTTGCCATTCGCCTCTGCCAGAGCGCTGTTAAGTTCATCCACGTTTTTTATCTGGGTAAAGTTCAGATGCGCCTGGGTCTGACTCACCGGTGTGCCGAACGCCCAGTCCTGCAGAGGGCGTACGCTCACCAGCGCGGCAGCCAGCAGCAGGATTTGCACCAGGCGCATCCATGGCTTCTTCGCCCCCAGGCTGACGATAAACGCCCAGGCAAAGAATGCTACGCCGAGCATCGCCCACAGGCGTAAACCCCAGGCGTCGCCGATGATACGCTCAAGAAGGAACACCGGCAGCGCGAGGATGACAAAACCAAATGCGGTTTTCACCGTCTCCATCCACGGGCCGCTCTTCGGCAGAAGTCGATTGCCGAAAACCGTGACCAGAATCAGCGGCAGGCCCATGCCCAGCGCGTAGAGGTACAGCGTCCCCCCGCCGAGCCACATGTTACCGCTCTGGGCGATGTACAGCAGGATAGCGCTCAGCGGTGCGGTAGTGCAGGGAGAGCAAATCAGCCCGGCAATGGCACCCATCGCGAACACGCCGCCTGCCGAGCCACCCTGCTGACGGTTGCTCATCAGCGTTAAGCGCGTTTGCAGCGAAGAGGGCAGCTGTAGCGTGAACAGGCCAAACATTGACAGCGCCAGCAGGATAAACACCGCTGACAGGCCAATGAGAACATAAGGGTGCTGGAGTGCCGCCTGGAACTGTAACCCGGCAGCGGCAACCACGAGACCGAGCGCCGTGTAGGTTAGCGCCATTCCCTGCACGTATATAAAAGCCAGCAGCAGCGCGCGGGCGGTAGAAAGACGCTGTTTGCCGCCCAGCACAATCCCGGAGATGAGCGGATACATCGGCAACACGCACGGCGTAAAGGCAATGCCGATACCAATCAGTAACGCCCACAGCGCTGAGAACGGAAGGCCAGCGCTGTCGTTGGTTTTCTCAACCGAGGGGGCCGGCGTTACAGCAGCAGACGCTTTCACTTCGCTGAGCGGCACGACCTTCGTCTCCGGTGGATAGCAGAATCCCGCGTCCGCGCATCCCTGATAGGTCACCGCCAGCGTCGCGCCTTTATCCGCCTGATTCACCGTCACGGGCACGCTTAAGCGCTGGCGGTAGATTTCACTCTTACCGTAGAACTCGTCCTCGTGCCACTCGCCAGCGGGCAATTGTAATGCGGCCACGTTTGCCTGGGCAGGGGTAATACTCACCTGCTTGCGATAGAGGTAATAGCCCTCTTTCACCTGCCAGGTGAGCGTCAGATCGTGCTGGTTCTGCTGAAAATCGAAAACAAACGCCTGGTCGGCAGGAATAAAGTTCGAACGGCCGGGCGCGTCAAACAACCCGGCAAAAGCTGACGTGCTGCACAGCAGCAGGATCAGCGTAAGGAAGCGTTGAGCCATGAGAGATAGTCGTTATCGCCATGAACCACTGGCAATACCAGCAGCTCCGGGGTTTGGTAAGGATGATGAGATTTGAGGCAGTCCAGGAGAGCCTGCTGATTCGCCAGATTGGTTTTGAGCAACATCTGGACTTCGTACTCTTGCTCCAGCTTGCCTTCCCAGTAATAAAGGGAGGTGGCACCGGGGAGGAGCGTCACGCAGGCTGCCAGTTTTTCGGCCAGCACTTTGGCGGCGAGATCCTGGGCAGAGGCTTCATCAGGGGCGGTACACAGTACGACAACAGCATCAGGCGTGTTCACAAGTCGACCTCCTCATCACGAAAGGCTTCACTATATCACGCAAGGCGGTTGGTCATTAATGAAACGGGCCGCAGAGCGGCCCGATTTTAACTATTTTTACAACCACTCACCGTTTACAGCACCACGCCGCCAATGATAAAGCCGAGGATCACGCAAAGTGAAATGGCGACCACGCCCGGGATCAGGAACGCGTGGTTAAACACATACTTACCGATACGGGTTGAGCCGGTGTCGTCCATCTCTACCGCCGCCAGCAGGGTTGGGTAGGTTGGCAGAACGAACAGGGCAGAAACCGCCGCGAAAGAGGCAATCGCCGTCAGTGGCGTCACGCCCAGCATCAGTGCCGCAGGCATCAGCGCTTTGGTGGTCGCCGCCTGGGAGTAAAGCAGGGTAGCGGCAAAGAACAGCACCACCGCCAGCAGCCACGGGTAGTTGTGCAGCAGGTCGCCAGCGACGGTCTGAATGTCGCTGATGTGCGCTTTCACGAAGGTATCACCGAGCCACGCCACGCCCAATACGCATACGCAGGCGCTCATACCTGATTTAAAGGTGCTGGCGTTCAGCACTTCGCTGGTGTCGATTTTACAGGTGATGCTAATCAGCGTCGCGATGGTCAGCATAAACACTACAATCGCTTCGTTACGCGGCAGGACAGGGTTCTGGATCAGGCCCACGGTGTCGCTGATGGCGGTCGCGTAGAACATCACCGCGACAATACCGATTAGGAACAGCAGCACGGAGCGCTTTGCGTGCGGCTTCAGCTCGAAGACCTGGCTGCCGCGCAGTCTCACTTCACCCTTGGCGAGGCGTTCCTGGTAAACCGGATCGTCTTTCAGTTCAGCGCCGAGGAAGTTACACAGCACGGCAGTGATCATCACCGCGATCAGCGTCACCGGGATACAGATCGCCAGCAGCGTCAGATAGCTCACGCCCATCGGCTCCAGAATACCGGCGAAGAAGACCACCGCAGCGGAAATCGGTGAGGCGGTAATCGCAATCTGGGACGCGACGACGGCAATTGAGAGCGGACGAGACGGACGGATACCCTGCTCTTTCGCCACTTCGGTAATCACCGGCAGCGTAGAGAAGGCGGTGTGGCCCGTACCGGCGAGAATGGTCATAAACCAGGTCACCAGCGGGGCAAGGAAGGTAATGTATTTTGGATGGCGGCGCAGCATACGCTCCGCCAGGCTTACCAGGTAGTCCATACCGCCTGCCACCTGCATGGCGGCGATAGCGGCAATAACTGCCATGATGATTTCGATAACGTCGAACGGGATTGCGCCGGGTTTAATCTGAAAGATAAGGGTAAGAACGAGCACCCCGAGACCGCCGGCAAAACCGATGCCGATACCCCCGAGTCTTGCTCCCAAATAAATCGCCAACAAGACGATGACGAGTTCTGCTCCAAACATAAGGACCTGCCTTGCTTATTAACAAGTTGATATTGAATTGTTGTATTTAGGTAACGCCTAAAAAGAAAAAAGGCACGTCACAAGTGACGTGCCTTAAGAAGCCTAGCCAGAACGGTTACTGTTCGCTTTCATCGGTATATCGTTTCGCTTTATATGCCGGGTGCATCAGGTTCTGGGCCGAGAAGATATCGTCCAGCTCAGCTTCGGTCAACAGCCCGCGCTCCAGCACCACTTCACGTACGCTCTTACCGGTTTCGGCGCAAATCTTACCGACGATATCACCGTTGTGGTGACCGATGAACGGGTTGAGGTAGGTGACGATCCCGATGGAGTTATAGACATAACCCTCACAGACTTCTTTATTCGCCGTGATGCCGTTAATGCATTTTTCCAGCAGGTTGTAGCAGGCGTTGGTCAGAATGTGGATGGATTCAAACATCGCCTGGCCAATCACTGGCTCCATCACGTTCAGCTGCAGCTGACCCGCTTCCGAGGCCATGGTCACGGTTGTATCGTTACCGATGACTTTGAAGCAAACCTGGTTCACCACTTCTGGCACTACCGGGTTCACCTTGGCTGGCATGATGGATGAACCGGCCTGCAGCTCTGGCAGGTTGATTTCATTCAGGCCAGCGCGCGGACCGGAAGAGAGCAGGCGCAGGTCGTTACAGATTTTGGACAGTTTCACCGCCAGACGTTTCAGGGCGCTGTGTACCATGACGTAGGCGCCGCAGTCGGAGGTGGCTTCAATCAGGTCTTCTGCAGGCACAACCGGCAGGTTAGAGACTTCAGCCAGCTTCTGTACCGCCAGCTGCTGATAGCCATCCGGGGTGTTCAGACGGGTACCGATGGCGGTGGCGCCCAGGTTCACTTCCAGCAGCAGCTCGGAGGTGCGCAGCAGGTTTTTGGTCTCTTCGTTCAGCAGTACGTTAAACGCGTGGAATTCCTGGCCGAGCGTCATCGGCACCGCGTCCTGCAGCTGGGTACGACCCATTTTCAGGATGTCCTGGAACTCAACCGCTTTACGCTGGAAGCCATCACCCAGCTGGTTGATCGCATCCACCAGTTTCACCACAGAGGCATACACCGCGATACGGAAGCCGGTAGGGTAGGCGTCGTTGGTAGACTGGCATTTGTTTACGTGATCGTTCGGGTTCAGGTACTGGTATTCACCTTTCTGGTGACCCATCAGCTCCAGGCCAATGTTTGCCAGTACTTCGTTGGTATTCATGTTGACGGAGGTGCCCGCGCCGCCCTGATAGACGTCAACCGGGAACTGGTCCATGCATTTGCCGTTGTTCAGCACTTCATCGCAGGCTGCGATAATCGCATTTGCCGCGCTTTTAGGAATGGTTTGCAGCTCTTTGTTGGCCAGTGCTGCGGCTTTCTTCACCATCACCATGCCACGAACAAACTCAGGGATGTCGCTGATTTTGCTGTTGCTGATGTAGAAGTTTTCAATCGCTCTCAGAGTGTGGACACCGTAGTAGGCATCCGCTGGAACTTCCCTGGTACCCAACAAGTCTTCTTCGATACGAATGTTGTTTAACATGTGAACCTTCTTTTCAAGCTGCCGATGGATTGTACTAAACACACAGTATTTATGTGGTTTTGAATATTTTCTGGCCGACGATTATTCCCTCAATCAGCCAGATGTTCGAGATCATATGCTGATGATAGCGAATTGCCGTAAGCTGGATCACTTATTATCGAGCCGATTCCATGATAATTATTAATCTGTGAAATGGGTCACCGCTTTATAATTTCCAAAAAAAATATCCGTGCAAACTGATTGAATTTTCGCTAACCGTCACCATTTCATACAAACGCGCGTCGCGAACACATTCAGACAGGGGCCCGATGGCCTCTGCCACACAGGAGATGCCAGTGCGCTGGATACCGTTTATTGCTTTCTTTCTCTATGTTTACATTGAGATTTCCATTTTCATCCAGGTTGCCCATGTGCTGGGCGTCCTGCTGACGCTGATTCTGGTGATTTTCACCTCCGTCATCGGCATGTCGCTGGTGCGTAATCAGGGTTTCAAAAATTTCCTGATAATGCAGCAGAAGATGGCCGCAGGGGAAAGCCCGGCGGAAGAGATGATCAAAAGCGTGTCGTTGATTATTGCGGGGCTGCTGCTGATCCTGCCGGGGTTCTTCACTGATTTCCTCGGCCTTCTGCTGCTTCTGCCGCCGGTGCAAAAACACCTGACCATGAAGCTGCTGCCGCATCTGCGCTTTAGCCGTATGCCGGGGGGCGGATTCAGCACCGGGCCGGGCGATACCTTTGAAGGGGAGTATCAGCGTAAGGATGAACAGCACGACCGTTTAGACCATAAAGACGATCGGTGATTTTGTTGCCCGGTGGCGCTTCGCCTACCGGGCTTCCGGTAGCGCACCGCGCTTCGGCAAAAACACCCACAGCCCTGCCAGCATGACAATCGCGTACAGACTCTTCCATCCCACCATCGCCAGCAACAGCAGGCAAAGCAAACCCCCGACGACCGCCAGAGCTTTATAGCGACCTTTCAGCAAACGACATCCCGCCAGCATGCACAGCAGGTAGATCATGATGAAAATGCCGTTGGCGTAGACGATCAGCGCGTCCAGATTGATCTTCAGTGCGTAAATACACAGCGTGCTCACCACGCAGCAGCCCAGTACGGCATTCAGGGCATTCAGCGGAAGCTGGCGTTTAGACAGGCGTGCGAGGCGATTCTCAGGTTTGTCGAGCGCCTGCGACCACACCAGCCGGGCAAAGCTCTGGATATAAATATTGAGGCTGGCAAAACAGGCGAGATAGCCGATGACGCAGGCGATCCATAGCGCCTTCACGCCGAACAGTTCCACCACGATACCCGGCAGCGATGCCGCGGCGGCGAGATCCGCTCCGAACGCGTGGAAGTGTAAGACCAGCACGGTACACGCCCAATAGACCGTGCCAGCAAGCAGCAGGCCTATCATCAACGCGCGGGGGAAATCGCGTTCAGGCTGCTTAAATTCAGAGGCCAGATGGGCAAAGGCTTCCAGGCCGACAAAACACCAGAACATGACGGAGAGCGCGGCGAAAAGCTGGGAATGGTCGACGTCTGTCACCGCAGGGAAGGGAATTTCCTTTATTGTGATATCGCCCGCCCACCAGATTGCGACAACGAGCGCGACAATCAGCACCGCAACCAGCGTCTGCAGGTTGGCGCTGGAGCTGGCGCCGCGAGAGCCCACCCACCAGACGATCGCCAGCGTACCCAGTTCGGCCAGCAATAACTGCTCGTTATGCCAGCCAAACAGCGCCTGACCAAAACCGGTCGCAATATGCAACGCCGCAGGAAGGCCAACCGGAATGACGGAGAGAAACAGCCAGCCGGTAACACGCTGCAGCCGCGGGCCAAAGGCCAGTCCGACAAAGTGCGCCACGCCGCCCGCGCTGGGGAAATGCCGCCCCAGGATGGCGAATACAATGGCTATCGGGAAAACTAATACAATCAGCGCTGGCCACGCCCACAGGCTGTTATTTCCAGCCACCAGCGCCGCCAGTGCGGGTACGGCAAACACGCCCGTACCTAACAAGGAGGTTGAGAGCAGTCCGACGCCCTGCGCCAGCCCCAGCTCCTGCTTGAGTCCACTCATTGACATCGCCCTGCCAGTACCAAAAGAGAGGCGATGGTAACACTTTCGCAAATTTTTTTTTCGACTCCCCCTTGAAGGGGGAAAAAGCTATCCCCATCTCTCAGGGCACTAGTCGGAAAACCGCATGCGGGCCGGCGTCATCCATAACTGATAATGACTTTCTCAAAGGAGAGCTATCAATGAGTATTCGTCCGTTACATGATCGTGTGATCGTCAAACGTAAAGAAGTTGAAACCAAGTCTGCTGGCGGCATCGTTCTGACCGGTTCTGCAGCAGCCAAATCAACGCGTGGCGAAATCATCGCTGTCGGTAAGGGCCGCATCCTGGAAAACGGAACTGTGCAGCCACTGGACGTTAAAGTTGGTGACATCGTAATTTTCAACGATGGCTACGGCGTGAAATCCGAGAAGATCGACAATGAAGAAGTGTTGATCATGTCCGAGAGCGACATTCTGGCAATTGTTGAAGCGTAATTTACGCACGAGAATTTGAGGAAATAAGAACATGGCAGCTAAAGACGTAAAATTCGGTAACGACGCTCGTGTAAAAATGCTCCGCGGCGTAAACGTACTGGCAGATGCAGTTAAAGTGACTCTGGGCCCGAAAGGCCGCAACGTAGTGCTGGATAAATCCTTCGGCGCGCCAACCATCACTAAAGATGGTGTTTCTGTAGCACGTGAAATTGAGCTGGAAGACAAGTTCGAAAACATGGGTGCGCAGATGGTGAAAGAAGTTGCCTCTAAAGCGAACGACGCTGCTGGTGACGGTACCACCACCGCGACCGTACTGGCGCAGGCAATCATCACCGAAGGTCTGAAAGCCGTTGCTGCGGGCATGAACCCAATGGATCTGAAACGTGGTATCGACAAAGCTGTCGCCTCCGCTGTTGAAGAGCTGAAAGCGCTGTCCGTACCGTGCTCTGACTCTAAAGCCATTGCTCAGGTTGGTACTATCTCCGCTAACTCCGACGAAACCGTAGGTAAACTGATCGCTGAAGCGATGGACAAAGTCGGTAAAGAAGGCGTGATCACCGTTGAAGACGGTACCGGTCTGGAAGACGAACTGGACGTGGTTGAAGGTATGCAGTTCGACCGCGGTTACCTGTCCCCATACTTCATCAACAAGCCAGAGACTGGCGCTGTTGAACTGGAAAGCCCGTTCATCCTGCTGGCTGACAAGAAAATCTCCAACATCCGCGAAATGCTGCCAGTGCTGGAAGCCGTTGCGAAAGCAGGCAAGCCGCTGGTGATCATCGCTGAAGACGTTGAAGGCGAAGCGCTGGCGACCCTGGTGGTTAACACCATGCGCGGCATCGTGAAAGTGGCTGCGGTTAAAGCACCTGGCTTCGGCGATCGCCGTAAAGCGATGCTGCAGGATATCGCTACCCTGACCGGCGGTACCGTAATCTCTGAAGAGATCGGTATGGAACTGGAAAAAGCGACCCTGGAAGACCTGGGCCAGGCGAAACGCGTTGTGATCAACAAAGACACCACCACCATCATCGATGGCGTGGGTGAAGAAGCTGCTATTCAGGGCCGCGTTGGTCAGATCCGTAAGCAGATCGAAGAAGCGACTTCCGATTACGACCGTGAAAAACTGCAGGAGCGCGTAGCGAAACTGGCAGGCGGCGTTGCGGTAATCAAAGTCGGTGCAGCGACCGAAGTTGAAATGAAAGAGAAAAAAGCACGCGTTGACGATGCCCTGCACGCGACCCGTGCTGCGGTAGAAGAAGGCGTGGTTGCTGGTGGTGGTGTTGCGCTGGTGCGTGTTGCCGCTAAACTGGCAGGCCTGACCGCACAGAACGAAGATCAGAACGTGGGTATTAAAGTTGCGCTGCGCGCAATGGAAGCTCCTCTGCGTCAGATCGTTTCTAACGCCGGTGAAGAGCCATCTGTGGTTGCGAACAACGTGAAAGCGGGCGAAGGTAACTACGGTTATAACGCAGCAACTGAAGAATACGGCAACATGATCGACTTCGGTATCCTGGATCCAACGAAAGTGACCCGTTCTGCTCTGCAGTACGCGGCATCTGTCGCTGGCCTGATGATCACCACCGAGTGCATGGTCACCGATATGCCTAAAGGCGATGCACCAGACTTAGGTGCTGCTGGCATGGGCGGCATGGGCGGTATGGGAGGCATGATGTAATCGTGCGTTCTACGTCGTAGAATGTGAAAAACCCCCGGGCAGAAATGCTCGGGGGTTTTTCTTTTGGTCATCTTTTAGGTATAAGATTTACACACGGACAACTACTGTCCAGCTTATTGAAAACGAGGAATAACATGCGCGTAAAAGTCTGTGCAGGGATTGTAGGGGCAGCATTGCTGCTGGCGGGTTGTAGCTCCAGCAATGAGCTGTCGGCAGCGGGCCAGGGCGTTCGCTTTGTGGAAGATAAGCCTGGCAGTGAATGCCAGCTGTTAGGCACGGCAACCGGTGAGCAAAGTAACTGGATGTCAGGTCAGCATGGCGAAGAAGGTGGCTCGATGCGCGGTGCGGCGAATGCCCTGCGTAACCAGGCTGCGGCAATGGGCGGTAACGTGATTTACGGCGTGAGCAGCCCAACGCAGAGTATGCTGTCCAGCTTCGTGCCGACCGCCAGCCAGATGAACGGCCAGGTCTACAAGTGCCCGAACTGATTGCCTTTTTCCCTCTCCCTGTGGGAGAGGGTTAGGGGGCGGGGAAACTAGCGCTGCCGCAGCTGCAGATCCAGCGGCGTCTTGCTCGGCTCTCCGCCAATCTCGCGTGCCAGCTTCGGCACCATATAGCCTGAAACCAGCGTTAACAGTTCGCGCATAATCTGCCGGGCTTCTTCATCCGTCACCATGAAATGGGCCGCGCCCTGAACGCGATCCAGCACGTGCAGGTAATAGGGCATCACGCCCGCATCAAACAGGGCATTGCTCAGGTCGGCCAGCACGCGGGCGCTGTCATTGACGCCGCGCAGCAGCACGCTCTGGTTCAGCAGCGTCACGCCCGCTTTACGCAGACGCGCCATCGCCGCGCGAAAGTCATCGTCAATTTCATTCGCGTGGTTAATATGGTTCACCAGCAGCACCTGCAATCTTGACTGCTCCAGGCGTGACACCAGTCCGTCAGTGACACGTGCCGGAATGACAATCGGTAAACGGCTGTGAATACGCAGGCGCTTAACGTGCGGGATGGCTTCAAGCTGAGTCAACAGCCAGTCCAGCTCATGATCTTTTGCCATCAGCGGGTCACCGCCGGAAAAAATAATCTCATCCAGCTCCGGATGGGCGGCGATATAGTCCAGCGCGACCTGCCAGTTGCGTTTATTGCCCTGGTTTTCGGCATACGGGAAGTGCCGACGGAAGCAATAACGACAATTTACCGCGCAACCGCCTTTTACCAGCAGCAGGGCGCGGTTGAGATACTTGTGCAGTAAACCCGGCACCACGCTGTTCTGCTCTTCCAGCGGATCGGTGCTGTATCCCGGTGCGGTGACAAACTCATCCTGCGAAGTAAGCGTTTGTTTTAAAAGTGGATCGTCGGGGTTGCCTTTCTCCATTCGCGCCACAAACGCACGGGGAACGCGCAGGGCGAAAAGACGCTTTGCCTCGCGGCCTGCAAGCAACTCTGGGTGCTGATCGAGGTCTAAAAGACGCAGCAATTCATCAGGACTGGTGATTACATCGGCAAGTTGCGATAACCAATCTTCTCTGGACGGGGTGTTTAGGGTTACAATATGCGCCATTTTGTGGCTTAGCTACCAGTTAACAAATTTAGAGGGCCTTATGGCAACGTACTATAGCAACGATTTTCGTGCTGGTCTTAAAATCATGATGGACGGCGAACCGTACGCGGTTGAAGCCAGCGAATTCGTTAAACCAGGTAAAGGCCAGGCATTCGCACGCGTTAAGCTGCGCCGTCTGCTGACCGGTACCCGTGTTGAGAAAACCTTCAAGTCTACTGACTCCGCTGAAGGCGCTGATGTTGTTGATATGAACCTGACCTATCTGTACAACGACGGTGAGTTCTATCATTTCATGAACAACTCCACTTTCGAACAGCTGTCTGCTGATGAGAAAGCGGTAGGTGATAGCGCTAAATGGCTGCTGGATCAGGCTGAGTGCATCGTGACCCTGTGGAACGGCCAGCCTATCGCTGTGACCCCACCAAACTTCGTAGAACTGGAAATCGTTGAAACCGATCCAGGTCTGAAAGGTGATACCGCAGGTACCGGCGGTAAACCAGCCAAACTGTCTACCGGCGCAGTGGTTAAAGTTCCACTGTTCGTACAGACTGGCGAAGTGATCAAAGTGGATACCCGCTCCGGCGAATACGTATCCCGCGTGAAGTAATTTACGTCATGATTGAAGGCGCAGCGCCCGCTGCGCCTGATTTTTGCAGGCAGGGATGATGAAACGTACCGTTAAAATTCTGCTTCTGTTAGCGCTTTCCAGTGCATTGCTTTCTGGCTGTAACACCACCCGTGGAATGGGACAAGATATCCAGGATCTCGGTCATATCATTTCTCACGCCGCCAGCTAAGTTCGTCTAATTTTCCTAAAAATGCTTCCTTTTCCGTCAACCGGCGGGATCTTGTCTATTCTTAAGTTGCTATACACAAAACAACTTTGGCTATAAAAGGAAGATATTATGGTTAAGAAGACAATTGCAGCGATCTTTTCAGTCCTGGTACTTTCTTCAGTGTTAACGGCCTGTAATACCACGCGTGGCGTCGGTCAGGATATTTCTGAAGGTGGTAGCGCAATCTCTGGTGCGGCAACTAAAGCTCAGCAGTAATTAACATACGGTACGAGACCAGCGGGTTTCGTACCGTCAGCTTTCTGATTCCTGCAGGGATAAAAACGGAGAAAAACGCGTATCCATATGCAGTTTCATGCGGATATTGCGTTTGTAGGTATAGACCGTTTTGCCATTGATACTCAGGTGAGCGGCAATTTTTTGATTGCTTGCCCCGTCCATCCACAATGTCAGCACTTTCTCTTCCTGCCGGGTCAGCAAGGGGGCGGCTGCCGTTGGCCTTTCAGCGCTGGCGCGCGAGTTTAATGCGTCGTTGATAGTCGTTGCCACTTCTCCGAGACTGGCGTTTTTCAACAGCGACGACCACACCGGGAACTGTCCGAGCCAGTCGGTCATGCCGCGGTCCTCTCCCGATTGCAGCATAATAAACGGTAATCGTTCACTGGCGTTAAGCAAGGACGAGAGCTGCTGAAAATGATGAATATCCTGCCTGAAGCCGTACAGGTCGGCGATGACCAGCGTGGGTTTCCATTGCAGAATGTGCTCCCTGGCAAGGAACAGATTATTTAGCCCGGTCACAACGTA
This sequence comes from Enterobacter sp. 302C9, assembly GCF_034106085.1. Taxonomy (NCBI): domain Bacteria; kingdom Pseudomonadati; phylum Pseudomonadota; class Gammaproteobacteria; order Enterobacterales; family Enterobacteriaceae; genus Enterobacter; species Enterobacter sp. 302C9. The sequence goes on from NZ_JAWNBW010000013.1 coordinate 15,002, forward strand.
GTGTCCCGGGAACAAACCGGAATGATTGAGCCATGCTTCAAACCCCGTGCGGGTGAAGTGACAACGGTCAATCAAAAGAATTTTGAACATATTTTATTCGCAGTCGGCTAGTGGTTTGGCTTCCTGCCATCAGAAAGCACATCATCATAGAGAAGTCGGATGAGTGCTAAATGCCGGAACTACGCGCCATACTGCGGCTATTTCTTGCCTTAACGTGTTCAGCAAAAAATGATTGAAAAAAAATAGCACGCTAACCACAATATGGGGCGTAATCTCTGCCTTACGGGACGACCCGTAAGCGTTTCTTTCACCGGGGACGGCCCCAACTTGAATTAAGTTAAGGAGCCTGAAATGTCCTGGATCATTCTTTTTATTGCTGGCCTGCTCGAAGTGGTATGGGCAATTGGTCTCAAGTACACCCACGGATTTACCCGCCTGACGCCCAGCGTCATAACCGTCACCGCAATGATCGTGAGTATTGTCCTGTTATCCTGGGCGATGCGCTCGCTGCCTGTGGGAACGGCTTATGCCGTCTGGACGGGCATTGGTGCGGTGGGGGCCGCCATCACCGGCATTCTGCTGCTGGGAGAGTCAGCGAGTCTGGCGCGTATCGCCAGCCTCGCCTTGATTGTGGCCGGCATCGTTGGGCTGAAGCTCAGCACCCATTAATGGGGCTGTTTTACCCAGATGAGTTTTGACACATCAAACCCTTGTCGGGTCGCGACGTCCAGCATCTGCTGTTTCATTTCTGACGAAATAGTTGGCGTGCGGGAAAGTATCCACAGATAGTCGCGATCCGGCCCGCACACCAGCGCGTGACGGTACTCTCTGTCGAGCGCGATCACGTTATAGCCGCCATAAAACGGGCCGAAGAAAGAGACTTTGAGCGCGGCCCGTCGCGGGTCGCCCGTGAAGTACGCTTTCCCAATCGACTGCTGCCACATCTCCCGATCGGGATTATAGCCCCGGTTGATCACCTGAATACCGCCATCATCCATTGGACTGTAATTCGCGGTGACCTTCTCTAAGCCCTGCTCAAACCGATGGTCGAGGCGCGCGATTTCATACCATGTTCCAAGGAAGCGTTGTGCATCAAAAGGCGAGACGACGGTAACGCCTGGAGGTGGGGTAGGGGAACTGCAGGCAACCACTAAAAACGCGGCTGTCACCGCGGCGATAACAGGCAGAATGCGCATAGGAGTTTCCTTACTGTTTTTTGTTAAGTGTAGATGACGGCAAGGAAAATGGGTTTTTTGTGCGGAGTGTTTCGCCGGGTGGCCACCCCGTCGATTTTGTAGGCCGGGTAAGCGTTAGCGCCACCCGGCAATGTTTTACTGCAGCGCGTCGAGGATACGGTATGCCGCCTCAACGCGTGCCGGGTTCGGATAGCTTTTATTCGCCAGCATCACAATGCCGAGCTGCTTTTCAGGAATAAATGCCACGTAGCTGCCAAACCCGCCGGTAGAGCCTGTTTTATGGACCCAGGACGCATTGACCGGGGGCGCCGGTGGATTCACTTCTCTCGCAGGCAGCGGTGCCAGCGCCACCTTATTGTCGCTACCTTCAACCACGGTTTTTGCATCGACCGGCCAGTTAAGCATTTCCCAGCCTAACCCCTGATACATGGCCCCCACGCGCCAGTAGCGAGACTGCGCCAGGGTAAGGCCTTTCCTGAGTGAATTATCCTGAAGGGAGTCCGGCTTCATGTTGACCATCACCCAGTTTGCCATATCCTGCACGTTGGTTTTTACGCCATAGGCTTCAGCGTCCAGCATTCCTGGCGAAACGTGTACCGCTTTACCGTCGCGGTATCCCCAGGCGTAATGCGCTTCTTCCGCTTTCGGAACGTTAATCCAGGTATGGTCCAGCTTGAGCGGCTTAAAGACCCGCGTCGTTATGGCCTGCTCATAGCTCATGCCGGAAGGCTTAACCGCCAGCGCGCCAAAAAGACCGATGCTGGCATTGGCGTAAAGACGCGTGGTACCCGGCTTCCACTGCGGCTGCCAGTTTTGATAAAAGCGCAGCAGAGAGGCGTTATCCGTGACCTCATCCGGTACCTGTAACGGCAAACCTCCTGCGGTATAGGTTGCCAGATCCAGCATGCGGATCCCCTGCCACTGCTTGCCTGTCAGCTCAGGCCAGTATTTTGTCACCGGATCGCCCAGCGATATTTCACCGCGAGCAATGGCATCGCCACCGAGTACGCCGGTGAAGGTTTTACTTATAGAACCCAGTTCGAACAAGGTTTGTGGAGTGACAGGTTTGTTCGCCGCAACATCGGCTTTACCAAAGGTAAAGTAGTGCGGCTGACCCTCATAAATCACCGCCACCGCCATACCCGGAATGGCTTGCGCTTTCATCAGCGGCGTAACGGTCCGTTCCACCACCTCAGCCAGCTGTTTTTCTGACATCGGGGCAGCCAATACCGAGCAGGAGGTGCTGAGCAGCAGGGCGCAGCAAAGGGATTTAGTCATCATCAGTTATCTTCCGTAATAGCAGTTCAAGGGAGTGTCCGGGCCCGTCAGACCGCTGTAGTCTGTTGGATTTGACTATGGCTGACAAACGGTTAAATTTAGCATTAGCTGTTAATTTTTCTAACGGACGAGACCATGACGCGCAGCTATCTCCCTCTTAATTCCCTTCGGGCGTTTGAAGCAGCCGCCAGGCATCTCAGTTTTACGCATGCCGCTATCGAGCTGAACGTCACCCATTCCGCGATTAGCCAGCACGTAAAGGCGCTGGAGCAGCACCTTAATTGCCAGCTGTTTGTCCGCGTTTCGCGTGGGCTGATGTTGACCACCGAAGGCGAGAATTTGCTGCCGGTGCTGAATGACTCGTTCGATCGTATCGCCGGAATGCTGGATCGCTTTGCCAGCCAGCGCGCTCAGGAGAAGCTCAAAATAGGTGTGGTAGGAACCTTTGCTACGGGGGTTTTATTCTCTGAGCTTGCGGACTTTCGCCGCTGCTATCCGCATATTGATCTTCAGCTTTACACCCATAACAATCGCGTCGACCCGGCGGCTGAAGGGCTTGATTACGCCATTCGCTACGGTGGCGGCGCGTGGCATGGAACCGATGCTGAATTCCTTTGCCCTGCGCCGCTGTCTGCGCTCTGTACACCCGACATTGCCTCCTGTCTAAAAAGCCCGGCAGATATCCTGAAGTTTACCCTGCTGCGCTCCTACCGGCGCGACGAGTGGGCTGCGTGGATGCAGGCAGCGGGTGAACATCCTCCCTCACCGACGCACCGGGTGATGGTGTTTGATTCGTCCGTGACCATGCTGGAAGCCGCGCAGGCAGGCACAGGGATTGCCATTGCGCCTGTCGACATGTTTACCCATTTACTCAGCAGCGAACGCATCGTGCAGCCGTTTGCAACGCAGATTGACCTCGGCAGCTACTGGCTGACAAGGCTACAGTCACGGACAGAAACGCCCGCAATGCGCGAGTTTGCCCAGTGGCTGGTGGGGAAGATGCAGAAATAAAAGGCCCGCCGGATGGCGGGCCTGAAGCTTCAGATGGTGACCACGGCAATCAGCGTCACCACGGTCAGGATGGTCGCCAGACCGTAGAACACCCATTTCCCGCTCGGTACATGGATTTTCAGATCATGCATCGCGTGGTGAATACGGTGCAGGCCACACCACAGCGGCAGGACGATCATCAGGAAGATGAACACGCGGCCGATAAAGCTGCTCGCAAACGCCAGTACGCGCTCGTAGCTCAGCGCATCGCCCGGGAACAGCCCCAGCGGCAGCATAATGCCGACCAGCAGAATGATGACGGGGGCGATGATGGCACTCCACATGCCGCCTGCGCCAAACAGGCCCCAGAAGACCGGCTCGTCAGAACGTTTTGGATTTGGATTGATCACAGGTGTCTCCTTACCAGAACAGTGCGACAAACAGAATGACCACAGTGACCAGAATCGTCACTGCCCAGAGCCCTTTAATCACCGGCTCTGGCCCCATTTTCTCGTCTTTTATGATGATGTTCGCGGCTTTTGGCGCCAGCTCAAACCAGGTTTTGGTATGAAGCAGCGCGGCCGCGAACACGATCAGGTTCAGAACAACAATGATCGGGTTTTGCAGGAAACCGACAAAGCTGGCCCAGGCTTCCGGGCCATGCTTGAGGGCAAAAACGCCGTACATCAGCTCAAGACTGAACCAGACCGCCGGTACCGCCGTGCCTTCACGCAGCATATAGAAGCGATAAAACGGCAGGTTTTTCCACCAGGTGGACGGCACAGGCCGCACATAGGCTTTGCGTTTAGTCGTCATCATGCACTCCTTAGCGTGGTTTCAGGGTAGCGATAAGAAAGTCTTTCGAGCTTTCCACTTTACCCTGCTGAATTGCGGCGGCCGGGTCGACGTGCTTCGGACAAACTTCGGAGCAATAACCCACAAAGGTACAGCTCCAGACGCCGTTCTGGCTGTTAAGCTGCGCCATACGTTCTTTTTTGCCGTGGTCGCGGCTGTCTTCGTTATAGCGGTGTGCCAGGGTAATGGCGGCCGGGCCGATGAACTCCTTGTTCAGGCCAAACTGTGGACAGGCTGCGTAGCACAGGCCGCAGTTGATGCAGCCGGAGAACTGATGGTATTTCGCCATCTGAGCCGGCGTCTGGGTATTTGGCCCCTGATCCGGCGTGCGCGGATTACCGATGATGTACGGCTTAATCGCTTCCAGGCTTTCGATAAAGTGGGTCATATCGACCACCAGATCGCGTTCAATCGGGAAGTTGCCCAGCGCTTCGACCTTAATGCCTTTGGTGTACTCGCGCAGGAAGGTCTTACAGGCCAGCTTCGGCACCTTGTTGACCATCATGCCGCAGGAGCCGCAGATTGCCATGCGGCAGGACCAGCGGTAGCTCAGGTCTGGCGCCAGGTTATCTTTGATATAGCCGAGCGCATCCAGCAGGGAGGTTTGCTCGTCATAAGGGACTTCATAGAAAGCGCTGTGCGGTGCGGCGTCCACTTCCGGATTGTAGCGCACCACTTCAACCTTCATTTTTTGCATCTCAGCCATTCGCCTTCTCCTTCTTCTCGGCGGCTTCTGCTTCTGCACCGTACACGCGTTTAGCCGGCGGCAGCGTGGTGATTTTCACGTCGCTGTAGTCCAGACGTGTGGTGCCATCTGCATCGCGCCAGGCGAGAGTGTGTTTCAGGAAATTGACGTCGTCACGTTCGGTACAGCCTTCGTCCAGACGCTGGTGGGCCCCACGCGACTCTTTACGCGCCAGCGCAGAGTGCGCCATACATTCCGCGACGTTCAGACCGTGGCCCAGCTCGATGGTGTAGAGCAGGTCGGTGTTGAATACGCTGGAGGTATCGGTGATGCGTACGCGCTTGAAGCGCTCCTGCAGTTCCGCCAGCTTGTCGACGGTTTTTTGCATCAGCTCTGGCGTACGGTAAATACCGCAGCCTTCTTCCATCGACAGGCCCATCTCGTCGCGGATCTTAGACCAGTTCTCGTTACCCTCCTGGTTCACCAGATCTTTCAGGCGTTTTTCAACGTCTGCGACCTGCGCATCCAGCGCGGCACCGTTGGCTTCGCCTGCGGTAGCTGCCCGCTCCATCGCGCGCTCGCCCGCCATGCGGCCAAAGACGACCAGCTCTGCCAGCGAGTTAGACCCGAGACGGTTGGCGCCGTGCAGACCCACGGAGGAACACTCGCCGACGGCGAACAGGCCTTTAATACGGGTTTCGCACTGCTGGTCGGTTTCGATCCCGCCCATGGTGTAGTGCGCGGTTGGACGCACCGGAATCGGCTCTTTCACCGGGTCGACGCCGACGTAAGCTTTCGCCAGCTCGCAGATGAACGGCAGACGTTCCAGCAGTTTCTTCTCACCAAGGTGACGCAGGTCGAGATAGACCACATCGCCGCGCGGCGTGGAGATGGTGTTGCCTTTGCGCCACTCGTGCCAGAAGGCCTGAGAGACTTTGTCGCGCGGGCCGAGTTCCATGTATTTGTTCTTCGGCTCGCCGAGCGGGGTTTCCGGGCCCATGCCGTAATCCTGCAGATAGCGGTAGCCGTTTTTATTGACCAGAATACCGCCTTCACCGCGGCAGCCTTCCGTCATTAGAATGCCGGAGCCCGGCAGGCCGGTTGGGTGATACTGGACGAACTCCATATCGCGCAGCGGTACGCCGTGACCGAGCGCCATGCCCATGCCGTCACCGGTGACGATGCCGCCGTTGGTGTTATAACGATAAACGCGACCCGCACCGCCCGTCGCCATCACTACCGCGTTGGCGCGGATCTGGACAAGCGTGCCTTCCATCATATTCATCGCCACCAGGCCACGCGCCTGTCCGTCATCAACCAGAATGTCGAGGACGAAATGTTCATCGAAGCGCTGAATTTGTGGGAACTGAAGGGAGGTCTGGAACAGGGTGTGCAGCATGTGGAAGCCGGTTTTATCGGCGGCGAACCAGGTGCGTTCAATCTTCATACCGCCAAAGCGGCGAACGTTGACGCTGCCGTCAGGACGGCGGCTCCACGGACATCCCCACTGTTCAAGCTGGGTCATTTCCGTGGGACAATGATGCACAAAGTAGTCAACGACATCCTGTTCGCAAAGCCAGTCGCCCCCTGCAACCGTGTCGTGGAAATGGTATTCAAAGCTGTCATGATCCTGCGCAACGGCGGCGGATCCTCCTTCTGCTGCCACTGTGTGACTACGCATTGGATAGACTTTTGAAATCAATGCGATTTTAGCGTTGGGATTAGCTTGTGCTGCAGCAATCGCAGCACGTAATCCAGCCCCGCCAGCGCCTATTACGGCAAGATCGGCTTGAAAAGTTTGCACGACATTCCTCCAGATTTTTGTTATTTCGCAACGCGACAAACTAAAGGTAGTTCACCCGTCCAAAAGGACGATTGCGAAAGCGTTTCCACTGCTCCTTTATGGGTAAAACAGTATAACCGTGTAGATGTCAGGGAAATTTGACGTGTTCGATTTTTTTGCTGTTCTGTACGGCGATTTATCATGAAGATTGATGAAATACGTCACGAAAAAGTTCACCTAAATGAAACGCGCTTTTTTACTGCGCAAAATTTGTCTCTGCCCCTGCTAACGAGTAGACTTCGTGCCCTTGTATGAAATCGGAGAACAACTCATGAGCGAAACGGCCACCTGGCAGCCGAGCGCATCCATCCCTAATCTGTTAAAACGCGCTGCAATTATGGCGGAGATCCGCCGTTTCTTTGCCGACCGCGGAGTCCTGGAGGTGGAAACGCCGTGCATGAGTCAGGCAACGGTAACGGATATTCATCTGGTGCCGTTTGAAACCCGTTTTGTTGGCCCCGGCCACTCTCAGGGCATGAATTTGTATCTGATGACCAGCCCGGAATACCACATGAAACGCCTGCTGGCGGCGGGGTGTGGCCCGGTGTATCAGCTGTGCCGCAGCTTCCGTAATGAAGAGATGGGTCGTCACCACAACCCGGAATTCACCATGCTGGAGTGGTACCGCCCGCATTATGATATGTACCGCCTGATGAATGAGGTGGACGATCTGCTCCAGCAGGTCCTGGACTGCTCAGAAGCCGAAACGCTCTCCTATCAGCAGGCTTTCCAGCGCCATCTGGAAATCGATCCGCTGTCGGCGGACAAAACCCAGCTGCGCGAAGCGGCGGCAAAACTGGATCTGAGCAACGTGGCGGATACCGAAGAGGATCGCGACACGCTGCTGCAGCTGCTGTTCACCTTCGGCGTAGAACCACAGATTGGCAAGGATCGTCCGACCTTTGTCTACCACTTCCCGGCAAGCCAGGCGTCGCTGGCGCAGATCAGTACCGAAGATCATCGTGTCGCAGAGCGTTTTGAGGTCTATTACAAAGGCATCGAGCTGGCGAACGGCTTCCACGAACTGACGGATGCCCGCGAGCAGCAGCAGCGCTTCGAGCAGGATAACCGCAAGCGCGCCGCGCGCGGTCTGCCGCAGCAGCCTATTGATGTGAATTTGCTTGAAGCATTAAAAGCAGGTCTGCCGGATTGCTCCGGCGTGGCGCTGGGTGTTGACCGTCTGGTGATGCTGGCCCTGGGCGCAGAGCAGCTTGGCGATGTGATTGCGTTTACCGTAGATCGCGCCTGACGGCAGTTTACCCTCTCCCGTGGGAGAGGGTTGCCCCGCTTACCTTACAAACTTCCCGCCGGGCGCGTACGCGCCGCTGACGTCAGCGTTCTTCCCGTTTTACGCCCGTCCAGGCTTTCGAGACGCATCTGGAACGGTGGGAACGGCATATCAATACCGTGCTCGCGGAAGCCCGCCAGAATCAGCTGGTGGATCTCATGGCGCAGCGGCATACGGTGTCCCATTTCGGCGGCGTAGATGCGCAGCTCGAAAATCTGGATCCCCTGCTGTAAATCCACAAGGAATACTTCCGGCGCCGGGTTGTCGATTACCAGCGAACAGCGCTCAGCGGCAGTGTAGAGGATCTGGGTGACCTCTTCGCTGTTGGCGTCCGACGGCGCCGGTACCGTCAGCACCACGCGGGTAACGGAGTCTGACAGCGACCAGTTGATGAACTGCTCGGTAATAAACGCCTTGTTTGGCACGATGATCTCTTTCCGATCCCAGTCGCTGATCGTCGTCGCACGGGTGTTGATCTTCGTGATGCTGCCGGTCAGATCGCGAATCGTTACGGTATCGCCAATACGGATCGGTTTTTCGAACAGAATGATCAGGCCAGAGATGAAGTTGGCGAAGATCTCCTGTAAACCAAAACCTAACCCTACACCAAGGGCCGCCACTAGCCACTGCAGCTTCGACCACTCAATACCGATCATCGAGAAGCCAACCAGCCCGCCAAACAGCATGATCAGATATTTGGTAATGGTCGTAATCGCATAGCCCGTCCCCGGCGTTAAATCCAGATGCTGCAGCAGCGCAAGCTCCAGCAGCGCCGGGAAGTTGCGTACCAGCTGCGTGGTGATGATCAGCACCAGAATGGCAATCAGCACCGCCCCTAAGGTAATCGGCTCCAGGCTTTCCACGCCCTGCACCGTAGACGTCACGTCCCAGAGCGAGATGTTCTCCAGGAAGCCAAATGCGGAGTGGATCTCTGACCAGAGGAAGATCACCGACAGGAGGGCAATCAGCATCAGGATGGAACGAACCAGGCGCAGGGACTGGGTACTGATGGCATCCAGATCCAGTTCGACCTCGTCCGCTTCCGTTGTGCCTTCCGTACTGTTGACGTGGTTTGGCTCTTCTTCACCCCGCGCGCGCTGGGCGAGGATCTCCGCCCGGCGATGCTTGGCTCGGTCAAAGGCCAGACGGCGGCGCTGGATCAGCATCCAGCGGCGGATCACGTGGTACACCACCAGCAGCAGGAACCAGATGGCCACCGAGGTTTCCAGCCGCGCCAGCAGCGCCTGCGCGGTTGCCAGATAGCCCACCGCGGCTGCCAGCATCGCAAACAGCGGCGCGCTAAGCAGCAGGTTCCAGAGCAGCCGGTTGAACATGTTTTCGCCGCTGCCGGATTTATCGAGATAGAGCGGAATACCCGCGCGTTTCAGGCTGAGCGTAACGATGGCCAGCGCCCCGCATATCAGCATAAAGCAGAGGCGCCCCAGCGAGCCTGAGAACTCCCGGTCGTTGAGATTATCGAACATGATCAGCGCCATAATCAGCGGCACAATCAGCCCGATGCTCATTAGGTAGTAACGCATGGCGCGCGCGACGCGATTACGCGGCCAGCCAAAGTGGGTGATGAACAGGCCATTGGGGCGCGCGAAGGTGGCGCAAATCATGACCACCCACAGCAGCGGCACCGTGGCGGTGACGCCATCGCCAATCGCGACCGCGAGCGGATAGGGCCAGGCTTCCCGCAGGCCATACCCCAGCGTCATCCACAGCACCGGCAGCGGAGAGGCGACAAGAATCGACCAGAATACGGTGCGCAACGTCAGCCAGAAGTGATCCTGGGTGACTTTCCCGACCCGGGAGCTGGAACGCTCCAGGAAGCGGGTGAAATGTCTGCGCGAGTAAATGCTGAAGCCCACCAGAATCAACGCCCCCAGCAGCGGGAAAATGGTCTCTTTGCTGGTAAACATCATCACGCTGGCCTGTCCCAGCTGGCTGACGGTGTCCAGCGAAATCAGGCGGCGCAGGTCCTGGACAATCTCAATCGGCCACGAGAAGGTCATCGGACGCACGTCGGAAGTCCAGAAGAGATAACGGTGCGTAGCCTCGTTCACCTCTTTCAGCGCATCTTCCAGCTGGCTATTGGAGACTTTTAGCTTGGTCAGCTCCAGAATCAGCGTATCCCCGCCCTGGAGCAGAGAGTTCAGCAGTTCACGCTGGGTACGCAGCTGGGCTTCCAGAATACGGTTTTGCTCGCTGGTCAGGGGCTGTCCGTCAGCCTGACGGATCTGGCGGATTTGCGGCTGTTTATTGAGAAGATCTTCAAAGTGCAGTCGCTGAACGCGCAGCTGGGCCATCTCGGTATCCAGCTGTTGCGGCTTCGGCATTTCCGGCAGGCGCGCGACCTGGGCACGTAACGCTTCGCCCAGCAGGTTTGATGATCCGAGCCACTGGGACTGCTCGCGCAGGGTGTTGAGCGCCTGGCGAACCTGCAGGGTTTGATTGGTGGCCTGACGCTGCTGCGAGGCAACCAGATCCATGCGCTGCGCCTGCTGGTTCAGCGCGGCAGAAAGCTCGCGGTTGACCCTGAATTGTTCGTTGATACCGGCAGGCAGGTTTTCGCTGTTTTCCGCCAGCAGTTCGGTGCTTTCAAGGGCACGCTCGGCTTCGCGCTGACGCTGGCTGTTAAGCTGATTGCGCAGGGCCTGGAGATACGCATCCAGCTGCTCGCTCTGCTTCTGAGCGAGTTCAGAGCGCATCCGCGACAGCTCCTGGCGGTTATTGGCGGAAAGCTGCGCTAGCTCCAGCTCATCGACAAGGGCCTTCAGGCGAGCCGATTCTGCCTGCAGGCCCAGATTTTGAGCCTGAGCCTGTGGCGTATTGCCGCTTTGCGTACCCACGCGACGCTCAACTTCATTAAGCTGGCGGCGGGCATCGGTTTGCTGTTGCGGAAGCTGGCTGAGGGAGTCGGCAATTTCACGCGCTCGCTCCTGCTCCTGCTGGGCAAGGCGGCTCTTTTCCAGAAGCTGGCTGCTGACCTGCAGGATCTCCTGGTTCAGGGCGTCGGAGGTCATACCTGCTGGCACATCGCGCGGTTCGTCACGCAAATTATTGAGCTGCGCGCGTAGCGTCTGCGAGAGTTTGGGGAAATTGTCGATAACCTGCTGATACTGCTGAGCGCGCTCAAGAGAGCCTTTTCGCTCCTCAAGCGCGTTCAGGGCAGCCTGGAGCGACTCGACGGTCTCTGGCTGAGCGGGTTTAGCCGCTTTTGCCTGCTCCAGTTCCTGGGTTATCTGTTTGGCGTCGGGGGCTGTCGCTGCGTACGCCCCCATGCTGAGGCACCAGGCCATCAGTAGAACGATAATCGGGCGCACGTCAGCGATCCTTCTGTTGTTAGCCTTCGTCTTTTTTGTCGTCAACCAGCGGGCTGGCGTCGTGCTCGGCGTTGATCTCTTCCTGCGGTAGCGGCGCTGGTTCTGCATCCGGCGTAACGAAGGTTTCGGTAGAGACCGCCAGCGGCTGGCCCAGTTTGGTGACCGACAGGCTTTCGAGCTGTTCAGCCAGCTTCACTTTGCCCGGCGCAAACAGGTTGATTACGGTAGAGCCCAGCTTGAAGCGACCCATCTCCTGACCTTTCAGCAGGGCCACCGAGCCTTCCGCTTCACCGGCAGGCCAGGTCCAGCGTTTGATCACGCCTTCGCGCGGTGGGGTGATGGTGCCCGCCCAGACGGTTTCGATGCTGCCTACGATGGTCGCACCCACCAGAATCTGCGCCATAGGGCCAAATTCAGTATCGAACAGACAGATGACGCGCTCGTTACGGGCAAACAGGTTCGGCACGTTCTGCGCGGTCAGGTGGTTTACGGAGAACAGGTCGCCCGGGACGTAAATCATTTCACGCAGGATACCGTTACACGGCATGTGCACGCGATGGTAGTCGCGCGGTGAAAGATAGGTGGTGGCAAAGGTACCGTTACGGAACAGATCCGCCATCAGGTAGTTACCCGCCAGCAGCGCTTCCAGACTGTAGTTATGGCCCTTCGCCTGCAGGATTTTGTCGTCTTCGATATTACCCAACTGGCTGATCACGCCGTCTGCCGGCATCACCAGGACGTTAGGGTCGGTGTTCAGCGGGCGCACTTCGTCACGCAGCGGGCGTACGAAGAACTCGTTGAAGGTGCGGTAGCTGGCGGTATCCGGCTTCTGCGCCTCTTTCATATCGACCTTGTAATATTTTACGAAAAGGTCGATGACCAGTTTGGTCAGCCAGCCCGCGCGTTTGCTTGCGCCCCAGCCCGCCAGGCGAGTGAGCCACAGTTTTGGCAGAATGTATTGAAGCGAAAGTTTAAATGCGTTTAACAAGGTAGCCTCCAGGCCATTGTTTTGTCGTTCCTGATCCGGCGTTAAGCCGCCGGAACCTGAAAAAAGGGGACGATTTTAGCGATGCTTAGCTTAGTTGTCAGTTATCAGAATCAGAAAAGTTTTTACGCGTTTTTACGTCTTCCATGCTCTCAAGAATGCGGTGGTAATTCTCGAAGCGGGTTTCCGCGATCTCGCCTTTCTCAACCGCTTCACGGATAGCGCAGCCTGGGTCGTTATCGTGCTTACAGTCGCGGTATTTACAGGCGCCTAAATAATCATGGAATTCGACAAATCCGTTAAAGATTTGTTCCGGCTCAAGGTGCCACAAACCGAACTCACGCACGCCCGGGGAGTCGATCACGTCGCCGCCGTGCGGGAAATGATACAGACGCGAGGCGGTGGTGGTGTGCTGGCCCAGGCCAGAGACGTTGGACACATCGTTGGTCAGGATCTCTTGCTGGAGGCCAAGCAGGTTGTTCAGCAGGCTCGATTTACCTACGCCGGACTGGCCCGCAAAGATGCTGATGCGGTCGGTCAGCGCCTCTTCCAGCGGTTTAAGGCCATCTTTGGTGTGGCTGGAGACCATTAGCACGCGGTAACCAATCTTGCGGTAGATATCCATCTGCTCATTCACGAAGGCCATACCGTCGTCATCCAGCAGATCGATTTTGTTCAACACGATAATCGGTTCAACCTGCAGCGTTTCGCAGGCGACGAGGTATCGGTCGATAATGTTGAGCGAAAGTTCGGGCAAAATCGCCGAAACAATGACGATCTGGTTAATGTTGGCGGCAATGGGCTTGACCCCGTCGTAGAAATCGGGACGGGTTAACACGGACGTGCGCTCATGAACCGCCTCAACGATACCTTTTACCGTAACGCCTTCCGCCGCCTCTTTACCCGGTCGCCAGACCACGCGATCGCCGGTAACCAGTGAACGGATGGTGCGACGGATATTGCAACGGTGAATATCCCCGTCGGCGGATTCGACATCGGCATGCATACCGAAACGGCTGATGACTACGCCTTCTGTCGCTTCACCAAACAGGTTGTCGTCATAATCCGGCTTCTCCGAAGTGGTTTTAAGACGGCGCTGGTGGTTGGCGTTTACGCGGCGCTGCTGCCCTTTGGAGAGTTTATTTTTACTCAATCGCGCTGGCTCCTGGTCGCCCGTAAGGGGCAAAACCTCTATGATACACTCTAATTAATACTAGTTAACCTGCTACTGCCGGTTATGCGAGAAGGGTGGAAAATAACATGAGCGCGGATGAAAACAACCTGATTTGGATCGATCTCGAAATGACCGGGCTGGATCCCGAGCGCGATCGCATCATTGAAATTGCAACGCTGGTGACGGACGCTAACCTGAAAATCCTGGCTGAAGGGCCAACGATTGCGGTGCATCAGTCCGACGACCAGCTGGCTTTGATGGATGAATGGAACGTGCGCACCCACACCGGCAGTGGCCTGGTGGAGCGCGTGAAGGCGAGCACGTTCGGCGATCGCGAGGCGGAGCTGGCGACGCTTGAGTTCCTGAAACAGTGGGTTCCGGCAGGCAAATCGCCTATCTGTGGGAATAGCATCGGCCAGGATCGCCGTTTCCTGTTTAAGTACATGCCGGAGCTGGAGTCATATTTCCACTACCGCTATCTGGATGTCAGCACTCTGAAAGAGCTGGCGCGTCGCTGGAAGCCTGAAATCCTCGACGGCTTCAAAAAGCAGGGGACTCACCAGGCGATGGACGATATCCGTGAGTCTGTGGCGGAGCTTTCCTACTACCGCGAAAACTTTATTAAGCTGTGATTTTGCGATCCGGCGCCTTGCGTGGCCGGGTTTTTGTCGTTAAATTGTTCAGCTTGCCGATTAATTAAGCATTTGAACTTAATTTCGAAAAAATCGCTTTAAGGGGGGTTGCAGCTAAAAGGATTTCTCGTATAATGCGCCTCCCGTAACGACAGAGAATTACACGTTACGACAGCAACAAAAGCAGTGCAGATTTGCGGGAATAGCTCAGTTGGTAGAGCACGACCTTGCCAAGGTCGGGGTCGCGAGTTCGAGTCTCGTTTCCCGCTCCAAAATTTGAAAAGTGCTTCCAAAGCACGGACCACCCAAGCGGGAATAGCTCAGTTGGTAGAGCACGACCTTGCCAAGGTCGGGGTCGCGAGTTCGAGTCTCGTTTCCCGCTCCAAAATTTGAAAGTGCTTCTAAAGCACGGACCACCCAAGCGGGAATAGCTCAGTTGGTAGAGCACGACCTTGCCAAGGTCGGGGTCGCGAGTTCGAGTCTCGTTTCCCGCTCCAAATTCTTCTTAATCTCTAAAATATCCACAGCGAAAAGAGTCGTTGGGGACGTTTTCTATTGTCTCTGAAATACTCTTGTGAACAGAGTTATCCACAGAAACTACGCTTAACCGTAACAGGGTTAAAACTTAGCAGGGTGAATAATATCTTTGTAACGCGCTGTATTTAGTAAATAAATTTTCATTTCAAAATGTTATTGAGATCACTTGACCTCTTCTCCAGCCCAGATGGCGCTTGAGTTTGTAATTTTATTCACAGGCTGTGAATAGTTCAGGCATCCCGCGTAAGCCCTTTTTCAATCACCCGCACCAGACGCTGTTTCTTCGGTAGCTGCACCTCGATCGTGCAGGCATTACGCTTCTCTATTTGCTGCGCAATCGCCCATTCTATGTGTTCATCAAGAAGTGGGTGCTCACCTTTACGGCTTTCAAGCGCCTGAATATTGGCTTCATCCCACGGGGCATTACCCAGCGCGACGGCAACATTACGCAGCCAGCGCAAATGACCGATACGGCGAATGGCCGAACCTTCCGTCACTTTCAGGAACCAGGCTTCGGTCCAGGCGAATAACTCAACCAGCTGCGGCGCATGCAGCGCCTTACGCGGGCTGAAATCCTCTTCGTCCGTGAGCTGCGAATAGCGGTTCCACGGGCAGATCAGCTGGCAGTCGTCGCAGCCGTAGATGCGGTTGCCGATAAGCGGTCGAAATTCCTCTGGAATGGCCCCTTCCAGTTCGATAGTGAGGTAGGAGATGCAGCGGCGCGCATCAACGGTGTAAGGCTCGACGATGGCACCCGTCGGGCAGATGGTCATGCAGGCCACGCAGCGTCCGCAGCCTTCTTCTACCGGGCCGTCTACCGGCAGCGGTAAATCAATCAGCAGTTCACCCAGGAAGAAGAACGATCCGGCGTCGCGGCTAAGGATAAGTGAGTGCTTACCTGTCCAGCCAAGCCCGGCTTTTTCGGCGATCGGGCGCTCAAGAATAGGCGCAGAATCGACAAAGGGTCTAAAATTCAGCGAAACACAGTGCTGCTGAATAGTTTCCCCGAGTTTTTTTAAACGGTTACGCAAGAGCTTATGGTAATCACGTCCCAGGGCGTACCGGCTGACGTAACCCAGAGAGGGATTTTTTAGCGTGCGCGCAAAGGCCGCGTTGGCGGGCAGATAATTCATGCGCACGCTGATGACGCGTAACGTGCCCGGCAAAAGCTCGTGAGGGCGGGCGCGCATCATGCCATGACGCGCCATCCACTCCATTTCGCCGTGGTATTGTTTGTCCAGCCAGGCCTGCAGTTTTGGCTCGCTGGCGGAAAGGTCGGTATCGGTAATGCCCACCTTCTGGAAGCCAAGCTCAGCACCCCACTGTTTTATTTTTTGCGCTAATTCATTGAGATCGAGGGGCTGTGACATGACGGACCATACGGTGAAGAAAAACCCCGCAAGTATACCACATTCCATCTGGCATGCGGATGACCTCCGGCGCGCCGAAAAAGAGGCCGCAGACAGCCTCGGGATTACCCTTTATGAACTGATGCTGCGCGCGGGGGAGGCGGCGTTTAACGTTGCCCGCAGCGCGTACCCTCAGGCCGCCCACTGGATGATTCTGTGCGGTCACGGCAATAACGGCGGCGACGGCTACGTCGTCGCCCGTCTCGCGGTTGCGGCAGGTATCCGCGTGACGTTGCTGGCCCTGGAGAGTGATAAACCGCTGCCTGAAGAGGCCAGCGCGGCGCGGGAGGCGTGGCTTAACGCAGGCGGCGTGATTCATGCGCCTGATATCGTCTGGCCGGAAGAGGTGGATCTGATTGTTGACGGTCTGCTGGGTACCGGGCTACGCAGTGCGCCTCGCGAGAACATTGCCGCCCTTATTGAACACGCTAACAGACATTCCGCGCCGGTAGTTGCCCTGGATATTCCCTCTGGCCTGATTGCACAAACCGGCGCGACGCCGGGGGCGGTCATTCAGGCTGCACATACGGTAACCTTCATCGCCCTCAAGCCGGGGCTACTGACCGGTAAAGCACGAGACGTTGTTGGCGTGCTGCACCACCATGCGCTGGGGCTGGAGAGCTGGCTGTCCGGGCAGCAAACGCACCTCGCGCGTTTTGATGCATCCCAGCTGGCTGCATGGCTCCCGCCGCGCCGACCAACGTCCCATAAGGGCGATCACGGCAGGCTGGTGATTATTGGCGGCGACCATGGTACGGCAGGTGCAATTCGCATGACCGGCGAAGCGGCCCTGCGCTGCGGTGCCGGATTAGTGCGAGTACTCACTCGCATTGAGAATATAGCGCCGATCGTTACGGCCCGACCGGAGCTGATGGTCCATGAGCTTACGCCTCAGTCGCTTGAAGAAAGCCTGGAATGGGCGGACGTGGTGACGATCGGCCCCGGGCTTGGGCAGCAGGCATGGGGCAAACAGGCCCTGCAAAAGATCGAGAATTTTCGTAAACCGATGTTGTGGGATGCCGACGCGCTTAACCTTCTGGCAATAAACCCCGATAAGCGTCACAATCGCATTCTGACGCCACACCCCGGCGAAGCCGCGCGCCTGCTTAACTGCAGCGTGGCAGAAATTGAAAGCGATCGCTTACTTTCTGCTCAGCGTCTGGTAAAACGTTACGGAGGTGTTGCTGTTTTGAAAGGGGCAGGAACCGTTGTCGCCAGTGACGAGACGCAGGGCATTATTGATGCCGGAAATGCGGGCATGGCAAGCGGTGGCATGGGCGATGTGCTTTCCGGCATCATTGGCGCATTGCTTGGACAGAAACTTCCCCTTTATGATGCAGCCTGCGCGGGCTGCGTGGCCCACGGTGTCGCGGCGGATAAACTGGCCGCGCGTTACGGTACACGCGGCATGCTGGCCACCGATCTTTTTTGCACGCTGCGGCGTGTTGTTAACCCGGATGTGATTGACGTAGAAAATGACTAATCGAGCGATTCCTTTACCTGATGAACAAGCCACTTTAGAACTCGGCAAGCGCGTGGCGCAGGCCTGTCAGGGGGCAACCGTCATTTATCTGTATGGTGATTTAGGTGCGGGTAAAACCACCTTCAGCCGGGGTTTTTTGCAGGCGTTAGGGCATAACGGGAATGTGAAAAGCCCAACCTACACGCTGGTAGAACCGTACACCCTTGAAAATCTCATGGTGTATCACTTCGATTTATACCGCCTTGCGGATCCTGAGGAGCTGGAATTTATGGGGATCCGTGATTATTTTGCCAACGACGCCATTTGCCTGGTGGAGTGGCCGCAACAAGGTGCGGGTGTGCTGCCTGACCCGGATGTCGAAATTCACTTAGATTACCAGGCACAAGGGCGTGAGGCGCGCATCAGTGCTGTTTCCTCATCAGGCAGTTCCTTACTGGCGCGACTGGCCGGTTAAGCGTAGGGATGACGGGATGATAAATCGCGTTAAAGGTTGGTTGTTGGCTGCCACCGTGCTGCTGTGCGCGCAGGCCGGGGCGGCAAACCTCTCAGATATTCAGGTATCAAACGGCGAAAGCCAGGCCCGGATCACGTTCAGCTTTATGGGCGATCCTGAATATGCGTTCTCACAGCCAGACAGCCACAGCGTGGCGCTGGATATCAAACAAACAGGCGTGATCCAGGGGTTACCGCTGCGGTTCAGCGGTAATAATCTGGTGAAAAGTATCCGTTCGGGAACGCCGCAGGATAGCCAGTCGTTACGCCTGGTGGTTGATCTGACCGAAAAGGGCAAAACGAAGGCGGTGAAGCAGCAAAACGGGGCGAACTATACGGTGGTGTTTACCATCAATGCCGACGCGCCGCCACCGCCTCCGGTCGTAGCGAAGCGCGTGGAAGAACCTGTGTATACGCCGCGTCCTTCTGAACCTGCGCGTAATCCGTTTAAATCGCAGAACGATCGCATTACTGCGGCAACCAGCAGCAATACGGTGACGCGTCCGGCGGCCAGCGCGCGACGCGCGACGGTCAGCGGTGACAAAGTGATTATCGCCATTGATGCGGGCCATGGCGGGGAAGATCCCGGGGCGATTGGCCCTGGCGGCACGCGAGAGAAAAACGTCACTATCGCTATCGCGCGTAAACTGCGTTCGCTACTCAATGACGACCCCATGTTTAAAGGCGTGTTGACCCGCGACGGGGACTACTTTATCTCCGTAATGGGACGCTCGGACGTGGCGCGTAAGCAAAACGCGAACTTCCTGGTCTCTATTCATGCGGACGCCGCACCGAATCGTAGCGCGACCGGCGCCTCGGTTTGGGTGCTGTCGAACCGTCGTGCTAACAGCGAAATGGCCAACTGGCTGGAAGAGCACGAGAAGCAGTCTGAACTGTTAGGCGGCGCGGGCGACGTGCTGGCGAACAGCCAGTCCGATCCGTACCTCAGCCAGGCGGTGCTGGATTTACAGTTCGGTCATTCGCAGCGCGTCGGGTATGATGTCGCCACTAACGTATTGAACCAGCTGCAAAGCGTTGGCGTGCTGCATAAGCGCCGTCCGGAACATGCAAGCCTCGGCGTTCTGCGCTCCCCGGATATTCCGTCCATCCTTGTAGAGACGGGCTTTATCAGTAACAACGGTGAAGAGCGTCTGTTGGGAAGCGACAGTTACCAGCAGCAAATTGCCGAAGCGATTTATAACGGTTTACGTAAATATTTTGAGGCGCATCCTCTGCAGTCTGCGCCGCAGAGCGGCTCAGCACAGACGGCCAGCGCAGCGCTGCCGGGTGAGATGACCGCGACCAACTAAGGAGCATTCATGCCGATTCAGGTTCTACCGCCGCAGCTCGCGAACCAAATCGCCGCCGGTGAGGTGGTGGAACGCCCTGCGTCGGTGGTGAAGGAGCTGGTGGAAAACAGCCTCGATGCGGGCGCAACCCGCATCGATATTGATATCGAACGCGGTGGCGCGAAGCTTATCCGCATTCGCGACAACGGCTGTGGCATTAAAAAAGAGGAGCTGGCGCTGGCGCTGGCTCGTCACGCCACCAGTAAAATCGCCTCTCTGGACGATCTGGAAGCGATTATTAGCCTCGGTTTTCGCGGCGAAGCGCTGGCCAGTATTAGCTCGGTTTCGCGCTTAACGCTGACCTCCCGTACCGCTGAACAGCAGGAAGCCTGGCAGGCTTACGCCGAAGGGCGCGATATGGATGTGACGGTCAAACCCGCGGCGCACCCTGTCGGCACGACGCTGGAAGTCCTGGATCTGTTCTACAACACCCCCGCCCGACGCAAGTTTATGCGTACCGAGAAGACCGAGTTCGGCCATATCGATGAGATCATCCGCCGTATTGCGCTGGCCCGTTTCGATGTCGCCATCAACCTCAGCCATAACGGTAAGGTGATGCGCCAGTACCGCGCGGTGGCGGAAGGCGGACAGAAAGAGCGTCGCCTGGGCGCTATCTGCGGGACGCCGTTTCTGGAACAGGCTCTGGCCATTGAGTGGCAGCACGGCGATCTGGCTTTACGCGGCTGGGTTGCCGATCCAAACGCGAGCAGTGCTGCGTTCTCTGAAATTCAGTATTGCTACGTGAACGGGCGCATGATGCGCGATCGTCTCATCAATCACGCGATTCGCCAGGCCTGCGAAGACAAACTCGGGGCCGATCAGCAGCCAGCTTTCGTCCTTTATCTGGAAATCGACCCCCATCAGGTGGATGTAAACGTTCATCCTGCCAAGCATGAGGTGCGTTTCCACCAGTCGCGTCTGGTTCACGACTTCATTTATCAGGGCGTGGCCGCCGTGTTACAGCAGCAGGCAGCGCCAACTCTGCCGCTGGAGAAGGACGCCCCTGCGCCGCGTCCGCTGCCTGAAAACCGTGTAGCGGCAGGGCGCAACCATTTTGCTGAGCCTGCCGTCGCGCGTGAACCGGAAGCTCCGCGTTTCTCCCAGGCCGGGAGCGCACCGCGTCCAACGGGCGCGAACTACCCGAATGCCCAGCCGGGCTATCAGAAGCAGCAGGGAGCGTTGTACCGCAAGCTGCTGGAAACGCCCGCCGTGGAGCGAAAAGAGCACATTCCGCCCGCTCAGCCTTCTCTGGACGGCCATAGCCAGAGTTTTGGCCGGGTGCTGACGATTATCGCGCCGGATATGGCGCTGCTTGAGCGTGACGGCAAACTGATGCTTCTGGCCCTGCCGGTCGCCGAACGCTGGCTCAAGCAGGTGCAGCTTACGCCAGGCGAAAATGCAGCCTGCGCGCAGCCGTTATTAATTCCGGTTCGCCTGAAAATATCCCCTGATGAAACGAGGGTATTGCAGCGCGCAGAGCCGCAGCTGGCGCAAATGGGTATTGAAACTGTGCTCGAACCACAACATGTGACAATTCGTGCAGTGCCTTTACCCTTACGCCAACAAAATTTACAAAACTTGATTCCTGAACTGATAGGCTACCTGGCGCAGCAAACGTCGTTTGATGCCGCCAACACCGCGCAGTGGATCGCCCGCCATCTGGCAAGCGAACACGCGCCGTGGAGTATGGCGCAGGCCATTAGCGTGCTGGCGGAGGTAGAACGCCTCTGTCCGCATCTGGTGAAAACGCCGCCGGGTGGGTTATTACAACCTGTTGATTTACAAACGGCGATGAACGCCCTGAAACATGATTGACGCAAGTAAGGCGAGCCTGCCTAAGGCAATTTTTTTAATGGGCCCAACGGCCTCCGGCAAAACGGCGCTAGCCATTGAGTTGCGTAAAGTTTTGCCTGTAGAGTTGATTAGCGTCGACTCCGCCCTCATCTACCGGGGGATGGACATCGGCACGGCGAAGCCTGACGCAGAAGAGTTGCGTGCGGCACCGCACCGTTTGCTGGATATTCTCGACCCGGCTCAGGCCTATTCCGCAGCGGATTTCCGCCGGGATGCCTTAGCCGAAATGGCCGAGATAACGGCGGCGGGACGTATACCGCTGTTGGTTGGCGGAACCATGCTCTATTTCAAGGCGTTGCTGGAGGGGTTGTCACCTCTGCCATCCGCGGATCCGGAAATAAGAGCGAAAATTGAGCAGCAGGCGGCAGAGCTGGGTTGGGACGTTTTGCATCAGCAACTGGCGGAGATTGACCCGGTTGCTGCAGCACGGATCCATCCAAATGATCCGCAAAGGCTTTCCCGGGCACTGGAAGTTTTTTTCATTTCGGGTAAAACTTTAACGGAACTGACGCAAACGTCAGGAGACGCTCTGCCGTATCAGGTGCATCAGTTCGCCATCGCCCCGGCGAGCCGTGAACTGCTCCATCAGCGAATTGAGCAGCGTTTTCATCAGATGTTAGCTTCAGATTTTGAAGCAGAAGTGCGGGCGCTATTTGCCCGTGGAGATTTGCATACGGACATGCCTTCCATTCGTTGTGTGGGATACCGCCAGATGTGGTCGTATCTTGAAGGTGAGATTTCATACGATGAAATGGTTTATAGAGGTGTTTGCGCCACGAGACAGTTAGCGAAGCGCCAGATCACCTGGTTGCGCGGTTGGGAGGGGGTTCACTGGTTAGACAGTGAAAAACCGCAACAGGCGTTAAACGAAGTGATTGAGGTTGTTGGTGATATCGCTCACTGAATGTGTACAATTGAGACGTATCGTGCGCAATTTTTCAGAATCGCAAGGTTCTAAGTACAAAACAAGCATATAAGGAAAAGATAGAATGGCTAAGGGGCAATCTTTACAAGATCCGTTCCTGAACGCATTGCGTCGGGAACGTGTTCCAGTTTCTATTTATTTGGTGAATGGTATTAAGCTGCAAGGTCAGATTGAGTCTTTCGATCAGTTTGTGATTCTGTTGAAAAACACGGTCAGTCAGATGGTCTACAAGCACGCTATTTCTACTGTTGTTCCGTCCCGTCCGGTATCTCATCACAGCAATAACGCTGGCGGCGGCACTGGTAGTAACTACCATCATGGCAGCAGCGCGCAGGGTTCTTCAACGCCGGCGCAGGACAGCGACGAGACCGAATAAGGTTTCGCACTGTTATCCACACGGGGAGCCAGGGATCCTGCGTTCCCCGCTGATCTTTTTAGAGAGGTTTACGCTTGTTTGACCGTTATGATGCCGGTGAGCAGGCGGTGCTGGTACACATCTATTTTTCGCAAGACAAAGATATGGAAGACCTCCAGGAGTTTGAATCTCTGGTCTCTTCCGCCGGTGTCGAAGCAATGCAGGTGATTACCGGTAGCCGTAAAGCGCCGCACCCAAAGTATTTTGTTGGTGAAGGTAAAGCAGTCGAAATTGCGGATGCCGTAAAAGCAACCGGCGCGTCAGTCGTGTTGTTTGATCATGCGCTGTCTCCAGCCCAGGAGCGCAACCTGGAAGCCCTTTGCGAATGCCGTGTTATCGATCGCACGGGTTTGATTTTAGATATTTTTGCTCAGCGTGCACGTACCCACGAAGGGAAACTGCAGGTTGAGCTGGCGCAGCTGCGCCATCTGGCAACGCGTCTGGTGCGTGGCTGGACACACCTTGAAAGACAAAAAGGCGGGATTGGTTTGCGCGGCCCGGGTGAAACCCAGCTCGAAACCGACCGTCGTTTGCTGCGTGGCCGAATTACCCAGATCCTTTCACGTCTGGAACGTGTAGAGAAACAGCGTGAACAGGGGCGTCGGGCGCGAACCAAAGCCGACATCCCGACGGTGTCGCTGGTGGGCTATACCAACGCCGGTAAATCCACCCTGTTTAACCAGATAACCGAGGCCCAGGTGTATGCCGCAGACCAGCTGTTTGCGACCCTGGACCCTACGCTGCGCCGTATTGACGTTGCAGACGTCGGTGAAACGGTGCTGGCGGATACCGTAGGGTTTATCCGCCACCTGCCGCATGACCTGGTGGCGGCGTTTAAAGCCACCCTGCAGGAGACGCGACAGGCGACTCTGCTGCTGCACGTGATTGATGCGGCAGACGTGCGCGTGCAGGAGAACATCGACGCGGTCAACGTGGTACTCGAAGAGATCGACGCCCACGAGATCCCAACGCTGTTGGTCATGAACAAGATCGATATGCTGGACGATTTCGAACCGCGTATCGACAGAGATGAAGAAAACAAACCGATTCGGGTCTGGCTTTCTGCCCAGACCGGTATTGGTGTGCCACTGCTTTTCCAGGCTTTGACAGAACGTCTTTCCGGTGAGGTAGCTCAGCACACGCTGCGACTGCCGCCACAGGAAGGCAGGCTGCGCAGCCGGTTTTATCAGCTTCAGGCGATAGAAAAAGAGTGGATGGAGGATGACGGCAGCGTGGGGATGCAGGTGCGTATGCCGATCGTTGACTGGCGTCGCCTCTGTAAACAAGAACCTGCGCTGGTCGACTATATCGTCTGATCAGAAAGGGGATGCCTGAATAATTCGCCCTTGCATAACAAATATGGAGCATATACATGGCGTGGAATCAGCCCGGTAATAACGGACAAGACCGCGACCCGTGGGGAAGCAGCAAACCTGGCGGCAACTCTGAGGGAAATGGCAACAAAGGTGGTCGCGAGCAGGGGCCGCCGGATCTGGATGATATCTTTCGCAAACTGAGCAAGAAGCTTGGTGGCCTTGGCGGAGGAAAAGGTTCTGGCTCGGGTGGCAATTCCACTCAGAGTTCGCGCCCGCCAATGGGTGGCCGCGTAGTGGGCATCGTGGCCGCTGCGGTAGTCATCATCTGGGCAGCCAGCGGGTTCTACACCATTAAAGAAGCAGAACGCGGCGTAGTCACCCGTTTCGGTAAGTTCAGCCATCTGGTAGAGCCGGGTCTGAACTGGAAGCCGACCTTCATTGACGATGTGACCGCGGTAAACGTGGAATCCGTCCGTGAACTGGCCGCCTCTGGCGTGATGCTGACCTCTGACGAAAACGTGGTGCGCGTTGAGATGAACGTGCAGTACCGCGTGACCGATCCTGAGCGTTATCTGTTTAGCGTGACCAGCGCCGATGACAGCCTGCGTCAGGCGACCGACAGCGCCCTGCGCGGTGTGATCGGTAAATACACCATGGACCGTATCCTGACCGAAGGTCGTACCGTTATTCGTAGCGATACCCAGCGCGAGCTGGAAGAGACCATTCGTCCGTACAACATGGGTATTACCCTGCTGGACGTCAACTTCCAGGCTGCACGTCCGCCGGAAGAGGTGAAAGCCGCGTTTGACGATGCGATTGCTGCCCGTGAAAACGAACAGCAGTACATCCGTGAAGCAGAAGCGTACACCAACGAAGTTCAGCCACGCGCTAACGGTCAGGCGCAGCGTATTCTGGAAGAAGCGCGCGCGTATAAAACGCAGACCATCCTGGAAGCTCAGGGTGAAGTGGCTCGCTTTGCGAAGATCCTGCCGGAATATAAAGCGGCACCGGAAATTACCCGTGAGCGTCTCTATATCGAGACCATGGAAAAAGTGCTGAGCCATACCCGCAAAGTGTTGGTTAACGACAATAAAGGCGGGAACCTGATGGTTCTGCCGCTGGATCAGATGCTGAAAGGCGGTTCTGCGCCAGCAGCGAAAGGCGACACCAGCGGCGCGAACAACCTGCTGCGTCTGCCGCCAGCCTCAACAGGCAGCGCCAGCACGAACACAACGCCTTCTTCGAACGATGGTGACATTATGGACCAACGCCGTGCTAACGCGCAGCGTAACGACTACCAGCGTCAGGGGGAATAAGGATGCGTAAGTCAGTTATTGCGATCATCGTCATCGTACTGGTCGCGCTTTATACCTCGATCTTTGTGGTGAAAGAAGGCGAGCGTGGGATTAAGTTCCAGTTCAGCAGCGTCGTGCGTGATGGCGACAAACGCCCGGTGATTTACGAGCCGGGTCTGCACTTCAAGGTACCGTTTATTCAGTCCGTGAAAACGCTTGATGCGCGTATCCAGACCATGGATAACCAGGCCGACCGTTTCGTGACCAAAGAGAAGAAAGACCTGATCGTTGATTCCTATATCAAATGGCGCATCAGCGATTTCAGCCGTTACTTCCTGGCAACGGGCGGCGGCGACGTTTCTCAGGCAGAAGTGCTGCTGAAACGTAAGTTCTCTGACCGTCTGCGTTCCGAGATTGGTCGTCTGGATGTGAAAGACATCGTGACCGACTCCCGTGGTCGTCTGACCCTGGAAGTTCGCGATGCGCTGAACTCCGGTACAGCGGGCACTGAAGATGAAGTTTCAACGCCGGCAGCAGATGATGCGATTGCCAAAGCGGCTGAACGCGTTCAGGCGGAGACCAACGGTAAAGTGCCGGTGATCAACCCGAACAGTATGGCTGCGCTGGGTATCGAAGTGGTTGACGTGCGTATTAAGCAGATCAACCTGCCAGTTGAAGTGTCCGAGGCGATTTACAACCGTATGCGCGCCGAGCGTGAAGCGGTAGCCCGTCGTCACCGTTCACAGGGCCAGGAAGAGGCTGAGAAGCTGCGTGCTGCAGCGGACTACGAAGTCACCAAGACGCTGGCGGAATCTGAGCGCCAGGGCCGTATCCTGCGCGGTGAAGGCGATGCCGAAGCGGCGAAGCTGTTCGCGGATGCCTTCAGCCAGGATCCTGACTTCTACGCCTTTATCCGTAGCCTGCGCGCTTACGAGAATAGCTTCCAGAGCAACCAGGATGTGATGGTGCTCAGCCCGGACAGCGATTTCTTCCGTTATATGAAGACGCCGACTAACGCAACGCGATAAACTCAGGCCCGTTTGAGTATTCAAACCACCGCTCCCAACGGAGCGGTGGTTTTCTTTTATAAGGAATAAAAATGAATTCAACGATCTGGCTCGCACTGGCTTTGGTCCTTGTGCTGGAAGGTCTTGGACCGATGCTTTATCCGCGTGCCTGGCGCCGAATGATCGCCACGATGAGCCAGCTGCCGGATAATATTTTGCGTCGTTTTGGCGGCGGTCTTGTGGTTGCGGGCATCGTGATCTACTACATGTTGAGGAAAACGATTGGCTGATCAAAAAGTAGACGCAATCGGCGTATTTTGAGGTCAAAAAGTGCTGTATATCTGAAAAAGCGATGGTAGAATCCATTTTTAAGCAAACGGTGATTTTGAAAAAAATGGGTAACAACGTCGTCGTACTGGGCACCCAATGGGGTGACGAAGGTAAAGGGAAGATTGTTGATCTTCTGACTGAACGGGCTAAATATGTTGTACGCTACCAGGGCGGTCACAACGCAGGCCATACTCTCGTAATCAACGGTGAAAAAACCGTCCTCCATCTTATTCCATCAGGCATTCTTCGTGATAACGTCACCAGCATCATCGGTAACGGCGTTGTGCTGTCTCCTGCTGCGCTGATGAAAGAGATGAAAGGTCTGGAAGACCGTGGTATCCCTGTTCGTGAGCGTCTGCTGCTCTCCGAAGCCTGCCCGCTGATCCTGGATTATCACGTGGCGCTGGACGTAGCGCGTGAGAAAGCGCGCGGCGCGAAAGCGATCGGCACCACCGGTCGTGGTATCGGTCCGGCTTACGAAGATAAAGTTGCACGTCGCGGTCTGCGCGTGGGCGACCTCTTCGACAAAGCAACCTTCGCTGAAAAACTGAAAGAAGTGATGGAATATCACAACTTCCAGCTGGTGAACTTCTACAAAGCTGACGCTGTTGACTACCAGAAAGTGCTGGATGACGTCATGGCGATCGCTGACATTCTGACCGGTATGGTTGTTGACGTGTCCGATCTGCTGGACCAGGCGCGCAAGCGTGGCGATTTCGTCATGTTCGAAGGTGCGCAGGGTACGCTGCTGGACATCGACCACGGTACCTATCCGTACGTAACGTCCTCTAACACCACTGCAGGTGGCGTGGCGACCGGCTCTGGCCTGGGTCCACGTTATGTGGATTACGTACTGGGCATCATCAAAGCGTACTCCACTCGCGTGGGTGCGGGTCCATTCCCGACCGAGCTGTTTGATGAAACCGGCGAGTTCCTGTGCAAGCAGGGTAACGAGTTTGGCGCGACCACCGGTCGTCGTCGTCGTACCGGCTGGCTGGATGCGGTTGCAGTGCGTCGTGCAGTGCAGATCAACTCCCTGTCTGGCTTCTGCCTGACCAAGCTGGACGTACTGGACGGCCTGAAAGAAGTGAAAATCTGCGTAGGCTACCGTATGCCAGATGGCCGCGAAGTGACCACCACTCCGCTGGCTGCTGACGACTGGGAAGGCATTGAGCCAATCTACGAAACCATGCCGGGCTGGTCTGAGACCACTTTCGGTGTGAAAGAGCGTAGTGGCCTGCCGCAGGCGGCGCTGGATTACATCAAGCGTATTGAAGAACTGACCGAAGTGCCGATCGATATTATTTCTACCGGCCCGGATCGTACTGAAACGATGATCCTGCGCGACCCGTTCGACGCATAATCTTCGTGACTGCTGGCCTGCGGGGAGACCCGTAGGCCGGATAAGCGTAGCGCCATCCGGCGACCGCTCCTGGATCTCCGCTTTTTCGCCCCGTCTGTCAAATAAATTAGCCGCTAACTATCTGGCTGGTTTATCATCATTAATGAATATCTCTGCGGTTTGACCGCGTTTTCCCTTTTTCCTGAGGTTGATGTGCAGTTAACAAGTTTCACCGATTACGGCTTACGTGCGCTGATTTACATGGCGTCGTTACCCGAGGGGAAGATGACCAGTATCTCTGAAGTGACAGAGGTCTACGGCGTATCCCGTAATCATATGGTCAAAATAATCAATCAACTTAGTCGTGCCGGATACGTTGCTGCCGTCCGCGGGAAGAATGGTGGGATCCGTCTCGGTAAACCGGCACAGAGTATTCGTGTTGGCGATGTGGTACGTGAACTGGAGCCGCTTTCTCTGGTGAACTGCAGCAGCGAGTTCTGCCACATCACGCCCGCTTGCCGCCTGAAAAAGGCGCTTTCAAAGGCCGTGCAAAGTTTTCTCATGGAACTGGATAACTACACGCTGGCCGATTTGGTTGAAGAGAATCAACCGCTTTATAAATTATTGCTGGTGGAATGAAGAAAATTTCCACCGGAGCTGACAACGGAGGAACCGACATGTCACATGATCCTTTCCAGGAACGCGAAGCCGAAAAATACGCGAATCCTATTCCCAGCCGCGAGTTCATCATTGAACACTTAACAAAACGCGAAAAACCCGCCAATCGTGAAGAACTTGCCGTTGAATTAAACATTGAAGGTGAAGAGCAAATTGAAGCCCTTCGCCGCCGCCTGCGCGCGATGGAGCGTGACGGGCAGCTGGTCTTTACCCGCCGCCAGTGCTACGCGCTGCCAGAACGCCTCGATCTGCTGAAAGGGACCGTCATTGGTCACCGCGATGGCTTCGGCTTCCTGCGCGTGGAAGGCCGTAAGGACGATCTGTACCTCTCATCTGAGCAGATGAAGATGTGCATCCACGGCGACCAGATCCTGGCGCAGCCGCTGGGCGCTGACCGTAAAGGTCGCCGCGAAGCGCGCGTGGTACGCGTTCTGGTGCCAAAAACCAGCCAGATCGTCGGCCGCTATTTTACCGACGCGGGCGTGGGCTTCGTGGTGCCGGACGACAGCCGTCTGAGCTTCGACATCCTCATCCCACCTGAAGAGGTGATGGGTGCCCGCATGGGCTTTGTGGTGGTGGTGGAACTCACCCAGCGCCCAACCCGTCGCACCAAAGCGGTAGGTAAAATCGTCGAAGTACTGGGCGATAACATGGGCACCACGATGGCCGTTGATATGGCATTGCGCACCCATGAAATTCCGTACATCTGGCCGAAAGCGGTTGAAGATCAGATCGAAAGCCTGCGCGAAGAAGTGCCGGAAGAGTCCAAAGTGGGCCGCGTGGATCTGCGCTCCCTGCCGCTGGTCACTATCGACGGCGAAGACGCCCGCGACTTCGATGACGCCGTATACTGTGAGAAAAAACGCGGTGGTGGCTGGCGCCTGTGGGTCGCTATCGCTGACGTAAGCTATTACGTCCGTCCGCACACCCCGCTGGATAACGAAGCCCGCAGCCGCGGTACCTCGGTCTACTTCCCGTCCCAGGTCGTGCCGATGCTGCCGGAAGTGCTGTCTAACGGCCTGTGCTCCCTGAACCCGCAGGTTGACCGCCTCTGTATGGTTTGCGAGATGACCATCTCCACCAAAGGGCGCTTAACCGGCTACAAGTTCTACGAAGCGGTGATGAGCTCGCACGCGCGTCTGACCTATACCAAGGTCTGGCATATGCTGCAGGGCGACCAGGATCTGCGCGAACAGTACGCGCCGCTGGTCAAACATATCGAAGAGCTGCATAACCTCTACAAAACGCTGGATCAGGCGCGCGAAGAGCGCGGCGGGATCTCGTTTGAGAGTGAAGAGGCGAAATTCATTTTCAACGCCGAACGCCGCATTGAGCGTATCGAGCAGACCCAGCGTAACGACGCGCACAAGCTGATCGAAGAGTGTATGATCCTGGCGAATATCTCGGCGGCACGTTTCGTCGAGAAAGCCAAAGAGCCTGCGCTGTTCCGTATTCACGATAAGCCGACCACGGAAGCCATTACGTCGTTCCGCTCCGTGCTGGCTGAACTGGGTCTGGAACTGCCCGGAGGCAACAAGCCAGAGCCGCGCGACTACGCCGAGCTGCTGGAGTCCATTGGCGACCGTCCTGACGCAGAAATGCTGCAGACGATGCTGTTACGCTCTATGAAGCAGGCGATTTACGATCCGGAAAACCGCGGACACTTTGGCCTGGCGCTGCAGTCTTACGCCCACTTTACGTCGCCGATCCGTCGTTATCCTGACCTCTCTCTGCACCGTGCGATCAAGTATCTGCTGGCGCAGGAGCAGGGCCATAAAGGGAACACCACCGAAACCGGTGGCTACCACTATTCGATGGAAGAGATGCTGCAGCTGGGTCAGCACTGCTCCATGGCCGAACGTCGTGCCGATGAAGCAACACGCGACGTGGCGGACTGGCTGAAGTGTGACTTTATGCTCGATCAGGTCGGTAACGTCTTCAAAGGCGTGATTGCCAGCGTGACCGGCTTTGGTTTCTTCGTTCGTCTGGACGAGCTGTTCATCGACGGTCTGGTGCACGTCTCCAGCCTGGATAACGACTACTACCGCTTCGACCAGGTCGGCCAGCGCCTGATTGGCGAATCTGGCGGCCAGACCTACCGTCTGGGCGACCGTGTGGAAGTGAAGGTCGAAGCCGTGAATATGGACGACCGTAAGATCGACTTCAGCCTGATCTCCAGCGAGCGCGCGCCGCGTAACGTCGGTAAAACCGAGCGTGAAAGGGCGAAAAAAACCGGTAACGGTAAACCGGGCGGCGGTAAACGTCGTCAGGCGGGCAAGAAGGTAAACTTCGAGCCGGACAGCGCGTTCCGCGGCGAGAAGAAACAGAAGCCGAAGGCGGCGAAGAAAGAAGCTCGTTCAGCGAAAAAACCTTCCGCGAAAACGCAGAAAATCGCTGCCGCCACCAAAGCGAAGCGCGCGGCCAAGAAAAAGCAGGCGGAGTAAATTCTCCCCTCAACCTGACCCTCTCCCCAGCGGGGGGAGGGGAAATACTTATTACGAGAACCATCAATGAGTGAAATGATTTACGGCATCCACGCGGTGCAGGCCCTTCTCGAGCGCGCACCGGAGCGTTTTCAGGAAGTGTTTATTCTGAAAGGGCGTGAAGATAAGCGTCTGATGCCGCTGATCCACGCGCTGGAAGCGCAGGGCGTGGTGATTCAGCTGGCGAACCGCCAGTTCCTGGATGAGAAAAGCGAAGGCGCGGTCCACCAGGGGATCATTGCCCGCGTGAAGCCGGGTCGTCAGTATCAGGAAAACGATCTGCCTGATCTGATTGCCGAGCTGGATAACCCGTTCTTCCTGATCCTCGACGGCGTTACCGATCCGCACAACCTCGGGGCGTGCCTGCGCAGCGCCGATGCGGCGGGCGTGCACGCGGTGATCGTGCCGAAAGATCGCTCCGCGCAGCTGAACGCGACGGCGAAGAAGGTGGCCTGCGGCGCGGCGGAAAACGTTCCGCTGATCCGCGTGACTAACCTGGCGCGCACTATGCGTCTGCTGCAGGAAGAGAATATATGGATCGTCGGTACCGCCGGTGAAGCGGATCATACTCTGTACCAGAGCAAAATGACCGGCCGTCTGGCGCTGGTGATGGGTGCGGAAGGCGAAGGCATGCGTCGTCTCACCCGCGAGCACTGCGACGAGCTGATCGGCATCCCGATGGCGGGCAGCGTGTCGTCCCTGAACGTTTCCGTTGCGACGGGCATCTGCCTGTTTGAAGCGGTGCGTCAGCGCGGAGAATAAACAGCAAGGCCGTCCACAGGACGGCCTTTTGTGTTTTCTCCCTCTCCCCGTTGGAGAGGGGCGGGGTGAGGGCACCTGACGGTGACAACCTCACTCCTCCAGTGACCGCAAATGGTCGTCCTTCCTCAGCGTCATCAGCGCGAAAATACTCACTACCGCCGTCGCCATCACGTAATACGCCGGAATATCCAGGTTGCCCGTCTGCTTAATCAGCCCGGTAATAATTAACCCTGCGCATCCCGAGAAAATCGCGTTCGACAACGAGTAGGCCAGCCCCAGCCCCGTATAGCGCACGCGCGTCGGGAACATCTCAGACAGCATCGCCGGGCCCGGACCCGCCAGCATGCCCACCAGACCGCCCGCAATCAGTACCACAACAGCCTTCACCGCCAGCGTGCTCGACTCCGCCTGCAGGATTTTCAGCAGCGGAAGGGCGAGGATCAGCAGCAGCGCGGTGGCGATAATCATCACCGTGCGGCGTCCGATCCGGTCACTCAGGATCCCCGACGGAATGATGGTCAGCGCAAAACCAATATTCGAAATCACCGCTATCAACAGCGCCTGGTTGAACCCGGTGTGCAGCGCCGACTGAAGATAGGTCGGCATAATCACCAGGTAGGTATACCCCGCCGCAGACCAGACCATGACGCGCCCAATCCCCATCACGATGGCCCGGAGCGTGGCGACAGTATCCGCCTGAGCGACAGCCGGTTTATCCTGCTGCTGCACAAAGCTCGGTGTCTCTTCCATACTGACGCGAAGCCACAGCGCCACAACGCCCATGGGCAGCGCCAGGAAGAACGGAATGCGCCAGCCCCAGTCGTGCAGGGCTTCAGGCGTGAGAAGGGTGGAGAGCAGCGCCACGATGCCTGCGCCCGCCAGCAGCCCCAGCGCCACGGTAAAGGACTGCCACGCGCCATAGAGCCCACGCTTGCCGCGCGGGGCGAACTCCGTCATCAGCGAGACCGCGCCGCCGTACTCGCCGCCCGCGAACAGCCCCTGCAGGATGCGCAGCAGCGTAATAATCAGCGGCGCGGCAATCCCGATGCTGGCGTAGACCGGCACAACGCCGATGGCGGCGGTAGCGAGCGTCATCAGCACCAGCACGATAATTAGCGTCGGCTTACGGCCAATCCGGTCGCCGATGCGGCCAAACACCACCGCACCCAGCGGGCGGAAGAAGAAGGCGATGGCAAACGAGGCGTAGGTGAGGATCAGGCTGGTCAGCCCCGCCTCTCCTTCAAGCTGGAAGAAGTTTTTCGCAATGACGGTCGCCAGAAAACCGTAGACCGCAAACTCATACCACTCGATAAAGTTACCAATGGAGCCTGCAATTAATGCTCGCTTGTGCGCGTCCGGTTGCATAACGATCCTCACTTAAGGTGTAAGAATAAATTATTCAACAAAAGCGGAGTCATGAAATAGTTTATTCTTGTGTTCTGTGAGCTATTTCACGAATGATATCAGCGGGATCGTGAACGTGTGACTCCCCTCCCATGCAGCGTGCGCGCGGTCTGTCCATACTTATCGTCATTGCCACTGAAGGAGGGAGACAGCATGCACTGGCAGACCCATACCGTTTTCAATCAACCTGCACCGCTTTCCAATAGCAACCTTTTCCTCTCGGACTGCGCCCTGCGCGATGCGGTCGCGCGTGAAGGAGCCGAGTGGGATTTTGAGCTGCTCGCCAGCATCGGGCAGCAGTTGGGCACCGCGGAGTCTCTGGAGCTGGGCCGGCTGGCAAACGTTAATCCTCCGGAGTTACTACGCTATGACGCCACCGGAGAGCGGCTGGACGACGTGCGTTTTCATCCGGCATGGCACTTGCTGATGCAGGGGCTTTGCGCCAACCGCGTGCATAACCTGGCGTGGGAAGAGGAGGCGCGTAAAGGGGCGTTTGTCGCTCGGGCCGCACGCTTTGTGCTTCATGCTCAGGTGGAGGCGGGCACGCTTTGCCCGGTCACCATGACGTTCGCCGCCACGCCGCTGCTGCAGCAGGCGCTCCCCAAAGCATTTCACGACTGGCTGACGCCACTGCTCAGCGATCGCTACGATCCGCACCTTGCCCCCGGTGCGCAAAAGCGCGGCCTGCTGATCGGCATGGGGATGACGGAAAAGCAGGGCGGCTCGGACGTGCTCAGCAACACCACCAAAGCGGAAAAATGCAGCGACGGCAGCTACAGGCTGGTGGGGCATAAATGGTTTTTCTCCGTCCCGCAAAGCGATGCGCATCTGGTGCTGGCCCAGGCGAAGGGCGGGCTGTCCTGCTTTTTTGTGCCGCGCTTTTTGCCTGACGGACAGCGCAACGCCGTGCGTCTTGAGCGCCTTAAGGACAAGCTCGGGAACCGCTCTAACGCCAGCAGCGAGGCCGAGTTTCTTGATGCCTCCGGCTGGCTGCTGGGGGAAGAGGGCGAAGGGGTACGGCAGATCCTCAAAATGGGCGGTCTGACGCGCTTTGACTGCGCGCTGGGCAGCCACGGACTGATGCGTCGGGCGCTCTCGGTGGCGCTGTACCATGCCCACCAGCGTCAGACCTTCGGCAAAAACCTCATCGATCAGCCTTTAATGCGCGAGGTATTAAGCCGGATGGCGCTGGTGCTGGAGGGGCACACGGCGCTGCTGTTCCGCCTGGCCCGGGCGTGGGACAAGCGTGCCGATCCGCAGGAGGCCGCCTGGGCGCGGCTGTTTACCCCGACGGCGAAATTTAGCGTCTGTAAAGCAGGCATCCCGTTTGTGGCTGAGGCGATGGAGGTGCTGGGTGGGAATGGATATTGCGAAGAGAGCGAACTTCCCCGCCTGTACCGCGAGATGCCGGTGAACAGCATCTGGGAAGGGTCAGGTAATATCATGTGCCTGGACGTGCTGCGCGTGCTGGCGAAGCAGCCGGGTATTCACGACCTGCTTGCCGACGAGTTTGCGCAGGTGAAAGGGCAGGACAGACACTTCGACCGCAGCTGGCGACAGCTTCAGCAAAAACTGCGTAAACCGCAGGAGGCGCAGGGGCGGGAGATCGCGCAGCAGCTTTTCTTGCTGGGTGCCGGAAGCCAGATGCTGCGGCACGCATCGCCCCCGGTGGCGCAGGCGTGGTGCCGTATGATGCTGGATACCCGTGGCGGCACGCTGATGAGCGAGCAGGTGCAAAGCGACCTGCTGCTGCGTGCGACGGGCAGAGTCGGTTAGCCTTTTAGCTGGAACAGGCTCACCAGCTGGGTCAGGTGTGAACCCTTCTCGCGCAGCGTTTGAGCCGTTTGTTCGCTGCGTGAGATGCGATCGGCATTGATATGCGACGCTTCGCCAATATGGGTCATGGCGAGGTTCACCTGGCCGATCCCGGCGGACTGCTCGCGTGAGGCATGGTTAATCTCGGTGACCAGCTGGCTGATGTTATCGATATGAATGATGATGTCGTCCATCGCCAGGCGCGTCCGTTCAGACAGCGCATGACCCTCACTCACTTTTCTGAGCGTATCGCCAATCAGCTGCTCAATCTCCTTCACCGCGTTAGCGCTGCGTCCCGCCAGCGCGCGAACCTCCTGCGCGACTACCGCAAACCCTTTTCCGTGCTCGCCTGCGCGGGCCGCTTCCACTGCCGCGTTCAGCGCCAGAATATTGGTCTGGAAAGCGATGGATTCGATCACGCGCGTGATGTCTTCGATGCGTTTTGACGCTTCGCGAATGTCGTCCATGGTCGACACCGCGTGGGTGACCGTCTCACCGCCCTGATGGACCGCGAGCGAGGTTTCACCCACCAGCTGCTGCGTTTGCTCCATGTTGGCGGCATTTTGCTGCACGGTGGCGGCCAGCTGCTCCATGCTGGCGGACGTCTCCTCCACGCTGCTGGCCTGCTTGTTGATCTGCTCTGAAATCTCGCCAGTGTCGGCGGCCAGCGCGTTGGTGCCCAAATGGATCTCGCCTGCAGCCTCACGGACCTGCAGGACAATTTTTTGCAGGCCGCCGCCGATGCCGTTGATGGCATCGATCAGCTGGCCGACTTCGTCCTGACGCGTCACGGGCAGGGTGGAACGGAGATCCCCTGCGGCATATTGACGGGCAAGATGGATCACGTTGCGCAGCGGTCGGGTCAGCACGCGGCGAATAATGACCACGAACAGGCCAGCAAAAAGGATGGACAAGACTACGCCGGCCAGCAGGAAGCGATCGCGCATGGCGGTAACGCTTGAGAGCAGCACCGATTTATCCACTTCGCCCACGATAGTCCAGTTCCAGCCCGGCAGCGGGGTATAGGCCATTTTCAGCGTCCGGCCGTCGTCGCTTGTACGCTCCAGCGTGCCGGGTTTGTCACTCAGAAGCTGTTGCTGCGTCGCGCCGTCCCATTTCGGCAGTTTTCCCTCTTCGCTGGCGTGGAACAGGTATTGCCCGCGCGTTTTGCCGTTGCTGCGATCCAGCACGAAGAAGCGACCGCTCTCGCCCAGGCGGCGGTTGAGGATTTTCTCGCGCATTACGTTCCAGGAGTGGGTGATGTCCACCCCGACAAAGACGATCGCAATGACCTGCCCTTCGGCGTTTTTAACGGGCTGGTACTGGGTGATGTAGCGTTTGCCGAACAGCAGCGCCAGGCCGCGGTAGACTTCACCTTTGTTGACGGCTGCAAAGGCCGGGCTGGCGTTATCCAGAACGGTACCCATTGCCCGATCGCCATTCTCTTTGCGCAGGGAAGTGGCTACGCGCACAAAGTCGTTACCGCTGCGTACAAACAGCGTCGAAATGGCTCCCGTACGGTTCAGGAACTCGTCCGAAAGGGTGTTATTTTCATGCAGCCCGGTGTCTCCGCCTTTCAGAAGCGGAACGCTAAGTCCGTTAATCGTCTGGTGTTGGGAATTATCAATGTTCAGGGGCTGCGGTAAAAAGGTGGTAAACAGACGGGTATAGCTCTCAACCTCTTCACTCAGGCTGGTGTTGAACATCTGCACCATGTCGACCATGCCGGTGGACTGATTATGCAGATCTTCGACCGCAAGGGCTTCAAGCTGCTGGCTGGCTTTTTGGCTGAGCAGAAAAGTGAATAGCAGAAACAGCGTGGCGACACTGACGCCAGTCAGCAGCGAGAGTTTCGACCCCAGGCCCGCACGGCGGAAAAAGTTGATCATAAATTGCTCATCATTGAAAAGTTATGGTTCTTCAACGGCAGAGCGGAGATTACGTTTACTGTTTTAATGTAACAAAATGTTATTCAATTGTTCTTTATTGGTTTTATATAAGATAAAAAATTTGCAAAAACGAAAAGCCACTAAAAATAAGTGGCTTTTATCAGGAGGGAGTTTACACGTAGAGAATGGCCTGTACCCGCCAGCGATCGATATGGTTATCTTCCTGCATCTGGATGATGCGATACCATGAAGCACCCTGCTCATCGGCCTTTAATGCCACGACACGTTCAACGTCTTGCGGGCTCCCCGAGATATTATTCACGGAGATCTGGCCAATTTCATTCAGGCCAGTCACACAATCAGCACTGGCGAATTCTGCTGACTGCGCGGTGGTGCTCAGCAGGCCTGCTGAGAGCAACAGTGAGGTCAAAGCAAGAGTTCGTTTCATCGTCAGCTCCATTTCACATATATCCGGTATCCGCCGGGCAATCCTTCGCTAATAAACTCCCTTCCATTGATGCGGGCGTGGAGTTTATTGTGGACAGGAAAATGTCTATGGACGCAAAGCAGTGTAAATCTCGTTCAAAGGAAAACCATTATTTGCGGTACAAAATGGCCTGTGAGTACCACTGTCCCGTTATGATGGTTTCGTCGATCATAATGATGACGTAATAATCTGCTTTGGCGGCGACGGCCTGTGCTTTTATTGCCGATTCTGCGTCATCCGGAGAGCCGCGAACCAGCGCGGAGATGGTGCCCATTCGTTGTAATCCTTCCGTCTGATTACGACGAATCTCCTGTGGATGATCGGCGACCGGTGGAGCGGGTTGCGGCGTTCCCTGCAGCGCGCTACAGCCACTCAGCAGAAACACCAGCAATAAAGCAGCAAACCTGCGCATAACCATATCTCGTTTCCTGATAGCCATAGTGTAGTTGGCTGTGAATTTAGTTTTGGGGGAATGTTCCCGAAGTGTTATCTGGGACGTATATTTCGAATGAAAATGACGCGAAAGCGTAACCCAGTTCTCAACATTATGAATCATAGATTCGCACAGGGTCGACAATGATTGAAATTGAAATACGCCACCTCGGCGACCATGAAATTTTACACGCGATGCCAGCGGGTAAACGTGATAAACCGCTGCCTGTTGTGATTTTTTATCATGGGTTTACCTCATCGAAGCTGGTTTACAGTTATTTTGCGGTAGCGCTGGCGCAGGCGGGTTTTCGCGTGGTGATGCCAGATGCACCCGACCACGGCGCACGCTTTACGGGTAATGAACAGGCGCGGCTGGGGCAGTTCTGGCAGATTCTGCACGGGAGTCTGACCGAGTTTTCCGGGCTGCGCGATGCGCTTTATGAGGCAGGGCTGGTGGCCGACAATCGTCTGGCGGTAGCCGGGGCATCGATGGGCGGTATGACGGCGCTGGGGATTATGACGCATCATCCTGAAGTGAAGTCTGTCGCCTGTCTGATGGGCTCGGGTTATTTTACTTCGCTGGCGAAGACCCTTTTCCCCCCTCAGGATTTAACGGAAATGACCGCGACGCTGGCAGAGTGGGAAGTGACCCGGGCATTACCGCGCGTGGCCGATCGCCCGCTGCTGCTGTGGCACGGTGACGCGGATGATGTGGTCCCGCCCGAGGGAACCTTCCGTCTGCAGCAGGCGTTAATGAATGAAGGGCTGGACGCTAATCTGACCTGCCTGTGGGAACCGGGCGTCCGCCACCGCATTACGCCAACGGCGCTGGACGCCACGGTGGCGTTTTTCCGCCAGCACCTGTAAACGCGCAGGACTTTGATGTCCTTATCTTCCCGCTTGTGGAGGATCTTTGAGGGGCTATTTGACCGGTGGTATTCCGGAGCCATTCACAAAAAAAGCCCCCGGGCAGGGGGCAACGTCAACTATGGCTATGTTCTCGTTGTTGGCTTTCCTGGTGCTAGCGTTAAAGCGTTATCGGTAAATATCTGCACTGGCGTGCATGTTGCCGTTGCTGCCGGGCTCACGGGTTAATATCACGTGGTAATAGGTTGCGCCCTGCGCATCGGTTTCTGCGTTTAATGCCTGATCTGCTTCACTTTCCGTGGCGAAATTATGATTGATGTAAATTACGCCCAAGCTTTGCACATCATCCATGTTTCTGGCCTGTCGGCTGTCTATCTTGATGGCTGCCATCGCGTTTGCACTGAGCAAAAGCGCCGCCATTATGGCTAATGCGATTTTTTTCATGATATGCGCTCCACGACTACGTGCTGCGAGAGGGGGGATGCTCCTTCTTTAATTCAGGCGATCTCTGATTAAAGTGTAATCACTCATCCGGCGGGGATGCGTGACCATTTCTGATGCAGTTGTTCAAAAAAACAACGCTTCCGGGTGTGACCAATTTTAAATCACCCACTTAGACCCGCTTCGCGCTTTGTGCGAATTATTTGTGCAATCAGCTTGAGTTTCCAGGGGCGCGCAAGTATTATGACGCGTCAATTTTTCAGCCGACCTTTAACACGTTCCTTGCCTCCCCGGGCCTCGGCTGACCCAGACAGGAGGCTGAATAATCCGTAAGGAGCAATTCGATGCGTCATTACGAAATCGTTTTTATGGTCCATCCTGACCAGAGCGAACAGGTTCCGGGTATGATCGAGCGTTACTCTGCTGCCATCACTGGTGCAGAAGGTACGATCCACCGTCTGGAAGACTGGGGCCGCCGTCAGCTGGCTTACCCGATCAACAAACTGCACAAAGCACACTACGTTCTGATGAACGTTGAAGCGCCGCAGGAAGTGATCGATGAGCTGGAAACTACCTTCCGCTTCAACGATGCCGTTATCCGCAGCATGGTTATGCGTACCAAAAACGCAGTTACCGAAGCATCTCCGATGGTTAAAGCGAAAGACGAGCGCCGTGAGCGTCGCGATGATTTCGCAAACGAAACCGCAGATGATTCTGATGCTGGGGATTCTGAAGAGTAATTTCTGATGACCAACCGTCTGGCGTTGTCCGGCATCGTATGCAGGGCTCCCCTTCGAAAGGTCAGTCCATCAGGAATTCCGCATTGCCAGTTCGTGCTTGAGCATCGTTCTGTGCAAGAGGAAGCCGGGTTTCACCGGCAGGCGTGGTGCCAAATGCCCGTTATTATTAGCGGACACGAAAACCAGGCCATTACTCACAGTTTAACGGTCGGTAGCGCAGTAATCGTTCAGGGGTTCATCTCTTGCCACAAGGCAAAGAACGGCCTGAGCAAAATGGTTCTGCATGCCGAGCAGATTGATTTGATAGATTCTGGAGACTAGCCATATGGCACGTTATTTCCGTCGTCGCAAGTTCTGCCGTTTCACCGCGGAAGGCGTTCAAGAGATCGACTATAAAGATATCGCAACGCTGAAAAACTACATCACCGAAAGCGGTAAGATTGTCCCAAGCCGTATCACCGGTACTCGTGCAAAATACCAGCGTCAGCTGGCTCGCGCTATCAAACGCGCTCGCTACCTGTCCCTGCTGCCGTACACTGATCGTCATCAGTAATCGGGCACGGTCCATTAATACGACTTTAAGAGGATAAGGTAATGCAAGTTATTCTGCTTGATAAAGTAGCAAACCTGGGCAGCCTGGGTGATCAGGTTAACGTTAAAGCGGGTTACGCACGTAACTTCCTGGTTCCACAGGGTAAAGCTGTTCCAGCTACCAAGAAAAACGTAGAGTTTTTCGAAGCACGTCGCGCTGAACTGGAAGCCAAACTGGCTGACGTTCTGGCGGCTGCTAACGCTCGCGCTGAAGCAATCAACGCACTGGGCACCGTTACCATCGCGTCTAAATCAGGCGACGAAGGTAAACTGTTCGGTTCCATCGGTACTCGCGATATCGCTGATGCAGTTTCTGCAGCAGGCGTTAAAGTGGCTAAGAGCGAAGTTCGTCTGCCGAACGGCGTTCTGCGTACCACTGGTGAGCACGAAGTTGACTTCCAGGTTCACAGCGAAGTGTTCGCTAAACTGGTTGTTAACGTTGTAGCTGAGTAATTTTTTACTCTGCTCACGTTGAAACGCCGGCCTTGTGCCGGCGTTTTGCTTTTTAGAGAACCGGGTCTTAACGCGCCCTGATAAAACTGCCGTCTGGCTGGCGGGTAAACAGCACCTGTTGTCCACTTCCCGTATCAATCGTTAACCCTGTCACCACCCCGCTGGCATTCTGGCGAACCTGTACCATCTGTCCATTCTGCAGGTTACTGAGCGGCTTACCCGCACCTTCCACCTTCGCCATGGCATACACGTCGGTTGGCGGCAGGTTGTGGTCGCGGAACAGCTGTGCCAGCGTTTTGCCCGGCTCTACGCGATAGGAACGCCACTGTTGCTCAATGCCGGTAGGCTGTTGCGTCTGAGGCTGAGACGGGGCGGCGGCTTGATCCTGCGGCTGTTCATCCTGAATAGGTTCTGGCTCAACCGGCGCGACCTGACCCGGATCGTTAGACGGGGTCACAAGCTGCGTCTGCATCGGCTGTGCGTCAGGCTGCGGCCGCGTCTGCGACTGAATGTCCAGTTGGGCATTGCGGGTGACGGGTGCGGTATCGACATCATCGCCCCCGGAAGGAAGCAGGAAGCCCACGATCACCATCAGCGCGCCAATGATGATCCCTCTGCGATGCAGAGGAGGCAGCGGGTCCATGATGCGAAAATTGTCCGGCGCCTGCCAGATTTTCGCCAGGGTAGGTTTCAGTTCAAATCGCCCGGGCATGGCACTCCTCCTGCTCCGCGTATTTTTTATCCTGTGCCCCGAAGTATAGTTTGCTAACTGCCTGAACGGCGTAGTAAACCCGACATCCGTGACATCAGTTCGGGATTAATCCTGGTTATCTCTATTGTTTCTGTTTCGTCGCGGTTTGTCACCTTAACTTCAGACAAAGTTTTACCCATAAGGGCATGGCTGATATGCTGCCCGCTACTTTAAATGTGATGGAAGGAAAACCCATGACCACCCCGACTTTTGACACTATCGAAGCGCAGGCAAGTTACGGTATCGGCTTGCAGGTAGGACAGCAGCTGAGCGAATCCGGCCTGGAAGGTCTGTTACCTGAAGCGCTGGTGGCGGGTATCGCTGACGCGCTGGAAGGCAAACAGCCTGCCGTTCCGGTAGACGTTGTGCACCGTGCGCTGCGTGAAATCCACGAACGTGCTGACGCCGTGCGTCGCGCGCGCTTCGAAGAGATGGCAGCCGAAGGTGTGAAATATCTGGAAGAGAACCGCGAGCGTGAAGGCGTGAACAGCACCGAATCCGGTCTGCAGTTCCGCGTGATCAATCAGGGCGACGGCGCAATCCCGGCGCGTACCGACCACGTTCGCGTGCATTACACCGGTAAACTGATCGACGGTACCGTGTTCGACAGCTCCGTGGCGCGCGGCGAACCGGCTGAATTCCCGGTCAACGGCGTGATCGCAGGCTGGATCGAAGCTCTGACCCTGATGCCGGTCGGTTCCAAATGGGAACTGACTATCCCGCATAACCTGGCCTATGGCGAGCGCGGCGCTGGCGCGTCCATCCCGCCATTCAGCACCCTGGTCTTTGAAGTCGAGCTGCTGGAAATTCTGTAATCGAATTTTCTTATTTCCTCTCCCCGGTAGGGGAGAGGAAAATAGTGTAAAAACCTATAGTTACGGTGCTATCAACATTTTATCTTGCAAACGAAACTGTTGCGTGTATTTTTGTGAGCTGTTTCGCGCTGTATGAGTGATATGACACTCACTTTCAACATATTATTAACATAATATCTAAATCATAGTATTCATCCCGCCGATTCTTACCTAATATCGATTAGCCCTTACAAGGGAACGTCATCTTTTGACGTATTTAAAGGCCAGAAGAGCCTTAACAACACAGACAGGCATAAACAGGAAAATATCACATGGTAGATCAGGTCAAAGTCGTCGCCGACGAAGAGGCGTCGTCTGAACAGTCGCTACGGCGCAATCTCACAAACCGTCATATTCAGCTCATTGCGATTGGGGGTGCCATCGGTACCGGGCTGTTTATGGGGTCAGGCAAAACCATCAGTCTCGCCGGGCCGTCGATCATATTCGTTTATATGATCATCGGTTTTATGCTCTTCTTCGTGATGCGTGCAATGGGTGAACTGCTGCTCTCGAACCTCGAATACAAATCCTTTAGCGACTTCGCTTCTGACCTGCTCGGGCCGTGGGCGGGCTATTTCACCGGCTGGACCTACTGGTTCTGCTGGGTCGTCACCGGTATGGCGGACGTCGTGGCGATTACCGCCTACGCGCAGTTCTGGTTCCCGGGGCTGTCGGACTGGGTCGCCTCGCTGGCGGTCATTGTTCTGCTGCTGAGCCTTAACCTCGCCACCGTTAAAATGTTCGGTGAGATGGAGTTCTGGTTCGCGATGATCAAAATCGTGGCGATTGTCGGGCTTATCGTCGTGGGTCTGGTGATGGTGCTCACCCACTTCCAGTCGCCAACGGGCGTTCAGGCGTCGTTTACCCATCTGTGGAATGACGGCGGCTGGTTCCCGAAAGGCATTAGCGGCTTCTTTGCCGGCTTCCAGATCGCGGTTTTTGCTTTCGTGGGCATTGAGCTGGTGGGCACGACGGCAGCGGAGACCAAAGATCCCGAGAAGTCTCTCCCGCGCGCGATTAACTCTATTCCGCTGCGTATCATCATGTTCTACGTCTTCGCGCTGATCGTCATTATGTCCGTGACGCCGTGGAGCTCCGTGGTGCCAACCAAGAGCCCGTTCGTTGAGCTGTTCGTGCTGGTAGGCCTGCCTGCTGCCGCGAGCCTGATTAACTTCGTGGTGTTGACCTCTGCGGCGTCTTCCGCGAACAGCGGCGTGTTCTCCACCAGCCGTATGCTGTTTGGCTTGGCACAGGAAGGCGTGGCGCCGAGCGCGTTCGCCAAGCTGTCCAAGCGCGCGGTACCGGCAAAAGGGTTGACCTTCTCCTGCATGTGCCTGCTGGGCGGCGTGGTGATGCTCTACGTGAACCCAAGCGTGATTGGCGCGTTCACCATGATCACCACGGTCTCTGCGATCCTGTTTATGTTCGTCTGGACCATCATCCTCTGTTCATACCTGGTGTACCGCAAGCAGCGCCCGCACCT
The DNA here is from genome assembly GCF_034106085.1 of Enterobacter sp. 302C9. Classification (NCBI taxonomy): domain Bacteria; kingdom Pseudomonadati; phylum Pseudomonadota; class Gammaproteobacteria; order Enterobacterales; family Enterobacteriaceae; genus Enterobacter; species Enterobacter sp. 302C9. The sequence continues at coordinate 59,141 of NZ_JAWNBW010000013.1, forward strand.
GCATGAAAAATCGATCTACAAGATGCCGCTGGGCAAGCTGATGTGCTGGGTGTGCATGGCGTTCTTCGTCTTCGTGCTGGTTCTGCTGACGCTGGAAGATGATACCCGTCAGGCACTCATCGTCACGCCGCTGTGGTTTATCGCGCTGGGGCTGGGCTGGGTGTTTATCGGTAAGAAACGTATGGCAGGCGTAAGGTAAAAGCAAAACGGCAACTTCGGTTGCCGTTTTTAGTTTTTCTATTCCCCAGCTAATGCCCGCGGGAACAGAACGTTGTTCTCAAGACTGATGTGTTCCATCAGGTCGTCAATCATCTCGTTAATGCCGTTGTACATCGCTTTCCACGTTGTGCACGCTTCTGGCGGCGGCGTGACGTTGTGGGTGGTGTGTTTGATCACTTCCAGCAGCTCACCCGCATCATCGTGCTCGCTTTCCATCACGCTGATAGGCCCCATCGCCTGGCTTCCCATTCCCTGTTTAATCATCGGGAAGAGGATCTGCTCTTCTTTCATCATGTGGCTGGAAAGCTCTTCATGCAGCAGGGTCAGGTATTTCGCCAGACCGCGCGGTACGGAAGGTTTGTCGGCATGAACGCGCTCAACTTTGGTTGCCTGCAGGATCAGTTCCGGCAGCTGTTCACGGTGACGGTCATGGTATCGCACGATGATATGGTCGATGATTTCAGCAAGCGGGGCGGTTCGCCAGTCTTTGTCGACGGGCTGCCCGGCCAGCTGCGCCAGCTCTGCTTCAATCACCTCAACGTCCAGTTCCTTGCGTGAGGCCGCACGCGCCAGGGTTTGCTTACCGCCGCAGCAGTAATCCATATCGTATTTACGGAACAGCGCAGAAGCGCGAGGAATGGAGAGCGCCAGCTCGCCAAGGGGTTGGTCGCGAAAGGCCATAGCAGTTACCTCGTCATTAATAATATAAGATGCATATTAAATACATCTTTAAGCCAGCGCTATAACCCTTTAGAGGGAAGGGGGAAAGTGAGATGCAGATCACAAAAAAATACCCCGTTTAACTCTCTGAATGGACTTAGGAAAGTGGTTTAGAAACTTTTTAAAGGTGTAGAAACAGTAAACAACCCGCCGCGCCTGCCGATATATCCACGTCAGACAAACCTGCATATAACAAAGGCAACGCATGTTTAAACGTATAAAAGTCATTACCCTTCTGATTTCGGTGCTGCTTGTGCTCGGCATCATGCAAGTGATTTCCGCGGGTATCTTTATCAACGCGCTGAATAACGATAAAGACAACTTCACCGTGTCGCAGCTCTCCAGCAAGAACGTGGCGGAGTTTACCGATGCGTGGATCAGCCTGAACCAGGCGCGCGTGACGCTGAACCGCGGGATGCTGCGTCTGCAAAGCAGCATGGCCTCTCAGATTAACGGTGGGCAGCTTAATGAGCTGGTCAACACGGCGAAAAATCTGCTCGCCGATGCGCAGGTCCATTACGATAAATACTATGCCCTGCCAAATACGCCGGGCCTGGACGAGAACCTGGCTAACCGGCTTGAAGAGCAGTACCGCATTTACTCTGCAACGCTGACGCAAATGAACGTCCTGCTGAGCCAGGGCAATCTGGAAGACATGTTCAAGCAGAATGCGGAGCAAAAGCAGACCGCGATGCAGGCGGTTTACCGTGAATGGCGCGAAGCGCAGGCAACGCTTACCGATAAAGGCATCCAGGACAATGAAAGCGACTACAAGCGCATCCTGTGGATCCTCTCTGCGGTTATGCTGCTGGTGATTGTGGTGATTATTTCCAGCTGGGTAGCCATGCGCCGCGTGCTGCTGCTGCCTCTGGAAGAGGTGATTAACCATATTCGCGCCATTGCGGCGGGAGATTTAACCCAGCCGATTCAGGCTGAAGGTAAGAACGAGATGGCTATCCTGGCGCGTAACGTTCAGGAGATGCAGACCTCGCTGGCGAACACCGTGGGCGTGGTGCGTGAAGGTGCGGATACCATCTACACCGGTGCCGGTGAAATTTCTGCCGGCAGCAACGACCTCTCTTCCCGTACCGAGCAGCAGGCCGCGTCTCTGGAAGAGACGGCAGCCAGCATGGAACAGCTGACGGCAACCGTGAAGCAGAACGCCGATAACGCGCGTCAGGCTTCCCGTCTGGCGCTGGACGCCTCCTCTACGGCGAAGAAGGGCGGTAACGTGGTTGAAGGCGTGGTGCGTACGATGGACGAAATCGCCACCAGCTCCAGTAAAATCGCGCAAATTACTAACGTAATCGACGGTATTGCCTTCCAGACTAACATTCTGGCGCTGAACGCGGCGGTGGAAGCGGCGCGCGCGGGCGAGCAGGGCCGTGGTTTTGCGGTTGTGGCTGGGGAAGTGCGTACTCTCGCCCAGCGCAGCGCCCAGGCGGCGAAAGAGATCAAAGCGCTGATCGATGATTCCGGCGAGCGCGTGAACGCGGGCTCCCAGCTGGTTAACGAAGCCGGGGAGACGATGGCGGAGATCGTCAATGCGGTCACCCGCGTCACCGACATCATGGGCGAAATTGCCTCGGCCTCTGACGAGCAGAGCCGCGGTATTGACCAGGTGGGCCAGGCGGTAGCCGAGATGGACCGCGTGACCCAGCAGAACGCATCGCTGGTAGAGGAATCTGCGGCCGCGGCGGCGGCGCTGGAAGATCAGGCTGCCCGCCTGAACGAAGCGGTGGCGGTGTTCAAAATCACCCGCAACCAGGCGGTCAAAGCGGCGCCGGTGAAAACCTATGTACCTAAAGCGCAGCCCGTAGCGGCGGCGTCTGAAGGGAACTGGGAAACGTTTTAAGGGCTTGCCCGGTGGCGGCTACGCCTTACCGGGCCTACGATTTTGTAGGCCCTGCAAGCGCAGCGCCGCTGGGCAATGCTCACATCTCCGAAGCCGGAACGACCCTCGGTTTTTCCGGCTTCGCTCTTACCGCCATCACCACTCCCACCACCAGCAGCGCGATCCCGCAGGCCGTGAATAACGGCGGTAAGCTCTGGCGCATCAGGAAGGTATAAAGCAGTCCGGCCAGGGTTTCGAAGACAATCAGCGGCCCTAAAATCACCGTCGGCAGCTTCTGGCTGGCAATGTTCCAGCACAGCGCGCCCACCCATGAGCACAGCACCGCAATCGCAACCATCAGGCCGATAAAAACCCAGGGTCTTGGCCCGAAGGGTTGGGCGAAGTCTGGCTGTTGATGGCCTAACCAGATGCACGCCCCGGCATAGCCCACCAGCGAGACGGGCAGCGTGACCAGCGCCTGCGCCGTCGCCCACATCATCGGGTGCTTGTCCGGGTTCTCCCGCAGCCAGCGCGCGTTGCGCAGGGCATACCATGCCCAGCACGCCACGGAAATGAACGCCAGCACAATGCCAGAGCCGTAACGCCACAGGTCAACATCCGCCTGCCCGTGACGCAGCTCTGCAATATTGACGCATACCAGCCCCACGGCGGTGCATACCAGCGCCGGCGCCATTTTTGACCACGCCAGTTTGCCATCGCGGTGGCTGTAGAGCAGGTTAGCAAAGACGGGGATGACGACCGGCAGCGTGCCGATAATCATGGTAGATACCGGCGCACCGGTACGCTGAATGGCACTCGCAAGGCAAACGTAGTAGATAAGATTGCCCATCATGGTCAGCGCTAGCGCGGTGCCCCAGTCCTGACGGCTGAGCTGACGCAGGCGCGCGCGTCCCAGCCACGCCAGGGGCAGAGCAATCAGCCCGAGCGCCAGATAGCGTCCGGTCGACTGCAGTATTGCCGGATACTCGGGCACGATTAATGGGCCGACAAAAATCAGCCCCCACATCATCCCGGCCAGAAGGGCATACAACACTCCACTAATCATTTTTCCATCCACAGGTATTTACGCTGCATGCAGTGTAGGAGGGGAAAATGCGTGCGTATTGTATGAGATTGCGCATTAGCGCCGGGTGACCTGCTTCTGGTAGCGCACGGGCGTAATGCCGTAGCGGCGGGTAAACGCGCGGGTTAAGTGGGACTGGTCGGTCAGCCCGGTCGCGGCTGCCACTTCGGCGGCTGGCATGCCGTGGGTGAGGAACGCTTTAGCGCGCCAGAGGCGAATGGCCATCAGCATCTGGTGCGGCGTAACGTGAAAATGGGCTTTGAACTGGCGCTGGAAATGGTACGGGCTCAGCGAAACGACGCTGGCCAGCTCGTCCAGCGTCAGGGCGTGCATGTAGTTGTCGTGCAGGTACTCGCGCACGCGTTCGAAGCGGTGCGCGCCTTCCTGAATCACCGGCGCGTGATGGGCCAGCGGCTGGAAGGTCTCAATCAGATCCAGCAGTAATCCTTTTTGCGCAAGCGGATCGTCCGTATGCCACAATCCGTAAATCAGCCTGCCGATTTGCTGCGAGCGCAGCGGGTCATGACGCGTGACATCGCTAAACCACCAGTGCCGGAGGCCGGTCACCTCTTCCAGAAGATCGGGTTCGATATAGACCATCCGGTAGCGCCAGCCGCCTTCGGTGGCGGATTCGCCGGTATGGATCTCGTCCGGGTTCATGGTGACGACGGATTTTTCCGCCGCGAGATGCTGGGTACCGCGATAGCGAAAGCGTTCGGCACCGGTTTCAATCGTGCCGATCCCGAAGGCTTCATGGGTGTGAGGCTCAAAGGCGTAGTCAGAAATATGCGCGTGATAAAGCTCCAGGCCCGGCAGCTGCGCAAGATGGCGAAAGCGCGCGCTGTCTCTTTCATCATTAAACTGTTCCGGTACGCCTTGCACGTTGAGCCTCCTCGTGGTCATCTTTTCATTATCAGAGATGACCGCAGTTTATGCACTAAACATCTTTGCCCGGACGGTCTTACGGTAATCCCCCGGTGAAACCGTTGTTTTATGCTTAAACTGGCGATTAAAGTGCGCAATATCCTGATATCCAACCGCATTTGCAATCTCCTGAATACACAGATTGGTGGATTGCAGCATTGTCATGGCGGATTCAATTCTGGCGGTTAATAAATACTGCAGTGGGGACATGTCGGTGGCATTTTTAAAGCGGCGATTAAAGTTGCGCAAACTCATGCCAGCCATATCTGCAAGATTCTGCATGGATATATCCGAGGCGCAGTTGGCTTTTATCCAGATTTGAATTTGAACAATATCTTCATCCGGATGGGGTTTGTTTTCTTCACTGTAACACTGACGTTCAAACTGGCTACGAATTTCATGGAAAAATGTCCGTTGAGTATGGGTGGCTACACGTTTCCCGTATATCGTTTCTATAAAATGGATCGTCAGATCGGACAGGGCCTTAACGCTTGCGGCGCAGAAAATATTATCGGCCTGAGTGAGAAAATGCTTTGTCTGTAATTTTACGCTGGGGTAGTCGCGCGAGAATTGTTTGAAGTAGTGCCAGTGGGTGGTGGCGGGCTTTCCGTTTAGCAATCCCGACTCCGCCAGAAAACAGCAGCCCGTTCCGACGGCGGCGATGCGGGTTCCTCGCGCGGCCTGCTCGGTCAGCCATTCCAGAAGTTCAGGCTGTTGTCTGACCACCGCGCGAGGATTGCGCCACAGGGCAGGAAGATAGATAACGTCATAGTGTCTGTCTGCGGCAAGGGTGGTATCGGCGGTAATGCTAAAACCACTGTGCGTCAGGATGGGCTCGCTGTTTATGCCAATGGTATTCACCTTCAGAATATTCTCCGGGCGACAGAGCCTGAAGGGTGACTTCTCCGGTTTGTGCGTGCCTGCGTGGGATGTTGTTTTTTGCTCAGCTAAATAGCTACTGGCTGCCGCTTTCCACATTTCAATCGGAAGACTGAGACCGGAACTTAGCATGCGTTCACATAACACAAATCCTATTTGTGTATTTGTCATTTTTGATTAATACCTGTTTTTACTATTATTTTTGGTGGCTCATCGTTGCCGTGGCCAAAAAAGTCAGCGTTTTGGCTGGATTTTCATATTAGCTTTTGTTGGTAATTTGTAAACTAATATCTGAAATTATCGTACTTGCTTAATAAAATAAATCCACGACCACGAGAGAATAAATTATGGTGAAATTACCCGTAATAACGGCTTTTGGCGGCTATGGTCCAGCTGGGCGTAGTTCTTCACATCATGCATTTCGTCGAATGATTATTGAGTCATTATCGGAAGAGGAACGGCAGGGTACGTTATTATCGTTAGCCATCCTGATGGGCGTCCTTAAATATGATGAAGGTGGGTATTGCGACATTTCCGGTAAAAGATTTACACCTGCTCAGGCCGCCGCGAGGATAAAAGACGAGGTGCTTGAGGGAACCCTTATCAGAAATATTACGCGCGACTACTTTGATGTCGATGCTATTGCCGGTCATGCAAAATTGAATATGGTTTCAGGCGAAGAGGGATTCAGTTTTAATATATCTGCCAGGCAATTACCTCAACCCTTACCGGCGGGATGGCACGTTGAAGAATTAGCGGATCGGCGTGTCCGTATTACCGTTCAGGGAGAGATGGACTGCAAAATTGAGGCGTTGCTGCGCACGGAGGTTCAGGCTGCAGGGCTGTTGCCGCAGGGATTCCGTCCGGGCGACCATTACAATTCGCAGTTCCATCCGCGGGCGTTACAAATGGCGATTGTCGGAGCGTCAGACGCCATCAACGCGCTGGGGATCCCGTGGCGAGAGGTACAGGCCAAAATCACGCCGGATCAGCTCGGCGTCTATTCGGGCAATATCATGGGGCAGCTCGACGATTATGGCTTTGGCGGAATGCTGCAGTCGCGCCTGAAAGGCCATCGCGTCAGCGCCAAACAGTGCCCGCTGGGCCTGAACAGCATGTGCGCCGATTTCCTCAATGCGTATGTGCTGGGTAGCGTCGGTCATACCAGCGCCACGCTGGGGGCGTGCGCCACGTTTCTGTATAACCTGAATGCGGCAGTCGAAGATATCAAAGCGGGGCGCATTCGCGTAGCCGTCGTTGGCAGCGCCGAAGCACCGGTCACCTCAGAAGTGATTGAAGGATTCGATGCCATGGGCGCCCTGGCAACGGAGAGCAAGCTTAAGCACACTGATGAAACGGAAACGGCCGACTGGTGCAACAGCAGCCGCCCGTTTGGCAACAGCTGCGGTTTTGTTATCGCAGAATCCAGCCAGTATGTCGTGCTAATGGACGACGAGCTGGCGCTGCAGCTTGGCGCAGAGATCCACGGTTCGGTGGGGAATGTCTTCATCAACGCTGACGGCTTTAAACGCTCTATTGCGTCACCGGGGCCGGGGAATTACATCACCATGGCGAAAGCCGTAGCCTCTGCGGTATCGATGGCCGGGATAGAGACGGTGCAGAAGGGATCGTTTATTCAGGCGCACGGCTCGAGCACGCCGAAGAATTGCGTCTCCGAGGCGGATATTTTTGACCGCGTTGCGCAAGCTTTTTCGATTCGCGACTGGCCGGTGACGGCGGTGAAATCGTACCTCGGTCACTCCCTGGGCCCAGCCAGCGGCGACCAGCTGATCGGCTGCCTCGGCGTCTTCCGCTATGGTATTTTGCCGGGAATTAAAAGCGTGTCCCACATCGCACCGCAGGTGAACAACGCGCGCTTAACCATTCCTCTTCAGGACTGCAAATTAGAGGAAGACCAGAGACAAATTGCCTTTATTAATTCAAAAGGCTTTGGCGGTAATAATGCCACGGGGGTGGTTTACTCGCCGAAGCTTACCCGTCAATGGTTGCGCAAACGCTATGGGGAAACGGTGTTTGCGAATTATCAGCAGCGTAACCGCCAGGTGCGACGTCAGGCTAACGCCTACGACGAGGCGGCGTCGCAGGGTGAACTCAATGTCATTTATCTTTTCGGCCAGCAGGGGATAAATGAGGAAGATATTAAGATTGATATGAATGGCATCACCATTCCCGGATTTGAAAAACCGATAACGTACGCGACGGATAAAGAATACCCGGACTTTTAATCGTTATATCTGTTTTTATTATTAATAAATATGAGCGGGCCGGGTAAGGGAAATCACCCGGCCGCAGGATAGAACGGTGACACTGTTAAAGAATGGCTTTAATACTCTGCGCCAGCGGGGTCGTTGCGCGCCCGATCAGTTTGCTCAGCGTATGGCTATCGTCAAAGAGTCCCCCTTTGGACGCACCCACATCCGAGTCCGCCAGCATATCTGCCAGCCCTGCAGGCAGGCCGACGCTTTTCAGGGCGGCGGCAAAATCCGCTTCACTGAGATTCTGGTAGGTTACCGGCTTCCCGCTCTGTTTGCTGAGTTCAGCCGCCAGTTCGCTCAGCGTCCAGCCGTGGTCGCCCGCCAGTTCGTAGACCTTGCCCGCGTGGCCCTCTTCAGCAATCACTTTGGCTGCCGCCGCGGCATAGTCTGCACGGGTGGCAGAGGCAATTTTGCCTTCGCCTGCCGCACCAATAAACACGCCGTGTTCCAGCGCAGGCGGCGCGCTCGCCAGGTAGTTTTCGGTATACCAGCCATTGCGCAGCAGGGCATAAGGGATGCCGGACGCCGCCAGCGCTTTTTCAGTGGCAACGTGTTCAACGTGCAGACCCAGCGGTGAGTTGTCCGCATGCAGCAGGCTGGTGTAGGCGATAAATTTCACGCCTGCTGTTTTGGCGGCGTTAATCACGTTCTGGTGCTGAGTCGCGCGCTGGCCGACTTCGCTGGAAGAGATCAGCAGCAGCTTATCCACGCCGCTCAGCGCGGCGGTGAATGCGGCTTCATCCGTGTAGTCCGCCTGGCGAACCACAATTCCCTGCTGGCTTAAGGCCTGCGCTTTCGCCGGGTTACGTACGATGGCCACAATCTGGCTGGCCGGTACGGTTTTCAACAGCTGTTCGATAACGAGATGGCCAAGCTGGCCGGTAGCGCCGGTAATCGCGATCATGATGAATCTCCTTCGTGTTTGTCTGGTGTTGTGGCACACTAGCACCATAGCTAACTTTTAGTAAGTACGTACAAAAAGGTAAGTATGAAAACAACGATACCGACGCTCAGCGAACAAATGCGCGATGGCAATCTTTTCGCGGAACAGTGCCCTTCACGCGAGGTGCTCAAACACGTGACCAGCCGCTGGGGTGTCCTGATTCTGCTGGCCCTGCGCCAGGGAACGCATCGCTTTAGCGATCTGCGTCGTAAAATGGGCGGGGTGAGCGAAAAGATGCTGTCCCAGTCACTCCAGGCGCTGGAGCAGGACGGGTTTGTCGATCGCGTGTCGTATCCGGTGGTGCCGCCGCACGTAGAGTATAGCCTGACGCCGATGGGGATTGAGGTCAGCGAGAAAGTCGCCGCGCTGGCGGACTGGATTGAGGTGAATACGCCGAAGGTGATGGCGAATCGGGACGATCGTGCGGCCTGATGTCTTCACCCTGACCTAATGCCTGCGTGGGCGACCCCCTCTCCCTTGAGGGAGAGGGCGGGGGTGAGGGGGGAACATATAACTCTGGTGGTCATTCCGTTCACTTTATGTTCCTTGCTTCTCTGTAACGACATGGCCTGTGAACGTGCCAGGGCGGCTCAATCGCCGCCGCCCCGGCGACCCGGGCTCCCGGCGGTAAATCGCCGCTTCGCGGATTGCTCGCCCCATCCCTGGGGCTCACCCTTTCAGGGCCAGCTCAGGCGCTGTCCAAAATTGCTCCCGGCAATTTTGTCCTCAGCTTATTCCTTCAGGCTATCGGGTCGGGCATGAGCCTGCATCCCTGCAGGCCACGCCCTCTCGGCGCATCCTTGCGCCTCGCCCCGGCCTTGCGGAAACGCTTCGGCGATTTACAGCCGGACCAGGGCATCGCTGCAATTCATTAATTTTTCTGAAGAAATATTCATCGCTTCGAGTTGGAAAATTACTGAGGACCCCTCTCCCATAGGGAGAGGGAACAAACACGAAAAACGGCAACGTATGTTGCCGTTTTGTTTTTACTTACTCAAATCCACCTGATAAATCGCGAACCCGATATCATCCGTTGCGACCTTCTTCATCGGATACTGGGCTTTATCCTTGATGAACGCGGCTGCCTTATCGGACGGCGACGTTTCTATGCGGATATCCAGTTTCGTATCGCTGTGGATCGGCGCGAGTCGCCAGTTGTTGTCCACCGCCGGATGAATTTCGCCCGCCTTCTTCGACTCCGCGCTGATCCACGCCGCCAGCACCGAGCGGTTCTCGTCCGGCGAGGCAAAGGCGATGTGGCTATCTCCCGTACCGGCAAACTTACCGCCGTAGGCGCGGTAGTTATTGGTCACCACCAGGAAGGTGGCATTCGGGTCGATCGCCTTGCCGTTGAAGGTCAGGTTTTTGATGCGCTCCGCCTGCGGGTTAATCGCCTGACACTCGCCGTCATATTTCGCCGGCTGGGTGACGTCAATCTGGTAGTTTACGCCGTCGATCACGTCGAAGTTATAGGTACGGAAGCCGTCCCAGTTAATCAGCGACTGCGGCTTACTGCTGTGCGGGTCAATCTGGTTAAACTGTCCGGCAGAGCACTCCAGCCACTCTTTCACCTCCTGGCCCGTCGCTTTTACCACCACCAGCGTGTTCGGGTAGAGATAGAGATCGGCGGCGTTACGGAAGGTCAGCTGGCCCTTTTCGACTTCAACATAGCTTGCCGGGTCGTTCTTACGCCCGCCAACCTTGAATGGCGCAGCCGCTGACAGGACCGGCAGTTTTGCCAGATCCGGATCGCCCTGCACAAAGTGTTCCGCATAGGCTTTCTGCGCCATGTTGACGACCTGAACGGTCGGGTCGTCCTGCACCAGCGCCAGGAAGCTATACATGTTGTCGGCGGATTTGCCGATCGGCTTGCTGACGAATTCGCGCGTGGCGTCGTGATCGTGCTTCAGCACGTCGACCAGTTTTTTATCTTCCGCCGCCAGAGATTTTTTAGCCGCAGCGTCGTAAATCGGGCGCGCTTCGGCTTTTGACTGCGTCACCTTCCAGCTGCCGCCGTCGTTATTCAGCACCAGATCCACCACGCCAAGATGGTCGCCCCACATGCCCGGCATCACCGACGGCACGCCGTTGAGCGTCCCTTTCTCAATGTCCGCCCCTTTGATGCTGGCGAAATCTTTGCCCGGGAAGACCGCGTGGGCGTGGCCGAACAGGATCGCGTCGACGCCCGGGACTTCACTCAGATAGTAAACGGAGTTTTCTGCCATGGCCTGATACGGATCGGCGGAGAGACCCGAGTGGGCGACAACGACCACCAGATCGGCGCCTTTTTCGCGCATTTCCGGCACGTATTTCCGCGCGGTTTCGGTGATGTCGTTAACGGTCACTTTGCCGTCGAGGTTGGCTTTATCCCACGTCATGATCTGCGGCGGCACAAAACCGATATAGCCGATTTTCAGCGTCTGTTTTTTACCGTCCTGGTCGACGACGTTTGTCTCTTTAATCAGGTAAGGGGTAAAGAGCGGCTTTTGCGTCTTAACGTCGATGATATTGGCGTTAACGTACGGGAATTTCGCACCGGCAAGGGCGTCATGCAGGTATTTTAGACCGTAGTTGAATTCGTGGTTGCCGAGGTTGCCGACGGTATAGTCCAGGGTGTTCATCGCTTTATAAACAGGATGGATCTCGCCTTTTTTCAGCCCCCTGGTCGCCATGTAATCCCCGAGCGGACTGCCCTGAATGAGATCGCCATTGTCGACCAGCACGCTGTTTTTCACTTCGCCACGCGCCGCATCGATCAGGCTTGCCGTGCGTACCAGGCCGAATTTTTCCGTCGGGGTATCTTTGTAGTAATCGAAGTCCATCATGTTGCTGTGCAGATCGGTCGTTTCCAGAATACGCAGATCTACCGTCGCCGCCTGTACGCTTGCTGCAATCAGCGTCGCCAGAAGCGTTGCACTAAACTTAATCATCAGAGGAGTCCTTTTTTCGATGCAGAGCACAAAAGAGTATGTATCTATAGCTTGTTGCTTACAGAAATGTGAATCCTGACAGAAAAAAGTCACCTGAAACCGGAATTGCTTCACAGATAGCGGAATTGTTCACATTACGATATAACTAAAACAAAGAGTTAACCTCACTGAGTTAACAAAGAGGTGGAAAATGCTAGATAAAATTTGTCAGCTCGCACGGGATGCGGGAGATGCCATCATGCAGGTGTATGACGGCAGTAAACCTATGGAGGTGGTCAGCAAGGCCGACGACTCTCCGGTCACGGCGGCGGATATCGCGGCGCATAAGGTGATCCTGAAAGGATTACAGGCCTTAACGCCGGACATCCCCGTTCTGTCAGAAGAAGCGCCGCAAAGCTGGGACGAGCGCCAGCACTGGCAGCGTTACTGGCTGGTCGATCCGCTGGACGGGACAAAAGAGTTCATCAAGCGCAACGGTGAATTCACCGTCAATATCGCCCTGATTGAGAAGGGCAAAGCGGTGCTGGGCGTGGTCTACGCGCCGGTAATGAAGGTGATGTACAGCGCTGCAGAAGGGAAGGCGTGGAAGGAAGAGTGCGGCGTGCGCAAGCAGATCCAGGTGCGCGATGCGCGTCCACCGCTGGTGGTGATTAGCCGCTCGCACAGCGACAGCGAGCTGCAGGAGTACCTGCAGCAGCTGGGTGAACACCAGACCACCTCGATTGGCTCATCGCTGAAATTCTGCCTGGTGGCGGAAGGCCATGCGCAGCTCTACCCTCGCTTTGGGCCAACCAACGTCTGGGATACCGCGGCAGGTCATGCCGTTGCCGCGGCCGCCGGGGCGCATGTTCATGACTGGCAGGGCAAGCCGCTGGACTATACCCCGCGCGAATCCTTCCTCAACCCCGGCTTCCGCGTCTCTATTTACTGAGCCAGCAGCTTATGCAGCAGGTCGACAACCTGCTGCACCTCTTCCTGGGTTAACGCGCCGTCTTTCGCCCACTGTACGCGGCCCTCTTTATCCAGCACGATAATCGCGGAGCTCTCTTCTTCCAGCTGCCAGGCCTTACGGGTTACGCCGTTGCTGTCGACGATAAACTGCGACCACGGGTAGAGCTTTTTATTGCTCTCAAGGCTTGAGCGCACAAACATCCCGGAGCCCGGAATGGCGTCGTCGGTGTTAACAATCGTGGTCGTCTGGTAGCGGTCGTGAGGGAATTTTGCGGCCTTGATCGCTTCCACCAGGGTAGCATTTTTCTCTTTTGCGGATGTACGACCGGCAATATGTTGTACAACTCTCACTTTGCCCGCGAGCTGCGCGCTATTCCAGGGTTTGTAGCTAAACTTATCATTGTCGAGAATCAATTCTCCCCGGTCAGCAATGCCGACTGGCGGTACACGTTGTCCTTTTTCAATGTTGTGAGCGGAAGCCCACAGCGGCAGCAGCAGGCAGGTTGCTGCAAGGATATTACGTAGGGTCATGGCGTTTCCTTATTGTTTGCAGGTGATCCGACCACTTGGTCTTGCGCTTTTAATCATAAGTGCGATCAATGGGGTTTTCCCGCAATCCCGATGCCAGTTTGCGGGCGAACGCACATATCCATGAAAAAACGACGGCTTATACTGCGCCCGGTCACGCTTTGCAAAGATTATTCTGAATAATTGTAATCAAACGGTAAATAAACTTATGCACACTGGGTAACACCGTAGTTCTGGTCTATAGTCATTGGGCATTAAAATTTGCGCTCAGGACAGTCGGGCCGATTGTGGCACCGCAAGAGCGTATGATTCGCAGGAGATACAAGAATGAAAATTTTCCAACGCTACAACCCGCTTCAGGTGGCGAAGTACGTGAAGATCCTGTTCCGTGGACGGTTGTACATCAAGGATGTTGGCGCTTTTGAGTTTGATAAGGGCAAGATCCTTGTCCCAAAAGTGAAGGACAAACAGCACCTGTCTGTGATGTCCGAAGTCAACCGTCAGGTTATGCGTCTGCAGACTGAGATGGCTTAACCAACGTGCTATGCAGTAGTTAAAAAAACGGCTCCCAATGGGAGCCGTTGATGTTTGTAGAGGCTGGTACTTTACGCCGACACCTTCTCTTCCGCGTCCGGCAGCTTCGGTACCAGTACGGTCGGTTTGTTATCGATGCGCGTCACCAGCAGCTGGTCGATGCGGTAGTTATCAATATCCACCACTTCAAACTTGTAGCCGGAGAACTTCACCGAGTCGGTACGTTTCGGGATCTTACGCAGCATAAACATCATAAAGCCGCCGATGGTCTCGTAGTTGCCGGACTGCGGGAACTCGTCGATATCCAGCACGCGCATCACGTCTTCAATCGGTGTGCCGCCATCAATCAGCCACGAATTATCGTCGCGCTGAACAATCTGCTCTTCCAGTCCCTGGCCAACCAGATCGCCCATCAGCGTGGTCATCACGTCGTTCAGGGTGATGATACCCACCACCAGCGCGTATTCGTTCATGATAACCGCGAAGTCTTCCCCGGCGGTTTTGAAACTTTCCAGCGCTTCTGAGAGCGTCAGGGTGTCCGGCACAATCAGGGTATTGCGGATCTGCACGCCGCTGTTGAGCGCCAGGCTCTGGTTTGCCAGCACGCGGTTCAACAGGTCTTTGGAGTCGACGTAACCGATGATGTGGTCGATATCTTCATTACAGACCAGGAACTTAGAGTGCGGATGCTGCGCTACTTTGTTCTTCAGGCTCTGCTCATCTTCATGTAAATCGAACCAGATAATGTTTTCACGGCCCGTCATGGAAGACGGCACGGTACGGGATTCCAGCTCGAACACGTTCTCAATCAGCTCGTGCTCCTGCTTGCGCAGCACCCCGGCCAGCGCGCCGGCTTCAACCACCGCATAAATGTCGTCAGAGGTGATGTCGTCTTTACGCACCATTGGCAGCTTAAAGATGCGGAAAATGACGTTTGCCAGGCCATTGAAGAACCACACCAGCGGACGAAACACGTACAGACAGAAGCGCATCGGGTTGATGATACGCAAAGCCACAGCTTCTGGCGCAATCATACCGATGCGTTTCGGGGTCAGGTCTGCAAAGAGGATGAACAGGCCGGTTACCAGCGAGAAGGAGAGGATAAAGCTCAGCTGTTCGGCCAGTTCAACGGACATGTACTTAACAAACAGACTATAAAACGCCGGGGAAAACGCCGCATCACCCACGATACCGCCGAGAATGGCGACCGCGTTGAGGCCAATCTGCACCACGGTGAAGAACATCCCGGGGTTTTCCTGCATTTTCAGGATGCGGGTAGCATTGATGTTGCCTTCATCGGCAAGCAGCTTCAGTTTGATTTTACGGGACGCGGCCAGCGAGATCTCAGATATCGAGAAAAACGCGCTGACGGCAATCAGACAAAGTATTACTAAAATACTGTTTAACATAGTTTATCCGGCTTCTCGCCAGATCCTCAGAAGGGGAGTTGATACCATTTGTGTGAAAACACATTGAAAATCAGCTCGTAGCGTTGAGCCGATTATTTCAGCGGGTAGTATAGCGTAAAGAGATGTAAATCTGCCAGAGGTCACAATTTGGCGAAGATGGCCGGCGGGGGCGGCTGGTGGATGGATGTTAAGCTATGAGACAACGCTGTCGCTTCTTTGAGCGCCACGCGGCTCGCGTGGCGCTGGGTCGATAATCAGGCCAGCTGTGGCGGCAGGCAGACGCCGATGCCCCCGATACCGCAGTAGCCGTACGGGTTTTTATGCAGATACTGCTGGTGATCGTCCTCGGCATAGTAGAACGGTTTCGCGGTGGTGATTTCCGTCGTCACCTCGCGCGTATCGCCCGCTTCACGCATGGCCTGCTGGAAACGCTCAAGGCTGGCGCGTGCGGCGGCATCCTGCTCGGGCGTGAGCGGATAAATGGCCGAACGGTACTGTGTGCCGTGGTCGTTGCCCTGACGCATGCCCTGCGCCGGGTCGTGGTTTTCCCAGAAGACCTGCAGGAGTTGCTCGTAGCTGATGACTGCAGGGTCATAGACCACGCGTACCGCTTCCGCATGCCCGGTTTCGCCGGAGCAGACTTCGCGATAGGTCGGATTCGGCGTGTAGCCGCCCGTGTAGCCAGCCGCCGTGCTGTAAACGCCGGGCAGCTGCCAGAAGAGGCGCTCAACGCCCCAGAAGCAGCCCATGGCGAACAGGGCGATTTCCATTCCCTCCGGCACGTTGGTCATGGAATGGTTATTGACGGCGTGTAAGGTCGCCACAGGCATAGGGGTGTTGCGTCCCGGTAATGCATCAGTTTGTGAAACCAGATGCTTTTTGTCGAATAAACTCACGATGGGGCCTCCCGGGGTGCGATGTTTCGGTTAAGGTTGTCACGAAGCGTTTAATTGAACACAATAAATGCGCTGAATGAGTCTAGATTTAATCATAAGAAATATTTGGGTGTTACACCCGTTTTCAACCCGTGATTTGGGTTTTTGGCCAACAGGCCGTATTTTGCCGCGGAGCGGTACTTCATTTGCTTCCAGGGTGGAAACAGGGATATTCAGGAGAAAACGTGACAAAAATCCGCCAGTTATGTTTAGTCAGTGTGTTGCTGACAAGCGGGATTGCCAGCGCGGCGAATGTCCGTTTGCAGGTTGAGGGGTTATCCGGGGCGCTGGAAAAAAACGTGCGTGCGCAGTTGTCGACCATCCAGAGTGATGAGGTGACGCCGGACCGGCGTTTTCGCGCGCGCGTGGATGACGCCATCCGTGAAGGGCTGAAAGCGCTGGGGTATTACGAACCCACCATTGATTTCGATCTTCGCCCGCCGCCAAAGAAGGGGCGTCAGGTCCTTATTGCCCGCGTTTCGCCGGGTGAGCCGGTACTGATTGGCGGCACGAACGTTATCCTGCGCGGCGGGGCGCGTACCGACCGGGATTACCTGGACCTGCTCAGCACGCGGCCGAAAATCGGTACCGTGCTTAACCACGGTGACTACGACCATTTCAAAAAAGAGCTGACGAACGTTTCCCTGCGTAAGGGCTACTTCGACAGCCAGTTCAATAAAAGCCAACTGGGGATTGCGCTGGATCGGCGTCAGGCCTTCTGGGATATCGACTACGACAGCGGAGAACGCTACCGCTTTGGCGATGTGACGTTTGAAGGTTCGCAAATTCGTGAAGAATACCTGCAAAACCTCGTGCCGTTCAAAAAAGGGGATTACTACCAGTCGAGAGACCTGGCGGAACTGAACCGTCGTCTTTCCGCTACCGGCTGGTTTAACTCCGTGGTTGTCGCACCGGAATTTGATAAGTCTCGCAAAACGAAGGTGTTGCCGCTGCATGGCGTTGTCTCGCCGCGCACCGAGAACACCATTGAGACCGGTGTTGGCTACTCGACGGATGTTGGACCACGCGTGAGAACCTCGTGGAAAAAGCCGTGGATGAACTCGTACGGTCACAGCCTGACCACCAGCCTGAGCCTCTCTGCGCCCGAGCAGCAGCTGGATTTCAGCTACAAAATGCCGCTGCTGAAAAACCCGCTTGAGCAATATTACCTTGTGCAGGGCGGTTTTAAGCGCACCGACTTGAACGACACCAAGCAGGATTCTACGACCCTTGCGGTCTCCCGCTTCTGGGATCTCTCCAGCGGCTGGCAGCGCGCCATTAACCTGCGCTGGAGCCTGGACCACTTTACCCAGGCCAACGTCACCAATACCACCATGCTGCTTTATCCTGGCGTGATGATCAGCCGTACCCGCTCGCGCGGCGGCCTGATGCCGACCTGGGGCGACTCGCAGCGCTACTCCATTGATTATTCCAACTCCGCCTGGGGCTCCGACGTGGACTTCTCCGTCCTGCAGGCGCAAAACGTCTGGATCCGCACGCTGTATGACAAACACCGCTTTGTGATGCGCGGCAATCTCGGCTGGATTGAAACGGGCGACTTCGAGCGCGTTCCGCCGGATCTGCGCTTCTTCGCCGGGGGCGACCGCAGCATTCGTGGGTATAAGTACAAATCGATCTCACCTGAGAACGAAAAGGGCCAGTTGACCGGTGCGTCAAAACTGGCGACCGGATCGCTGGAGTATCAGTACAACGTCAGCGGAAAGTGGTGGGGCGCCATGTTTGTTGACGGTGGCGAAGCGGTGAACGATATCCGCCGCAGCGACTTTAAAACCGGCGCGGGCGTGGGCGTACGCTGGCAGTCACCCGTCGGGCCCATCAAGCTCGACTTCGCCGTGCCTGTCGGTGACAAAGAAGAGCACGGATTACAGTTTTACATCGGTCTGGGGCCTGAATTATGAGTTTATGGAAGAAAATAAGCCTCGGGGTGCTGATTTTTATCGTGCTGCTGCTCGGTACGGTGGCGTTTCTGGTGGGAACGACGACCGGGCTGCATCTGCTGTTTAACGCCGCGAACCGCTGGGTGCCTGGGCTGGAGATTGGCCAGGTAACGGGCGGCTGGCGCGATCTGCGTCTGAAGAATATCCGCTACGAGCAGCCGGGCGTGGCGGTGAACGCCGGGGAGTTCCACCTGGCGGTGAAGCTGGGCTGCCTGCGCGACAGCAAGCTCTGCGTCAACGATCTGTCGCTAAAAGACGTCAAAGTGGCGATAGATTCGAAAAAAATGCCGAAGTCTGCGCCGGTCGAGGAAGAGGACAGCGGCCCGCTGAATCTCTCCACGCCGTACCCGATCGCGCTCTATCGGGTCGCGCTCGATAACGTCAATATCAAAATCGACGACACTACCGTGTCCGTGATGGATTTCACCTCCGGCCTGCGCTGGCAGGAGAAAAACCTTACCCTGACGCCGACGTCCCTGCAGGGCTTGCTGATCGCGTTGCCGAAGGTGGCCGACGTGGCGCAGGAAGAGATCGTCGAGCCGAAGATCCAGAACCCGCAGCCGGAAGAAAAGCCGCTGGGCGAAACGCTGAAAGATCTCTTCTCGAAGCCTGTCCTGCCGGAAATGACCGACGTTCATCTGCCGCTGAACCTTAATATCGAGGAGTTCAAAGGCGAGCAGCTGCGCCTGACCGGCGATACCGATCTGACGGTCTATAACATGCTGCTGAAAGTCAGCAGCATTGACGGCAACATGAAGCTCGACGCGCTGGATATCGACACCAACCAGGGCTCGGTGAATGCGTCAGGGAATGCCCTGCTGCGCGATAACTGGCCGGTGGACATCACGCTTAACAGTGCCCTCAACATCGATCCGCTGAAAGGCGAAAAGGTGAAGGTCAAAGTGGGCGGTGCGCTGCGCGATAAGCTGGATGTCGGGGTGAATCTCTCCGGCCCGGTGGACATGGTCCTGCGCGCGCAAACGCAGCTGGCGGAAGCCGGGCTGCCGCTCAATCTGGAGGTTGTCAGCAAGCAGCTTTACTGGCCGTTCACCGGCGAAAAGCAGTTCCAGGCCGATGATCTGAAGCTGAAGCTGAGCGGCAAGATGACCGACTACACGCTCTCGTTCCGCACCGCGGTGAAGGGGCAGGGCGTGCCGCCTGCGAATATCACGCTGGATGCGAAGGGCAACGAACAGCAGGTCAACCTCGACAAGCTGACCGTCGCGGCGCTGGAAGGCAAAACCGAGCTGACCGCGCTGCTCGACTGGCAGCAGGCGATCAGCTGGCGCGGCGAGCTGAAGCTGACGGGCATTAACACCGCCAAAGAGGTACCGGACTGGCCGTCGAAGCTGGATGGCCTGATTAAAACCCGCGGCAGCCTGTACGGCGGTACGTGGCAGATGGACGTGCCGGAAATCAAGCTCACCGGGAACGTGAAGCAGAACAAGGTTAACGTTGAAGGCTCGGTGAAAGGCAACAGCTATCTGCAGTGGGTTATCCCGGGGCTGCACGTGGCGCTGGGCCGCAACACGGCGGATATCAAAGGCGAGCTGGGGGTGAAAGATCTCAATCTGGACGCCACCATCGACGCGCCGAATCTGGATAACGCCCTGCCGGGGCTGGGCGGCACGGCGAAAGGTCTCGTGAAAGTGCGCGGTACGGTGGAGGCACCGCAGCTGCTGGCGGACATTACCGCCAATAACCTGCGCTGGCAGGAGCTGAGCGTTGCCCGCGTCCGCGTGGAAGGGGATGTGAAATCCACCGATCAGATCGGCGGTAGCCTGAACCTGCGCGTGGAGCGCATTTCTCAGCCGGACGTGAACATTAACCTGGTCACCCTGGACGCCAAAGGGAACGAGAAACAGCACGACCTCCAGCTGCGCGTGCAGGGCGAGCCGGTCTCCGGCCAGCTTCACCTTACCGGCAGCTTCGACCGCAAGGAAGAACGCTGGAAAGGGACGCTGGATAACACGCGTTTCAATACGCCGGTCGGGCCGCTGGCGCTCTCGCGATCCATTGCCCTCGACTACCGCAACGCCGAGCAGAAGATAAGCATTGGGCCACACTGCTGGACCAACCCGAATGCGGAGCTGTGCGTGCCGCAGACCATCGATGCGGGTGCGGAAGGGCGCGCGCAGATCAACCTCAACCGCTTCGATCTGGCGATGCTGAAGCCGTTTATGCCGGATACGACCCAGGCCAGCGGCGTCTTCAGCGGGAAAGCCGATGTGGCCTGGGACACCACCAAAGAGGGACTGCCGCAGGGCAGCGTCACGCTGTCCGGGCGTAACGTGAAGGTGACGCAGGAGGTCAACGACGCGCCGCTGCCGGTGGCGTTCGACACCCTGAACCTGAGTGCCGATCTGCATAACAATCGCGCACAGCTGGGGTGGACGATCCGCCTGACCAACAACGGTCAGCTGGACGGGCAGGTCCAGATTACCGATCCGCAGGGACGGCGTAATCTGGGCGGCAACGTCAACATCCGTAACTTCAACCTGGCGATGGTGAACCCGATTTTCGCGCGCGGGGAAAAAGCGGAGGGCATGCTGAACGCTAACCTGCGCCTGGCCGGTAACGTGCAAAGCCCGCAGCTGTTCGGTCAGATGCGGCTCAGCGGCGTGGATATCGACGGTAACTTCATGCCGTTTGACATGCAGCCCAGCCAGATCGCGATGAACTTCAACGGTATGAGCTCGACGCTGAGCGGCTCGGTATTGACGCAGCAAGGGCAAATCAACCTGAGCGGCGACGCGGACTGGAGCCAGCTCGACAACTGGCGCGCCCGAATTGCCGCGAAGGGCAGCAAGGTGCGCATCACCGTACCGCCGATGGTGCGCCTGGACGTCTCGCCTGATGTGGTCTTTGAAGCCACGCCAAGCCTCTTCACGCTTGACGGACGCGTCGACGTGCCGTGGGCGCGCATCGTGGTTCACGACGTGCCGGAAAGCGCGGTCGGCGTCTCAAGTGATGAAGTGATGCTCAATGAAAATCTGAAACCTGTCGAACAGAAGAGCGCGGGCATACCGATCAATAGTAACCTCATCGTGCACGTGGGAAATAACGTGCGGTTGAATGCGTTTGGGCTGAAGGCGAGGCTGACGGGCGATCTGAAAGTCGCGCAGGATAAACAGGGGCTTGGCCTGAACGGGCAGATCACTATCCCTGAAGGGCGTTTCCACGCCTATGGTCAGGATCTGATTGTGCGCAAAGGCGAGCTGCTGTTCTCCGGCCCACCGGATCAGCCCCTGCTGAATATCGAGGCGATTCGTAACCCGGAAGCGACGGAAGATGACGTCATTGCTGGCGTTCGCGTCACCGGTTCCGCCGACGAACCGAAGGCGGAGATCTTCTCTGACCCGGCGATGTCGCAGCAGGAAGCCCTCTCTTATCTGCTGCGTGGACAAGGTCTGAACAGCGGACAAAGCGACAGTGCGGCGATGACCTCGATGTTAGTGGGTCTGGGGGTTGCACAAAGTGGGCAGGTTGTGGGTAAAATCGGCGAGACGTTCGGCGTAAGCAATCTGGCGCTGGACACCCAGGGCGTGGGTGACTCCTCGCAGGTGGTGGTCAGCGGCTATGTACTGCCGGGTCTGCAGGTAAAATATGGTGTGGGGATCTTTGACTCACTGGCAACTCTCACGTTACGCTATCGCCTGATGCCCAAGCTATATCTGGAAGCAGTGTCCGGCGTAGACCAGGCACTTGATCTGCTCTATCAGTTTGAGTTTTAGCAATGCGAATATTTGTCTACGGCAGTTTACGAACCAAGCAAGGCAACAGTCACTGGATGACCAATGCCCTGCTGCTGGGGAATTACAATATCGAGAACTACCAGTTGTACAGCCTGGGCCACTATCCAGGCGCGGTTCCGGGCGAAGGAACAGTACAGGGTGAAGTCTATCGTATTGATAACGCGACGCTTGCCGAACTTGATGCCTTGCGCACCAGGGGCGGTGAATACGCACGCCAGTTGATCCAGACGCCGTACGGAAGTGCGTGGATGTACGTCTACCAGCGTCCGGTCGAAGGGTTAACGCGGATTGTAAGCGGTAACTGGTTAGACAGAGACCAGTACTGAAAAAAACAACGCCACCGTGAGGTGTCGTTGTTTTTTTTATTTCTTCAACTCTCTTCTGTATCCCGGCGTCGGGTTAAAAACAGAGGAACGAACAGCATGATGTACGGGGCAATAAGCCATAAAAAACACAAGGCGCGTGAACGGCCATAGTAGTTTATGCACCGCGTATTGCTTGAAATGACGGGCAGGAAAAACAGTAAAAACAGCAGAATCACATAATCGCTTCGATAAGGGATCCATAAGTAAAACAAAAACCAGGCAAGCTGGAATGTCATGATGCAGAGATACTGCCATTTACTGTCTTTACCGTAACAGTCAAACGCCTTTATGTAGCCCATCTTTATGCTTTGAAGAAAGAAACTTAGCATGTATAACGCTCACGATCGCGACGGTCAGGAGTTCATGTGTTTTTTAAAGGCATAAAAAAGCCCCGACTCGCGGGGCTTTCATCAATCGGCAGTAAGAATTACTTCTTAGCAGCGCGTTCGAAAGAGGCGATGATTTCTGCTTTCGCCGCTTCTGCGTTGTCCCAGCCGTCAACTTTAACCCACTTGCCTTTTTCGAGGTCTTTGTAGTGCTCGAAGAAGTGAGTGATCTGCGCTTTCAGCAGCTCTGGCAGGTCGTTCACATCTTTGATGTGATCGTACTCTTTGCTCAGTTTGGTGTGCGGTACCGCAACCAGCTTCGCATCTTCACCGGATTCGTCGGTCATTTTCAGCACGCCAACTGGACGGCAGCGAATGACGGAGCCTGGCTCCAGTGGGTATGGCGTTGGGACCAGCACGTCAACCGGGTCACCGTCCAGAGACAGGGTGTGGTTGATGTAACCGTAGTTGCACGGATAGAACATCGCGGTAGACATGAAACGGTCTACGAACAGGGCGCCGCTCTCTTTGTCCACTTCGTATTTGATCGGATCTGCGTTAGCCGGGATTTCGATAACTACGTAGATGTCTTCTGGCAGTTCTTTACCCGCTGGGACGTTGAGTAAGCTCATGTCGGTGTCCTTTAAAATGGATGGTAAACAAGTGGCAGGTATTATAGCCAACTCGCGCTGAATGTCTCCGCCTGTTTTCGCTTTCTCTCCCCGCTTTCTCCACTTTTCAGACCGATTCCATGACAGAAAAATCCATAAACTCAGCCGCATTTTTCATGGCGAAATGAAAGCGATTACAAACTTGTGATTAACGTTTTATTCACTTTTCTGAAGTGTGATGTAACGCAATTCGTTACATATTTCATGGGCTATAGTCATTTCGCAGAACATCTTTTAACCAACAATAAACACCCCTACGAGGACGCTCATATGTGGAAGCGCTTACTTCTTGTCACAGCAGTTTCGGCAGCCATGTCGTCTATGGCGATGGCCGCTCCCTTAACCGTAGGTTTTTCGCAGGTCGGCTCTGAATCTGGCTGGCGAGCGGCAGAAACCAACGTTGCGAAAAGCGAGGCTCAGAAACGCGGCATTACCCTGAAAATCGCCGATGGTCAGCAAAAACAAGAGAATCAGATCAAAGCCGTGCGCTCCTTTATCGCCCAGGGCGTGGATGCCATCTTTATTGCACCCGTCGTGGCGACCGGCTGGGAACCCGTCCTGAAGGAAGCGAAAGACGCTGAGATCCCGGTCTTCCTGCTCGACCGTTCCATCGACGTCAAAGACAAATCCCTCTATATGACCACCGTGACCGCCAACAACGTGCTTGAAGGGCAATTGATTGGCGACTGGCTGGTGAAACAGGTCGACGGCAAGCCGTGTAACGTCGTTGAGCTGCAGGGCACCGTCGGCGCGAGCGTGGCCATCGACCGTAAAAAAGGCTTTGCTGAGGCCATCGCTAAAGCGCCAAACATCAAGATTATCCGTTCTCAGTCCGGCGACTTTACGCGCAGTAAAGGTAAAGAGGTCATGGAGAGCTTCATCAAGGCTGAAAACAACGGCAAGAACATCTGCATGGTTTACGCCCACAACGATGACATGGTGATCGGTGCGATTCAGGCGATTAAAGAAGCGGGCCTGAAGCCGGGCAAAGATATCCTCACCGGCTCTATCGACGGCGTGCCGGACATCTACAAAGCGATGATCGACGGCGAAGCCAACGCCAGCGTGGAGCTGACGCCAAACATGGCGGGTCCGGCATTCGACGCGCTGGAGAAATTCAAGAAAGACGGCACGATGCCTGAGAAGGTGACGGTCACCAAGTCCACGCTCTACCTGCCTGATACGGCGAAAGAAGAGTTAGAGAAGAAGAAAAATATGGGCTACTAAGACCCGCGCCCCTCACCCCAGCCCTCTCCCCGGAGGGGAGAGGGAGAAAGGCAGGGCGGAGCTGGATATTAACAATTGGCACGATCAATCCCCTCTCCCCTCCGGGGAGAGGGTCAGGGTGAGGGGGAAAACCATGACCACTGAACAACACCAGGAAATCCTCCGCACAGAGGGCTTAAGCAAATTCTTCCCCGGCGTAAAGGCGCTGGATAACGTTGATTTCAGCCTGCGGCGCGGTGAGATCATGGCGCTGCTGGGCGAGAACGGCGCGGGAAAATCGACGCTGATTAAATCCCTGACCGGCGTTTATCACGCCGATCGCGGCACCATCTGGCTGGAAGGCAACGCCATTTCGCCGAAAAATACCGCCCATGCCCAGCAGCTGGGGATCGGGACGGTGTACCAGGAAGTAAACCTGCTGCCGAATATGTCGGTGGCGGATAATCTGTTTATTGGCCGTGAGCCGCGACGTTTTGGCCTGCTGCGCCGCAAAGAGATGGAGGCGCGGGCGACAAAGCTGATGGAATCGTACGGCTTCTCCCTCGACGTCCGCGAGCCGCTGAACCGCTTTTCCGTGGCGATGCAGCAGATCGTCGCCATTTGTCGCGCGATCGATCTCTCGGCAAAGGTGCTGATCCTCGACGAACCCACCGCCAGCCTCGATACCCAGGAAGTTGAGATGCTCTTCACCCTGATGCGCCAGCTGCGCGATCAGGGCGTCAGCCTGATCTTCGTTACCCACTTCCTCGATCAGGTATATGAGGTAAGCGATCGCATCACGGTGCTGCGCAACGGCAGCTTTGTCGGCTGCCGCGAAACCCGCGAGCTGCCGCAGATCGAACTGGTGAAAATGATGCTGGGCCGCGAGCTGGAAACCAACGCCCTTCAGCGCGCCGGGCGCACGCTGCTCAGCGAGAAACCGGTCGCCGCGTTCAGCGATTACGGTAAGAAAGGGGTGATCTCGCCGTTTAATCTGGAAGTCCGCCCTGGCGAAATTGTCGGGCTGGCGGGCCTGCTGGGCTCCGGCCGGACCGAAACCGCCGAGGTGATATTCGGAATCAAGCCGGCCGACAGCGGCACCGCGCTGATCAAGGGCAAACCGCAAACCCTGCGATCCCCGCATCAGGCCTCCTGTCTGGGCGTCGGCTTCTGCCCGGAAGATCGGAAAACGGACGGCATTATTGCCGCGGCTTCGGTGCGGGAAAATATCATTCTGGCGCTGCAGGCCCAGCGCGGCTGGCTGCGCCCGATCCCCCGTAAAGAGCAAAACGCCATTGCCGAGCGCTTTATCCGTCAGCTCGGCATCCGCACGCCGAGCGCGGAACAGCCTATTGAGTTCCTCTCCGGCGGCAACCAGCAGAAGGTGCTGCTGTCTCGCTGGCTGCTGACCAAACCCCAGTTCCTGATCCTCGATGAACCAACCCGCGGCATTGACGTGGGGGCGCACGCCGAAATTATCCGGCTTATCGAAACCCTGTGCGCGGACGGTCTGGCGCTGCTGGTTATTTCGTCCGAGCTGGAAGAGCTGGTGGGCTATGCCGATCG
Organism: Enterobacter sp. 302C9; assembly: GCF_034106085.1. Taxonomy (NCBI): domain Bacteria; kingdom Pseudomonadati; phylum Pseudomonadota; class Gammaproteobacteria; order Enterobacterales; family Enterobacteriaceae; genus Enterobacter; species Enterobacter sp. 302C9. The sequence continues at coordinate 85,154 of NZ_JAWNBW010000013.1, forward strand.
CGTCATCATCATGCGCGATCGCAAACAGGTGGCAGAGATCCCGCTGGATAAGCTGTCCGTTCCGGCGATCATGAATGCCATCGCGGCATAAGGAGTAAATCGTGATGCCCCGTTCGCTTTCGCAAACCGGTGAGTCTAAGCGCCGCTTCAGCTGGCCAACCGGCACGCCGCAAATCGCAGCGCTGCTGGTGGTGCTGCTGGTTGATAGCCTGGTCGCGCCGCATTTTTTCCAGATTATCGTGCAGGATGGCCGCCTGTTTGGCAGCCCGATAGACATTCTAAACCGTGCCGCGCCCGTGGCGCTGCTGGCCATCGGGATGACGCTGGTCATCGCCACCGGCGGGATTGACCTTTCCGTCGGCGCGGTGATGGCTATCGCCGGGGCCACGGCAGCCTCCATGACCGTGGCCGGACACAGCCTGCCGGTGGTACTGCTGGCGGCCTTAGGCACCGGCGTGCTGGCAGGATTATGGAACGGCATTCTGGTGGCGGTGCTGAAAATTCAGCCCTTTGTCGCCACCCTTATCTTAATGGTGGCCGGGCGCGGCGTGGCGCAGCTGATTACCTCCGGGCAGATTGTCACCTTTAACTCCCCGAGCCTGGCGTGGCTCGGGAGCGGCAACCTTCTGTTCTTCCCGACGCCGGTGATCGTTGCCCTGGTCACGCTCGTTGTCTTCTGGCTTTTCACCCGCAAAACGGCGCTGGGCATGTTCATTGAAGCCGTCGGGATCAACATCCGCGCCGCGCGCAACGCCGGGGTCAACACCCGCCTGATGGTGATGCTGACCTACGTGCTGAGCGGCGTCTGCGCCGCCATCGCCGGGGTCATCGTCGCGGCGGATATTCGCGGGGCCGATGCCAACAACGCGGGGCTCTGGCTGGAGCTGGACGCGATCCTCGCGGTGGTGATCGGCGGTGGATCGCTGATGGGCGGGCGCTTTAACCTGCTGCTCTCGGTGATTGGCGCGCTGATCATTCAGGGAATGAACACCGGGATCCTGCTTTCGGGGTTCCAGCCGGAACTCAACCAGGTGGTGAAAGCGGTGGTCGTGCTCTGCGTGCTGATCGTCCAGTCGCCGCGCTTTGTCAGCATCATTAAGGGGATCCGTGGCCATGATAAAACGTAATTTACCGTTGATGATCACGCTGGGCGTGTTTGTGCTGGGGTATCTCTACTGCCTCACCCAATTCCCCGGTTTTGCCTCGACCCGCGTGATTTGCAATATCCTGACCGATAACGCCTTTTTAGGCATCATCGCTGTCGGGATGACCTTTGTGATCCTCTCCGGCGGAATCGATCTCTCCGTCGGGTCGGTGATCGCGTTCACGGGCGTGTTCCTCGCGAAGGCGATCGGCTTCTGGGGGATCTCTCCGCTGGTGGCGTTTCCGCTGGTGCTGGCGATGGGCTGCGCGTTTGGCGCCTTTATGGGGCTGCTGATCGACGCGTTAAAAATCCCGGCGTTTATCATTACCCTCGCGGGAATGTTCTTCCTGCGCGGGGTGAGCTATCTGGTCTCGGAAGAGTCGATTCCGATCAACCATCCGGTGTACGACACGCTCTCCAGCCTGGCGTGGAAAATTCCCGGCGGCGGCCGCCTGAGCGCGATGGGGCTGCTGATGCTGGGCGTGGTGGTGATTGGCATCTTCCTCGCCCATCGTACCCGGTTTGGCAATCAGGTTTACGCCATCGGCGGTAGCGCCACGTCGGCAAACCTGATGGGGATCTCCACCCGCAGCACCACCATCCGCATCTATATGCTCTCGACCGGCCTGGCGACGCTGGCGGGTATCGTCTTCTCGGTGTATACCCAGGCGGGCTATGCCCTTGCAGGCGTGGGCGTGGAGCTGGATGCGATTGCTTCTGTGGTCATCGGCGGCACGCTGCTGAGCGGCGGGGTCGGTACGGTGCTGGGGACGCTGTTCGGCGTGGCTATCCAGGGGCTGATACAAACCTATATCAACTTTGACGGCACGCTCAGCTCCTGGTGGACGAAGATCGCCATCGGCATTCTGCTGTTTATTTTTATTGCCCTGCAGCGGGGGCTGACGGTGCTCTGGGAGAACCGCCAAAGCTCACCTGTTACCCGCGTAAACACATCGGTAACAGAGCGATAACACGCTGAATTTGCTTAAAGTCTAAACATTTTCCGGTAGCGGCCGATACTCTTTTTTTATGCCCAGAAATATCTCGCTACCGGAAATAATATCATGCTTAAAACGCTATCGATTCGTACCGGCTTGCTCTCTTTACTGGCCGTTATGACCCTTCTGCTGCTGATTGTCAGCGGCATTGGCATTTATGCCCTCACACAGAGTTCTTCTTCACTGCAGCGTATTAATCACCTTCAGGGTGAGCAGATGGTGCAGCTTAATTCAGGCTATACGCTGATCCTGCGCGCGCGCAATGAGGCGGGCCAGGCCGTCCGCATGATGGAAATCGGCATGCTGGACGATGCGGCCAAAGCGGTAAAAAACATCAATCAGGAAGTTGCCTTGGCCCAGAAAACGCTGAAAGGCGTGATCGACGGCGGCGTGGCTGACGAGCAGGGGCAACAGCTGCTCGATAAAGTGGCGGCCAGCCTGGCGACGTATAGCCAGCAGGGGATTAACCCGATGTTGAAAACCCTGAACGACCAGAGCGCGGACGGGTATTACGATTTGCTGGAGAAGACGCTGATCCCGGTGGCAAAACAGTTTGATAACGATATGCAGGCGTTTCAGAAATGGAGCGAAGCGCGTGGTCAGGCGGAAGTGAGTGCCGTGCAGGCGAGTAAAACCCGCGTGCTGATCCTGATTATCGTCGCAGCGCTGCTGACGGCGGGCATTATCGTGCTCGCGTGGCTGGTGCTGCGCCATATGCTGCTCAAGCCGCTCTCTGCATCGATCGCTCAGCTGGAGAACGTGGCGGCGGGGGATTTAACCCATACGCTGAATGCCCCCGCGAGCCAGGAGTTTAACCGCCTCAACGCGGTGATAGAGGAGATGCGGCAGTCGCTGATGAACTCGGTTATGCGGGTACGCGACGCCAGCTCGCAAATTGACACCGGTAGCCGCGAGCTGACGCTGGGAAACCGCGATCTTGCCGAGCGTACGGAATCCACCGCCACGTCGCTGGAGCAGACGGCGGCCAGCATGGAACAGATCACCGCGACGGTGAAGCTCAACGCCGATAACGCCGAGCAGGCGCACCAGCTGGCGAAGTCGGTGTCCGACACGGCCGATCACGGCAGCGAAATGGTCTGCTACGTGATTGAAAAAATGCGCGATATCTCGGGCAGCTCGGCGCGCATCGCCGACATCCTGAGCGTGATCGACGGTATTGCCTTCCAGACCAATATTCTGGCGCTTAACGCCTCCGTGGAAGCGGCGCGCGCGGGCGAGCAGGGGCGCGGGTTTGCCGTCGTCGCGGGCGAAGTGCGAAACCTTGCCAGCCGCAGCGCCGACGCGGCGAAAGAGATCCGATCGCTTATCAGTGATTCGCAGACCCACGTTAACGAGGGCAGCGAGCTGGCCCAGCAGGCCGGCGAAACGATGGACGAAATCGCAACTGAAGTGCTGCGCATGACCAAACTGATGCGTGAGATTGCGACCGCGTCTCAGGAGCAGAGCCGCGGTATTGAGCAGGTGAATATTGCGGTGAATCAGATGGACGAAACCGCGCAGCAGAATGCCGCGCTGGTGCAGCAATCCTCCGCCGCGACCCGCTCTCTTGAGGAGCAGTCGCGTCAGCTGATGGAAGCCATGTCATCATTCAAAGTGACGACTCAGACCGCTGCATAATATTACCCAGCCCCGGTACGTTCTGTGCCGGGGTTTTATTTTTTCCGGAATTAACTGCCGCAATATTATCGTGAATTTCACCCATTAATATTTCCAGTGAGCTGGTTAAGGCTAACGCCTTTTCCGTCGGTTCAAGATATAAACCTTTGCGGAAAAATAACGGTTCATCAAAGAGTTGATTAAAACGCTTTAGGGCCAGACTCACCGCCGGACGTGACATCTCCAGACGCAAAGAGGCTTTAGCCATGCTGCCGCAGCGGACGATTTCAATAAATACAGGGATAAGATTTAAATCAATGCCGGTATTAGCACGGGAATAATTGTTCATTGCGATTCTGCTCCACGAAATATCTGTCAAACTGTTATGGAAATAATGCAGGAGCAGTGGTGAATATTAAAGCATGTTTTTTATAAACACTTATACGGTAAAATATATAAATGAACAGGGGAGCCAGAACGGCTCCCCTGTAGAGAGGCATTACGCGTCCGGGTACTCACGGATAAAACGTTCAACGTCTTCAACCATGTGGTTGTTGCCGACGAAGAATGAACGGCGCTGGTGAAGGCTTTCCGGCACGATATCCAGAATACGCTCTTTACCGTCGCTCGCCTTGCCGCCCGCCTGTTCGGCGAGGAACGCCATCGGGTTGCACTCGTACAGCAGGCGCAGCTTCCCGTCCGGGTGGCTGGCGGTGCTTGGGTAGAGGTAGATACCGCCTTTCAGCAGGTTACGGTGGAAATCCGCGACCAGAGAGCCAATATAGCGGGACGTGTACGGGCGCTGGGTCGCTTTATCTTCTTCCTGGCAGAATTTAATGTACTTCTTCACGCCGTTCGGGAAGCGGATGTAGTTGCCTTCGTTGATGGAGTAGGTGTTGCCCTTCTCCGGGAAGCGCATGCGTTCCTGGCTCAGGCAGAAAACGCCCAGTGAAGGATCGTACGTAAAGGCGTGAACTCCGCAGCCGGTGGTGTACACCAGCATGGTGGAGGAGCCATAAACGACGTAACCGGCAGCAACCTGGTTAATGCCCGGCTGCAGGAAATCTTCTTCGGTTACCGGCGTGCCAACAGGCGTGACGCGGCGGTAGATGGAGAAAATGGTACCGACAGAAACGTTAACGTCGATGTTTGAGGAGCCGTCGAGCGGATCCATCAGAACAACGTATTTAGCGTGTTCACACCCTTCGAAAACAACAATTTCATCTTCTTCTTCAGAGGCGATACCCGCAACGATGTCGCGCGCGCGCAGTGCAGCTTTCAATTTTTCATTTGCGAACAGATCGAGCTTCTGTTGAACCTCGCCCTGAACGTTCTCGGCACCGCTGGCACCCAGGATATCGACCAGACCGGCCTTGTTGATATCGCGGTGGATGATCTTAGCGCCCAGCTTTATTGCCGACAGCAAAGCAGTGAGTTCACCGGTAGCATGAGAGAACTCGTGCTGCTTTTCGACAATAAATTCACCTAACGTTTTCATAACACTTTCCCTGCATCTTTGTGAGTAGAGCGATTGTATGTTCACTAAAACGACTAAAGCCCAACAATCTTAACAAACATTCAAATATTAGCGCAGAGGTGAATCGCGCCAGCAACATACGGATTTACCTGAAATGCGTTTCACAGCCGCTAACATGTGAGTAAAATGTGCGCCACATTGAAGAAGGATAGTGACGTATGCGCATTCATATATTGGGGATTTGTGGCACTTTCATGGGCGGACTGGCAATGCTGGCGCGCTCGCTGGGCCATGAAGTGACAGGTTCGGACGCCAATGTGTATCCGCCAATGAGCACACTTCTGGAGAAACAGGGCATCTCGTTAATTCAGGGCTACGATGCCAGCCAGCTGGATCCCGAGCCGGACCTGGTGATCATCGGCAACGCCATGACCCGCGGCAATCCGTGCGTCGAGGCGGTTCTGGAACGCAATATTCCGTTCATGTCCGGCCCGCAGTGGCTGCATGACTTCGTCCTGCGCGACCGCTGGGTGGTTGCCGTTGCCGGTACCCATGGCAAAACCACGACCGCGGGCATGGCGACCTGGATCCTCGAAGCCTGCGGCTACAAGCCGGGCTTCGTGATTGGCGGCGTACCGGGTAATTTCGACGTTTCTGCGCGTCTGGGTGACAGCCCGTTCTTTGTGATCGAAGCCGACGAATACGACTGCGCGTTCTTCGACAAACGCTCCAAGTTTGTGCATTACTGCCCGCGCACGCTGATCCTCAACAACCTTGAGTTCGACCACGCGGATATTTTTGACGACCTGAAAGCGATCCAGAAACAGTTCCACCACCTGGTGCGCATTGTTCCGGGCCAGGGGCGCATCATCCTGCCGGAGAACGACATCAACCTGAAGCAGACGATGGCGATGGGCTGCTGGAGCGAGCAGGAGCTGGTGGGCGAGCAGGGCCACTGGCAGGCGAAGAAACTCAACGCCGATGCCTCCGAGTGGGAGGTGCTGCTCGACGGTGAAAAAGTGGGTGAGGTGAAGTGGGGCCTGGTGGGTGAGCACAACATGCACAACGGCCTGATGGCTATTGCTGCGGCGCGTCACGTGGGCGTACTGCCTGCGGATGCGGCCAATGCGCTGGGCTCGTTCATTAACGCCCGTCGCCGTCTGGAACTGCGCGGTGAAGCCCACGGCGTTACCGTGTATGACGATTTCGCGCACCACCCAACGGCCATTCTGGCAACGCTTGCCGCCCTGCGCGGCAAGGTCGGCGGGACAGCCCGCATCCTCGCGGTGCTGGAACCGCGCTCGAACACCATGAAGATGGGCATCTGCAAAGATGATCTCGCGCCGTCGTTAGGACGTGCCGATGAGGTCTTCCTGCTGCAGCCGCAGCATATTCCGTGGCAGGTGGCCGAAGTGGCCGATGCCTGCATTCAGCCTGCGCACTGGAGCGCGGATGTGGATGCGCTCGCGGATATGGTGGTGAAAGCCGCACAGCCTGGCGACCACATTCTGGTGATGAGCAACGGCGGTTTTGGTGGGATCCATCAGAAGCTGCTGGACGGTCTGGCGAAGAAAGCGGAAGCGGCAGCCGCAGAGTAAAAAAAAGCCCGGTGGCGCTTGCGCTTACCGGGCCTACTTTCTTTTCTCCCTCGCCCCTACGGGGTGAGGGGAACAGATTACTCTTCGTTCTCAGACAGCTCGCGCAGATACTGGAAAATCAGGCGCGCAGACTTCGGCGGCTTATTCCCTTCTTTCTCTTTCTGCGCGTTGCGGATCAAGGAACGCAGCTGCTGGCGGTCGGCATCCGGCCACAGGTTCAGCACTTCCGGTACGGCGTCATCACCCTGTTCAATCAGGCGATCGCGGATCTGCTCAAGCTTGTGGAAAAACGCAACCTGCTGGTTGTGGCGGTTTTTCAGCTTGTCCAGCGCCTGGCGGATCGGATCGACGTCGCGCTGACGCAGCATTTTCCCGATAAGCTGAAGCTGGCGACGACGGCCTTCTTTCTTGATTTTCTGTGCCAGTTCAATGGCATCACGCAGATCCTGGTCGAGCGGGATCTTGTCCAGCGCGTTTTTACCCAGTTCTACCATTTCTGCGCCAAGCTGTTTTAACTCTTCGGCGTCACGTTTAATTTCACTTTTACTGACCCAGATGATCTCATCATCTTCGTCTTCGATGTCATCACCGGGAACGTCGTCGAGCCAGTCTTCGGGCTGCTTAGTCATGTCAGGCTCCTTAAAAAAAGAGGCTAATGTTACCAGTTAAGACGCGCACTGAAAAACGGTTCTCTGTTAGACTTCAGATAACTCTCTCTTACAGTATGGCATTTGCGATGAAAGTAACCTCACAAGTTGAAGCGCAGCGTAAGATTCTTGAAGAAGCCGTCTCCACCGCGCTGATGCTTGCTTCAGAAAAATCAGATGGCGCCGAAGTGGCGGTCAGCAAAACCACCGGCATCAGCGTGAGCACCCGCTATGGTGAAGTGGAGAACGTAGAATTCAACAGCGATGGCGCGCTTGGGATCACGGTGTATCACCAGAACCGCAAAGGCAGCGCGTCATCTACCGATCTCAGCCCGGATGCCATTGCCCGCACGGTGCAGGCGGCGCTGGATATCGCCCGTTATACCTCTCCGGATCCTTACGCAGGCGTGGCGGATAAAGACCTGCTGGCGTTTGACGCGCCGGATCTCGATCTTTTCCACCCGGCGGAAGTAACCCCGGACGAAGCGATCGAACTGGCCGCGCGCGCCGAGCAGGCTTCCCTGCAGGCGGATAAGCGCATCACCAATACAGAAGGCGGCAGCTTCAACAGCCATTACGGCATCAAAGTCTTCGGCAACAGCCACGGCATGCTGCAGGGCTACTGCTCTACCCGTCATTCGCTCTCCAGCTGCGTGATCGCCGAAGAGAACGGTGACATGGAGCGTGACTACGCCTACACCATTGGCCGCGCGCTGGGGGACTTGCAGTCTCCTGAGTGGGTGGGTAAGGAGTGTGCCGAACGCACGCTGTCACGCCTGTCGCCGCGTAAACTCTCCACCATGAAGGCCCCGGTCATTTTTGCTAACGAAGTGGCGACCGGTCTGTTTGGCCATCTGGTGGGCGCTATCGCAGGCGGCTCGGTTTACCGTAAATCGACCTTCCTGCTCGACTCGCTGGGCAAGCAGATCCTGCCGGAATGGCTCACCATTGAAGAACATCCGCATCTGCTGAAGGGGCTGGCCTCCACGCCGTTCGACAGCGAAGGCGTGCGCACCGAACGTCGCGATATCATCAAAGACGGTATTCTGACCCAGTGGCTGCTGACCAACTACTCCGCGCGCAAGCTGGGGCTGAAAAGCACCGGACACGCTGGCGGCATCCACAACTGGCGCATTGCCGGACAGGGCCTGAACTTTGAGCAGATGCTGAAAGAGATGGGCACTGGTCTGGTGGTCACCGAGCTGATGGGCCAGGGCGTAAGCGGCATTACCGGAGACTACTCGCGCGGCGCGGCGGGCTTCTGGGTGGAAAACGGCGAAATTCAGTATCCGGTGAGCGAAATTACCATCGCTGGCAACCTGAAGGACATGTGGCGCAATATCGTTACGGTCGGTAACGATATTGAAACACGTAGCAATATACAGTGTGGTTCTGTACTTCTGCCGGAAATGAAAATCGCCGGTCAGTAATACCCGTAAAGGCGTTTTAATAATAAAAAAGGAAGTGAGCAATGCGTAAACATCTGTTAGCGATCGTCGCGGCTTCAACGCTGGTTCTTGGCTCTTCTGCGTTTGCTGCCGATCTTGAAGACGACATGGGCATCCTCGGTCAAAACCTGAAGGTGGTGCAGAAAACCGACAATGCGGCTGAAATGAAAGACGCGCTGACCAAAATGCGTGAAGCGGCGCTGGACGCACAAAAAGCGACGCCTCCGAAGCTGGAAAGCAAAGCGGCAGACAGCGCAGAAATGAAAGACTACCGCCACGGCTTTGACGTGCTGGTCGGCCAGATCGACGGCGCGCTGAAGCTGGCTAACGAAGGCAAAGTGAAGGAAGCCCAGGCGGCGGCCGAGCAGTTTGTGACGACCCGTAATACCTACCACAAGAAATACCGTTAACCGATCGCGCATCTGACAAACAACCAGCGGGGGCCAGCGGCCCCCGTTTTTTTTACGCGGTAATAAGTAAACCCTATCGCCATCACATTTTTGCGTCACCGCGCCTGAACGTTTCGTTTCCCCGGCGCGCGTTTTGCCGCTGGAATACGTGATATTCATCACGCAAATACCGTCATTAATTCAGATTCACCGCATTTATGTGGCACAGATCACTGCTGCGGCTCGCCTTTCCACTTCGAAGTGGAAAACAACTCGCTACAAACAATTCCCCCCCAACGTTAGTTTTATTCCAGAGCCATTAACGGGGTAAGACCAGTGATTAACGGAGCGGTAATGAACGACGTTGGGGAACAGGCGGAGCAAACAGAACAGCTCGCGAACACCATGCTGCAGCAGGTTTATGCCCTGCTGGCCCGAAACAACATCATCCCCAATGCGGTACAGGAGCAGATGCTCACCTCCCACGTGCGCGCAATGGCGCACCGGTCCGTGACCGGCGAGCCGCTGCCGGAGGTTGAAACAGAGCTGTTTGACGAAATTTCACCGGATTCAATGCGGCTCGCCCGTGAAGTGGTCGCGCAGTTTGGCAATCTTCCTGATGAAGAAGCCTGGCTGCTCTCCGTTCACTTTGAAGTCGCGAAAGACAACCTTTAAGGAGCAACACATGGAACAGATTACAGTCGTGATTGGCGATCGCCTGGGTAAAGGTCAGAAAGTGGCTGCCGGTGTGGAAAAAGCAGGTGGACGCGCGGTGGTTGTACCGGGCATGGCGGCAGACATGAAGCTCGGCGACGTGATGAAAGCGGAAAACGCCACCTTCGGCATCTCCTTCTGCGGCAGCGGCGGCGCGGGTGCCATCACTGCCCAAACCAAATATGGCTACAAGGCCAAATACGGCATGCGTTCCGTGGAAGAGGGCGTGACCGCCATCAACGAAGGCTGCAACGTGCTGGGCTTCGGCTTTATGGATAAAGAAGAGCTGGGCGAGCGTCTGGTGCAGGCGTGGCAGAAGAAATACGGCGCATAAGCATGAAAGAACAGTTCACAACCACGGTGAGAGTGAAGGGCAAAGGCGACGCCAAAGCGCGCGCCTTTGCCGACGCGCTCAACCACGTTCAGGCCGCGGTGATGAAAGCCTCACCGCATATCTTACTGCGTATTGAGCCACAGGATGTGCAGGTCGTTCAGGCGCAAGAAGCGGTGCGAAAAGAAGCGTTTCTGTTCTTCTTTCTGCGCCGGGAAAGACGCACCTACAGCGTGGAGCTGGATGTGACCGTCAACGTGACCGCTATCAATCTTGACCAGGTGGATTTCGTCACGCAACGCTGATTATTCATAAAAGGGCAGACTGATGTTCTTAATTATATTAATAAAATCGCTCATCATTGGCGGCCTGGTTGGCGTCGGTGTTGGCGCCGGGGCTGCACGCATGTTTCATGCGCCTACCACTCAGGGTATGGGCGCGTTTCGTACGTTGGGGGAACTGAACTCCTGTGAAGGGGATCCGGCCTCCCACTTCTCCTTTGGGTTAGGTTTCTTCTTTAACGCCTGGGCCTCTTCCGTGGCCGCAGGGGCTTTCACACAGGACGTTGACCACCGCATCATCCCGAACTGGGGTGCTGCTGCGCTGATGATCAAAAACCGTAACGTCGGCGAAACGCTGCACGACCCGCGCAAAATGGCAATTGCCTGCGGCGTGATTGGCATGCTCGTCGTCACCTTCCTGAACCTGACCGCCTCCTCCGTGCCGGCAGCGCTTCAGGTCACCGCCGTGAAGGTGCTGGTACCGGCGGCAAACCTGCTGGTCAACACCGTCATGCCGGTGATCTTCTGGCTGGCGGCCATCGACGCGGGTAAAAAATCGGGCTTCTGGGCCACCATCTTTGGCGGCGCGGCGCAGCTGATTATGGGGAACGCCGTACCGGGCCTGGTGCTGGGGATCCTGATCGGGAAAGGCGTGGAAGAGAGCGGCTGGAACCACGTCACCAAAGTGATGATGGCGGCGATCGTCCTGCTCTTCGTGCTGAGCGGCTTCTTCCGCGGCTTCGACATGAAGATGATCGAATCCTTCCATCTGACCGTGCCGAACTGGCTCGACATGATCCACAACTCGCTCAGCGGTAAATAACAGGAGCCTCTAAATGGAACAGAATAAAGGTTTTTGGTATGCCGACTGGTCGTTCCCGATCTTCGTTGGCCTGCTCTCCTCCGGCGTTTTCGCCGGGACGCACATGTACTACCTCTACGGCATCGGCGCGTTTAACGAAGTGGCCTTCGTGGCGATGCTGAAAGCGGGGATCGATACCGGGGTTTACGGCGCGGTGGCGGCGTTCGGCGCGAGCTTCCTGTTCGCCCGCATTATCGAAGGGTCGCTGGTGGGTATTCTCGACATCGGCGGCGCGATCCAGACCGGCGTGGGCCTCGGGGTTCCTGCGCTGCTGCTGGGCGCGGGCATCATGTTCCCGGTGACCAACTTCATTGCCGCGCTGATTACCGGCCTGGTGATTGGTCTGGCGATTGGCTACGTCATCATCCTGGCGCGTAAGTTCACCATCAACCAGAGCAACTCCACCTACGGTGCAGACGTGATGATGGGCGCGGGTAACGCCTCCGGCCGCTTCCTCGGGCCGTTGATTATCCTCAGCGCCATGACCGCCTCCATTCCTATCGGCGTCGGTTCCCTGCTGGGTGCGCTGGTGTTCTACATCTGGCAGAAGCCGATCACCGGTGGCGCGATCCTCGGCGCAATGCTGTTGGGCTGGCTGTTCCCGGTCGCCCTTTAATACCCGCGGGCGCTCAGGCGCCCGCCTTATCAGGAGATCCTCATGTTTGATTTACTCCTGCGCCGTGCGCGCCTTGCCGACGATACCCTGACCGATATCGCCATTCAGGACGGGAAGATCGCGGCGCTGGGCGAGATTGACGCCCCCGCGCATAAAACGGTTGAGCTGAACGGCGACGTGTTCGTCAGCGCAGGCTGGATTGACTCCCACGTTCACTGCTACCCGAACTCCCCGATTTACCACGACGAGCCGGACAGCGTGGGCATTGCCACCGGCGTCACCTCCGTGGTGGACGCGGGCAGTACCGGTGCCGACGACGTGGACGATTTCTATGACATCACCCGCAGGGCCTCTACCGAGGTGTTTGCCCTGCTGAACATCTCCCGCGTGGGGCTGATTGCCCAGAACGAACTGGCCAACATGGCGAATATTGACGCCGACGCGGTGAAGCAGGCGGTGAAGCGCCACCCTGATTTTATCGTCGGCCTGAAGGCGCGCATGAGCAGCAGCGTGGTCGGTGAAAACGGCATCACGCCGCTGGAGCGCGCGAAAGCCATTCAGAAAGAGAACGGCGACCTGCCGCTGATGGTGCACATCGGCAACAACCCGCCGAACCTCGACGAAATTGCCGAGCTGCTGAGCTCCGGCGACATCATCACCCACTGCTACAACGGCAAGCCCAACCGCATTCTGACGCCCTCCGGCGAGCTGCGCGCCTCCATCACCTCCGCCCTGAAGCGCGGCGTGCGTCTGGACGTCGGCCACGGCACGGCGAGCTTCAGCTTTGAGGTGGCGAAACGCGCCATCGCGATGGGCATTCTGCCGCACACCATCAGCTCGGATATCTACTGCCGCAACCGCATCAACGGCCCGGTGGGCTCGCTGGCAAGCGTGATGTCGAAGTTTCTCGCCATCGGCATGTCCTTGCCGCAGGTGATTGCCTGCGTGACCGCCAACGCCGCCGACGGCCTGCGCCTGGCGCGCAAGGGCCGCATCCAGCCGGGTCTCGACGCCGACCTGACGCTGTTCACAATTAAACGCCAGCCGACGGTGCTGACGGACGCCGAAAACGACAGCCTGCAGGCTGAACACATTCTGGTGCCGCTTGCCGCGATCCGCGCGGGCAAGGGCTACATGACCGAACAAGGGAGCACGGAACATGCCTTCGATTTATGAGAAGTACCATTTAAAGCAGGTTATCAACACCTCTGGCCGCATGACGGCGCTGGGCGTCTCCACGCCGCGCCCGGAAGTGGTGCAGGCGGCGATGGACGGCATGAATCACTATTTCGAGATGAAGGATCTGGTCAATAAAACCGGGGAGTACATCGCGAAGCTGCTGGATGTGGAAGGCGCGACGGTGGTTTCCTGCGCGTCGGCGGGCATAGCCCAGTCCGTGGCGGCGGTGCTGGTCAAAGACAGCGACTGGCTGCTGGAAAACCTGCACGTGACCCCGATTGAGAACAACGAAATCGTCCTGCCGAAAGGCCACAACGTGAACTTTGGCGCGCCGGTGGGCACCATGGTGGCGCTGGGCGGCGGCAAGCTGGTGGAGGCGGGCTACGCCAACGAATGCTCCGCCGATCAGCTGGCGGCGGCGATCACCCCGCGCACGGCGGCGATCCTCTACATCAAATCGCACCACTGCGTGCAGAAAAGCATGCTCAGCGTCGAGCAGGCGGCGGTGGTGGCGCGCAAGCACGATCTCCCGCTGATCGTCGATGCGGCGGCGGAAGAAGATCTGCACGCGTACTACCGATCCGGTGCCGATCTGGTGATCTACAGCGGCGCGAAGGCGATTGAAGGCCCAACCAGCGGGCTGGTGATCGGCAAAACCCAGTACGTTGAGTGGGTGAAGCGCCAGACCGCGGGCATTGGCCGCGCGATGAAGGTGGGCAAAGAGGGCATTCTTGGCCTGACCTGCGCCATCGAACACTACCTGACGGCGACCAAAGAGAGCGGGGCCGAGATGGTGGCGAAGATGACGCCGTTTATCGAGGCGCTCAACACCCTCAACGGCGTGACCGCGCGCGTGGTCTGGGACAGCGCCGGTCGCGATATCGCGCGCACCGAGATTAAGTTCGACGAAGCCGCAACGGGCGTCGGCACGGGCGATCTGGTGGCGAAGCTCAAGCAGGGCGAATATGCCATTTACTTCCGTGGCTACAAGGCCAACGAAGGGATTATCGAGGCGGACGTGCGCAGCGTGAATGCTGACCAGCTGAACATCGTGTATCGCCGCATTAGCGAAGTATTAGGACAGGAGAAAAAAGCATGAAACTGACCCCCAACTTTTACCGTGACCGCGTCTGCCTGAACGTACTGGCAGGATCGAAAGCCAACGCCAGCGCCATTTACGAGGCGGCGGAAGGTCACGTGCTGGTGGGCGTGCTCTCCAAAAATTACCCGGACGTGGCGAGCGCCGTTGCCGATATGCGTGAATATGCCGCGCTGATCGATAACGCACTCTCCGTCGGCCTCGGCGCGGGGGATCCGAACCAGTCGGCGATGGTGAGCGAGATCTCCCGTCAGGTGCAGCCGCAGCACGTCAACCAGGTCTTCACCGGCGTGGCCACCAGCCGCGCGCTGCTGGGGCAGAATGAGTCGGTGGTCAACGGCCTGGTCTCTCCGACCGGCACCGTGGGGATGGTCAAAATCTCCACCGGACCGCTGAGCAGCAACGCTCCGGACGGCATTGTGCCGGTTGAAACCGCGATTGCCCTGCTGAAGGATTTCGGCGGCAGCTCCATCAAATACTTCCCGATGGGCGGCCTGAAGTGCCGTGACGAGTACAACGCGGTGGCGGAAGCCTGCGCCCGTCACGACTTCTGGCTGGAGCCGACCGGAGGTATCGATCTGGAAAACTATGAGGAGATCCTGCAGATCGCCCTCGACGCGGGCGTGAGCAAAATCATCCCGCATATCTACAGCTCAATTATCGACAAAGCCAGCGGCGACACGCGCCCGGAAGACGTGCGTACGCTGCTTGCGATGACGAAGAAGCTGGTGAAGTAGTATCTGCCCTCACCCTAACCCTCTCCCAAAGGGAGAGGGAACTTTTACCCCCTCTCCCTTTGGGAGAGGGCCGGGGTGAGGGAAAACAAACCGCACACACCTGAAGGAGCCACCATGCACACCCGTACCCTGCTTGTTGCTTCACTCTCAATGCTCGCCACCGCCGCTATCGCCCAGCCGCAGTACGCCTGGGTGGGCACCTACAACCCCAACGGCGAAGGGCTGTACCGCTTTACCGTTGACCCGCAAAGCGGCGCGCTGGCGAATAAAACGCTGGTGAGCAGGCTGCCGAACGCCGCGCAGCTGGCCGTCTCACGCGATGGCAAAACGCTCTATCTGGCAAGCGAAGTGGAGCAGGGCGTGGTGCAGGCGCTGCGGGTGGGGGATAACGGCGAGCTGAGCGAGCTGAATCAGGTGGCCTCCGGCGGCGCGGGGCCGGTTTACCTGTCGCTGACCCCGAACGGTCGTCATCTGCTGGTGGCGAACTATGTCAGCGGATCTATCGCAGTGCTGCCCGTTAAAGCAGACGGCAGCCTGGGTGAGGCGACGGACACACATCAGGATCAGGGCGAACCGGGCGCGGCGAAGCCGGAAGCGGCAGCGGAGGGCAGCTTTGCCATCAGCGATCATAACGGCCCCCACGCGCACATGATCGCCGCCGATCCGAGCGGGAAATACGTGTTTTCCACCGATCTTGGGCTGGATCGCCTCTACCAGTACCGTTTTGACGATCGAACAGGGAAGCTGACGCCGAACGATCCGCCGTTTATCAGCGCCTCCTCAAAAGGCGCCGGGCCGCGCCACTTTGTCTTTACGCCAAAAGGCGATGCCCTGTGGCTGATTAACGAAGAGGCGTCTACGCTCACCCATTATACCGTGAACGCCAACGGCACCCTGAAAGAGGGCAAAACGCTCTCAGCCCTGCCGGAAGGTTACAAAGGCACCAGCTTTGCTGCCGGGCTCGCATTAAGCGCCGACGGTAAACAGCTATATGTGGCTAACCGTTTGCATAACAGCATCGGGCACTTTACCGTAACAGCGGAGGGCACGCTGACGCATCAGGACGACGTGTGGACGCGCGGCGACTACCCGCGCACCCTGACGCTCGATAAGCAGGGACGCTGGCTGTACGTCATGAACCAGCGCAGCGACAACATCACCCGTTTCCGCGTGGCGCAGGACGGGAAATTAAGCTTCGAGCCGGACTATACCCCGGTCGGCAGCCCATCTCAGATGGTCATTTCACCTTAAGCTGTAAGAGGACAAACCCGTGCGATTTCCGAACCAACGTTTAGCGCAACTGTTCGATCTGTTGCAAAACGAGACGCTGCCGCAGGACGAGCTGGCGCAGCGGCTGTCGGTCTCCACGCGAACCGTCCGTGCCGATATCACCGCCCTGAACGCGCTGCTGGCAAGCCACGGCGCGCAGTTTATATTGAGCCGGGGCAACGGCTATCAGCTCAAAATTGATGATGCTCAGCGCTACCAGCAGCTGCAGGCATCCCACCCGCGCGCGCTGCGTATTCCCCGGACCGGGCCGGAGCGCGTGCACTATCTGGTGGTGCGTTTTCTGACCTCGGCATTTTCTCTTAAGCTCGAGGATCTGGCGGACGAGTGGTTCGTCAGCCGCGCCACGCTGCAGAGCGACATGGCCGAAGTCCGCGAGTGGTTTCACCGCTATAACCTGACGCTGGAAACGCGTCCGCGCCACGGCATGAAGCTGTTTGGCAGCGAGATGTCGACCCGCGCCTGCCTGACCGATCTGCTCTGGGAGCTGGCGCAGCAGGACAGCCTGAACCCGCTGGTGACCGACGTGGCGCTGAATGCAGGCGTGGCGGAGCAGATGGTGCCCGTGCTGCACGAGGCGCTGACGCGTCATCACATCCGTCTGACCGACGAGGGCGAGCTGTTCCTGCGCCTGTACTGCGCGGTGTCGGTGCGGCGCATCAGCGAGGGCTATCCGCTGCCGGAATTCCATGCCGAAGATGTGGAAGAGAACGTGCGCGAGGCGGCAAAAGATATCGCCGTCACTATCCAGCAGCTGGCGGGCAAAGCGCTTTCACCTTCGGAGGAGAGCTGGCTGTGCGTGCACATTGCGGCGCGGCAGATTCAGGAGATAGCCCCGAGCGCCATTAACGCGGATGACGACGAAGCGCTGGTCAACTACATCCTGCGCTACATCAACACCCACTATAACTACAACCTGCTCAGCGACGCGCAGCTGCACGCGGACCTGCTCACGCACATCAAAACCATGATCACCCGCGTGCGGTATCAAATCATGATCCCCAATCCGCTGCTGGATAACATCAAGCAGCACTACCCGATGGCGTGGGATATGACCCTCGCGGCGGTGTCGAGCTGGGGAAAATACACGCCGTATGTGATCAGCGAAAACGAGATTGGCTTCCTGGTGCTGCATATCGGCGTCGGGCTGGAGCGCCATTACAACATCGGCTACCAGCGCCAGCCGCGGGTGCTGCTGGTATGCGACGCCGGGAATGCCATGGTCCGCATGATCGAGGCGGTGCTCCAGCGCAAGTACCCGCAGATTGAGGTGGCCCGCACGCTCACCCTGCGCGAGTACGAGCTGGCGGATTCCATCGGCGAGGACTTTGTCATTTCCACCGCCCGCGTGAGCGAAAAATCTAAACCGGTGGTGATGATCGCCCCGTTCCCGACCGATTACCAGCTAGAGCAGATCGGCAAGCTGGTGCTGGTGGACCGCACCCGCCCGTGGATGCTGGATAAATACTTCGATGCGGCCCATTTCCGCATTATCGATAAGCCCGTTGACCAGCAAACGCTGTTCCGTGAACTGTGCGCGCAGCTTGAAGGCGAGGGGTTTGTCGGCGCGGAATTCCTGGATTCCGTCGTCGAGCGTGAAGCCATCGTCAGCACCATGCTCGGCGACGGCATCGCGCTGCCGCACTCCCTCGGCCTTTTAGCGCAGAAAACCGTGGTCTATACCGTGCTCGCCCCACACGGCGTTCAGTGGGGAGATGAAACCGCGCACGTCATTTTCCTGCTCGCCATCAGCAAAAGCGAATACGAAGAGGCGATGGCGATTTACGATATCTTCGTCACCTTCCTGCGTGAACGGGCGATGTCGCGGCTCTGTAGCTGCGGAGATTTTGCCGGGTTTAAGGCGGTGGCGATGGAGAGTTTGAGTCGGTTTTGAGAGGCGTTATCCAGAATTCGATGTAATGCGAATGTAATGCTAAACTGCATTACACATTCGATTTTGCTGGAGGCATAATGGCCACGCTGAACGTCCGTCTGGATGACAAACTCAAAAACGAGGCTTATGCCGTGCTGGAAAAACTCAATATCACCCCAACGGAAGCCGTGCGATTACTGTTTCAGTACGTCGCGGAGACGGGACGTATGCCGGTGAAAACGGTCACGATTAGCGACAGCGAAGATGCGCTGATACAGACGGTCCGGGAGCGACTGGCGAATCCGCAAAAGGGAATCAAGGTTAGTCTGGATGACTTATGAACTGGCATTTGACCCGAGGGCGTTAAAGGAGTGGAGCAAGCTGGGGCAGACTGTAAAAGACCAGTTTAAGAAGAAACTTGCGGACGTGCTGGTGAGCCCCAGGGTCGAATCGGCCCGCCTGCATGGTCTGCCGGATTGCTACAAAATAAAACTCAGATCGCAGGGTTATCGTTTGGTCTATCAGGTTCAGGACAACGTTGTAACGGTATTCGTTATCGCTATCGGTAAGCGAGAGAAATCAGCCGTTTATCATGATGCAAACAAACGGCTCTAATGCTCACCGCAGATGGTGCACAACCTGGTTGCTGCTGCCGCGCCAGATCAGGGCCGGGTCTTTTAAATCCTGCACGAACTTGCCGTCGACCAGGACGTTAATCAGATCCACTACTTCTCTTTGCTGCGCATTGAGTTCATCCAGCTTATATCCCGTCCAGACCCAAATATCTTTGCCTGCACATTCGCGGCGAATGCGCTTCACCAGCTTCAGGATCTCCGGCACGTTTTGCGGGTGCAGGGGGTCGCCGCCGGAGAGGGAAATCCCCTGACGTTTGATGCGCGTATCGTTAAGGTCGTTGACGATCCGGTCTTCCATTTCGGCGGTGAACGGCATGCCGGAATTTAAGCGCCAGGTGCTTTTGTTATAGCAGCCGGGGCATTCGTGGACGCAGCCTGAAACGAACAGGGTGCAGCGGGTGCCGGGGCCGTTGACGATGTCGACGGGGTAGTATTGATGATAATTCATAGCGTTAACCTGATGCCCTCACCCCGCCCCTCTCCCACAGGGAGAGGGAGAAAACCGGAGTCAGGCTTAGCAATGTGCTCGATCGGTTCCCTCTCCCTTGGGGGAGAGGGGTAGGGTGAGGGTGAGAACCCTGCGCAGAACTTACCCGATCTGCCCATTCCCCAAATGCTTCACGCGACGCTTCACCTCTTCCTGCTTGCCGGCGTTAAACGGACGCGCGTCCGGGCTGCCGAGATAGCCGCACACGCGACGGGTCACGGAGACGCGAGCCGCATCGTGGTTGCCGCATTTCGGGCAGGTAAAGCCTTTGCTCGTACACTCGAACTCACCGGTAAAGCCGCACTCGTAGCACTCGTCGATTGGCGTGTTGGTCCCGTAATACGGCACGTGCTGATAGCTATAATCCCACACGTCTTCCAGCGCCTTCAGGTTGTGCTGAATGTTCGGGTACTCGCCGTAGCAGATGAAGCCGCCGCTGGCGATCGGCGGATACGCCGCTTCGAAGTCGATCTTGTCGTACGGGTTCACCTTTTTCTCCACGTCGAGGTGGAAGCTGTTGGTGTAATACCCTTTGTCGGTCACGCCTTCCACAATCCCGAATTCGGCGGTGTCCAGACGGCAGAAGCGGTCGCACAGATTCTCGCTCGGCGTGCTGTAGAGGCTAAACCCGTAGCCGGTTTCCTCTTTCCACTGGTCTACCGCGTCGCGCAGGCGCTGAACAATCGCGATGCCTTTCTCACGCAGGGCCTCGCTGTCGTACATATGCGTATCGCCCGCCAGGGCGTTGATGGTCTCGTGAATACCGATATAGCCCAGCGAAATCGACGCGCGGCCGTTTTTGAAGATCTCCGACACGTCATCGTCCGCTTTCAGACGTACGCCGCAGGCCCCTTCCATATAAAGGATCGGCGCGACGCGGGCTTTGACCCCTTCAAGGCGCGCGATGCGGGTCATCAGCGCCTTACGCGCCAGCTGCAGGCGCTCGTCCAGCAGCGTCCAGAATTCCGCTTCATTGCCTTTCGCCTCCAGTGCGATGCGCGGCAGGTTCAGGCTGATGACGCCCAGGTTGTTGCGCCCGTCGTGGATCTGCTCGCCGTTTTCATCTTCGTACACGCCGAGGAAGCTGCGGCAGCCCATTGGCGTTTTAAACGAACCGGTCACTTTGACGACCTGATCGTAGTTCAGGATGTCCGGATACATGCGTTTGCTCGCGCACTCCAGCGCCAGCTGCTTGATGTCGTAGTTCGGATCGCCAAACTTGTGGTTCAGGCCGTCGCGGATGGCGAACACCAGTTTCGGGAACACGGCGGTTTTGCGGTTTTTGCCGAGCCCGGAGATGCGGTTACGCAGAATGGACTGCTGGATCAGACGCGATTCCCAGCTGGTGCCCAGACCAAAGCCGAAGGTCACAAACGGCGTCTGGCCGTTGGCGGTGTGCAGCGTGTTTACCTCATACTCCAGCGACTGGAAGGCGTCGTAGCACTCTTTCTCGGTGCGGGAGTGCGCGTAGCCGTCGGCGTCCGGGATCTGCCACTCTTCGGCCGTTTTACGATGCTTGTTGAAGCTTGCCGTCACGAACGGGGCCAGCACTTCATCAATGCGGTTAATCGTGGTGCCGCCATAAATATGGCTGGCGACCTGAGCGATAATCTGCGCGGTGACGGCGGTGGCCGTGGAGATTGATTTAGGCGGTTCAATCTCGGCGTTACCCATTTTAAAACCGTGGGTCAGCATGCCCTTCAGGTCGATCAGCATGCAGTTGAACATAGGGAAGAACGGCGAATAGTCGAGATCGTGGTAGTGAATTTCACCGCGCTCGTGCGCCGAGACCACGTCGCGCGGCAGCAGATGCTGACGGGCATAGTGTTTGGCAACGATACCGGCCAGCAGGTCGCGCTGAGTCGGGATCACTTTACTGTCTTTGTTGGCGTTTTCATTGAGCAGGGCGGAGTTGGTCTGCTCCACCAGGCCACGGATCTCCTGGTTCAGACGACCGCGCTTCTCACGCTGCACGTCACGATCGTGACGGTACTCAATGTAGGCGCGCGCCAGCTGCTTGTAGGGCCCCGCCATCAGCTGGTTCTCAACCGCGGTCTGGATCTCGTTGATATCGACCTGGCTGCGTTCGTTCATCTGGCTGCTAACGACTTCTGCGACGGTGGCGCAGTAATCTGCGTCATCGACTCCCGCTGCTTTAGCTGCACGCAGAATGGCTTCCTGGATGCGCTCTGATTTAAACGGCACTTTACAGCCATCACGTTTCATCACATGCGGTGTCATGATCACTCCATTTTTTGAAAACAGGTTATCCACAGAGGTGGAGAAGTCATAACCGGGCATATTCCCCGCCGGGCCAAAGACTTCCCGCGTTCCCAGCTCGTGTTATCCACAATTCCGGCCAGCGTAAGCGCCGTCTTGTTGTTGGAATAGTAGACGATAAATACAAGATGTTGGGTCGGCGTGCATTTTAAGTGCTACATATAGTGATTTGCATCAAACATGTTTGCGATTTATTTGATGCAGAACAAAGTAAAAAGACGAGAGTACAAACGACGGGCGCTTCAGCGATTGTAAAGGCGCGAGAGAAAAATCTGATTATTTACTCAACAAAAACAGTAAAGTAAGCCGGGTGCTGAGCCGCACCCGGTAGAGAGAATTACTGCTGCAACCACCAGACGGCTTCAAACGGACGCAGCGACGTCGTTTGCGGTGCCGGGTAGTTACTCATCACCACCTGCGACCTATCGCTGAGAGCGCCTGTCTGCCATTCCTGCGGCGTAGGACTCAGGTTCGCCGCCACCATCAGCGTCTGCCCCTGCCACTGACGACGGTAGCACCAAAGAGAAGGATGTTCCGGCAGAAGATCCTCATAATCTCCCCACGTCAGCACCGGCAGGGTTTTACGCAGGCCGATCAGCGACTGGTAGGTGTAGAACACCGAATCCGGGTCGTCGAGCGCGGCGCGGGCGTTCACCGTCTCGTAATTGTCGCAGACGCCAATCCACGGCTCGCCCTCGGTAAAGCCCGCATTGTGCGAAGCGTCCCACTGCATTGGGGTTCGCCCGTTATCGCGGGACTTACTCGCCAGAATCGCCAGTAATTCATCCGGTTCGCGGCCGTTGGCGCGCAGTTCGGCGAACATGTTCAGGCTTTCCACGTCGCGATAGTCGGTGATGCGGCTGAAGTGCGGGTTGGTCATCCCCAGCTCCTCGCCCTGGTAGATATACGGCGTGCCCTGCATGCCGTGCAGCACCATGCCGAGCATCTTCGCGGCCTGAACGCGGTATTCCCCTTCGTCACCAAAGCGCGACACGATGCGCGGCTGATCGTGGTTACACCAGAACAGCGCGTTCCACGCCCTGTTGTGCATCCCCTGCTGCCAGTGGCGGAAGAGGGTTTTCAGCGCCACGAAGTCCGGCTTCGCCTTCGTCCATTTTTCGCCGCCGGGGTAGTCCACCTTCAGGTGGTGGAAGTTAAAGGTCATCGACAGCTCGCGTCCGTCGAGCGAGGCGTACTGCTGGCAGTTCTCCAGCGAGGTCGAGGACATCTCGCCCACCGTCATCAGGTTGCGCGGGGTGAAGACGTCGCGGCTCATCTCCTGCAGATATTCGTGAACGCGCGGCCCGTCGGTGTAGAAGCGGCGGCCGTCTCCGGTGTTGTCGTCCGGGAAATCCTGATCTTTCGAAATCAGGTTAATCACGTCGAGACGCAAGCCGTCGACGCCGCGATCGGCCCAGAACTCGCACACCTTTTTCAGCTCGGCGCGCACTTCTGGGTTCTCCCAGTTGAGATCCGCCTGCTCCGGGGCGAACAGATGCAGGTAATACTGCTCGCTCTCGGCGTGCCAGCGCCAGGCGTTGCCACCAAACTTGGAGCGCCAGTTGTTGGGAAGCAGCTCCGGCGTGCCGTCGCGCCAGATGTAGAACTGGCGGTACGGGCTCTCTTTGTTCAGCGACTCGCGGAACCAGGCGTGCTGCGTGGAGGTGTGGTTAAACACCATATCCAGCACGATACGGATGCCGCGCTCGTGCGCCCGGGCAACCAGCTCGTCGAAATCATCCAGCGTGCCGTAAGCCGGGTCGATGGCGGTGTAATTCGCCACGTCGTAGCCATTATCCACCTGCGGGGAGATATAAAACGGCGTCAGCCAGATGGCGTCGATGCCGAGGGTTTTCAGGTAGTCCAGCCGCTGCGTCACGCCGCGCAGATCGCCGGTGCCGCTGCCGGTGGTATCCTGGAAACTCTTTGGGTAAATCTGATAGATGACGCCGTTCTGCCACCAGTGAGGAAGGGTATTCATAATGCGTTCCTGCAAATGCGAAGGGGCGCAACTGCGCCCCGAAAGAAGAAGTTAAACAATCTGCAGCGAGCCCTGACGGAACTTACGCTGGTAAACCGCGGTGGTGAGCGCCATAGGGACGATAATCGCGATGGCCATCGCCAGGGCAAACACCTGCCAGTAAGCCGGCTGGATGGAGAGAATGCCCGGCAGGCCGCCGACGCCAATCCCGTTCGCCATCACGCCGTTCAGACCACACACCAGGCCCGCCAGACCGGAACCGATCATCGCGCAGAGCATCGGGAAGCGGTATTTCAGGTTGATACCGTACATCGCCGGTTCAGTGACGCCGAGGTAAGCAGAGATGGCTGCCGGAACGGAGATCTCACGCTCGTTGTGCTTGCGGCTGACGATGATGATGCCGGTAACCGCCGACGCCTGTGCAATGTTAGACAGGGCGATAATCGGCCAGACCGGCGTGCCGCCGAGGCTCTGGATCATCTGCATATCAATGGCCAGCGTGGTCTGGTGCACGCCGGTGATCACCAGCGGGGCGTACAGGAAGCCAAACAGCGCGGCTCCAATCGGCGCGAAGCTGCCGGTCATCAGGTGACGCACTGCGAAGGCCACGCCGTCGCCGATCATGCGGCCAAACGGACCGATAAAGGCATGCGCCAGGAACACCGCCAGGATCAGCGAGCAGACCGGCACCACCACCAGATAGAGGTAATCGGGCACGATGCGTTTCAGGCGCGTTTCAATAAAGCCCAGCGCCAGACCCGCCAGCAGGGCCGGAATGACCTGCGCCTGATAGCCCACTTTGGAGATAGTAAACAGGCCGAAGTTCCACACCTCAGGCACCTGCTGACCAAGTAAGTAAGCGTTCATTAACTGTGGAGAGACCAGCGTGACGCCCAGCACGATACCGAGAATCGGCGTGCCGCCCATCTTGCGCACCGCGGACCAGCAAATCCCGACCGGCAGATAGAAGAAGATCGCCTCGCCAATCAGCCACAGGAAATCGTAAACGGTTTTCAGCGCCGGATACATCTGCGCCAGGGTTTTGCCGTCGCTCATCGGCACATCGCCGATGACGTTACGGAAGCCTAAGATTAAGCCCCCGCTGATCAGCGCGGGCAGCAGCGGGAAGAAAATTTCCGCGAAGTGGGAAATCAGCTGCTCGTGCCACTTCATATTCTGGCGCGCGGCCTTCTTCGCCTGCTCTTTATCGGCAGAAGAGTGCCCGGTTGTCGCCAGCAGAGCCTGATAGTAATCGCCCACTTCGGTACCAATAACGACCTGGAACTGCCCGGCGTTGGTGAAGCAGCCTTTGACCATGGAAAGTTCTTCAATGGCCTTCGGGTTGGCTTTGGCCGGATCGTTCAGCACGAAGCGCAGGCGGGTAATGCAATGGCTGACGGTAGCGATGTTTTCGCGTCCGCCGACCAGGACGATCAGCCAATCGATATCTGCTTGTTTGACTTTACTCATCATGAAACCTCATGACAGATGGTGAGGGGGTGTAATGACCTGAGCGCAAGCCTACTCCTTCAGCGTGACGGCGAAAATGGGAACGTTCCCGAAATCAGGCGAAGATCACAATAATCTGTTTTAGAGGGGTTACGAAAGGTGAGCGGGAATGACGATCTGACGAGGCTCTGAACGCCCGTTTATCTGCTCGATAAGCTGTGCTGCGGCCTGTCTGCCGGACTCGGCGTAGCCCGGATCGACGGTGATGATCTCCGGGTGCAGGAACTTCATCAGCGGCGTGCTGCCGACGCTCGCCACCTGCAGATTATCGATGCGCTGCTCCTGCAGATATTTGCTGGCACCCAGCGCCAGGGTATCCGTGGCGCACACCAGCGCCGTGGTCTGCGGCGTAAGAACGCTGGCGACCTGCTCGTAGCCCTGCTTCATGCCCAGCCCCGGCAGGGAGGCCACGGCGGAGAGGTTGTACTTTTTGCAAAAGGCCAGATACGCCTCATGGCGACGCTTGCCGGTGGTGACGTCCGCGTGCGGGACGCCGAGGAAGCTGATGTGGCGATGACCTTCGTCAAACAGGCGCTGCATCAGGGTGATAATCGCGCCCTCATCGTCGTAGCAGACGGAGGCAAAGCCGTGTGCATCGCGCGCCAGCAGCACCAGCGAAGGCTGCCAGGGTTTCAGCATCTCGTCCTTAATGCCGGTAAAACCGAACAGCACCACGCCATCAATGTTGCGCCGCTGGAGCATCCCCAGATGCTCTTCAACCAGCTGCACAGAGAACTGGCTCTCCATCATGATCGGATCATACCCCTGCTCATAGAAGGCGGGCAGCATGGTCTGCACGGCGAGATTTTCAGAAAGAGAGTCCAGACGCGAAACAATGATGGCGACGACTTTGTCACTCTGCCCGCGCATGGCGCGCGCAGAGCGGGAAGGGGAAAAACCGTGCTGATTCATAACCGCCTCAACGCGCTCGCGGGTGCGTTCGCTGACGCCGCTTTCGTTGTTCAGCACGCGTGAGACGGTCGATTTCCCCACGCCGCTTAAACGTGCGATGTCTTTAATCGTTAGGCGGTTCTGCATGCTGTATTCCCTGTAACAACGACGATGTAGTGAATTGAGCCTAATGCTATAGCGCGATTTCGCTATGGGCAAAGTCTGGTTTACGTTCGGTTTATTTGCAGGGGGGTATAATACCGCCCGAATCGTCATAAAGGGTATGCCTAAATCCCTGTACTGCGCGGCGACACCCTGTTTTTTTACTTACCGGAGGCTTCATGGATCCCGATCCCACACCTCTCCTGAACGGGAGAATGCGTTCTTTCCGGTAAGCCAGCTTTTGCTGTCTCACCGGCGTGAGGCAGCAACGTCTTAAACGTTCCTGCTTGAAAAATTGAGTGCCTCTCAGGTACGGCTTTGCCACGCCTGAAGGAATTGCTGCGTCCGCCCAGGCGGATGCGGAGGAATGACTATGTTTAAAAATATCACCCGGCAGCTGCAGGCCCTGCTGAGCCGCCACCTGCCACACCGTCTTGTTCAGCGCGACCCGCTGCCAAACGCCAAAAACATGGCGGGGGCGGCGATCCCCGCGTCCCTGACCGAACGCTGCCTGAACGTGGCGGCGATGGATGAAAACGAAGTCTGGCGCGCGTTCGGCGGACACCCGGAAGGGCTAAACGCGGCCGAAGTGGAAAAAATCCGCGCCGTGCACGGCGATAACCAGATCCCGGCGCAGAAGCCGTCTCCGTGGTGGGTGCACCTGTGGCTCTGCTACCGCAACCCGTTCAACCTGCTGCTGACCGTGCTCGGCCTCATCTCCTACGCGACGGAAGATCTGTTTGCCGCAGGGGTGATTGCCCTGATGGTGGGTATCTCCACGCTGCTGAACTTTATTCAGGAAGCCCGCTCCACCAAAGCGGCGGATGCCCTGAAGGCGATGGTCAGCAACACCGCGACCGTCTCGCGCGTGATTAACGATCTCGGCGAAAACGCCTGGGTGGAGCTGCCGATCGACCAGCTGGTGCCGGGCGATCTGGTGAAGCTGGCCGCGGGGGACATGATCCCGGCGGATTTACGCATCATCCAGGCGCGCGATCTGTTCGTCGCCCAGGCCTCCCTGACCGGGGAATCCCTGCCCGTAGAAAAGGTAGCGCGCAGCCGCGACCCGCAGCAGATGAATCCGCTTGAATGCGATACCCTGTGCTTTATGGGCACCACGGTGGTCAGCGGTACGGCGCAGGCGATTGTCACCGCCACCGGGGGCAACACCTGGTTTGGTCAGCTTGCCGGGCGCGTCAGCGAGCAGGAGAGCGAGCCAAACGCCTTTCAGAAAGGGATTGGTCGCGTCAGCATGCTGCTGATCCGCTTTATGATGGTGATGACGCCGATCGTGCTGCTGATCAACGGCTACACCAAAGGCGACTGGTGGGAAGCGGCCCTGTTCGCGCTCTCCGTGGCCGTTGGCCTGACGCCGGAAATGCTGCCGATGATCGTCACCTCCACGCTGGCGCGCGGGGCGGTGAAGCTCTCTAAACAGAAAGTGATCGTCAAACACCTCGACGCCATTCAAAACTTTGGCGCGATGGACATCCTCTGCACCGATAAAACCGGCACCCTGACGCAGGACAAAATCGTGCTGGAGAACCACACCGATATCTCCGGCAAAACCAGCGAGCGCGTCCTGCACAGCGCGTGGCTGAACAGCCATTATCAGACCGGGCTGAAAAACCTGCTCGACGTCGCGGTGCTGGAAGGGGTGGACGAGGAGTCCGCCCGCACGCTCTCCGGCCGCTGGCAGAAGGTGGATGAGATCCCGTTCGACTTCGAGCGCCGCCGCATGTCGGTGGTGGTGAGCGAGCAGACGGACGTGCATCAGCTGATCTGCAAAGGGGCGCTGCAGGAGATCCTCAACGTGTCGACGCAGGTTCGCTATAACGGCGACATCGTGCCGCTGGACGACACCATGCTGCGCCGCATCAAGCGCGTCACCGACAACCTGAACCGTCAGGGGCTGCGCGTGGTGGCGGTCGCGAGCAAGTTCCTGCCCGCGCGCGAGGGTGACTATCAGCGTATCGACGAATCCGATCTGATCCTCGAGGGCTACATCGCCTTCCTCGATCCGCCGAAAGAGACCACCGCGCCGGCGCTGAAAGCGCTGAAGGCGAGCGGTATTACCGTCAAAATTCTCACCGGCGACAGCGAGCTGGTGGCGGCTAAAGTGTGCCATGAAGTGGGGCTGGACGCGGGCGACGTGGTGGTGGGGAGCGATATTGAACATCTCTCTGATGATGATCTGGCGAAGCTTGCCCGGCGTACCACGCTGTTTGCCCGGCTGACGCCGATGCACAAAGAGCGCATCGTCACCCTGCTTAAGCGCGAAGGGCACGTGGTGGGCTTTATGGGCGACGGCATCAACGACGCGCCCGCGCTGCGTGCGGCGGACATCGGTATCTCCGTCGATGGTGCGGTGGATATCGCCCGCGAGGCGGCGGATATTATTCTGCTGGAAAAGAGCCTGATGGTGCTGGAGGAGGGCGTGATCGAAGGGCGCCGCACCTTCGCCAATATGCTCAAGTACATCAAAATGACCGCCAGCTCCAACTTCGGTAACGTCTTCAGCGTGCTGGTGGCGAGCGCGTTTCTGCCGTTCCTGCCGATGCTGCCGCTGCACCTGCTGATCCAGAACCTGATGTACGACGTGTCTCAGGTAGCGATCCCGTTTGATAACGTCGACGACGAGCAGATCCAGAAGCCGCAGCACTGGAACCCGGCGGATCTGGGGCGCTTTATGCTGTTCTTTGGGCCTATCAGCTCCATCTTCGACATCCTGACCTTCTGCCTGATGTGGTTTGTGTTCCACGCCAACACCCCGGAACACCAGACGCTGTTCCAGTCCGGCTGGTTCGTGGTAGGTCTGCTGTCGCAGACGCTGATTGTGCACATGATCCGTACCCGCCGCATTCCGTTTATCCAGAGCCGCGCCGCGTGGCCGCTGATTGTGATGACGGGGATTGTGATGGCGCTCGGCATCGCGCTGCCGTTCTCGCCACTGGCAGGCTACCTGCAGCTTCAGGCGCTGCCGCTGAGCTACTTCCCGTGGCTGGTGGCGATCCTCGCGGGCTATATGGTGCTGACGCAGATGGTGAAAGGATTCTATGCGCGTCGGTATGGATGGCAGTAATTTTTTACCCTCACCCTAACCCTCTCCCTGAAAGGGAGAGGGGACCGCTCGGTGTCGCCTTTCACCCTCGCTCCTTTGGGGAGAGGGGGCTGGCTTTCCTCCCAAATTCAACAACCTGTGATCTCCGTCGGCGCATTCGCTTGACGACAAATTGAGCGCATGTTAACAGAATGTTTTGCCTTTATTTGGCCCGTCAGATAAGGAACATTCATGTTACGGTACAGCCTCTTAACCGCCGGGCTGATGCTCGGCGCCTCTGCGTTTGCCGCCCCGGCAGGCGATCTCCCCCTGATGCCCTGGCCTGCGAAGGTCGAACGCCCTACGACCCAGGGCGCGCTGGTGCTCAGCAACAACGTATCCATTAGCGTCAGCGGGGACGATCTCGGTGACGCCGTCAACCGCCTGCGCCAGCGCATTGCCCTGCAAACCGGCTGGACGCTGCAGCCCCAGGCCGACAAGCCTGAAAAGCCGACCATCCGCATCGCGATTGCCAAAAAGGTAAAACCGCAGCCGCTGCCGGACAGCGATGAAAGCTATAAGCTCACGGTGGATGCTAACGGCGTCGATATCTCCGCCAACACCCGCTTCGGCGCGCTGCGCGCCATGGAAACGCTGCTCCAGCTGATGCAGAACGGGGCGGAAAACACCTCGCTGCCGTGGGTCACCATTGAAGATTCGCCGCGCTTCCCGTGGCGCGGGCTGCTGCTCGACTCGGCGCGTCATTTTATTCCGCTGCCGGATATCAAGCGCCAGATCGACGGCATGGCCGCGGCGAAGCTCAATGTCCTGCACTGGCACCTGACCGACGACCAGGGCTGGCGCTTCAGCTCGAAGCGCTACCCTAAGCTGACGCAGCTTGCCAGCGACGGGCTGTACTACACGCCTGAACAGATGCGTGAAGTGGTGCGTTACGCCGCCGAACGCGGTATCCGCGTGGTGCCGGAGATCGACATGCCGGGCCACGCCTCGGCGATTGCCGTAGCCTATCCGGAGCTGATGAGCGCCCCGGGGCCGTACGCCATGGAGCGCCACTGGGGCGTGCTGAAGCCGGTGTTAGATCCCACCAAAGAGGCAACCTACGCCTTTGCCGACGCGATGGTCAGCGAACTGGCGGCGATTTTCCCCGATCCGTATCTGCATATCGGCGGCGATGAGGTGGACGACAGCCAGTGGAAAGCGAATGCCGCGATCCAGAACTTCATGCGCGACAACAGGCTGGCGGACAGCCACGCGCTGCAGGCGTATTTCAACCGCAGGCTGGAAACGATCCTTGAGAAGCACCACCGGCAGATGGTCGGCTGGGATGAGATCTATCATCCCGACCTGCCGAAAAGCATTCTAATCCAGTCCTGGCAGGGGCAGGACGCGCTGGGGCAGGTGGCGCAAAACGGCTACAAGGGCATTCTCTCCACCGGTTTCTATCTCGACCAACCCCAGTCCACCGCCTATCACTACCGCAACGAAATTGTCCCGCAGGGGCTGAACGGCGTGGATGTGATTGCCGACACCGACAGCGTCCAGAGCTGGGCCTTCTCCATGCCGCGCCTGAAGGGCAAGCCGGTGGAGGGAAGTTTTACGCTGGTGAAAGGGGACGCAGGCTGGCGCGGATTTATTGATTTTGCCGGGAAATCCCGCCGCGCGGTGCAGGATATTGAATGGCGTGACGACAGCCAGGTGACGTTCACCGTCGACACCTGGATGGGCGAGACGCGCCCGGTGGTCTCCGTCGATAACGACAAACTCACCGGCTATTTCCTGGTGGGGAATACGCGTTACCCAATCAGCGGCACGCGTCTGGACGCGGTGCCGAAAGGCATTCCGCCGGTCGTGCCGGACGTGGCGAATCAGGCCAACCTGCTCGGCGGGGAAGCCGCGCTGTGGGCGGAAAACGTGGTGGCGCCGGTGCTGGATATCCGCCTGTGGCCGCGCACCTTCGCGGTGGCGGAGCGGCTGTGGTCGGCGCAGGACGTCAACGACGTCGACAACATGTACACCCGCCTGCAGGCGATGGACAGCTGGTCGACGGTGTCGGTCGGGCTGCAGCAGCATACCCAGCAGCAGGTGCAGTTCACGCGCCTTGCCGGTAATGCTGACACGCTGCCGCTGCAGATCCTCGCTCAGGCGGTAGAGCCCGCTCAGTATTACACCCGCCAGCACCTGAAGTTCCAGGCGGGAAATTATCATCAGTTCGAACCGCTCAACCGCTTCGCCGATGCGCTGAACGCCGAAAGCGCCACCGTGCGCCAGATGAACAAATGGGCGGACCGCCTGGTGAGCGATGCGGAAGACGCGGAAAGCGCCGACGCGCTGCGCCACGTCTTTAACCGCTGGCAGAGCAACACCAGCGACGCGCTGGCGCTAAGCGAAAACAGCTATCAGCTGAAGGCGATGAAGCCGGTGATCCAGGAGGTGGATAAGCTGGCCTCCATTGGCCTGAGGCTGACGGATCTGGTGGCGCGGCAGGGCACGCTGGATGATAAAGAGATAGCCTCGATTCAGAGCGAGCTGGATAACGCGGCGAAGGTTCAGGACGAGGTGGTGATTGCGGCGGTCTATCCGCTGGAGACGCTGCTCAGGGCGACGCGGAATCAGTAGCAAGCAACAAAAAAGGCAGCCTGGGCTGCCTTTTTTTATCGCCAAAGCGAATTAGCGACGTACTGCAATCGCTTCGATTTCAATTTTCACGTCTTTTGGCAGACGGGCCACTTCCACGCAGGAGCGCGCCGGGAAGGTGGCGTTGTGCTCGGTGAAGAACGCTTCGTAAGTGGCGTTAACGGTCGCGAAATCGTTCAGATCCTTCACGAAAACGGTGGTTTTCACGATATCGCCCACTTTCAGACCGGCAGATTCAACGATAGCCTGCACGTTTTCCAGCGACTGACGGGCCTGTGCCGCGACGTCTTCCGGCACCGCGCCGGTTTTTGGGTTCACCGGGATCTGACCGGAAGTGATGATCATGCTACCCAGATCAACGCCCTGAACGTAAGGGCCGATAGCCGCTGGTGCATTTTCCGTCGCGAGTACTTTGCTCATGTTTTCTCCAGAATTACAGCGTTAAGAATGTTCCCGGCCATTATAACAGCCGGGATTTCATTACCAACCTCAATTAGTTGGCCAGCACCACATAATGAGAAAACTCTTTTTCGCAGTATTTGCATTTGAGCGCGATGTCATCGGCGCGTTTTTTCACTGCAAAGCTGGAAGAAACCGGCTCAGCATGACTGATGCAGTTGCTGTTCGGGCAGACCAGCACGCTTTCGATGCGATCCGGCAGGCTCGGACGGGATTTGCCGACCACTTCATACTCGTCGATGCGGTTGACGGTGGCGTCCGGCGCGTACAGCGACAGCTGGTTGACCTGCTCGTCGGTCAGGAAGGTGTTCTCGATTTTGATCAGGTCCTTGCGGCCCATCTCGCCCGACGGCAGGTTCAGGCCGATGGTGATGCGCTGGTCGGTTTCGGTCAGTTTGAACAGCGTCAGCAGCTTAAAGCCCACCTGCGCAGGGATGTGGTCAATCACGGTGCCGCGCTTGATGGCTTCAACCTGGAGTTTGTTATCGTGTGTCATGGTCGTTTCCCCTTACAGTGCCAATTCGCGATTCAGAACCAGTGCCAGTAACGCCTGGCGGGCGAAGATGCCGTTTCCGGCCTGCTGGAAGTACCAGGCGTGCGGCGTCTTATCCACGTCTGTGGTGATCTCATCGATGCGCGGCAGTGGATGCAGTACCTTCATGTTGTCGCGCGCGCCCTCGAGGTCGCTGGCGCGCAGCACGAACTGTGCCTTCACGTTGGCGTATTCGGACGGATCCAGACGCTCTTTCTGCACGCGGGTCATGTAGAGAATATCCACGTGGCTCATCACCTCTTCGATGCTGGCGTGCAGGCTCCACTGAATGCCTTTCTCATCCAGCATGTCGAGAATGTACTGCGGCATCGCCAGCGCGTCCGGGGCGATGAAGAAGAAGCGGTTGCCGTTAAATTTCGCCAGCGCCTGGGTCAGGGAGTGGACGGTGCGGCCATATTTCAGGTCGCCGACCATGGCGATATTCAGGTTCTCGAGCTTGCCCTGCGTCTCCTGAATGGTAAACAGATCCAGCAGGGTCTGCGTCGGATGCTGGTTGGCACCGTCACCGGCGTTCAGCACCGGGATGCCGCCGGAAAATTCGGTCGCCAGGCGCGCCGCGCCCTCCTGCGGATGACGCATCACAATCGCGTCGACGTAGGTGCTGATCACTGAAATGGTGTCCGCCAGGGTTTCGCCTTTTTTACCCAGCGACGTGTTGCTGCTGTCCGAGAAGCCCACCACGCTCGCGCCCAGGCGGTGCATGGAGGTTTCAAAGGAGAGGCGGGTGCGGGTCGAGGCTTCGAAGAAGCAGCTCGCAATCACCTTGTGCTTCAGCAGCTCCGGTTGCGGATTGGCCTTCAGTTTTGCCGCGGTTTCCAGAACCAGTTCCAGCTCTTCGCGGCTGAGGTCGTTTATGGAAATGATGTGTTTTTGATAAAGCGGATTCATGTTTATCTCCTGACGCCGGGCAAAAAAAAGCCCCTCAAATGAGGGGCTCTGGGAATAGGTTTAGCAACGGGAAGAAAAACGGCAGGCCAGCGTCTGATTTCAGACGCGGTAAGACGTTATGTCGTACACGCTTGACCATGCTTCCTCCCGGCAAATTGTCGGGCATTATACGCAGCTCGCTTTTCGGATCAAGCGATTTAATGCACGCTTTACTCAATGCAAACGGTTCTTTATGAATATTAATGCGTTCTGAGTAAATAATTAATTTGCTTATGCACCAGCGCGGTGCGCTTCACGACCCGGGGAGCGACCCAGACGATACTGCTGCCGGCCACCACGCCTAAAATTTCCGGCAGCTGGTGATAATCCAGAATACGCGCCACCGCGCGGCCATATCCGGCGACGGTATGAACAAGGATAAACTCGCTATTGTGCTCGACGCTGACCACCATTTCGGACACGGTACGCGCGGCGTCGGGGGCAGGGCGCAGCTGGGGATTCAGCGAATAAATCTTTAGCCCTTTGGCATTTCGAATTTTTATGACGCCGAGCAATTTAAGCAGACGTGAAACGGTGGACTGGCTGATGGTCTCAAAACCACGCTCCTGCAAATCCCGGCGGATCTCCTCCTGAGAGAGATAGCTCTTTTCTGCGATCAGGCGCTGGCAGACCGTCAGCTGTAGTTGCTCTTTGGGAGAGTACTCTTCGTAATCCATCATAGTTCCCATATCAGTTCCTGAAATAACCGGTGGCACCGCACCGATCCGTAGGCCGGATAAGCGCAGCGCCATCCGGCAAATCACAACAAGGCACCCAGACTTAACGCCACCATAATCACCACCGTTAAAATGCCCAGCAGCGGCGCCACCCATTTCAGATAGCGCACGTAGGGCACGCGGGCGATGGCCAGCCCGCCCATCACGACGGCAGAAGTGGGCGTGACGAGGTTAACGATGCCGGAGGCCGACTGGTAAGCCGTCACCACCAGGTCGCGGTTGACGTTAGCGAAATCGGCAAGCGGCGCCATGATCGGCATCGTCAGAACGGCCAGGCCGGATGAAGAAGGCACAAGAAACGACAGCACGACCTCCAGCCAGTACATCACGTTGATAAACGCTACCGTGGACAACCCGCTGACCAGCCCTTCCGCGCTGTGCAAAATGGTGTGGGTAATCATGCCCTTATCCATGATGACTACGATACCGCGCGCGATGCCGATAATCAGCGCGACGCCCAGCAAATCTCGCGCGCCGTTGATAAACGTCGACGTCAGCTCCTCTTCGCTCATGCGGGCAATCAGGCCGACGATAATCGCGCTGGCGAGAAATACCGCTGAGATCTCCGCCATCCACCAGCCCAGCACCGCCACGCCGTAGATCATCACCGCAAAGGCGAGGGCGAAAATCACCAGGATGATTTTGCGCACCGGGGTGAATTCCAGCGACTGTTCGCCCTTGTCGCCGAGGAAGTGGGCGCGGTTCTCTTCCTGTTTGTCTGCGACGATCGACAGCGACGGATCCAAACGCACCTTACGGGCGTAACGCATCACCCACGCCACGCAGATGACCCAGCCGATGACCAGCAGCGCCACGCGCAGGGCGATGCCGTTAGTGAAGGGGATCCCGGCGGCGTTGGCGGCGATCACCGTGGCAAACGGGTTAATGGTAGAGCCGAGCGTGCCGATCCCCGCCCCGAGCAGCACGGTGGACGCGGCGACAACCGGATCGAACCGGGCGGCCAGCATCACCGGTACCAGCAGGGTGTAGAACGGCAGCGACTCTTCGGCCATGCCGTAAATCGTGCCGCCTGCGGCAAACAGCGCCATCAGGATCGGGATCATCCACTCCTCGCGCCCGCGAAGCCGGGTGGTGACGCGTTCGATCCCGGCGTCAATCGCCCCGGTTTTGGTGACGATCCCGAGAAAACCGCCGATGATCAGGATAAACAGCGCGACGTCGATCGCCCCGGCCTGGCCGGAGACCGGATCGTACAGCCCGGCGATGGGCGCCATCAGGACGGAAACCAGCCCCTGCGGATGTGCCGCCACGTGCGCGTACGTTCCGGCAATCGGGACTTCTTTACCGAGGGTTTCGTTCATCGCCATCTGGTACTGACCGGCGGGGACGACCCAGCTCAGCGCCGCCACAACGGCAATCAGGAAAAAGAGAATGGTGTAAGCGGAGGGAAACTTAAACTTGCCCATGATGTTCTCCTTAAACCCGGCGCACCCCGCGGCGCGCCGGGCGGTGATTAGTCGCCGAGTGTCGCCACCATCACCGCTTTAATGGTGTGCATGCGGTTCTCTGCTTCGTCGAAGACGATGGAGTTCGGTGATTCGAAGACCTCTTCCGTCACCTCCAGCCCCTTCAGGCCGTAGGCCATCTCGATCTCGCGGCCCACTTTGGTGTGTTCGTTGTGGAACGCCGGCAGGCAGTGCATAAACTTGACGTTCGGGTTGCCGGTGGCCTTCATCACGTCCGCGTTGATTTGATACGGCTTCATCAGGCTGACGCGCTCGGCCCAGGCTTCCTTCGGCTCGCCCATGGAGACCCACACGTCGGTGTAGAGGAAATCGGTCCCCCGCACGCCTTCTTCTACGTCGTCGGTGAGGGTGATGCGCGCGCCCGTCTCTTTCGCGATGGCGCGGCACTGCTCAACCAGCCCGGCTTCCGGCCAGAAGGATTTCGGCGCGACGAGGCGGATATCCATCCCCATCTTGGCCGCGCCGACCATCAGCGAGTTGCCCATGTTGTTGCGCGCGTCGCCCAGGTAGGCAAAGCTCAGCTCCGGCAGGGTTTTGCCCGGCGCGTGCTCCAGCATGGTCATCAGGTCGGCGAGGATCTGCGTTGGGTGGAACTCGTCGGTCAGGCCGTTCCACACCGGCACGCCCGCGTACTCGCCCAGCTCTTCGACGATGGCCTGGCCGTAGCCGCGGTATTCGATGCCGTCATACATGCGGCCCAGCACGCGGGCGGTGTCTTTCATCGACTCTTTATGGCCGATCTGCGAGCCGCTTGGGCCGAGGTAGGTCACCTGCGCGCCCTGGTCGAACGCGCCCACTTCGAATGCGCAGCGGGTGCGGGTGGAGGTTTTTTCAAAAATCAGGGCGATGTTTTTCCCGACCAGGGTTTGCTTTTCACGTCTGGCTTTTTTGGCCGCTTTCAGCTCGATGGCGAGGTCGATCAGGTACTGGATCTCCGCCGGGGTGTAGTCCAGCAGTTTCAGGAAGTTGCGGTTTTTCAGGTTGATGGTCATGGGTAAATCCTTTTTAAAATTTAGCTGTCTGATGCCCTCACCCCAGCCCTCTCCCGCGGGGAGAGGGTGTAATCGTCCCCTCTCCCTTAGGGAGAGGGTTAGGGTGAGGGGAAAACGACTCAGTTACGAATCAACGTGCCTTTCTCGCCCGCCAGGATCTCCGCGCCGTCGGCCAGCGCGCCGATCCCGGCAATGCCGTTGCAGGCTTCTACAAACTCGCGGCAGGCGGCCACTTTCGGCCCCATCGATCCGGCGTCGAACTGCATGCCTCTGAGCAGCTCCGGCGTCACCTGCGCCAGCGGGCGCTGGGTCGGCTTGCCCCAGTCGAGGTACACCGCGTCGGCATCGGTCAGGATCAGCAGGGCGTCGGCCTCGATCTGGCGCGCCAGCAGGGCGGCGGAGAGGTCTTTGTCGATCACCGCCTCAATGCCGCGATAGCCGTTGGCGTTCTCCACTACCGGCACGCCGCCGCCGCCATTGCAGATCACCAGGTGATCGCGCTGGATCAGCGCCGTGATGGCGTCGCTCTCGACGATGCGCTTCGGCTGCGGTGACGGCACCACGCGGCGGACGTAGCTGCCGTCGGCCTTGAACACCCAGCCTTTTTCCGCGGCCAGCATTTTTGCCTGGGCTTCGCTGTACACCGGGCCGATGTATTTTGTCGGGTTGCTGAAGGCCGGGTCGGCGGCGTCCACTTCCACCTGCGTGAGCAGGACGCTCACCTCGCGCTGCGGCAGATTGTTTTTCAGCGCCTGCTGGAGCATGTAGCCGATCATTCCCTGGCTTTCGGCGCCGAGAACGTCCAGCGGGTAGGGCGTGACTTTGTCGTAGGCGCTGTTCTGCAGCGCCAGCAGCCCGACCTGCGGTCCGTTGCCGTGCACCAGCACCACGCGCCACTGTTCTGTTAATCCGGCGATGGTGCGGGCGGCCTGCTCGATGTTCTGGCGCTGGATTTCGGCTTCCAGCGGCTCGCCGCGCTTGAGCAGCGCGTTGCCGCCCAGGGCCACAACCAGAGTGGGTTTTCGTTCCATGATGGCTCCTTTAAATTCCGTCGCGTTCCAGCGGGCAGCTCATGCAGCGCGCGCCGCCGCGGCCGCGTCCGAGTTCGTCTCCCGGGATAGGCAGCACGGTGATGCCCGCTTTGTCGTACTTCTCGTTGGTCCAGACGTTGCGCTCGTAGCCGATCACCACGCCCGGGCGGATGGTCAGCACGTTGTTGGCGTCGTTCCACTGCTCGCGTTCGGCTTCGAAGGCGTCGCCGCCGGTGGTGATCAGGCGCACCTGGTTAATGCCGAGCGCTTTCTCGATGGCGTGCAGCAGGTCAGTTTCCTGAGTGCGCAGCAGGCCGCCGCGTCCGTCCGGGGTGAGCGTCCAGCACTGGGCGTCCTTGCGCACCACTTCCGGGTAGACGGAGAAGGTGTCGACGTCGATGTGGGTCATGACGGTGTCGAGGTGCATGCAGGAGCGGTGTTTTGGCAGCTCAACGGCGATCACGCGCTCGGCCTGACGGTGTTTGAACAGGCTGTTGGCGAGGAACTCCACGCCCTGCGGCGTCGTGCGCTCGGACATGCCGATCAATACCGCCCCGCGGCCAATCACCAGTACGTCGCCGCCTTCTAGCGTGGCGTGGTCGTAATTAATATTCTCGTCGCCGAAATACTTAATAAAATCGCCGTCGGCAAACGCCGGGTGCCAGCGATATATTGCCCGCAGGTTATTGGTTTCACGCTGACGGGCCGGTTTCGCCATTGGGTTAATAGAGACGCCGTTATAGATCCAGCACGAGGTGTCGCGGGTAAATAAATGGTTCGGCAGCGGCTTCATAATAAAATCATTCGCCGTGTGGGTATCCACCACCATATTTTTAATGGCCGCCGGAATTTCGCCGTAGGTTAATCCGCCGCTTAATCTGCGCGCCAGTTCGCGGTGCGGCATATCCGCCAGCCAGCCGCGGACGTCGCCGGCAAAGGTCGGGCCGAGGCGATAGTCAGAGATTTGGGTATCCAACAGCCAGGCTTTCGCTTCTGCAATATCAAGGGTTTGTGTCAGAAGGTCGGTCAACAGCAGGACTTCCACACCCTGCTCGCGCAGCGTGTTGGCGAAGATGTCATGCTCCTCACCCGCCCGCTCAACCGAGAGCACGTCATCGAAAAGCAGCTCCTGACAGTTTGATGGCGTTAAACGTTTCAGACTTAAATTAGGACGATGCAGCATAACGCTACGCAATTGACCAATTTCAGAACCGACGTAATGCTTTTCCATAATTATTCCTTTAACTGTTTTTCAGAATAAAAAGGGCATGCGCCATGTGATGTGTTTAATTTCATGGCGGCTAAGCTCAATTGATTTCGTGATTCATACTAGGCAGTTAAATAATCCGTATTGTGATATTGCTCACGCGAAACCGGATATTAAGGAGTTTGTTTTCATTTGCATGATTCGCATCAGATAATGATTGATTTCATATTATTGAGGGGTGAATAGCTAAGCAGGATCCGCTGGCATTATTTGAGGTTGTTATTATTTTGTAGATTTTAATTCTTTGAAATATATCTTTATGTGACTGATTTTAAATGAAAAATATCATGAGCAAGAATGGCTATGCAATTAACGTAATTAACTATTTTCGACTTAAGGAAAATCAATAAATAATTATGGTTTTTTAGAGCAAATTATCAAAACAGTAAAGTGTGAGGCGGCAACGGGTTTTGTTAATTAGAGAGCATGATCAAGAGGTTAGAAGAGTCGTCCGATAAGCGTTGATCGAGGTTATGCATAACCCCTGCATAATTGCCTGGACAGGATTAACAGTGAATTAACACCTTTCCCGATAAACATGCGCTCGCGCAAACCTCTTCGAAAAAGGGCTGGTATGGCAGTCTTAACTCTCGTATAAAAGATAAAAATGAAACGTTGTTTTACGTAGAGGGATTTCACATGATTATCGGCAACATCCACCATCTGCAGCCCTGGCTGCCTGACGCGCTGCGCCAGGCCATTGAGCACGTTAAAGCCCACGTCACTGACGCCACGCCGCTCGGCAAGCACGACATCAACGGCAGCAGCCTGTTTTATCTGGTCTCGGAAGATATGACCCAGCCGTTCGCCGAGCGCCGCGCCGAGTACCACGCGCGCTATCTGGACATCCAGATAATTATGAAGGGCCAGGAAGGGATGACCTTCAGCACCCTGCCGCACGGTACGCCGGACACCGACTGGCTGGCGGAGAAAGACATCGCGTTCCTGCCGGAAGGCGAGCAGGAGAAAACCTTGGTGCTGAGCGAAGGGGATTTTGTGGTGTTCTGGCCGGGTGAAGTGCACAAGCCGCTGTGCGCGGTGGGCGCGCCTGCGAAGGTGCGCAAGGTTGTGGTGAAAATGCTGATTAGCTAATCGGGTTTGCTCCCTCTCTCTGTGGGAGAGGGCCGTATCGGTGCTTGATTTGCCCGGTGGCGCTGCGCTTACCGGGCCTACGATTATTGATATCGTTGCACAAAGTAGGCCGGGTAAGCGCAGCGCCACCCGGCAAGAAAGGCGCACTGAACCACTAGAGTGATAAGAACTTTGTTTGGCTCATTTAGAGATAGCCAGATTTCTTGAAAAATCCGCATTAGAAACTGACTGTACCTTCCATAAGTTGTTTTCTTTAACCATGCAGTCTATGACTACGTGCTCCTGCTTTTTGCCAAATGCAATGTATACGTTGACACAAACTGGATCGGTATCCCCGGCTATGGCTGTTACATTCTGGGGCCAGTCATCGCCAACGTATTGCGCTTTTAAAAACATATCGGCTTCGTAAAACTCTTCGTCGGCATAACGCGGATCCTGCGTATGACGGAGTTTTTTCATTGTTGATGCTGTGACATATTTATCTATTTCGTTTCCATCAGTAATGGGAAATGCATCTTTGTTGATTTGATTAACGTACCAGCTGTTAAATTTTACAGCACGCTCAATCGGGTCAGAGTGGCCAGCCATTACAGAGAAAGAAAATATGAAGAGAAGCAGTAAGATATTTTTCATATCAGTAGTGCCTGTAAAGGGTGATTTTTGGCTGTATCTTACGATATGTCTGGCCGGGATAAAGGCTGTTCTGTTTAAAATCTGAATACCAGGTACCCGATCCGTCGTAGATACATGCATGCCCATTCTGATGCGCACCTGGTAATGCGTCAATTACTGCGACATCACCCTCAATGGGTGTGCCGTACACCTTGCTGAATCCTGCCTTCTCAAGAGAGCGCCAGAAGTTTTTTGCATCAGCACCATCAATTTTCAAACCTCCGGCACGAATAGCTGCAGCGACGGCGCGAGCGCAGTAACCCGTACTGTTATGATGCGCGTGGCTGCGGGCATATGACACAGCTTCATGCTTATTCCATGACATAAAATAATCCTTATTTTATTAACGAAACGTAGTAATAAGGAAACATTACACCGGATATTTACAATGGTTTGTAATTGATAATGATCTAATATTAACCATCATCAATCTAATAAATAATGG
>NZ_JAWNBW010000014.1:0-101769 GCF_034106085.1 Enterobacter sp. 302C9
CGGTGGTCCCACCTGACCCCATGCCGAACTCAGAAGTGAAACGCCGTAGCGCCGATGGTAGTGTGGGGTCTCCCCATGTGAGAGTAGGGAACTGCCAGGCATCAAATAAGTAGAAAGGCCATCCGCAAGGATGGCCTTTTTGCGTTTAAGCATCACAGAGATTTGTAGGCCGGATAAGGCAAAGCTGCCACCCGGCAAGTCAGATCGCACTCCACTCCACAATAAACTCCGCAATCCCATCCACATCATTTAAATCCAGCATCGGAACTTCAAGCGGCAATACAACATCACTGGCCACCGCAATCACATGCTCATCCAGCGTTAATTCGCTGAAATCATGCCCGGCATCGCTTCTGAACAGCAGGATCTTAGGCACGGCCTCATGCTTAAATCCCTCGACCAGCACCAGATCCAGCGTGGCGTGATCCATCCGGCTGACCAGATAAGCGAGATCCAGCGGTGCCTCATCCGGCGTTTCTGTCATCAGCGCCCAGCGTTGAGTACTTGCCACCATCGTTTGCGCTGCACCCGCTTTACGCAACGCATAGCTATCTTTGCCCGGTTTATCGACATCCATATTATGGTGGGTATGTTTAATCAATCCTGGACGGATACCTCTGGCACAAAGCGCAGGAATGAGCTTTTTCAGCAGAGTGGTTTTTCCGGTCCCACTCCAGGCAGAAATGGCGACAACAGGTATCATCTTTTCTCCTGCATCATCTGCAAATCGTCAGGCGTATTCACATTCACAAATGCTGATTTTAAATCGCTAAAATCAACGGGATGACCGCCAGACTCGCGCATAAAAGCCATCACCCTGCGCTCTCCCGCAGCCAGATAGTACTGCAGGGCTGGCGCCAGGGATCGGTGCATCAATGCGATAGCAGGATGATCACGCTCGCCGTCATGTACCCAAACCACAGGAGCCGTACCCCGAAGCAGCAACAAACGTTCGACAAGACAGGACGGAATAAACGGGGTATCGCAGGGACAGAAGATGAACCACTCTCCGTGAGACTGTTGCATGACCGAAAGCATGCCGGCCAGCGGTCCCGGGTAATCCTCAAGGATATCCTGATAAACGGCATACCCGCTGAGCTGGTAAGTGTCGATATGCCGGTTAGCACTGATGGCCATTGTCGACACCTGGCCTGCGAGCGTATCAGCGACACATTGCCACAAGGGTTTGCCGTTCAGGCGTTGAAGCCCCTTATCTTTTCCCCCCATTCGCGTCGCTCTGCCACCTGCCAGAACGACCCCAATGATTTCCTGGCTAAGATTCACGAATATCGCCTCTTTTATTGTGGGATTGACCCTGCTAACGTGTCACTCTAAATGAAAGGAGCACCACCATGAAATGTAAACGTCTGAATGAAGTTATTGAACTCCTCCAGCCCGCCTGGCAAAAAGAGCCAGAGCTAAATCTGATGCAATTTTTACAGAAACTGGCGAAAGAGTCAGGTTTTGACGGCGATCTGGCAGACCTTTCTGACGACATCCTGATCTATCACCTTAAAATGCGTGACTCTGCCAAAGATGCTGTTATTCCTGGTATTCAGAAAGATTATGAGGAAGATTTTAAGACCGCATTACTGCGCGCCCGAGGCGTAATTAAAGAGTAAAAGCTTGTAAGCGGCGGCACCGAAATCGCCACAAGATGATATCCTGAATCATTCGTATAATTTCCGGATGATCGGATGAACGACCAGGCTTTTACTTTCCAGACATTACACCCGGACACCATTATGGATGCCCTGTTTGAACAGGGTATTCGGGTGGATTCCGGGCTAACACCGTTAAACAGCTACGAAAACCGCGTCTATCAGTTTCAGGATGAGGATCGTCAGCGCTTCGTCGTAAAATTCTATCGTCCTGAACGCTGGTCCGCAGAACAAATTCAGGAAGAGCATCAGTTTGCTCACGATTTGCTGGATGACGATGTTCCCGTTGCCGCACCGCTAAAATTCAATAACCAAACGCTCCTCACGCACGAAGGGTTTTACTACGCTGTATTCCCGAGCCTGGGTGGCCGCCAGTTTGAAGCGGATAATATTGATCAGATGGAGTGGGTTGCCCGCTATCTTGGGCGCATACACCAGACGGGACGCAAAAAAGCCTTTATTGCCCGCCCGACTATCGGGATTCAGGAATACCTTCTTGAGCCACGCGGAATATTCGAAACGTCTGCCATGATCCCCACTGCGTTAAAGGATGATTTCCTCAACGCCACTGATAAGCTCATTGCTGCTGTTAAAACCTGCTGGCGCGACGATATTTCCGTCCTGCGCCTGCATGGCGATTGTCATGCCGGAAATATCCTCTGGCGTGATGGCCCGCTGTTTGTCGATCTCGATGATGCGCGTATGGGGCCCGCGGTTCAG
The DNA here is from genome assembly GCF_034106085.1 of Enterobacter sp. 302C9. Classification (NCBI taxonomy): domain Bacteria; kingdom Pseudomonadati; phylum Pseudomonadota; class Gammaproteobacteria; order Enterobacterales; family Enterobacteriaceae; genus Enterobacter; species Enterobacter sp. 302C9. Next base: position 2,382 of record NZ_JAWNBW010000014.1, read on the forward strand.
GACCTGTGGATGTTGCTCAATGGCGACAAAGCCGAGCAACGCATGCAGCTTGAAACCATTATTGAAGCATATGAAGAATTTAGCCCGTTTAATTCAGACGAAATTGCCCTGATTGAGCCTTTACGTGCGATGCGTTTTGTTTATTATCTCGCATGGTTAATCAGGCGTTGGGACGATCCCGCATTTCCCCGGAATTTCCCGTGGCTTACCGGAGAGGATTACTGGCGTAGCCAGATATCTACATTTACTGAGCAGGTCAAGGTTCTTCAGGAACCCCCTCTGCAATTAACGCCGATGTATTAATTGGACACACCCAGGAGAGAGTTAATCATGAAAAAAATTTGGCTGGCGCTGGCAGGTATGATTCTGGCATTTAGCGCTTCTGCTGCGCAGTTTACCGACGGCAAACAGTTCATCACGCTGGACAAACCGGTTGCTGGCGAGCCACAGGTTCTGGAGTTCTTCTCGTTCTATTGCCCACACTGCTATCAGTTCGAGCAGGTTCTGCATGTTTCTGACAACGTGAAGAAAAAGCTGCCAGAAGGCACCAAAATGACCAAGTACCACGTCGAGTTCCTGGGCCCATTGGGTAAAGACCTGACCCAGGCGTGGGCGGTTGCGATGGCACTGGGCGTGGAAGATAAGATCACTGCGCCAATGTTTGAAGCCGTACAGAAAACCCAGACCGTTCAGACCACTGCGGATATCCGTAAAGTGTTCGTTGATGCCGGCGTGAAAGGGGAAGAGTATGACGCAGCATGGAACAGCTTTGTGGTGAAATCTCTGGTTGCTCAGCAGGAAAAAGCGGCTGCTGACCTCCAGCTTCAGGGCGTTCCGGCGATGTTTGTTAACGGCAAATACCAGCTGAACATGCAGGGCATGGACACCAGCAGCATGGATATCTTCGTACAGCAGTATGCTGATACCGTGAAATACCTGGTTGAGAAGAAGTAATTTCGCGGATGTAAAAACGCCGGTCACTGACCGGCGTTTTTGTATGAAGATTTAATATTGTCTATCTGTTCGTCTTTCTCTTTCCAGAGCGTATTAAGCCACTGCTGGAAACGACGCTTGAAATTCTTATCGTTAACGTAATCACCGTGCAGCCCGGCATCTATCGGAACCAGATCGACACGCACAACAATGCGCGTCAGTTTGCCGCTGAGCATATCGTAGAACGGCGTCTTATTGTTTTCCGGATAGCAGAGCGTGACGTTCAGGAGTTTATCGAACTGTGATCCCAGCACGTTAAGCGCCATCGCAATACCCGCAGCCTTTGGCGGCAGCAAGTGCTGGTAAGGGGAGCGAGTTTGTTGATGCTTCTCTTCCGTAAACCGGGAGCCTTCAACAAAGTTCACGATGGTCGTAGGATGCGCGCGAAACTTTTCGCAGGAACGGCGCGTGGTATCCACATCTTTGCCGCGACGCTCGGGATGACGAATCAAATAGCTGCGCGAATAGCGTTTCATAAACGGCATATCAAGTGCCCAGCAGGCCAGCCCGATAAAAGGCACCCAGGCGAGCTGCTGTTTCAGAAAGTATTTGTTCATCGGGATGTGTTTGCGAAAAAGTACGCATAACACCACGATGTCCGCCCAGCTGTGGTGATTGCAGATCAGCAGATACCAGTTCTTCTTGTTAAGACTCTCCAGCCCTTTGATATCCCACTTTAGATGTGGGTTCAGGCACAGCAGGATCGCCAGTCCTTCGCACCAGCAGTACATCATGAAGTTACAAAATGCGGACACGGCTCGCCACACCATGGGAACAGGCAGCAGCAGTTTAACGATCCCGGCGATAATGATCGGCACAGAGCAGGCGACAGTCACAAGGATAGTTAAAATGATGCTTAACAGTAATGTTATTGCTGCGAGCAATCTCGGCATGATGAGCTTTTTCAGGTAGTTAGCTGTAAGTGAGCGGTCGGCTATGCAACGCCGGGCGCTGATTTTACCAGAAAACAGACAAATTAATGGCGCTTTGACGTGATGATTTGGCCGCTTTTACTCTGTCGCAGACGATTTCTCTGTGATTGCGCGCTTAACAAGGCTTATATCCACATAGACTAAATTGCCATCAGTTGACCATATAGATAAGATCTAATGCTATAACAGCATGATAATTAAGATCTAAAAATTAACGCATATGTATTTTTTACGTCTGTTATTCATATGAAGTGAAAATATGCACAAACTTATCCACAGTTTGATTTTTGCGAGCGATCCTCACGATCGCAAAATCTTTTCCTGTATCTGGCGCTAATACCTGATGTTTTCATCCTTCTGTGGCATCCTTTACCCATAAATTGATTAAAGGCACGGACATTATGGTTCAGATCCCAGAAAACCCTCTTATTCTCGTCGATGGCTCTTCTTACCTGTATCGGGCATATCATGCGTTTCCTCCTCTGACCAATAGCGCAGGGGAACCCACCGGCGCAATGTACGGCGTGCTGAACATGCTGCGCAGCCTGATCCTTCAGTATCAGCCGACCCATGCGGCCGTGGTCTTTGATGCGAAAGGTAAAACGTTCCGCGACGAGCTGTTTGAGCATTACAAATCTCACCGTCCGCCAATGCCTGACGATCTGCGCGCGCAGATTGAGCCGCTGCATACCATGGTAAAAGCGATGGGGCTACCGCTGCTGGCCGTCTCAGGCGTTGAAGCCGATGACGTCATCGGCACGCTGGCGCGTGAAGCAGAAAAGATGGGGCGTCCTGTGCTGATCAGCACCGGTGATAAAGATATGGCGCAGCTGGTGACGCCAGGTATCACCCTGATTAACACCATGACCAACACCATTCTGGGGCCTGAAGAAGTTGTCGCAAAGTACGGCGTGCCGCCTGAGCTGATTATCGACTTCCTCGCGTTGATGGGCGACTCCTCGGATAACATCCCGGGTGTCCCTGGCGTCGGTGAAAAAACCGCGCAGGCGCTGCTCCAGGGGCTGGGTGGTCTGGATACGCTCTACGCGGAGCCAGACAAAATCGCCGGGCTCTCCTTCCGTGGCGCAAAAACCATGGCCGGAAAACTGGAAGAGAACAAAGAGGTGGCTTATCTCTCCTATAAGCTGGCCACAATCAAAACCGATGTCGAACTGGAGCTGGGCTGTGAGCAGCTTGAAGTGCAACAGCCTTCCGCTGACGATCTGCTGAGCCTGTTTAAGAAATACGAATTCAAGCGCTGGACGGCTGACGTGGAAGCCGGTAAATGGCTGCAGGCGAAAGGGGCCAAACCTGCTGCAAAGCCGAAGGAGACGATCGTCGTTGACGCAGAAGAGCAGGCGGAAGAAGAAGCCGTGGCGCTTTCCTTCGACAACTACGAAACCATTCTTGAAGAGTCACAGCTAATCGCCTGGATCGAGAAACTGAAAAAGGCGCCCGTCTTTGCCTTTGATACCGAAACCGACAGCCTCGATAACATCTCTGCCAATATGATTGGTCTGTCATTTGCGACAGAGCCTGGTATTGCCGCCTACGTCCCTGTGGCGCACGATTACCTGGATGCGCCGGAGCAGATCTCCCGTGAACGCGTGCTTGAGCTGCTGAAGCCGATCCTGGAAGACGAAAAGGCGCTCAAGGTTGGACAAAACCTCAAGTACGACCGCGGCATTCTGCAAAACTACGGCATTGAACTGCGCGGGATTGCCTTCGACACCATGCTTGAATCCTACATTCTGGACAGCGTCGCGGGCCGCCATGATATGGATTCCTTATCTGACCGCTGGCTCAAGCACAAAACGATCACCTTTGAAGAGATTGCCGGTAAAGGGAAAAATCAGCTCACCTTTAACCAGATTGCTCTGGAAGAAGCGGGGCGCTACGCGGCGGAAGACGCAGATGTCACGCTACAGCTGCACCTGAAGATGTGGCCAAAACTGCAGAAGCATGAAGGTCCGCTGAACGTGTTCCAGCATATCGAGATGCCGCTGGTGCCCGTGCTGTCCCGCATTGAACGCAACGGCGTGAAAATCGACCCAACGGTGCTGCATAACCACTCCGGGGAGCTGGCGCAGCGTCTGACCGAGCTCGAGCAAAAAGCGCATGAGCTTGCAGGCGAGCCGTTTAACCTCTCTTCGCCGAAGCAGCTGCAAACCATTCTGTTTGAAAAGCAGGGCATCAAGCCGCTGAAGAAAACTCCTGGCGGCGCGCCGTCAACCTCTGAAGAGGTGCTGGAAGAGCTGGCGCTGGATTACCCGCTGCCAAAAGTGATTCTGCAGTACCGTGGCCTCGCGAAGCTGAAGTCTACCTACACCGACAAGCTCCCGCTGATGATCAACCCGAAAACGGGCCGCGTGCACACGTCGTACCATCAGGCTGTCGCGGCGACTGGTCGTCTCTCATCAACCGATCCCAACCTGCAGAACATCCCGGTACGTAACGAAGAAGGCCGCCGTATTCGCCAGGCTTTCATCGCACCAGAGGATTATCTGATTGTCTCTGCTGACTACTCGCAAATTGAGCTGCGCATTATGGCGCATCTGTCCCGCGACAAAGGCCTACTGACCGCGTTTGCTGAAGGGAAGGATATCCACCGGGCAACTGCGGCGGAAGTCTTCGGCTTGCCGCTGGACAGCGTGACCAACGAGCAGCGCCGCAGTGCTAAGGCGATCAACTTCGGTCTGATTTACGGCATGAGCGCATTTGGTCTTTCGCGCCAGCTCAATATTCCGCGCAAAGAGTCGCAGAAGTATATGGATCTCTACTTCGAGCGTTATCCGGGCGTGCTGGAATACATGGAACGCACCCGCGCGCAGGCGAAGGAAAAAGGTTACGTCGAAACCCTGGATGGCCGTCGTCTCTACTTACCGGACATCAAATCCAGCAACGCGGCGCGTCGCGCTGGCGCAGAGCGTGCGGCGATCAACGCCCCGATGCAGGGTACCGCGGCGGACATTATTAAGCGTGCAATGATCGCCGTTGATGCCTGGCTGGAAAAAGAGAAGCCTCGCGTGAAAATGATCATGCAGGTACACGATGAACTGGTATTTGAAGTGCACAAAGACGACCTCGACGCCGTGTCGAAGAAGATCCACGAACTGATGGAAAGCAGCATGACGCTTGACGTGCCGTTGCTGGTGGAAGTGGGAAGTGGCGAAAACTGGGATCAGGCTCACTAAGGGTTCTTCGCATAACGCGCTTTTTATGTAAGTTTGCAACATAACAACGCGCGTTTTGTGACAATCATTAGAATTCCCTATGTAAAGAATGAAAAAAAACTACAAAAAGTGCTTTTTCTGCAGCACAAAAAGGGGTAGAGTTGTCGGCGTAGGGTACAGAGGTAAGATGTTCTATCTTTCAGACCTTTTACTTCACGTAATCGGATTTGGCTGAATATTTTAGCCGCCCCAGTCAGTAATGACTGGGGCGTTTTTTATTGCGTCAAAGAAAAATTCAGGCAAAAAAAACGCGGCTATCGCCGCGCTCGGTATTACTCTTCTTCCGCTTCCGTCGCGGGTTCCAGCTCGCTAAACCAGGTATCGAGCTTCTGACGCAGCTTGTCCACGCCCAGCTTTTTCAGCGAGGAGAACGGCTCAACCTGCACATCACCGTTGAACGCCAGCACCGCTTCGCGAACCATATTCACCTGCGCTTTACGCGCGCCGCTCGCCAGCTTATCGGCTTTCGTCAGCAGCACCAGCACGGCGATATCGCTTGCTACAGCCCAGTCGATCATCTGCTGATCCAGATCTTTCAGGGGATGGCGAATATCCATCAGCACCACCAGACCTTTCAGGCACAGGCGTTTTTCCAGGTATTCACCCAGCGCACGCTGCCACTTGATTTTCATCTCTTCCGGTACCTGCGCGTAACCGTAGCCCGGTAAGTCGACCAGGCGTTTGCCCTCTGCGACTTCAAACAGGTTGATCAGCTGGGTACGGCCAGGTGTTTTTGAGGTACGCGCCAGGCTCTTCTGATTGGTCAGCGTATTCAGGGCGCTGGATTTCCCCGCATTGGAGCGGCCAGCAAATGCCACTTCAATACCGGTATCAGAAGGAAGGTGGCGAATATCGGGCGCACTGGTGACAAAATGCGTCTGTTGGTAGTTCCAGGTAGTCACGTGGTCGTCTCCAAAATCGTAATCTGAAGGGGATTATACCCGAATGCAGCCAAAAGGCTTTTCTGATTGCTATGAGCTGTAGGCGAATGCCCCAACCGGTGTGAGAGATCGGCCAGTGATGCTATGGGAGATTTCAGAGAATTCGCAGGCGTCAAAAAAGCCAAACTGTTTTAAATCATAAGCTTATTTCCGGGTAATTGTCTGAAAAATCCTTTTTGTACCGTTTCGTTGCTTGTTAGTTTAACGGAACAAGGTAAAGTGTGCGTCAGGGCGAGGAAGCCAACAGGAAATCGACTTAAGGATTAGGGTCAGGAGCGCCAGGAGGCGAAGACGCAGGATTGTCAGGATGACCAGCGCCTGGAGGCGTTTTAAAAGGAAATGGAACCGTATCACGGACGGTATTAGCCAAGGGATAAACAGGGTTTGTTGTTGGCAAACACGGAAAGTCTGACCCGCTAAGGGTTGTGAGTCAGGAAAAAAGGCGACAGATTGCTCTGTCGCCTTTTTTCTTTGCTTGCTTTCTGCTAGATTTCGCCGCAATTCTATACTGAAGAAAACGACTTAAAGATAAAACATCATGAAAAAACCAACCTCCGCTGCGGGCGCGAAACGCCCTGCAAAAGCACGCCGCAAAACGCGCGAAGAACTGAACCAGGAAGCGCGCGATCGCAAACGCGACAAAAAACATCGCGGTCACGCTGCGGGTAGCCGTGCCAACGGTGGTGGTGCAGCGGGTGCTTCTGCAAAAGGCAAACAGCAGAAAGACCCTCGTATCGGCAGTAAAACTCCCATTCCACTGGGCGTGACAGACACCCCGGTCACTAAGCAGCACAAACCAAAGAGCGAGAAACCTATGCTTTCACCGCAGGCTGAGCTGGATTTGCTGGAGAACGATGAGCGCCTGGACGCGCTGCTGGAACGTCTTGAAGAGGGTGAAACCCTGACCGCTGAAGAGCAGTCATGGGTGGATGCCAAACTGGATCGTATCGATGAACTGATGCAGAAGCTGGGCCTGTCATACGACGATGACGAAGATGAAGAAGAAGACGAGAAGCAGGAAGATATGATGCGTCTTCTGAAGGGTGGAAACTAACATTTGCACCCGGCAGGCACGATAGTCCTGCTTATAACCCTTCCGGTTATATGTTATCTGGTGTGGTTATTCGTTAAACTACGGCGGTTGTCGCGGCGACAGAAGTGGCTGCGCACCCGAATGATGGCCCGCGATGGGGCCAGAACGGGCCGCCGAATACGAACGCGACACCAACGGAAGGAGTGAGCATGTCAGCACCAACTATCGACTGGGATTTGGCCCTAATCCAGAAATATAACTATTCCGGGCCGCGTTATACGTCATACCCCACCGCGCTGGAGTTCTCCGATGCCTTCGGCGAGGCTGATTTCCAGCAGGCTGTCGCGCGCTATCCTGAGCGTCCGCTGTCGCTCTACGTCCATATTCCGTTCTGCCACAAGCTTTGCTACTTCTGCGGCTGCAATAAAATCGTTACCCGTCAGCAGCACAAAGCCGACCAATATCTTGATGCGCTCGAACAAGAAATTGTGCATCGCGCGCCGCTGTTTGCTGGCCGTCAAGTCAGCCAGCTGCACTGGGGCGGCGGTACGCCAACCTATCTGAATAAAGCGCAAATCAGCCGCCTGATGACCCTGCTGCGCGGCAATTTCAGTTTTAACGCCGACGCTGAAATCTCGATCGAAGTCGATCCGCGTGAAATTGAGCTGGATGTACTGGATCACTTACGCGCCGAAGGCTTCAATCGTCTGAGCATGGGCGTGCAGGATTTCAATAAAGAGGTTCAGCGCCTGGTGAACCGCGAGCAGGACGAAGAATTTATCTTTGCCTTACTCAATCACGCGCGTGAGATTGGTTTCACCTCGACCAATATTGACCTGATTTACGGCCTGCCAAAGCAGACGCCGGAAAGCTTCGCCTTCACCCTGAAGCGCGTGGCCGAACTCAACCCGGACCGCCTGAGCGTCTTTAACTATGCGCATCTGCCGACGCTCTTTGCCGCTCAGCGCAAAATCAAAGATGCCGATCTTCCTTCTGCCCAGCAGAAGCTGGATATCCTGCAGGAAACCATTACCTCGCTGACCGAAACCGGCTATCAGTTTATCGGGATGGATCACTTTGCCCGTCCGGATGACGAGCTGGCGATTGCGCAGCGTGAAGGCGTTCTGCACCGTAACTTCCAGGGCTACACAACCCAGGGCGATACCGATTTGCTGGGGATGGGCGTCTCCGCTATCAGCATGATTGGCGACTGTTACGCGCAGAACCAGAAAGAGCTGAAGCTTTACTACCAGCAGGTCGATGAAACGGGCAACGCGCTGTGGCGCGGCATTGCGTTAACGCGCGACGACTGCATCCGACGCGATGTGATTAAGGCGCTAATCTGCAACTTCCGTCTCGATTTCAGCGACGTTGAGTCGCAGTGGGATCTGCACTTCAGCGATTATTTTGCGGAAGACCTGAAGCTGATTGCACCGCTGGCGAAAGACGGGCTGGTGGATGTGTCGGAGAGCGCGATTGAGGTCACGCCGAAAGGGCGTCTGTTGATCCGTAATATTTGCATGTGCTTTGACGCGTATCTACGTCAGAAAGCGCGACTGCAGCAGTTCTCGCGGGTGATTTAAGGCGCATTGCAAAATGCACAAAACGTAGGCCGGGTAAGGCGAAGCCGCCACCCGGCTTTTACGTTCAACTCGCTAGCTAAACAGCCCCACCAACGCCGCACACAACATAGCCGCAACGGCTGTCTGTGGCGTGTGGCTTTCAGCGGCTCCGCTAGAGAGCATATTCACGATTGTTTCCAGCATGATGTTCACCCCCAATTTCCGGGCACGATCATACAAAACTCATCGGAACAGTAAAGCGCAAAATAACGGCAATTTGCGCTCAATGAATAACCTTTACACAGCGGCGTGCGATCACTCCATTCCCAGCTCTTTAAGCTTGCGCGTCAGGGTATTACGTCCCCATCCCAGCAGGCGAGCGGCTTCCTGCTTATGACCCTGCGTATGACGAAGCGCGGTAGTTAACAGCGTACGCTCCATCTCCGGCTGAGCTTCAGACAGCAGGTTTTGATGGCCGGAACGCAGCGCGCGGTCGGCCCACTGCGCCAGCAGCGTCGCCCAGCTGTCCGGCAGCGCGTGCCCGGTACTGCTTTCAGGCGCGGTCGCTTCAAACAGCTCGGCCGGTAAATCCTGAATCAGCACTTCCTGCCCGGCGGCCATCACGGTTAACCAGCGGCAGGTATTTTCCAGCTGACGCACGTTGCCCGGCCACGCCAGACGCGTCAGAGCGGCATCGGTTTCCGGGTGAAGCTGCTTGGCTTCCACGCCCAGCTCGCGGGCGGCTACCTGCAGGAAATGACGCGCCAGGCGGGGAATATCTTCCCGGCGTTCGCGCAGCGGCGGCAGATGAACGCGAATAACGTTCAGACGGTGGAATAAATCCTCACGGAATTTTCCTTCCTGCACGCGTTGCTCCAGGTTCTGGTGGGTCGCGGCGATAATACGCACGTCCACCTTTACCGGCGCATAGCCGCCCACGCGATAAAACTGCCCGTCGGCCAGCACGCGCAGCAGGCGGGTCTGGACATCCAGCGGCATATCGCCGATCTCATCCAGGAACAGCGTGCCGCCGTCAGCCTGTTCAAACCGCCCCTGGCGAATGGTATTGGCACCGGTAAATGCCCCTTTTTCATGGCCGAACAGTTCGGACTCAATCAAATCCTTCGGGATCGCCGCCATATTCAGGGCGATGAACGGCGCTTTTGCCCGCGGGCTGTGGCGGTGCAATGCATGCGCCACAAGCTCTTTACCGGTTCCCGACTCACCGTTAATCAATACGCTGATGGACGAGCGGGACAAACGACCGATAATGCGAAACACGTCCTGCATCGCCGGCGCTTCACCGATGATGTCTGTCGTTGGCCCAAAATCGGGCGCGTGGCGCGGCTGTTGCTGCTCCTGATAGTGGCTAATCGCGCGCTCAACCAGCGCCACCGCTTCGTCGATATCAAAGGGTTTGGGCAGGTAATCAAACGCCCCTTGCTGATAGGCGCTCACTGCGGCATCCAGATCGGAGTGCGCGGTCATTATGATGACCGGAAGCATAGGGTGGCGTTGTTTGATCTGCTTTAACAGCGCCAGCCCGTCCATGCCCGGCATACGGATATCCGAAAGCAAAACATCTGGCGTTTTGGTGGTGAGTGCGTCGAGCACTTCGCTGCCGCTCTCAAACGTCGTGCAGCTTAATCCTGCCCCTGTGAGCGCGCGTTCAAGCACCCAACGGATGGAGCTATCGTCATCGACTACCCAGACTATCCCTCGTTGCATAAACGTCACCTTTATTTTTTAATCGGCAGGAAAACCGAAAACTCGGTATGTCCCGGCCAACTGGTAAATTCAATTTTCCCGGAGTGTTGATCGATCAAACTGCGGGCAATGGATAAGCCCAGGCCGGTACCGCCTTCGCGACCGCTGACCATCGGGTAGAACAGGGTATCCTGCAGATGCGATGGAATGCCGGGCCCGTTATCCTCAACGTCGATTCGGGCCGCCAGCCGGTAGCGCACGCCGTGTAACGTGAGCTGGAAGGCGGTGCGGGTGCGTAAAATAATCTCGCCCCCTTCAGGTCCCAGCGCCTGCAGGGCATTACGCACAATATTCAACAGGACCTGCTCAATCTGGTCCGGGTCATGGGCCAGTTCCGGCAGGCTTGGGTCGTAATCACGTACCAGCGTGACGTTCTCCGGCAGCTCCATTGAGACGAGCTTCACCACCCGCTCAGCCACTTTATGGATGCTTTCAGTGACGTGCATTCCCGGCTGCTGTGGCCCAAGAAGACGGTCTACCAGATTCCGCAGACGGTCCGCCTGCTCAATGATGACGTTGGTGTACTCCGCCAGCGCGGGATCGGGCAGCGCCTTGGTCAGAAGCTGCGCCGCGCCGCGTAATCCACCCAGCGGGTTTTTGATTTCATGCGCCAGACCGCGCACCAGGTCACGGGCGGCAATCTGCTGCGCGTGCTGAAGCTGCTCCTGGCTCAGTCGACGCTGATTATCCATCGGCGCCATTTCCAGCAGGATCAGGCCTTCGGGAAGACGTTGCGCGGTTAGCGACAGAATGTGCGAGCGCCCGTCGATCACCAGCGTCACTTCGTTATCGGTAAACCCCTGGCCGGCCTGCAAACTTTCCTGCATCAGGCCAATATTCAGTGAAAAATAGCTCAGGAGTTCAGGAAGCGGGGTGCCGAACAGTTTACGTGCGCTTTGGGCGAGCAGCTGCTGCGCCGCCGGGTTGGCGTAATGAACGGCCAGCTCGTCATCGACCAGCAATATGCTGTTAATCAAAGAATTGAGGATCTGCCCAGCATCGGGCAGCGTGCCAGTTGCCATTCAGCAGTCTCCTGGAGTCGTTTGCACTAATTTAGTGCAGTATAGCGTTTTCGGCGTAAAAAGCGCGTGAGATCAGGTTGTTGGTGGAGAAAAAAGCCCATCCGGAGATGGGCTAAAAGTTTCCACGGCAACTACCCCCGGCGCTTATCACGCCGGGTAAAACAACTTTAATTAAACGCTGTAGTACAGCTCGAACTCTACCGGGTGTGGCGTCATACGCACGCGGTCGTTCTCTTCCATACGCAGGGCGATGTAAGCATCGATAGCGTCGTCAGTGAATACGCCACCTGCAGTCAGGAACTCGCGGTCTGCGTCCAGCGCCTGCAGGGCTTCTTCCAGAGAGCCAGCAACCTGTGGGATCTCTTTCGCTTCTTCTGGCGGCAGGTCGTACAGGTTTTTGTCCATCGCTTCGCCCGGGTGGATCTTGTTCTTGATACCGTCCAGACCGGCCATCAGCAGTGCAGCGAAGCACAGGTATGGGTTAGCCGCTGGGTCCGGGAAGCGAACTTCGATACGACGTGCTTTAGGAGAAGCCACCACCGGAATACGGATAGAAGCAGAACGGTTACGTGCAGAGTAGGCCAGCATCACTGGCGCTTCGTAGCCCGGGACCAGACGCTTGTAGGAGTTCGTGGTTGGGTTCGCCAGGGCGTTGATCGCTTTAGCGTGTTTGATAACACCACCGATGTAATACAGCGCCTGCTCGGACAGACCGGCATATTTGTCGCCAGAGAACAGGTTGGTACCGTTCTTGGACAGAGACATGTGGCAGTGCATACCGGAACCGTTATCGCCAAACATTGGTTTTGGCATGAAGGTCGCGGTTTTACCGAAACGGTGCGCAACGTTGTGCACAACGTATTTGTAGATCTGAATTTCGTCCGCTTTTTTGGTCATGGTGTTGAAGCGGGTTGCCACTTCGTTCTGACCAGCAGTCGCCACTTCGTGGTGGTGAGCTTCAACAACCAGGCCCATCTCTTCCATCACCAGACACATGGTAGAACGGATGTCCTGTGCAGAGTCGACCGGAGGAACCGGGAAGTAACCGCCCTTCACGCCAGGACGGTGACCTTTGTTACCGCCTTCGTATTTGGTGGAGGAGTTCCATGCACCTTCGATGTCGTCGATAGCCACGTGGGAGCCAGAAATAGAGGCACCGAAACGGATGTCATCGAACAGGAAGAATTCTGGCTCTGGCCCGAACAGAACGGTGTCTGCGATGCCGGTAGAACGCAGGTACTCTTCAGCGCGTTTCGCGATAGAACGTGGGTCGCGGTCGTAGCCCTGCAGCGTGCCTGGCTCGAGGATGTCGCAACGGATGATCAGGGTTGGTTCTTCGAAGAACGGATCAATGACCGCAGTGGTCGCGTCTGGCATCAGAACCATGTCGGATTCGTTAATGCCTTTCCAGCCACCAATGGAGGAGCCGTCAAACATTTTGCCTTCTTCAAAGAATTCGGCGTTCACCTGATGAGCAGGGATTGTGACGTGCTGTTCTTTACCTTTGGTATCGGTGAAGCGCAGATCAACAAACTTCACTTCATGTTCGTTCAGCATCGTCAAAACGTGTTCAGCGGACATACTTAAATCTCCAGATTGGTCATTGTCGTCGTGGTAACGAGGTCTTCAATTTCTGTTTGTACTGGCTGGTGCCATGTATTTTTTATAAAGCGAAATCTGTGCCAACTTTTAAATCACCCCAAAAAGGCGTTATCATGCGCACCATAGTGCAAAAGGGCTGCACCACAATGGATTTGTTGCACCAGTATAGTGCTTCAATGTGAACATTGAGCACCATATTGGTGCAATTTACGTTAAAGTGCCCTTTTACCGCTCCGTGAAAGCGATCACAAAGCATCTCTGCAATACTTGTTTGCGGGGGATGTTTGTGATCCTGTTTTGTAGTGCGATTAATCCGTGTACAATAACGCGCTATTTCTAAATGCCTGAGGCAAAGTTGTGATCGAAAATTTGCGTAACATCGCCATCATCGCGCACGTTGACCATGGTAAAACTACCCTGGTCGACAAGCTGCTGCAGCAATCCGGTACGTTTGATGCGCGTGCCGAAACCCAAGAACGCGTGATGGACTCCAACGATTTGGAGAAAGAGCGTGGGATTACCATCCTCGCGAAAAACACCGCGATTAAATGGAATGACTACCGTATCAACATCGTTGATACCCCAGGGCACGCCGACTTCGGTGGTGAAGTTGAACGTGTAATGTCCATGGTAGACTCCGTTCTGCTGGTCGTTGACGCAATGGATGGCCCAATGCCACAGACGCGCTTCGTGACCAAAAAAGCTTTTGCCCATGGTCTGAAGCCAATCGTTGTTATCAACAAAGTTGACCGCCCTGGCGCGCGTCCTGACTGGGTTGTTGACCAGGTCTTCGACCTGTTCGTTAACCTCGACGCGACCGACGAGCAGCTGGACTTCCCTATCGTTTACGCCTCTGCGCTGAACGGTATCGCAGGTCTGGACCACGAAGACATGGCTGAAGACATGACCCCGCTGTATCAGGCGATTGTTGACCGTGTTCCTGCACCAAACGTCGATCTCGACGGCACCCTGCAGATGCAGATCTCTCAGCTCGACTACAACAACTACGTTGGCGTAATCGGCATTGGTCGTATCAAGCGCGGTAAAGTGAAGCCTAACCAGCAGGTTACTATCATCGATAGCGAAGGCAAAACCCGTAACGGTAAAGTCGGTAAAGTACTGACTCACCTGGGTCTTGAGCGTATCGAGAGTGACGTTGCGGAAGCGGGCGACATCATCGCTATCACCGGTCTGGGTGAACTGAACATCTCCGACACCATCTGCGATCCGCAGAACGTCGAAGCGCTGCCAGCCCTGTCCGTTGATGAACCAACCGTATCCATGTTCTTCAACGTCAACACCTCTCCGTTCTGTGGTAAAGAAGGTAAATTCGTTACCTCTCGTCAGATCCTTGACCGCCTGAACAAAGAGCTGGTGCACAACGTTGCGCTGCGCGTTGAAGAAACCCAGGATGCCGATGCATTCCGCGTTTCTGGTCGTGGTGAGCTGCACCTGTCTGTTCTGATCGAAAACATGCGTCGTGAAGGTTTCGAAATGGCGGTTTCCCGTCCGAAAGTAATCTTCCGCGAAATCGACGGCCGTAAACAAGAGCCGTTCGAAAACGTAACGCTGGACGTTGAAGAGCAGCACCAGGGTTCTGTGATGCAGGCTCTGGGTGAGCGTAAAGGCGACCTGAAAAACATGAATCCAGATGGCAAAGGCCGCGTACGTCTCGACTACGTGATCCCAAGCCGTGGTCTGATCGGCTTCCGTTCAGAGTTCATGACCATGACTTCCGGTACCGGTCTGCTGTACTCCACCTTCAGCCACTACGACGACGTGCGTCCGGGCGAAGTGGGCCAGCGTAATAACGGCGTGCTGATCTCCAACGGTCAGGGTAAAGCGGTTGCGTTTGCGCTGTTCGGTCTGCAGGATCGCGGTAAGCTGTTCCTAGGTCACGGTGCTGAAGTTTACGAAGGCCAGATCATCGGTATTCACAGTCGTTCTAACGACCTGACCGTAAACTGCCTGACCGGTAAGAAACTGACCAACATGCGTGCGTCCGGTACTGACGAAGCAACGGTTCTGGTTCCACCGATCAAGATGACTCTGGAGCAGGCTCTGGAATTCATCGATGATGACGAACTGGTAGAAGTGACTCCACAGTCAATTCGTATCCGTAAACGTCACCTGACCGAGAACGATCGTAAACGTGCTATGCGCGGTGCGAAAGAAGAGTAATACGGTCAATCCGTAGGCCGGGTAAGCGTGAGCGCCACCCGGCAACTAAAAAGCCGCTGATCTCTCAGCGGCTTTTTTATTATTATTTGAAGCTGTATTTCACCCCCAGCATCCCCTGGGTATCGCTGTAGCCTTTGTCGCCTATCTGCTGAGCCACATTGCCCCATACGCTAAGCTGCGGCGTAATCTGCCCCTCTACGCCCGTCTTTAACTCGCTGATATTGCGAGCACCGCGCATTTCATTGCTGACGTCATCCATGCGGATGCGCGTGGTCTGGGTATTGTGGATCCAGTTCGCCTCGATAAACGGCTGGAAGGTACGGGATTTACCGTCGTCAATCGCGTTATGTCCGCTGATATAGGCCTTCACGCCGAGACGTGTCATCAGATTCCCCTGAGTCTCGTCTTTCACCCGCGTGCCGTTGCGTTCGCGATGGTCGTCAGCCTGCACGTCCATCCAAACGGCCTGCGCTTTCGGCTGGATCCAGTAGCTGTTGCGGCCGCTTTCGCCCACCTTAATGCTATAGCCAGCTTCTACAGAGGCGGTTACGCCGCTGGAGTGATAACGCTCAGTCGCCTGATCCTGCCCCATCACCTTATTGTCGAACCAGTTATACAGCATCCAGCTATCAACGTAGGTTCCACTTTTATCCGCGTCGTTTGCGTACCAGGTACCGTACAGACCGACGCTATAGCCATTCACTTCGCCACGCGAGTGGTATCCGGTCAGGCTGGAAGCACTCCGGCTCTGGCTGTTGCCGTAGCCCGCCATCAGGCCAAGATGCCAGCGATCCAGGCCGTCGGTGCTCCACTGGGCGACATCACCACCCAGCTGCAGCACGTAGCGGTTGGCGGTCGTTTTTAACTGGCCGCCGCCGTCTCTGAAACGCGTATGGCCGCCGACGTTACGCATCCACAGGCTCGTTACTTTTTGCTCGCCGGTGAGCAGGTCGGTGTACTGCGTTTCACCCAGACGGTCGTGCAGGCGGGTCATAAACAGCGTATTTGCCGCATAGCTGTTCGCCTGATAGCTACCAAATTCAGGGCGATACTGATGCTCGCTTTTCGGTGGTGCAGCAGGGGGGACCGGTTCCTGCGGCGGAATCACCGGGTCGACGGGCGGGTCCACAGGGTCAACAGGTGGGTCTACCGGGTCGACCGGCGGGTCAACGGGCTCAACCAGGCTGGTCAGAAACCAGTTTTTACCTTTTTGCACAACGTTATAGTCATAACCCCCCGCCACGATACGGCTGGCCTTCTCAAACGTCCCGTCAGAGTTGCCGCCAACGCTGACGATTTCTATCCCTTCAATGGTTTGTGCGCCAGTACCGCCAATGTTGTTCACTTCCACCCCGGTATGACCGGAGGTGTTGCCTTCAACGATCAGTTTGTCCGTTTCCGATGTGTCGTCAAACAGCACGGTATTGAAAACCAGCTTGCCGCCGTTGCCGATAAAATCGTCACTGATGGTCAGGGTTTGCCACGCCGCATCCTCAGCATGCTGGAAATTAATCGTACCGCCCGCATTCAGCGTCAGGCTGGTCAGCGTGGAGCTGTCGCGCATATTCCACACGGCATCATTCATCGTAAGCGCGATAGTCCCGGTACCGTTGGCGTTGCTCTCAATGTAAGACGCCCCGTTCCAGAGAGAGTTGTCCTGCATGGTGAGCGCGATCGCGCTGTTTTGCGCTGCGGCAGTGCTGGTGGCCGCGACGCCGCCAGCGGAGAGGATGTCACCGTTGAGGGTGAATTTTCCGCCCGCGGAGGCATCAATCACGCCACCGTTGCTGGCGTTCAGGGCGTAGCTACCGCTGTCGCGCTGGCCTGCGGTGGTAATGGTTGCGCCACCCCCGAGCGTTATCACGCCGCGTGACCAGGCATACATCCCGTGCGGCGCTTGCGCGGAGCTGCTGGTTTTCTCGCTGCTGTTGACCGCAATGGTGACGTTATCACCAAGATTCACCGCGCCTGTGTACGCATAGACGCCATGCGCGCTGGCACCGTTGGTGGTGATGGTCGCGCCTTCATCAAGGGTGATGGTTGACGAGCCGGTAGAATACACCCCGGAGGCGCTGGCCGCGTCGGTGGTAATCGTCGCGTTTTTTCCCAGCTCAATTTTGGATGCAGAGCCTGCATACAGGCCGTAGGCCGATGTGCCGTACGTTTCGATGGTGGCCTCACTCCCCAGACGAACATAAGATCCGCTCTGGTTGGTACGAATCCCCTCTGCGTAGGTACCACGCGTCACAATATGTGCACGATCGCCGACGATAATGTTATTTTTGGCTTTTGAAGCATCATTCAATGCATAGGCGCTAATGCCGCGACCGGTACTGCCGGTGGTTTCGATATAGAGATCGTCACCCACATAAATATTGGCGGAGCCAAGAGAGCCCTGGCTGAAGGAGCTGTACCCGGCATTGATGCCGTCACCGCTTTGGCCATTAACGTAAATGTGGGTGCGGTCTCCGGTAATAATAAACACCGGGTTGTCCGGCGTGTTCATACCATGGGTACGAATGCCGTCGACGTCTTTACCATTATTGGCAGCCACTTTTGACTGGGTGCGAATAGTCAGATCGTCACCAAATATTACCCCCGGGCTGCCGGACGTGGAGTTCTGAATAACGGTGACTGAATGCTCAAAGGCTTCCGCCCCCGGTCCTTCGAGGGTGATCCCATCTCCGTAGATTGGGATATTACCCGGGCTGTACTGGTAGACATAGTTAGGATCGCTGGTATTTTTGCTAAAGTTCGCGTTTGCCGTTGCAGGAATTAGCGCCTGTATTTCTGCAGGCAAATCCGTTACTGCTCCGGAGGCAGGTAAATTAGCAAAATCTATTACCGCTGCATGCGCGGTAAATAACGCTGACGATAACGCCAGTGAAATCGCAACTGCGACAGGTGAGTGTTTCATTAAATATGGCATGACTGCCCCCTTTCTTTCAGGCGTAGAACATCCTCCACGCGATTAATCGTGGGTATGCTAAGAGGTTGAAATTACAAAATAGAAACGAGAATTTTATGAATGCTGGTACCTAACTTCCTCTCAAGTCGTATTTTATGAACATAAATTTTTTTAACATCAATGCTGTCTGTTTTTATAATCTCCTGGAGGCATGCTCCTGATAAAAACCTGTTAAGCAAAGTAAATTCGACAGCATTCAACTTACTTCCACGTCTGCTATTTACCCGTCTTCCGGAGAAAAGGTGGTTGATTTTATCCTGCAATATAACGTCATTATCGTCTGAATAAATAACTCCCTTTATTTCACTGTGGTGAGTGAGTAAGTAATTAGCCAATGCCTCTAGTTTACGGTCCGAGATTATAACGATGTTCATGTTAGTTATCGCCAGGCGTTCAATCCATTGCGGATCGGCCAGTACGCGCAGGTTGTACATCGAAAAGTCTACAAAAATAAACCCTCGTGACAGGTGATTCTTGTTCCTGCGTAATATTTTATTTACAACTGCAATCTGCAGGAAATGATTACCAACCGGCCAAACTGCGAACGAGGCATTACCACAATATTGTGATCGTACTGCGTTATCTGGAAATAACTGACAGGACAATTCACAGCTTATACAGCGGGCAACTGTTTTCGACGATGTTATCATCCAGTCCACTCCTGTCTTTTTTCATTGTCAATATTTCATTGCCGTTCAAATGTGTCAATCTTGAAACATATCCAGTTATCCTGTCTTGTTTATGAAAAAGAGTATCAGGGAAATAAATTCCTGGGCTTATCTATTCAGTCAGTCCGTCGTCATAGTGAAAAAATATCACCTGGCAGAAGTGCTCCAGGAATATTTGTCACTCCTTTAAGATTATTCGGCAAAAAAAATCCAGGAAGGAGGTACACGAAATAGCACTAATAGCTAAAGATTCGTTTCCTCAGTCTGCCGCAACGTCAGTCTTTTCTCTGGTTGCGGCTCAATATAATTATTTGGGCTGGCGAAGTGTAATGAAATCTCATTATATCGTTTTAGATGAGGTAAACCTAAGAAAAGTGCCTTGTAACTAATTGAAAAATAATATGTTGTTTTTAATCTTAGATGGGGCGGTATCGCGTCCTAATCCATCTGACCTATACTGTTGTTAAATATACGTATATGTTTTTGGTGTATAGAGTTATGTATTGTTATTTCTGAGGAAAGGAAAATTGTATCTCATTAACAAGTTGGTCGAGTATGACCCAGAAAACAAAACCCTGGTAAATCATATTACCGGGCGAACGATACAATTGCAGCTTCCTGCCAATCTCTGTTTTCTTTATCTCATCACCCATCCTGGAAAAATAATTTCGCAAAATAAGTTAATGGTGGTGGGATGGGGGGAGCGCAATGACGTCACAACACCGAATACCTTTTACCAGGCCATTTTGACATTACGCAATGCGCTTGCTGAGGTGGGGTTGCCGCGCGATACGGTAAAAACGATTTCTCGCCGCGGACTTACGCTTTCCGAAGCCACCCAGGTTGAACTATTTACCCCAACCGCTCAGCCCGTGATGGTTAATAACGAGGCGGAAATAGCTGATGATACCGCGATGCAGATGCCGGTCTGGTTGATAATAACCACCGCAGTGTTTTTGCTGATCGCGCTTATGAATGGGGTGATATTATATAAGCATCACCAGAACATGCCGTTTAGCTACTACTTGCCACTTTCAACGGGCAGTACGAACAACGCCTGCCAGCTTTTTTATGCACCTAATGAACCTGTTCAGGATCATTACTTGCGCCTGTTAAAAAATCATCCCGGTCTGTGCGCCGAAAAACGATACGTTTTTCTGATCGGCTATAGTAAAACGGAGCGAATCGCGGCGTTTGTCTGTAATAACGATGCGCGACGGGATGCGGCAGCATTATGTACCACGCATTATTTTTGGGCGCATGCGCAATGAAGACATTCCGGAACCGTATTATTTTTCTGGCGGCGTTTCTGGGGGCCGCTATCACCAGCGGCTGGTTAGCGTATTCGCATTTCTCGAGTTCGCCGATACGCTGTACGGGGGATGTGGAATGGACGATTGGTAAAAACCGATTTGTGGGTACGGTTTCCTGGCGGATGCAGCATCGGGAGGGATCCACCGTCATTAACGGTAAATTATTTGGTCAGACGGTTTCTGAAGTTAACCGGACCATCTATTTTCACTACAGCTATCATCAGAACGCGCGCGTATTAAATAACGATCGTATTGTTAAAACCTTCGCCGATAATGCGGATGAGGCTGATATCAACGCCACGCTGCCGGGTTTTTATCGCACGCCGGGAAGAGAGCTGAGCCTGATGATCGATGAGTATCGGGGGGCCTGGCTTTTTGCCGCGTCAAACGTCCCTTCACTTTACTGTCGTAAAAGCGCGCCGTAGAAATCGATCGCACACCTTAGACAGCACGCATAGTCAAATCTCTTTATTCCCGCTACAGTTACCTCTCCACGGCGAGCAGGAGATAACCATGCTTTATATCTTTGATTTAGGAAACGTAATCGTCGATATCGATTTTAATCGCGTGCTGGGTGCATGGAGCGACTTTAGCCGCGTTCCGCTGGCGACACTGAAGCAGAATTTCGCGATGGGCGAGACCTTCCATCAGCATGAACGCGGCGAGATCGACGATGAAGAATTTGCTGAACGTTTCTGCCAGGAGATGGACCTACCGTTAAGCTACGAGCAGTTTTCTCACGGCTGGCAGGCAGTATTTGTCGCCATCCGGCCTGAAGTGATCGACATCATGCATAAGCTCCGCGAGCAGGGCCATCGGGTCGTTGTGCTGTCAAATACCAACCGTCTGCACACCACGTTCTGGCCTGAGGAATACCCTGAAGTTAAGGCGGCGGCCGATAAGATCTATCTCTCGCAGGAGATGGGCATGCGTAAACCTGAAGCACGCATTTATCAGGCTGTTCTCCAGTCGGAAGGATTCACCGCGGCCGATGCGGTCTTTTTTGACGACAACGCCGATAATATAGAGGGAGCTAACCAGTTGGGTATAACGTCAATTCTGGTGACCGGAAAAGAGACGATACCAAACTACTTTGCGAAGCAGCTATGCTAAAAACCGTTCATCAAAAAGCCACGCATCATACTCGCCCGCTGAGGGCCTGGCTGAAACTGCTCTGGCACCGTATTGATGAGGACAACATGACCACGCTGGCGGGTAACCTCGCCTACGTGTCGTTGCTCTCATTAGTGCCGCTGGTGGCGGTCATCTTTGCCCTGTTTTCCGCCTTTCCGATGTTTGCGGACGTCAGCCTGCAGCTTCGTCATTTTGTCTTCGCGAATTTCATTCCTGCAACCGGGGATGTCATCCAGAACTACATTGAGCAGTTTGTTGCCAATTCCAGCAAGATGACGGCAGTGGGGGCGTGCGGTCTTATCGTTACCGCGCTGCTGTTGATGTACGCCATTGATAATGCGCTGAACACTATCTGGCGGAGTAAAAAAGCGCGGCCAAAGGTCTATTCCTTTGCCGTGTACTGGATGATTCTTACGCTGGGGCCGCTGCTGGCCGGGGCGAGCCTGGCGATCAGTTCGTATCTTCTCTCCTTGCGCTGGGCGAGTGATTTAAACGGCGTAATTGATAATGCGCTTCGAATCTTTCCGCTGATCCTGTCGTGGCTTTCTTTCTGGCTGCTCTATAGCGTCGTGCCGACCACGCGCGTACCTAACCGCGATGCGGTTGTGGGCGCGCTGGTGGCGGCGTTGCTTTTTGAGCTCGGTAAAAAAGGATTTGCCCTCTACATCACCATGTTTCCGTCCTATCAGCTGATTTACGGCGTGCTGGCGGTGATCCCCATTTTGTTTGTCTG
Source organism: Enterobacter sp. 302C9 (assembly GCF_034106085.1). NCBI lineage: Bacteria > Pseudomonadati > Pseudomonadota > Gammaproteobacteria > Enterobacterales > Enterobacteriaceae > Enterobacter > Enterobacter sp. 302C9. Next base: position 24,464 of record NZ_JAWNBW010000014.1, read on the forward strand.
GGTCTACTGGACCTGGTGTATCGTCTTGCTTGGTGCCGAAATAACTGTCACTCTCGGTGTGTACCGCGAACTTAAAAAAGCAGCAGAAGCTGAAAAACAATTAGAAGCAGACCAACCATGATTGCATTGATACAGCGCGTAACCCGTGCCAGCGTCACCGTGGAGGGAGAGGTGACGGGTGAAATTGGCCCAGGACTTTTGGTGTTGTTAGGTGTCGAAAAGGATGACGACGAACAAAAAGCCAACCGCTTGTGTGAGCGCGTGCTGGGCTACCGTATTTTCAGCGATGCGGAAGGCAAGATGAACCTGAACGTCCAGCAGGCGGGCGGCAGCGTGCTGGTGGTTTCCCAGTTTACGCTGGCTGCGGATACCGAACGCGGCATGCGTCCGAGCTTCTCCAAAGGCGCCGCGCCGGATCGTGCAGAAGCACTTTACGAGTACTTTGTTGAGCGTTGTCGCCAGCAGGAAATGAATACGCAAACCGGACGATTCGCTGCAGATATGCAGGTTTCGCTGGTGAACGATGGCCCCGTCACATTCTGGCTCCAGGTATGAGCCAACTGGCGGCATGGCCGCGGGTAACAAGAGAGAGTACAGCTATGTATCACCTTCGAGTACCGCAAACGGAAGAAGAGTTAGACGCTTATTACCAGTTCCGCTGGGAAATGCTGCGCAAGCCACTGCATCAGCCAAAAGGATCGGAACGCGACGCCTGGGATGCGATGGCCCACCATCAGATGGTGATGGACGAAGAGGGTAACCTCGTCGCCGTCGGGCGCTTGTATATCAACGCCGATAACGAAGCGTCGATTCGCTTTATGGCGGTTCATCCCTCCGTTCAGGACAAAGGTCTGGGAACGCTAATGGCGATGACCCTTGAGTCCGTCGCCCGTCAGGAAGGCGTTAAGCGCGTTACCTGTAGCGCCCGCGAAGATGCCGTAGATTTTTTCGCCAAGCTCGGCTTTGTGAATCAGGGGGAAATCACGACCCCACAAACCACGCCGATTCGTCATTTTTTGATGATCAAACCCATCGCCACGCTGGATGATATTCTTCATCGCGCCGACTGGTGTGGACAGCTGCAGCAGGCCTGGTATCAGCACATTCCGCTCAGCGAAAAAATGGGCGTGCGCATTCAGCAGTACACCGGACAAAAATTTATTACCACCATGCCGGAAACCGGCAATCAGAATCCGCACCACACTCTGTTTGCCGGAAGTCTGTTTTCCCTCGCGACGCTCACCGGCTGGGGGCTCATCTGGCTGATGCTTCGCGAGCGCCATCTGGGCGGCACCATTATTCTTGCTGATGCTCACATCCGCTATAGCGCACCGATAAGCGGCAAGCCGAGCGCCGTGGCCGATCTGGGGTCACTGGGCGGCGATCTGGACCGCCTGGCGCGCGGCCGCAAAGCCCGCGTACAAATGCAGGTTGAACTGTTTGGCGATAAAACACCGGGTGCGGTGTTTGAAGGCACCTACATTGTTCTTCCAGCGAAGCCCTTCGGCGCGTATGAAGAGGGTGGGAACGAGGAGGAGTAATCTTCTGTTCACTCTCCTCGGGCGTGGTTAATCCGCCCGGCGATATCCCGCATAACGTCTCGCGCTGACTGGCTGACGCCGCCAAGCTGAAAGAAGCCATGGATGACGCCCAGCCAGCGCTGAGCGGTACACTTCACACCCTGCTCAGTCAGATGCTGATACAACATTTCTCCCTCATCGCAAAGCGGATCGTACTCTGCGGTAATGATGTGCACTGGCGGAAGCCCGTAAAAATCATCACGCGACAGCGGGCTGGCTTCCGGATGCTGGCGGTCAGTCTCTGCAAGATACATTTCATACCCGCTGAGCAGGGTATCGCGGGTGATAATATAATCCGTGCCATTGAGGGCATAACTTGCAAAGCTGGCTGTGGCATCGAGCATAGGATAGATAAGAATAAGCTGCACAGGTTGCCACAGCTTTTTAACCTTTAGCCTCAGCGCCGTTACCAGCGCCAGATGCCCTCCTGCGCTGTCTCCACAGAGGGTGAGCCGGTTCTTATCCACGCCTAATTTGTCCGCATACTTCCAGACCAGATCTGCACCTCTTTCAGCATCGTCATGTGCAGCGGGGAAGGTATGCTCCGGCGCCAACCTGTACTGAACCGCGATCACCCGGCAATTGCCGTAGCAGGCTAACTGACGGAGTTGGTTGTCATGGGTATCAAAGCCGCCGCTGATAAAGCATCCGCCGTGATAGTAGATGGCAGCAGGCAATATTTCAGGGGCATTAAGAGGTGAAAATACCCGAATGGTAAGGCCCTCAAGCACTAGCGTCTCTACCTGAACGCGCGTTTCTGTCTTCCCGGCAAGCCCCGTGCTGGCAATATACCCTGCTCGTCGTACCTCAATGGTCTGTCGACGTGACGAAGGCCGGCCTGCAGCGATAAATCCCTGAACCAGCTGCGCAATACCCTGTTCCAGTGCCATTAAAATTCCCTTTAACTGTATGGATATACAGTTTTATAACCTGGTTTGATTCAAAAGAAAATAAGAAAATTGTCGAGGACTAAAATCTGGAAAGCGCTTCGCAAATAGCAGGAAAACTATAGCTACGGGCTTTAACCCTTCAGAATGAAAGCGTATGTTGCCTTGAAAATAGACAATAGTGATATACTAAGGTGATATATGAGTCTTTCCGCGGATCTTGATATGGGCAGAATTCTGATCGATTTGTCTGATGACGTAATTCAACGACTGGATAATCTGAAGCAGCTGCGTAACCGGCCTCGTGCCGAATTGCTTCGGGAAGCCATTGAGCAATATCTTGACCAGCAGAGTTCATCGGTTATCCGCGATGCGCTTGGCTTGTGGGGAAACCAGCAGGAAGATGGGCTTGAGTATGAACGCAAGCTGCGTGAGGAGTGGTAATCATGGAGCACATGGCGGTGTTCGATACCAATATACTCATCGATCTTTTTAATAATCGCGTTGAGGCTGCGGATGCAATTGATCGCACAGCTTCTCATCGAGCCATTAGTCTGATCACATGGATGGAAGTCATGGTGGGGGCCCGCAAACATGGTCACGAAGCGAAAACTGCGACAGTGATGGGCGTATTTGAGATTATTGATATCACCCGAGATATCGCTGAAAGAAGCGTAATTCTGCGCGAGAAGCATGGAATGAAACTGCCTGATGCTATCATTCTGGCCACAGCTCAGAGCAGAAATTGTCCGTTGATTTCTCGAAACACGAAAGACTTTTCGGGCATTACTGGAGTCGTTTCACCTTACCAACTGTAGGCCGGGCAAGCTTACGCCGCCCGGCACTGTCAGAGGGAATTACTCCCCTTCACCCGGGAAAAGGAACGGGTTAATCGAGCTGCGGGCAAAGCCCTCCTGCTCCATCTTCGCATCCAGAATCAGCGAGGCGAGATCGTCGGCCACGGCTTCGACTTTCGGGTCTTTTTCCTGATAAAGAATCTTCAGGTAAGTGCCGCAGTCGCCGCAGCTTTCGGCTTTCACCGCCGCTTCTTCATTTTCCAGCGACCAGTAGTTCAAATCGCGGGTCTGCTCGCAGTTGCTGCACTTGATGCGCACCACGTGCCACTCGGTTTCGCACAGGTTGCAGTGCAGGTAGCGCAGCCCCTGAGTCGTGCCGATTTGCACCATGCTCGATACCGGCATGGAGCCGCAGACCGGGCAGAACTGGCGCGCCTCGCCGTATTCGGCGCGGGCTTTACCGGGGATCAGGCTTGCCATTTGCGCCCAGTAGAGCGACAGCGCAGCCCAGATAAACGGCGCTTTATCGCTGCTCACCAGAGCGAAGTCGGAGGCAAACAGCGCGCTCGCCATCTCTTCCAGCTCCAGGTCAGAGGCTTTTTCCAGATTCTCAATGACCGCCAGCGCGGTGCCGCTCATCTCCGGCTTCAGCTCGGCAATGAGCGAATGCAGCAGCTTTTGCCAGTGCTTGTCGCGCGGCAGGACGTGAATGTCCAGCGGCGGCTTGCCCTGCGCGTTGGCTTCTTTGATGCGCGCGGTCAGATCCATTTGCAGCGGGTGGTCGTACAGCACCACTTCCTGCGCGTGGGCAACTAGCGCGGCAAAGCGCAGAAAATCGCCCAGCGGGTTGTTCTCTGCCAGCTCGCGCAGACGCTCTGCGCGGCGGTTGTAGAGGTTCTTGAGTCTGGGGAATAACAACGGCGGAATATAATCCGCCGTGCGTTTCTCGCTCGACCCCAGCTCATCTTGCGGGATTATGCGAATACTCATTCAGATGACTTTTCCTGTTTCTGGCGGACTTCACGGTACCAGCGCGGGTGATGTTTCTTCGCCCACGTGCTGGTTACCCATCCTTCCACCATCGCGGTAATGGTGCCTTTCACCCAGAGGGCGGCGTAGATATGCACCATGATAACCACAATTAACGCCACTGCGGCAAATGAATGCAGCATCAGCGCGAATCGGATCACCGGGATTGAGAAAGCAGGCGCAAAGTACGGACGCCAGATGATCACGCCGCTCACCAGCAACAGGACCAGGAAGATAATCGCCGCCCAGAATACGCATTTCTGGCCGAAGTTATAACGCCCGGTATCACCCACTTCCTCGTTGACGACGATCTTACGAATATTCTTCGCCCAAAAGATATCATCCCGATTGATTAGGTTATGGTGCCAGTAGCGGAAAAACATGATGATAAACGACGCGAACATGATGACGCCCACAAACGGGTGCAGAATACGCGCCAGCTGTGGTGTCCCCATGATCTGCATCAGCCAGTTGAAGGACGGGAAGAAGAACCCCAGTCCGCTTATCGCCGCCAGCATGAAGCAGAAGGCGGTGACCCAGTGGTTGATGCGTTCCGGCGCGGTGTAGCGCACGATGGTGTCACGTTTTCTCATTTGCGCACCTCGTCTTTCTCTTCATGCAGGTTGTCGTCTTCCTCTTCCGCGCGGTTCGGACCAACGCCGACGTAGTGGAAGATGCTCGCTGCGAAGGTGGCAGCAAAACCGACCGCTGCCAGCGGTTTCCAGATGCCTTTCCAGAACTTCACGGTGGCGCTGATTTCCGGGTTCTCCGGCAGGCCGTGATACAGGTTCGGCTTGTCGGCGTGGTGCAACACGTACATCACGTGCGTACCGCCAACTCCGGCCGGATCGTACAGGCCCGCGTTGTCGTAACCGCGGGTTTTCAACTCGCCCACGCGCTCTGCCGCCAGCGTTTTCATATCCTCTTTGGAGCCAAAGTGGATAGCGCCGGTTGGGCAGGTCTTCACGCACGCAGGCTCCTGGCCGACGGTCACGCGGTCAACGCACAGCGTGCATTTGTAGACGCGATTGTCTTCCGGGTTCAGGCGCGGTACGTCGAACGGGCAGCCCGCGATGCAGTAGCCGCAGCCGATGCACTGTTCGGACTGGAAGTCGACGATACCGTTGGCATACTGAATGATAGCCCCTTCTGACGGACATGCCTTCAGGCAGCCCGGATCCGCACAGTGCATACAGCCGTCTTTGCGGATAAGCCATTCCAGTTTGTCGTTCTGCTCAACTTCCGAGAAACGCATCACCGTCCAGGACTTGGCGGTCAGGTCCGCCGGGTTGTCGTACACCCCGACGTTGTGACCGACTTCGTCACGCAGATCGTTCCACTCCGAGCACGCCACCTGACAGGCTTTACAGCCGATACAGGTGGTCACGTCGATAAGCTTCGCCACTTCCTGCTGGTGGTCCCGCGCCTGAGGCGCGGGCGTGAAACCGTTAGTCGCGGAACGACGGATAATGTCTTGAGATTGATAAGCCATAAGTCGTCTCCGTTACACCTTTTCCACGTTCACGAGGAAGGCCTTAAACTCCGGCGTCTGCGTGTTCGCATCGCCGACGAACGGCGTCAGGGTATTCGCAATGAACCCTTTCTTCGCCACGCCCTCATAGCCCCAGTGGATCGGAATACCGATGGTATCCACCTGCTGACCGTGAACGTTCAGCGTGCGAATACGCTTGGTCACCACCGCCTTGGCCTTGATATAGCCGCGGTTAGAGGAGACCTTCACGGTATCGCCATGGGCAATGCCGAGCTTGCCCGCCAGCTTCTCGCCGATCTCCACAAACTGTTCCGGCTGCGCGATGGCGTTAAGCAGCGCGTGCTTGGTCCAGTAGTGGAAGTGCTCGGTCAGACGGTAGGTGGTGCCCACATACGGGAACTTGTCCTTTTTACCCAGCGCTTCGAAATCGCCCTTGAAGATACGGGCTGCCGGGTTAGAGACCACGTTCGGGTGCAGCGGGTTGGTACCCAGCGGCGTCTCAAACGGCTCGTAGTGTTCCGGGAACGGACCTTCCGCCATCTTATCGATAGCAAACAGACGCCCCATCCCTTCAGGCTGCATGATAAACGGCCCAACGTCGCTGCCCGGTGCGGCAGTGCTGTAGTCCGGAATATCCACGCCGCCCCATTTCGCGCCGTCCCACTTCAGAAGCTGACGCTTCGGATCCCACGGGTTGCCCTGCGGGTCAGCGGATGCGCGGTTATAGAGGATACGGCGGTTGAGCGGCCATGCCCATGCCCAGCCCAGCGTATTGCCCAGGCCTGACGGGTCGGCGTTATCGCGGTTGGCCATCTGGTTGCCCTTCGGCGTCCAGCTACCGGCGAAGATCCAGCAGCCGCTTGATGTGGTACCGTCATCGCGCAGGTGCGCGAAGGTGCTGAGCTGATCGCCTTTCTTCGCCAGCACGGTACCGGTGGCCGGGTCGATAACGTCTGCCAGCGCCTTACCGTTGCTCTCCATCGCCACTTCTTCCGGCGCTGGGTTTTCCGGCGTCGAGTAGTTCCAGCTCATATTAAGCACCGGTTCCGGGTTCGCGCCGCCTTCTTCCGCATACATCTTACGCAGGCGTAAGAAGATGCCGGCCAGGATCTCGCCGTCGTTCATGGCGATGCCCGGGGCGTCCGCGCCTTTCCAGTGCCACTGCAGCCAGCGTCCGGAGTTGACGATAGAACCGTTCTCTTCCGCGAAGCAGGTCGACGGCAGACGGAACACTTCAGTCTGGATCTTCGACGGATCGACGTCGTTCGATTCACCGTGGTTCTGCCAGAAGGTTGAGGTCTCGGTATTGAGCGGGTCAATCGTCACCAGGAACTTCAGCTTCGACAGAGACTCAACAACCTTGTTCTTGTTCGGGAACGAGGCAACCGGGTTAAAGCCCTGGCACAGATAGCCGTTCACTTTGCCCTGGTGCATCATCTCGAAATACTGCAGAACGTCGTAACCTTTGTCCCACTTCGGCAGCCAGTCAAAGCCCCAGCTGTTTTCAGCCGTCGCTTTGTCGCCGAAGAAGGCTTTCATCATCGAGACGAAGAACTTCGGATAGTTGCCCCAGTAGTTTACCTGGCCTTCGAGCAGCGGTTTAGGCGTGCTGGCCGTCAGGTAGGTTTGCAGGTCGGTCTGTTTCTCGCTTGGCAGGTTCATGTAACCCGGCAGGCTTTGAGACAGCAGGCCGAGGTCGGTCAGACCCTGAATATTGGAGTGACCGCGCAGGGCGTTGACGCCGCCGCCTGCCATTCCCATGTTGCCGAGCAGGAGCTGAACCATCGCCATGGTACGGATGTTCTGCGCGCCGATGGAGTGCTGCGTCCAGCCGAGGGCGTAGAGGAACGACGCGGTTTTATCTTTCGCGCTAGTTTCGGCGATCAGCTCGCACACCTTCAGGAAGTCTGCCTTCGGCGTACCGCAGATATTCTCAACCACCTCCGGCGTGTAGCGGGAAACGTGCTCTTTCAGCAGGTTCCACACGCAGCGCGGGTGTTGCAGGGTGGTGTCGCGCTTCGCAAAGCCTTTTTCATCCAGCTCGTAGTTCCAGCTGGTTTTATCGTATCTGCGTTTTTCGGCGTCGTAACCGCTGAACAGGCCATCTTCGAAGTGGTAATCCTCACGCACGATCAGGCTGGCGTTGGTATAAGCTTCGGTGTATTCGCGGTTATATTTTTCGTTGGTCATCAGGTACAGCAATACGCCTGACAGGAAAGTGATGTCAGTACCTGAACGAATTGGGGTGTAGAAATCCGCCACTGACGCAGTACGCGTAAAGCGGGGATCGATCACAATCAGTTTCGCACCGTTGTGGATTTTGGCTTCCATCGCCCAGCGGAACCCGACAGGGTGCGCTTCAGCGGCGTTACCGCCCATCACCACGATGAGGTTGGCGTTCTTGATGTCGACCCAGTGGTTGGTCATCGCACCGCGACCAAATGTTGGAGCAAGACTTGCTACCGTTGGTCCGTGTCAGACACGCGCCTGGTTGTCGACCGCGAGCATACCGAGTGCGCGCGTAAATTTCTGGGTTAAATAACCGGTTTCGTTGCTGGAAGCAGAGGCACACAGCATCCCGGTGGAGAGCCAGCGGTTGACCGTGACGCCGTCGGCGTTCTTCTCAACAAAGTTGGCATCGCGGTCTTCTTTAATGTGTTTTGCGATGCGGTCAAACGCCTCTTCCCAGCTGATTTGCTGCCATTTATCGGAGCCAGGTGCGCGATATTCAGGGAACTTGAGGCGGCTTTCGGAGTGGATAAAGTCCACCAGACCGGCCCCTTTCGGGCACAATGCGCCGCGGTTGACCGGATGATCCGGGTCGCCTTCGATATGGAAAATAGACGCTTTGGCGTTTTTAGCACCGTCGCCGAGGCTATACATCAACAGCCCGCAACCGACAGAGCAGTACGTGCAGGTATTACGGGTTTCACGGGTGCGCAGCAGTTTATACTGCCGCGTTTCCGCCAGCGCTACGCCGGGCGCAAAGCCCAGTGCCGCTGCCGTGGTGCCTGCCATACCGCCAGCGCAGATCTTAAAGAACTGCCTTCTGCTGACCTGCATGGGTCACTCCTTGTTTCGACATTGCTTACATATGTAGTTTTAACTTCGCGGTTGAGAATTGACCGCAAAGGAGAAAAATTTGCGTTAATCCCTCAATTCCACGAGGGATATCATCAGAATACCACAATGTCGGTACAGCTGTTCTAATGGCGTTAATACAAAGTGAACGTATTATCACCCTGTTGACTATAAAGTGTGATATTGATCACATTATTAACCCCGCATGTTAAAGGGGTGTAGCATGCGTTTTGTTGTACCTCTCACAAGTGAGTAGGTAAACTTGATGCTGAAAAGTTGATCCATACTATGCGTAAGCCCTGTTGTTTGTGATGCAATAGCAGGCTCACCTCCGTGGTTGTTCAGGAATACCGCTGTGTCTAAACAAAACCGTGCTCCCCACTCGTCACCCCTGCCTGCGGGCATTGTGGAACTGTCGGTACACAGACCGCCCCACATTACCCATGCCACGCCGGATTTTCTGGCGGAAGAGGTGCCCGTTGCGCTCGTTTACAACGGTATCTCCCATGTGGTGATGATGGCTTCGCCGAAAGATCTCGAGCTGTTCGCCATCGGTTTTTCCCTCTCGGAAGGCATCATTGACCATCCGCAGGAGATCTACGGCATGGACGTGGTGCAGGCTTGCAACGGCCTTGAAGTGCAAATCGAACTCTCCAGCCGCCGCTTTATGGGGCTGAAAGAGCGCCGCCGCGCGCTGGCCGGGCGTACCGGCTGCGGCGTGTGTGGCGTTGAGCAACTTAATGATATTGGCAAACCCGTTGCGCCACTGCCGTTTACTCAGACCTTTAATCTGGCTCACCTCGACCATGCGCTCGAGCACCTGAACGATGTACAGCCCATTGGCCAGCTGAGCGGCTGCACGCACGCGGCGGCATGGGTGTTGCCGTCGGGCGATATTGCCGGGGGCCACGAGGACGTGGGCCGCCACGTGGCGCTGGACAAGCTGCTCGGTCGCCGTGCGCGTGAAAGTGATGTCTGGAGGCAGGGGGCGGCACTCGTTTCCAGCCGCGCCAGCTATGAGATGGTGCAAAAATCGGCGATGTGCGGTGTGGAAATTCTCTTCGCGGTGTCGGCGGCGACCACGCTGGCGGTGGAGGTGGCGGAGCGCTGCAACCTGACGCTGGTGGGCTTCTGCAAGCCGGGAAGGGCGACCGTTTATACCCATCCGCAGCGATTAATAGTTAATCAATAATTTTGAATGATAATAGCAAATCCTTCCGCTTTTAGTTGTTCGAGATGAGGTCTAGTATTTATCTCATCAAGGCACGGTGCCTTACCTAAACAACTTAATGAAAGGGTTTATATAATGAAAAGCATCAAAACTTTTGTCGCTGTAATCGCTCTGGCTACTTCTTTCGGTTCTTTCGCTGCACAGACCGTGACTGCAACCGCCTCTACCATTGATGGCGCAGAAGCTAAAATCGCGGCTCAGGCTCAGGATGCTGGCGCATCATCTTACAAAATTACCCAGGCGTTCTCAGGTAACCGCGTACACATGACTGCTGAACTGACTAAATAAGCTGTCACACCGTCGAAAGAGCGCCCCCGGGGCGCTTTTTTAGTTTATGCCCGCCACGCGCAGCAGCGCGGTTACCACTGCCGCCGCCACGATCACCACAATTAACGGCATTTTCCGCCAGGCCAGAAATACCGCAAACGCCACGCCCAGCACGCGCGCCATTCCGGCAAAGTGGTCACCTTCATAAAACGTGGTCGCCAGCGCCACGGAAAACAGCAATACCGTTGCCGCATCTGACAGCAGCGCCTGTGAACGCTCTGACAATGCCAGCCTGCTGCCCAGTTTCGCCCCGCCAAGACGCATCAGATACGTTCCCGCAGACAAAATGGCGATACCGAGAATAAAAAACGTCATATTTCCCATTATTTTTTCCTCGCAGCGAGACCCAGTAAGGAGAGCAGCACCGGTAATCCCACCGGGGCAAACGGCACGGCGGCCAGTGACAGCGCGGCGCCACTGCAGGCGCGGATCAGCGTGGTACGGTTTTTAAACGCGGGAACCACCAGCGCCAGCAATATGGCCGGGAATACCGCATCCAGGCCAATGGTTTCCGGGTCCGGTAGCAGCTTGCCGACCATGGCACCCAGCAGGGCCCCCAGCGGCCAGACAATCGCCACGCCTAAACCACATAGCCAGTACGCCGCTTTGCGCTGTTCGGGCGTTTTTTGCGACAGGCCAAACACCACGCTTTCGTCATTCATGATGTGGCAGCCCAACAGGCTCAGGCCGCGTTTGCCGACCAGCTCACGCACCGTCACGCCAAACGGCACGTGCCGCGCGTTGACCAGTAACCCCGCGGCTGCGGCCGCCAGCGGGTTACCGCCGCTTGCCACGATGCCAATAAACATAAACTCTGACGCGCCCGCGAGTACGGTGATGGAGAGTACAAACGGTACCCAGACCGGAAAACCGTAGGCCATCGCCAGGGAGCCGTATGACATCCCGACCACGCCGACCGCGAGGCAGACCAGGATGATTGCTTTTATGGTGTCGCCTTTCAGGCAAGAGAGATGATGCTTCATACATTTTTAGCCATATCGAACGGGTATCCATTATAATGAACGCAACAGAAGTGTTTTTCAAGATGAACGATTCGTTCGATTTAAAGAACAAAGAGGTCGTTTTATGACGCAGCCAATCAGCGTAATCGCCAAAAGCCTGGTGCGAGAACGCCTGCGAACCGGGCTTTCACTGGCGGAAATCGCTCGCCGTGCCGGGATCGCAAAATCCACGCTTTCTCAGCTAGAGTCAGGCAACGGTAACCCGAGCCTCGAAACGCTGTGGTCGCTTTGCGTGGCGCTGGATATTCCTTTTGCCCGCCTGCTTGAACCACAGCAGCCTACCACTCAGGTGATCCGTCGTGGTGAAGGTACGAAGGTCGTTGCCGGACAGGCCAACTACGAGGCGATACTGCTGGCGGCATGTCCGCCTGGCGCGCGACGCGACGTATACCTCCTGCTTACCCAGCCGGGCGCAGACCGCATTTCCCAGCCGCATCCGCCGGGGTCCGTTGAACACATTATTGTGACGCAGGGGCGCGCGTTAGTGGGCCTGATCGACGCGGCCGAAGAACTCGGCCCGGGAGATTACATCTGTTATCCCGCCGATCTGCCACATATCTTTAAGGCGCTGGAGCCGGATACGCACGCGCTGCTGGTGGCGGAACAAAACTAACAGAGATACGGAAACTCATGTCGCTTAAAGCCATTGCTAAAGAACTGGGGCTGTCAGTCACCACCGTCAGCCGCGCCCTCAACGGATATGACGACGTCTCCGCCGAGACGCGCGCACGCGTGGAAGCGGAGGCTCAGCGCCGTGGTTACCGACCAAACACCTTTGCCCGCCGCCTGAAGATGGGCAAAATTGACGCCGTCGGGCTGGTGTTTCCCGTACATCCTGTTCCGCTCAATAACAGCGTATTTATGGACATGGTCGGCGAAATTAGCCATGAACTGGCGCGACATGAGATCGACTTATTGCTCATCGCCGACGACGATCTGGCGGATAAGCACAGCTATATGCGCATGGTGCAAAGCCGACGCGTCGACGCGCTGATCGTGGCGCACACGCTGGATCACGATCCCCGTCTTGAGCAGCTGCAGGCCGCCGGTTTTCCTTTCCTGGCGCTCGGGCGCAGCCACCTTCCGCAGCCGTACGCGTGGTTTGACTTCGACAACTACGCCGGTACGCATCAGGCTACCCGCTGGCTGATCGAGAAAGGCCATCAGCGTATCGCGCTACTTGGCGAAAGCAACAATCAGGCATTTATCACCCAGCGCCGTCAGGGTTATCTCGACGCCCTGCGGGAAGCCGGGCTTTCCAGCGAATGGCTGCGCGCCATGCCGCCTTCGCGCCGCGTCGGGTATGCCACCACCAAAGAACTGCTTGCCCTGCCGCAGCCGCCAACGGCCATCATCACCGACTGCAACACCCACGGCGACGGCGCGGCGATGGCGCTGGCGCAGCTGGGGCGTTTATCCGGCGACAACGCCGTCTCGCTGGTGGTCTATGATGGCCTGCCGCAGGACAGCATCGTTGATATTGAGGTGGCGTCGGTGATCCAGTCCACCCGCCAGGGCGTCGGGAAACAGATTGCCAATATGGTGCGTCAGCTGATTAACGGCGACGATATTGAACAGCTTCAGGTGCTCTGGCAGCCTGAATTCTCTCCGGGCCAGACGGCCTAAACCACTAAAATTCCAAACCCGATCACAGAACCGAAACGTTTTGGTTTGTATCCGAAACGTTTCGGATCAACACTCAGATCATCCCGATGACAGGAGATGTCTGATGCAAGATCCCGTTTTACGACTCGAAACCACGACGGTAGACGTGGTGATCAAAACCCATCCGTTCGCCGAAATTATCTACTGGGGGCCTCACCTTCAGCACTTTTCGCCGCAGGATGTTGCTACGCTCGAACGTCCCGTTGCCAACGGCAGGCTTGACGTCGACTCCCCGGTCACGCTGATGGCCGAGCTGGGGCATGGTCTGTTTGGTTCGCCTGGCATTGAGGGTCATCGCCAGGGGCTGGACGGTTCCCCGGTGTTCAAAACCACGCAGGTGCAGCAGGACGTAAACACCCTGACGATTACCGCCGAAGATGAGCATGCGGGCCTGCGCCTGACCAGCGAGCTGGTGCTGGATGCCAGCGGCGTGCTGGTGGTTCGTCACGGTTTAACGAACCTGAAAGCGATCCCCTGGCAGGTTGACCGTTTCGCCGTCACGCTGCCGGTGGCCGAGCGCGCGCAGGAGGTGATGGCCTTCCACGGACGCTGGATCAGAGAGTTTCAGCCGCACCGCGTAAAGCTTGAACACGACAGCTTCGTGATTGAAAACCGTCGGGGTAAAACCTCCCACGAGCACTTCCCGGCGCTGATTGCCGGTACGCCGTCGTTCAGCGAAATGCAGGGCGACGTCTGGGGCGTGCATCTGGGCTGGAGCGGTAATCACCGCCTGCGCGCGGAAGCGAAAACCGACGGTCGTCGCTATCTTCAGGCCGAAGCGCTCTACCTGCCGGGTGAAATGGCGGTTGAGGAGGGCGATACGCTCTGGACGCCGCGCCTGTATGCCAGCTACTCCACGCAGGGCCTGAACGGCATGAGCCAGCCGTTCCATCGCTACCTGCGCAACAACGTCATCCGCTTCCCGGAAAACAAACCGCGCCCGGTGCACCTCAATACCTGGGAAGGGATCTACTTCAACCACGATCCGGACTACATCAAGCGCATGGCCGACGAGGCTGCCGCGCTGGGCGTGGAGCGTTTCATCATCGATGACGGCTGGTTCAAAGGCCGCAATGACGACCATGCCGCGCTGGGCGACTGGTATCTGGACGAGAAAAAATACCCGAACGGCCTGACGCCGGTGATCGACCACGTCAAACGGCTCGGCATGGAGTTTGGCATCTGGGTTGAGCCGGAGATGATCAACCCGGATTCAGATTTGTACCGCGCGCATCCTGACTGGGTACTGGCGCTGCCGGGCTATCCCCGTGCGACCGGACGACACCAGCTGGTGCTCAATCTCAGCATCCCGGAGGCCTTTGATTACCTGGTGGAGCGCATGAGCTGGCTGCTGGGCGAGCATGCGGTCGACTACGTGAAGTGGGACATGAACCGCGAGCTGGTGCAGCCTGGACACAACGGTAAAGCCGCCGCCGACGCCCAGACCCGTCAGTTTTACCGCCTGCTGGACGTGCTGGGCGAGCGCTTCCCGCATATTGAGTTTGAATCCTGCTCCTCCGGCGGCGGGCGCATTGATTATGAGGTACTGACCCGCAGCCACCGCTTCTGGGCGTCCGACAACAACGACGCGCTGGAGCGCAGCACCATCCAGCGCGGCATGAGCTACTTCTTCCCGCCGGAGGTGATGGGTGCGCATATCGGTCATCATCAATGCCACGCCACCTTCCGCCAGCATAGCATCCAGTTTCGCGGGCTGACGGCTCTGTTTGGCCATATGGGGCTGGAGCTGGATCCGCTCACCGTGGACGCACAGGAGCGCGAAGGCTATCGCCATTACGCCGCGCTGCACAAGCAGTGGCGGGAGGTCATTCATCGCGGCACCCAGTGGCGAATTGATATGCCGGACGCCACCACGCTGGCGCAGGGTATTGTTAGCGAAGATAAGGCGCAGGGGCTGTTTATGGTCAGCCAGCTCGCGATGCCGGACTACAGCCTGATGATGCCGCTGCGCATGGCGGGGCTGGAGGCCAGCGCGCGGTACCGCGTCACGCTGCTCGATCACCCGAATATTCAGATTACGGGCGAGGGAGGGCACACCATGCGCAAGCTGCCGGCGTGGATGGAAACGCCGCAAACGGTGAGCGGCGAGTGGCTGATGCAGGCGGGCATTGCGCTGCCGATTCTGGATCCGGAAACCGCCATTCTGATTGGCGTTGAACGCGTGTAAGGGTGACGGGCCGGGCAGTCGGCCCTCCGTTGAGGATAAAAATAATGAACACAACAACCTGTACCTACAAAGACAACCCTAACTTCTGGATCTTTGGGCTGTTCTTCTTTCTCTACTTCTTCATCATGGCCACCTGCTTTCCGTTCCTGCCGATTTGGCTGTCGGACATCATCGGCCTGAATAAAACCCACACCGGGATTGTCTTCTCCTGCATCTCGCTGTCGGCTATCGCCTTCCAGCCAGTGCTGGGCGTAATTTCGGACAAGCTGGGGCTAAAAAAACACCTTCTGTGGATCATCGCGGTGCTGCTGTTTCTGTTCGCGCCGTTCTTCCTGTACGTCTTCGCGCCGCTGCTGAAAGCCAATATCTGGCTGGGCGCGCTGAGCGGCGGGCTGTATATCGGTTTTGTCTTCTCGGCCGGATCGGGGGCGATTGAAGCCTACATTGAGCGAGTGAGCCGCAACAGCTTCTTTGAGTACGGCAAGGCGCGGATGTTTGGCTGCCTCGGCTGGGGCTTGTGCGCCTCAACGGGCGGCATCCTGTTCGGCATCGATCCATCGTACGTTTTCTGGATGGGATCGGGAGCGGCATTGCTGCTGATGCTGCTGCTGGTGGTGGCGAAGCCAAAGCCCAACCAGACGGCGCAGGTCATGGATGCCCTGGGCGCGAACCAGCCGCAAATCACCGCCAAAACCGTGTTCAACCTGTTCCGCCAGCGCAGAATGTGGATGTTTATCCTCTATGTGATTGGCGTGGCCTGCGTGTATGACGTTTTCGACCAGCAGTTTGCCACCTTCTTTAAAACCTTCTTCGCCACGCCGCAGGAAGGAACCCGCGCCTTTGGTTTCGCAACGACTGCGGGGGAAATCTGTAACGCCATCATTATGTTCTGTTCGCCGTGGATCATTAACCGCATCGGCGCGAAGAACACGCTGCTGATCGCCGGGGTGATTATGGCGACGCGCATTATCGGCTCCTCGTTCGCCACCACCGCCGTGGAGGTGATTGCCCTCAAGATGCTGCACGCGCTGGAAGTCCCGTTCCTGCTGGTGGGCGCATTCAAGTACATCACCGGGGTATTTGATACCCGACTGTCAGCGACTATCTATCTGATCGGCTTCCAGTTCGCCAAGCAGTCGGCGGCCATTTTCCTCTCCGCTTTTGCCGGGAATATGTATGACCGGATCGGCTTCCAGGAGACGTATCTGATGCTGGGCTGTTTCGTGCTGGCGATTACGGTGGTGTCGGCGTTTACGCTGAGCAGCAGGCAGGAGATCGCCGCCGCCGCGGGGGCAGCAGCGTTAACACATCAGTCCAGGTAAAAGACCTCTTTCAGCTCGGTACTCACCGGGCTGTTATCCGGGTTCGACGGCATGACGTCGCCCATATGTTTCCACCAGCGCTGGCAGACGTCGGTATTCGCTACCGCGCTCCAGCGCTCCTCCGATTCAATCTCTACGGTCGCAAACAGCAGGCTGCGGGCCCTATCGAGATAAATGGCGTAGTGGTGTGCGCCGTGGTCTTTCAACACCTTTTCCAGCTCCGGCCAAATTGGATTGTGGCGGCGCGCGTACTCCTCGTGCGCGTCCGGGTTGACCTGCATCACAAAGGCTTTGCGGATCATAGTGCCTCCAGGTAAAGCTCGCGGACCTCATCACGGCTGGCGGCGCGCGGATTGCATGGCGCACACGGATCGGCGAGCGCTTTATCCAGCCAGCCTTCAATATCGGCTTTGGTCACGCCGAGCTGGCTAAAGCCCGCAGGGATGCCGACGCGAGCGCTCAGGTTGCGAATCGCCTGAATGGCGGACATGCTGGCGGCTTCATCGCTCATGCCGCGGGTATCGACGCCCATCGCCTGCGCCACGCGGGCAAAACGCGCGACCGCGTTCGGGCGGTTAAAGCTTTCGACGATCGGCAGCAGGATGGCGTTGCATACGCCGTGCGGCAGGTTGTGCGTCGCGCCCGGTTGGTGCGCCAGGGCATGCACAAGGCCGAGACCCGCACTGTTAAACGCCATGCCCGCCAGATACTGACCAAATGCCATCTGCTCGCGCGCCTTAAGGTTATGACCGTCTTCGACCGCTTCCGGCAGCCACAGGTTGATCAGGCGAATTGCTTCCAGCGCGTTGGCGTCGGTGAGCGGGTGCGCGCCAACGGATACGTAGGCTTCAATGGCATGGGTCAGGGCATCCATACCGGTTGCGGCGGTCACGGAGGCGGGAATATCGAGCATCACGCTGGCATCGTCTACGGCGATGTCCGGGATGATGTTCGGGTCGATAATCACCTCTTTCACCTGCCGCGCGGAGTCGATGATCACCGCATTGCTGGTCATCTCCGCCGCCGTGCCTGCGGTGGTGTTAATTGCCACCAGCGGCACGCCCGCATTTTTCACCTTGCCGACGCCGGAATAATCGGTTGACGGGCCGGGGTTGGCGGTGAGGATTTTAATCGCCTTGGCGGTGTCAATCGGGCTGCCGCCGCCAAAGGCAATCACGTAATCACACTCCGCGTCCCGGTAAGCCGAAATTCCTTTTTGCACAAGCGCTTCCGTCGGGTTCGGGAACACCTCATCGAACAGGTGATACGACATCTGATGGGCGTCCAGCGCGGTAAACAGGCTGTCGAGCAGGCCCAGCTTTACCAGCTGGCCGTCGGTGACAATCAGCGCTTTTCCCCACTGCTTGTTCGCAACCAGGTTGACCATATCGCCGATTGCGCCCGCGCCGTGAAGGCTGATTTTTGGAAGTGCCAACATAAAGCTCATGATAATTCTCCTTAACAATCAACGTTTTTCCTGCGAAGGCGTTATGCGTACAAATCCAGCGCGGATTGCAGGGGGCTCACGCCAAAGCGCTTGCCGAGGGCGATGAGTTCTTCCCGGGAAATGGTCTGCTTCATGCCGCCCATGGAGTACACCTTCACCAGCACTTCCGCTGATTTCTCGGCGGTGTCGATCAGGCCAAAGGTTTCATCCAGCGTTGGGCCGCTGCCGAACACGCCGTGGAACGGCCACAGCACCAGAGCATGTTTTTGCATATCGACGGCGGTTGCCTGGCCGATTTCGTCGGTACCCGGCACCATCCACGGCAGAATGCCCACGCCGTCCGGGAACACCACCAGACACTCGGTACTGCCTTCCCACAGCTTGCGGGTGATGAAGTCGGCGCTGTTTTCCAGCACGTAGGTCAGGGCGATCAGGTTGGTGGCGTGGCAGTGCATGATCACGCGGTCTTTGCCGTTCGTCGCCCTGATGCGCTCGCAGTGGGAGAGGAAGTGCGCCGGCAGTTCGGAGGTGGGCACCGCCTCGTCGGTCAGGCCCCACAGAATGTGGTAGCCCGCGCCGTCGCTGTCCACTTTCACCACGCCGAGGTTGGCCTCCGGGTCGAGCTGGACGTTACGGAAGAACTTGCCGGAACCGGTGACGATAAACGGCGTGTTGGCGAGCAGCGGCATCGGCTGGCTCAGCGCGATATAGCGCGGCTTCTGGTGGAAATCGGCCGCGAACGGTTCGATATCCGCGTCGTCCAGGCGCAGCGTCAGGTTGCCGCCGTTGCGCTCGTCCCAGCCTTTCAGCCAGGCGTCGGAGGTGGCTTTGATCATGCCCTGGACGAACCAGGAAGTGGTGATGGTCTGCATAGTCTTCATTTTCCAGTTATCGCGGTGAGGTTGAACCCTCACCCCCGGCCCTCTCCCACAGGGAGAGGGGGTAAAAGTTCCCTCTCCCTGTGGGAGAGGGTTAGGGTGAGGGCAAAATTACCCGCGCTGACTCAACACGTCTTTCTCGTATGCCCGCACGTTGTCCAGCCACTGGCTGCCCGCCGGGGCGTCGTTACGCTGGCAGTACATCTCCCACACCGCCTGCCACGGCAGGGATTTCTGCTCTTCCAGCAGCGCCAGACGCGCGGTGTAGTCGCCGTTAGCCTCCAGCTGTTTCAGCGCGGCGACAGGCTCCAGCAGCGCGCGCAGCAGGGCTTTCTTCATGTTGCGGGTGCCGATAACCCACGCTGCGATGCGGTTGATGGAAGCATCGAAGAAGTCGAGGCCGATGTGTACGCGGTCAAAGAGGTCGTGACGGATGATTTCGCTGGCAATCGCCTGGGTTTCGTCATCCAGCAGCACCACGTGATCGCTGTCCCAGCGCACCGGACGGCTGACGTGCAGCAGCAGGCGCGGCACGTAGAGCATGGCGGCGGAGATTTTGTCGGAGATCACCTCGGTTGGGTGGAAGTGGCCGGCATCCAGACACAGCGCGGTCTGGCGGCTGGTGGCGTAACCCATGTAGAACTCGTTCGAGCCCACGGTGTAGCTCTCGGCGCCAATGCCGAACAGCTTGCTCTCTACGGCGTCGATGTGGTGCGCCGGGTCCAGCTTCTCGCTGATGGCCTCATCCAGCGCGGCCAGCAGGCGCTGGCGCGGGGCCAGACGGTCGACGGTGATATCCTTCATGCCGTCCGGGATCCAGATGTTCATCACCGACGGCGTGCCGAGCTGCTCGCCGAAATAGGCCGAAACGCGGCGGCTGGCCTTCACGTGGTCGATCCAGAACTGGCGGATGTCGTCGTCCGCGTGGGCGAGGGTAAAACCGTCCGCGCTCAGCGGATGTGAGAAACAGGACGGATTAAAGTCCAGGCCCAGCCGGTTGGCTTTGGCCCACTCCACCCAGTTCTTAAAGTGTTCCGGTTTGATTTCATTGCGCGCCACCGGCTCGTCGGATTCGAGATAAATCGCATGCAGGTTCAGGCGTTTTGGCCCCGGGATCAGGCTCAGCGCCAGCTCCAGGTCGGCGCGCAGTTCGGTCGCGTTACGCGCTTTGCCCGGGTAGTTACCGGTGGCCTGAATACCACCCGTCAGGGAACCGCCTGGGTTCTCGAAACCGGCGACGTCATCGCCCTGCCAGCAGTGCATGGAGACGGGCAGACGGTCGAGCTGGCGCAGCGCCTCTTCGACATCCACGCCGACGGCGGCGAAACGCTGTTTAGCCAGGCCCCAGGCTTGTTCTAATTGAGTTGTCATGCGCAAAGCTCCTTAGTCAGTCGGTTTTGCTGAAACTGCGCCCGAAAGCGAGCAATTTCACGGCAGGGATTGGGGGTGAAGGTGGTCAGGCTGGCGTTAGCCGCCACCACAGAACGGAAGTCATCAACGCTGGAAAGTTCGTCCAGGGTCATCAGCTGAATGCCGATATTCCCGAGCGTGGAGGCCTCCACGGGACCCGCCACCACGGTGATGCCGCAGGCATCGGCGCAGAGCTGGTTCAGCAGCTGGTTCTGGCAGCCGCCGCCCACGATATGCAGCTGGCTGAACGGTTTTCCGCGAAGGCTCGCCAGCTCGCTGAGGATGTCGGCATACAGCAGGGCGAGGCTGTCAAAAATGCAGCGCGCCAGTTCGGAAGGGCTCGACGGCACCGGTTGCCCGCCCTCGACGCAGGCGGTCTGAATTTCGGCGCTCATGTGCGCCGGGTTGATAAAGCGGTCATCGTTCGGGTTGATCAGGAACGTGCAGGCCTTCAGCTTCTCCGTTTCGGCGATAAGCGCGGGCAGGTCGGTAATGTTCTGCTCTTTCAGCACCCGCTGGAGCAGCCACAGCCCCATGATGTTTTTCAGTACTCGGTAGCGCCCTTCGGCACCGCCTTCGTTGGTAATGTTTGCCGCCATCGCGGCATCGCTGGCGTACGGGGTTTTGCTCTCAAAGCCCATCAGCGACCAGGTGCCGGACGAGAGGTAAGCCGCGTCTTTGCTTGCAAGTGGGGACGCTATTACCGCGCTGGCGGTATCGTGGCTGGCGACGGCAACGACGGGGATTGCGTTCCCCTGGGGGCAAATCCAGTGACCGATCACGTTACCCGGGTGGGTGGGTGTGCCGAACCAGGAAGGCGACGCCCCCGTCCAGGCCAGCAGATGTTCATCCCAGCTATCCGAGTTGATATTGACCAGCTGCGTGGTGGTGGCGTTGGTATATTCCCAGTTCATGTTGCCGGTCAGGCGATAGCTCAGGTAGTCCGGGATCAGCAGCGCATGGGCCACGTCCGCGACCAGCTCCGGCTGTTGCTCGACCAAAGCACGCAGCTGATAAAGCGTGTTAAACGGCAGAAACTGAATGCCGCTGCGCCCGTAGATGTTGTCCTTGCCAAGCTGGGCGATAGCGTTCGCCATCAGGCCGTCGGTGCGGCTGTCGCGATAAGAAACCGGCAAGCCGACGCGCTCGCCATGGCTATCAAGCAGCACGTAGTCCACGCCCCAGGTATCAATGCCGATGCTGTCGATGCGAATGCCGTCGTTGCAGACGTTGTTCAGTCCGGTACGGATCTCCGCCTCCAGGGCATCGATATCCCAGGTATCAAAACCGTCCTGCTTTTGCAGGCAGTTGGCGAAACGGTGCATTTCGCGAAGCGAAAGCGCGTGCTGCTCACGGTCCCAGCTCGCGAGCATTACGCGGCCGCTGGATGCGCCTAAATCGACAGCCACACAATGGCGAAAAGTCATGGTCGGGTCCTTTCTTAAGTCATTAGCGGTGAGTGTAAAAAAGGGAAGAAAAAGTCACCTTCTCACCACTGACAGGCCAAATCTCGCGCTGGCAAGAAAGCAAAGGTGAATGTGAGGGCGTTCACAGTTTCCAGCAGTGACGGGATGCTCAGGCAGTGTGACGCTGGGCGCATTTCCCGATCTTTCCCCCTGTTTCTTGAAAAATGGACAGCTTTTGCGAGGTTTACTGCCAAAAATTGAAGGTGAGTGTGGGAGGCCTTAATTACTATTTTGAGAACATTTTTCATTGGTGGGGGCCGTTATGACCGTACTGCACTGCGTGGATTTTTTTCCTTCAGGAGGTTCGCCTGTCGCGATTGAGCCACGGCTTCCTCAGGCTGCGTTCCCGGAGCATCATCATGATTTTCACGAAATTGTGATTGTTGAGCGCGGGACGGGTATTCATGTTTTCAATGGCCAGCCTTATACCATCAGCGGCGGTACGGTGTGCTTCGTGCGCGACCACGACCGGCACCTGTATGAACATACCGACAACCTGTGTCTGACGAATGTGCTTTACCGTTCCCCGGACGCGTTCCAGTTTCTTTCGGGGCTGAGCCAGCTGTTGCCCCAGGAGCAAGACGGACACTATCCGTCGCACTGGCGGGTGAATCAGTCCATCCTGCAGCAGGTGCGTCAGCTGGTGAGCCAGATGGAGAAGAGCGAGGACGGGCAGGAGACGCGCGCCATTGCCACGCGCGAATTGCTGTTTATGCAGCTTCTGGTGCTGCTGCGCCGCAGCAGCCTGGTGGAAGGGCTGGAAGATAACAACGCGCGCCTGAACCATCTGATGGCCTGGCTGGAAGAACATTTTGCCGAGGATGTCTGCTGGGAAACGCTTGCGGATGATTTTTCCCTGTCGTTGCGTACCCTGCATCGCCAGCTTAAACAGCACACCGGACTGACGCCGCAACGCTACCTTAACCGTCTGCGCCTGATCAAAGCGCGTCATCTTTTACGTCATACCGACGATAGCGTCACTGATATTGCCTATTGCTGCGGTTTTGGCGACAGCAATCACTTTTCAACGCTATTTCGCCGGGAATTTAACTGGTCTCCGCGCGATATTCGCCAGGGAAAAGACGCGATGCTTCAGTAACGCGAGGGCAGTCACCGTTTTATTTCCGCAAAAAAGCTAATAGTGTCAGGTTATTCGGCGTAGAGGTCGTGGTGTGGCTGCTCAGTTAATTCTTCGCAAAGATGATTTTTTTGCCTCCGCGAGTCAGGCTGTCACGGTGGCCGATCGCTACCCGCAGGACGTCTTTGCCGAACATACCCACGAGTTTTGCGAGCTGGTGCTGGTTTGGCGCGGTAACGGCCTGCACATCCTCAACGACCGTCCCTACCGCATCACGCGCGGAGACCTGTTCTACATTCGCGCGGATGATAAACACTCCTACGCCTCGGTTAACGACCTGGTGCTGCAAAACGTTATTTACTGTCCGGACAGGCTCAAGCTTAACGTGGACTGGGCCGCGAGCATTCCGGGCTTTCTTGATGCTAAGGGTTCTCCGCACTGGCGCTTAAGCAGTAGCGGTATGGCTCAGGTACGGCAGGTTATTTCTCAACTGGAGCAGGAGAGCCAGAAGAACGACCCCGTTGCTAACCAGCTGGCGGAGTTGCTTTTCGCCCAGCTGGTGATGACGTTGAAGCGCCATCGTTACGCCACTGATAACCCCTCCGCCACAACGCAGGAAGCGCTGCTGGATAAGCTCATCACCCGGCTTGCGGGCAGCCTGAATAAAAACTTTGTACTGGAGAAATTCTGCGAGCAGGAACAGTGCAGCGAGCGCGCGTTGCGCCAGCATTTCCGCACCCTGACCGGGATGACGGTGAACCACTATCTGCGCCAGCTGCGCATCTGCCATGCACAATATCTCCTCCAGCATACGGAGTGGATGGTCAGTGATGTGGCGATGCGCTGCGGCTTTGAGGACAGTAACTACTTTTCAGTGGTGTTTAACCGCGAGGTGGGGATGACGCCGGTACAGTGGCGTCATCGCAGTCGAAAGGGGGCGTAATCAGTTTGCCATGCCGAGGCCGACGATATTGGCAGCGATAATAATCACCACGCAGCCGAGGCTCAGTACGCCAACCGGACGACGTCCGGCGTTCGTCCACTCTTTCAGCACCAGCCCAACCAGCCCGCCGCAAAGTACGTAGAAACTCATGTGCAGCATCCAGCTTATATAGTCGTATTGCGCCGGAATACTGGCGTGGCCCCAGGCGTAGAAGAAGAACTGCAAATACCACATCAGGCCGCCCAGAGCGGAGAGCAGCACGTTGGTGATGATGAGCGATGTTGCCAGCGAGAAATCGGTTTTTACCGACAGGTTTTTTACTTTTGCCAGACGAATGAAGCAGAAGCCCAGGTTAACCATCGCGCCGCCACCCATAATCACGACATAGCTTGGTAGCGCAACGTACAGCGGATCGACGCCCAGCGCGGCAGCCGCTTCGTGCATCGGTTTGGCGGCGTTCATGGCGAACGACATGCCGGCCGAGAAAATGCCGCACATCACCGCCAGCAGCAGACCTTTCTTCAGGTTAAAATCTTCAGCTTTAATGCCCATCTTGCGTTCTTTCAACTGCCCCGCACGCGTCACAATCCCTACGCCAATGACCGCCACCAGCACGCCCAGGAGCGTCATCCGCCCACCCTGAGTATTAATAAGCACGTCGAAGTTGCCGTTGAGAATTGGCGTCATCAGGGTACCGACGATCAGCGTGATGCCAATCGCGATACCAATCCCCATCGACATGCCGAGATAACGCATGGTGAGGCCATAGTTGATGTTGCCGACGCCCCACATCGCGCCGAACAGGAACACCGGCAGCAGGGTGGCGGCGCTGAAGGAGGAGAAGTAGCCCCAGAAATCGGGCAGCAGCATGGCGCTAATGGTCCAGGGCAAAATCAGCCAGGACACGATACCGCCAACGGACCACATGGTTTCCCATGACCAGCCTCTCACTTTTTTAAACGGAGCATAGAAACAGGCTGCACTGGCAGCGCCTATCAAATGCCAGAAGATACCCATCGTAATCGCATGATTCATTTTTACACCCTCATCGTTTTTATCGTCAGTGGCTTCCCACCGACTTGAGGAGTGTAAAAATTAGGCGGTTTGGGTACCTTCAGAAGGTTGCCGCAGATGTGTTCTGGATGGCAATCAGCACGTTAACCGCGTGAGCAGACTCACAATTTCTCGATTAATCGAAAAACGAATAACCTTATAAAAACTACGGCATTGATAATCATTTTCAATATCATTTAATTAACTATAATGAACCAACTGCTTACGCGGCATTAACAGCTGTGCCGCCCGACAATAATGGAGAGGATTATGAGTTATACACTGCCATCCCTGCCGTATGCCTACGACGCACTGGAACCGCATTTCGACAAGCAGACGATGGAAATCCATCACACTAAACACCACCAGACCTATGTGAACAACGCGAACGCCGCGCTGGAAAGCCTGCCAGAGTTCGCTAACCTGTCTGCTGAAGAGCTGATCACCAAGCTGGACCAGCTGCCAGCGGACAAGAAAACCGTTCTGCGTAACAACGCTGGCGGCCACGCTAACCACAGCCTGTTCTGGAAAGGCCTGAAAACCGGTACCACCCTGCAGGGCGACCTGAAAGCGGCTATCGAGCGCGACTTCGGTTCCGTTGACAACTTCAAAGCGGAATTCGAAAAAGCCGCTGCAACCCGTTTCGGCTCTGGCTGGGCGTGGCTGGTTCTGAAAGGCGACAAGCTGGCGGTGGTTTCTACTGCTAACCAGGACTCCCCGCTGATGGGTGAAGCGATTTCTGGCGCATCCGGCTTCCCAATCCTGGGTCTGGACGTGTGGGAACACGCTTACTACCTGAAATTCCAGAACCGTCGTCCGGACTACATCAAAGCCTTCTGGGACGTGGTGAACTGGGACGAAGCAGCAGCGCGTTTCGCCGCTAAAAAATAAGGTTGCATTGACGCCTGTGAGAAGCGAGTCTTATGACTCGCTTTTTTTGTATCTGCGTAATGGAGGCAGCAATGCATTACCCGGTGAACGTGTTTACAGGCAAGGTAAGGGAGTACGACGGCAGCCGCCCAAGTGCCATCGCCAAAATTCAGGTCGACGGTGAGTTGACGTTAACCGACCTCGGGCTTGCGGGTGACGAGCAGGCCGAAAAGAAAATCCACGGCGGGCCCGATCGCGCGCTGTGCCACTACCCGCGCGAACACTATCAGCACTGGAAAACCGAGTTTCCCGAGCAGGCGGACCTCTTTGTTGCTCCCGCGTTTGGCGAGAATCTCTCCACCGAAGGGCTCACCGAAAAGAACGTGTTTATCGGTGATATCTACCGCTGGGGCGATGCCCTGATTCAGGTGACGCAGCCACGCTCGCCGTGCTTCAAGCTCAACTACCACTTCGGTATTCAGGATATGTCGGCCCAGCTGCAAAAAGCGGGTAAAACCGGCTGGCTGTATCGCGTGGTGCTGGCTGGGCAGGTTTCAGCGGACGCGCCGCTTGAGCTGGCGTCGCGCCTGAGCGATGTGTCTGTTTATGACGCCTGCGCCATTGCCTGGCATATGCCGTTTGACGACGAACAGTATCACCGCCTGCTGTCGGCGGCGGGATTATCCATCAGCTGGACAAGAACGATGCAGAAGCGGCGTTTAAGCAGCAAGATCGAGGATAATTCGCGGAGATTGTGGGGGAAATAGTCCTCCGCAGAAAGTAGGCCGGGTAAGGCGAAGCCGCCACCCGGCACTAACAGCTACGAACGCTTATACAACGGCAGCCACAGCGTTAAACGTAGTCCACCCAGCGGGCTGTCGTCGGCTTTCACCCAGCCACGGTGCTGCTGCATGGCCGTTTCAACAATCGCCAGACCCAGTCCCGTGCCGCCCGATTCCCGGTCGCGCGCCTCATCGGTACGATAGAACGGACGGAAAATCTGCTCGCGGTCTTCCGGGCTCACGCCTGGGCCGTCATCATCGACAATGACGGTGATCCCGTCTTTATCCACCGAGAACGCCACCTCAATCTTCGTATGCGAGTAGCGCAGGGCGTTACGCACGATGTTCTCCAGCGCGCTTTCCAGCGTGTTGGGGTTACCGTACAGCGGCCACGGGCCCGGCGGGAAGTTGACGGTGAAAGATTTACCCATCTGTTCCGCTTCGAACGCCGCGTTGTCCAGCACCTCGTGCCAGAGGTGATTGGCTTTCACCGTTTCGCTAACCAGCGCGTTTTTCTGCTGATTGCGCGACATCACCAGCAGGTCGTTGATCATGCTGTCCAGGCGGTGCGCTTCCGTTTCAATACGCTCCAGCTCTTTGCTCTCACCGCTGCGGCGGCGCAGCAGCGCGGTGCCAAGCTGCAAGCGCGTAAGCGGGGTACGCAGCTCGTGCGAGATATCCGACAGCAGACGTTGCTGCGCGGTCATCATGCGGTCGAGCGCGCTCACCATCTGGTTAAAACTGGTTCCGGCGGCAAGGAACTCCTGCGGACCTGCTTCCAGTTCAGGGTGCTGTCGCAGGTTACCCTGCGCCACTTCATCGGCGGCATTCTTCAGCTTACGCGCCGGTTTTGCCAGGCTCCACGCCAGCCATAACAGCAGCGGCGAGCTGACCAGCATGGTGACAATCAGCAGCAGGAGAGGGCGGTCAAACAGCAGGTTGATAAAATCAGACTGGGAGTTACTCGCCGGACGGATCAGATAGAGCTGATAATTATCCTCTCCGTCCCTGACGGAGAAAGGCCCCACCATCTCTACGCGGCCATATTTCTTCTTCTGGGGATGATCGGCGTTATCCGCCTGGCCAATGAAGTTGCGGATAATCTGCATTTCATTGCGGTCGGCCCCAATGACGCGGCCTTCGCTGGTCACCAGCAGCAGGCGTTGTCCGGGCGGCGCCCACTTGTCGATAGCGCGAAACAGCCTGCGCCACCACATTAAATCGTTTGGCGGATCGTTTGCCAGCTCGGCTTCCACGTGCTGCTCGATCATCACGCCCTGACGTTGCTCGCTGTCGAGAAGCTCCGTCATCTGGCGTGAGTCGAGTTTTGGCAACATCAAAACGAGCATTAAAACCAGTGCCAGCGTCAGCCAGAAGATGGCGAAGATGCGGGCGGTTAAGCTTCCTATCATGAAGCGGAAACCATCAGATAACCGCGACCACGCAGGGTTTTAAACCATGGGTGACCGTCTTTACGCTCCGGCAGCTTACGGCGCAGGTTAGAGATGTGCATGTCGATGGCGCGGTCAAACGGGGTGAGGCGTTTGCCCAGCACTTCCTGGCTTAGATGTTCACGCGAAACCACCTGGCCGAGGTGCTGCGCCAGCAGATACAGCAGGGTGAACTCCGTGCCGGTCAGTTCCAGCGTCTGGCCATCAAAGCTTGCTTCCTGACGGCCCGGGTTGAGGCTCAGGGAGTCGACTTCAAGAGTAGGTGAGCTGTTGTCGGTATTTTGCTGCTGCTCGCTCCAGTGGGAACGACGCAGGATAGCGCGAATACGGGCAACCAGTTCACGGTCGTTAAACGGCTTCGGTAAATAGTCATCCGCGCCCAGCTCAAGGCCGAGTACGCGGTCAAGTTCGCTGCCGCGCGCGGTCAGCATAATAACGGGAGTCTGGTGTGTCTGGCGAAGCTCTTTCAACGTATCAATACCGTTTTTCTTCGGCATCATCACGTCGAGCAAAAGTAAATCGATGCTGTCGTCAAGGAGACTCAGCGCCTGCTCGCCATCATGGGCAACCAGGACGTTGAAACCTTCCATGTCGAGCAACTCCTTTAAAAGGGATGTGAGCTCTCGGTCATCATCAACTAACAGGATTTTATTCATTGTTTAAATACCTCCGAGGCAGAAATTACGACATCAAGGCTGTCTAATCCATGACTTTACGTTGTTTTACACCCCCTGACGCATGTTTGCAGCCTGAATCGTAGACTGTCTCTCGTTGAATCGCGACACGAAAGATTTTGGGAGCAAGTGATGCGCAAAGTTACCGCTGCCGTCATGGCCTCAACGCTGGCGTTCAGTGCGTTTAGCCAGGCTGCTGAAGCTATCATCAGCGATAACAGTCCCTTACAAGAGGGCGCAACGCAGAACAGCAGCCAAAGCCATATGTTTGACGGCATAAGTTTAACCGAACATCAGCGTCAACAGATGCGAGATCTGATGCAGAGGGCACGACACGACCAGCCCCCTGTTAATGTTAGCGAAATGGAGACAATGCATCGCCTTGTCACCGCAGAAAATTTTGACGAAAGCGCTGTACGCGCTCAGGCCGAAAAAATGGCACAGGAACAGGTTGCCCGCCAGGTAGAGATGGCGAAGGTCCGCAACCAGATGTTCCATCTGCTAACGCCCGAGCAGCAAGCGGTTTTGAATGCCAGACATCAGCAGCGAATGGACCAGCTGCGCGAGGTTGCACGGATGCAGCGAAGCTCAGAAACGACGTTTTTCAGTAGCAATAGCAGTACCCGTAGTAACCAGTAAACCCTGTTTTCCTTGCCATAGACACCATCCCTGTCTTCCCCCACATGATGTGGGGGTTTTTTTTGCCCCGCATCCGTGTTGTTAACCGTTTATTCATCCTTAGACTCCCCATGCTTCCGTTATACTAGCGGCATGACATGACAGGAGCGTTTATGAATCAATCCTATGGAAGACTGGTAAGCCGGGCCGCCATTGCGGCGACCGTCATGGCCTCCAGCCTGTTACTGATTAAAATCTTTGCCTGGTGGTATACCGGCTCGGTCAGTATTCTGGCGGCGCTCGTGGACTCGCTGATGGACATTGCCGCCTCGTTGACCAACCTGCTGGTGGTGCGTTACTCGCTGCAGCCAGCGGATGAAGAGCACACATTTGGGCACGGTAAAGCGGAGTCGCTGGCCGCGCTGGCGCAAAGTATGTTCATTTCCGGCTCTGCGCTGTTCCTGTTTTTAACCGGCATTCAGCATCTCGTTTCGCCGACACCGATGAACGATCCCGGCGTGGGCGTAGTTGTGACGATCGTTGCGCTTATATGCACACTTGTTCTGGTAACGTTCCAGCGCTGGGTTGTTCGCAAAACGCAAAGTCAGGCTGTACGGGCGGATATGCTTCATTATCAATCTGATGTTATGATGAATGGGGCTATTCTTATTGCGCTCGGTCTGGCCTGGTATGGCTGGCATCGCGCCGATGCGTTATTTGCGTTAGGGATTGGTATCTATATTTTATATAGCGCCCTGCGGATGGGGTATGAAGCGGTGCAATCACTGCTTGACCGCGCCCTCCCGGACTCAGAACGTAATGAAATTTTTTCTATCGTGACCTCCTGGCCCGGCGTCAGCGGTGCACACGATCTTCGAACGCGGCAGTCAGGGCCGACCCGCTTTATTCAGATTCATATTGAAATGGAAGACAACCTGCCACTGGTTCAGGCTCACGTTATTGCTGAGCAGGTCGAGCAGGCGATTTTGCAGCGTTTTCCTGGTTCAGACGTCATCATTCACCAGGATCCCTGCTCGGTTGTACCCGGTCATGTTGGGCTTTCGTAATTCGTTGTAAAAAAGTGAGCCAGGCCAGCATTTTGTGTATAAATTACCGCCGTTTGGTCTGACCTGAATCAATTCAGCTGGAAGGGATTGATATACTATTTGCAGTATTCGTTGGTCGATAAGTTTCTTCCGGCAACAGATTTCAATTTTGCATTCCTAAGTTCAGAGGTAGTCATGATTAAGAAAATCGGTGTGTTGACAAGCGGCGGTGATGCGCCGGGCATGAACGCGGCAATTCGTGGTGTTGTCCGTGCAGCGCTGACGGAAGGCCTGGAAGTTTTTGGCGTTTATGACGGTTATCTGGGCCTGTATGAAGATCGTATGGTTCAGCTCGACCGTTACAGCGTGTCTGACATGATCAACCGTGGCGGTACTTTCCTCGGTTCCGCGCGCTTCCCGGAATTCCGTGATGAACACGTTCGTGAAGTGGCTATCGAAAACATGAAGAAACGCGGCCTGGACGCCCTGGTGGTTATCGGTGGTGACGGCTCCTACATGGGTGCAAAACGTCTGACCGAAATGGGCTTCCCGTGCATCGGTCTGCCGGGCACCATCGACAACGACATCAAAGGTACTGACTACACTATCGGCTTCTTTACTGCACTGGGTACCGTTGTTGAAGCGATTGACCGTCTGCGTGACACCTCTTCTTCTCACCAGCGTATCTCTATCGTTGAAGTGATGGGCCGTTACTGCGGCGACCTGACGCTGGCGGCAGCCATTGCGGGCGGTTGCGAATTTATCGTCGTGCCGGAAGTCGAATTTAGCCGTGAAGATCTGGTGGCTGAAATCAAAGCGGGCATCGCGAAAGGTAAAAAACACGCGATCGTGGCTATCACCGAGCACATCTGTGACGTTGACGAGCTGGCGAAGTACATCGAAGCCGAAACCAAACGCGAAACCCGCGCGACCGTACTGGGTCACATCCAGCGCGGCGGTTCCCCAGGCCCTTACGACCGTATTCTGGCGTCCCGTATGGGCGCGTACGCTATCGATCTGCTGCTGCAGGGTCACGGCGGCCGCTGCGTCGGTATTCAGAACGAAAAACTGGTTCACCACGACATCATCGACGCGATTGAAAACATGAAGCGTCCGTTCAAAGGTGACTGGCTGGACTGCGCGAAAAAACTGTACTGATCGGTTCTGTTGCCCGGTGGCGCTGCGCTTACCGGGCCTACAAAAGCACGACTCGTAGGCCGGGTAAGGCGTAGCCGCCACCCGGCTTTTTTATGCGCGCACGCTTTTTTTATTCCACTACGTTATAGCCAATCTTTTTTTATTCTTTAATCCTCGATTCGCTTTCTGGCACGCTGCATTCATCAAAACACTACACAAGAGAGCTGGGCGATGAATAAATGGGGCGTGGGTTTAACATTATTGCTGGCATCGACCAGCGTTCTGGCTAAGGATATCCAGTTACTGAACGTGTCATACGACCCGACGCGTGAACTGTACGAGCAATACAACAAAGCGTTTGCGGCACACTGGAAACAGGAAACCGGCGACAACGTGGTGGTTCGTCAGTCGCATGGCGGCTCCGGCAAGCAGGCGACGTCCGTGATAAACGGTATTGAAGCCGACGTGGTGACCCTGGCGCTGGCCTACGATGTCGACGCGATCGCCGAGCGCGGCCGCATCGACAAAAACTGGATCAAACGCCTGCCGGATAACTCCGCACCCTACACCTCGACCATCGTCTTCCTGGTGCGTAAAGGAAACCCGAAACAAATTAAAGACTGGAACGACCTGATCAAACCGGGCGTTTCTGTGATTACCCCGAACCCGAAAAGCTCCGGCGGCGCTCGCTGGAACTACCTGGGCGCGTGGGGCTATGCACTGCATCACAACAATGGCGACCAGGCCAAAGCGCAGGAATTCGTGAAGGCGCTGTATAAAAACGTTGAGGTGCTGGACTCCGGCGCGCGTGGCGCCACCAACACCTTCGTCGAGCGCGGGATTGGCGACGTGCTGATCGCATGGGAAAACGAAGCCCTGCTGGCCACCCACGAGCTGGGCAAAGACAAATTTGAGATCGTGACCCCGAGCGAATCGATTCTGGCTGAACCTACCGTCTCTGTAGTCGATAAAGTGGTTGAGAAAAAAGATACCAAAGCGGTGGCGGAAGCCTACCTGAAGTATCTGTACTCGCCAGAAGGCCAGGAAATTGCGGCGAAAAACTTCTATCGTCCACGCGATGCGGCGGTCGCCAAGAAATACGAAGGGGAGTTCCCAAAACTGAAGCTATTCACTATTGACGATGTGTTCGGCGGCTGGACCAAAGCGCAGAAAGAGCACTTCTCTAATGGCGGTACCTTCGATCAAATAAGCCAGCGCTAACCATAGCCTGTGACACGGTGACCCGGCGTGAGAAATCCGCCGGGTTTTTTATTTGGTCATCATTTTGCGTTACTCTTTTGCCTCTACTGAAAACAGGGAACGCGTTGTGAAAAAAATTATCTTATTGCTCCTCATTGTCATCGCCCTTGCCGCTGGCGGCGTGTACTGGATGAAGGCGGGTAATCCGAATGCGTTGCGACATATCGTTCTCGACCAGTGCGTGCCGAATCAGATCCAGAACCGTAACCCTGCACCCTGTGCGCAGGTGAAAACGGATGCAGGCTATGTGGTATTTAAAGATCGCAACGGGCCGCTGCAATACCTGCTGATGCCGACATATCGCATCAACGGCACCGAGAGCCCGCTGCTGACCGAAGCTCATACGCCGAACTTTTTCTGGCTGGCGTGGCAGTCGCGCAGCTTTATGACCCTGAAGCATGGATCCGAGGTGCCTGACAGCGCCATTTCGCTGACGATTAACTCGCCGACTGGCCGCACGCAGAACCATTTTCATATTCATATCTCCTGCCTGCGCCCGGACGTGCGCGAGAAGCTCAACGCGGCACAGGGAGAAATCAGCACCCAGTGGCTGCCTCTTCCCGGGGGGCTGGAAGGACATGAATATCTTGCTCGTCGCGTAACGGAGAATGAACTGGTCCAGCGCAGCCCGTTTATGATGCTGGCGGAAGAGCTGCCGGAAGCGCGCGACCATATGGGGCGTTTCGCGCTGGCAATGGCGCAGCAGTCGGACGGCTCTTTTGTTTTGCTTGCGACCGAGCGTAACCTGCTCACGTTTAACCGCGCGTCTGCGGAGGAACTGCAGGATCATCAATGCACTATCCTGAAGTAACCCCACCATAAATCGCGTTTACTCGGGCTGCCTGTCACCGTAGACTTGCTGAAAAATTCTACAGGAGACAGGTATGTCGCTCTGGTTAACGTATCCTCTGCTGCTGCCCTCACTGATCGTTGGCGTCACCATCGTGCTGTGGGCGACGTCGCTATTGCCGGAATTTATCACCGCGCTGCTGTTCTTCACGGCGGCGATGACCGCCAGAATCGCCCCGCCGGAGGTCATCTTCGGTGGTTTTGCCTCGTCTGCTTTCTGGCTGGTATTCAGCGGCTTTGTGCTCGGCGTGGCGATCCGTAAAACCGGACTGGCGGACAGGGCCGCTCGGGCGCTGTCGGCAAAGCTCACCGACTCCTGGGTGTTGATGGTGGCGAGCGTGGTGCTGCTGAGTTACGCGCTGGCGTTTGTGATGCCGTCGAACATGGGACGTATTGCGCTGCTGATGCCGATTGTCGCGGCGATGGCAAAACGCGCCGGTATCGCCGACGGCTCCCGCGCCTGGTTCGGACTGGCGCTGGCGGTGGGGTTCGGAACTTTCCAGCTTTCGGCAACGATCCTGCCTGCTAACGTCCCTAACCTGGTGATGAGCGGTGCGGCGGAAGGCTCGTACGGCATCCATCTGAACTATGTCCCGTATCTGCTGCTGCACACGCCGGTGCTCGGTATTCTCAAAGGCCTGATCCTGATTGGCCTCATCTGCTGGCTATTTCCCGGCAGCCCAAAACCGCCGAAGGAACAGGCGCCGTCAGAGCCTATGGGGCGGGATGAAAAGCGTCTTGCCTGGCTGCTGGCGGTGGTGCTGGGGATGTGGGTCACGGAGAGCTGGCACGGCGTGGGGCCCGCGTGGACGGGGCTGGCGGCGTCGGTCATCGTTATGCTGCCGCGCATTGGGTTCATTACCGGGGAAGAGTTTTCTGCGGGGGTGAATATGCGTACCTGTATTTACGTCGCGGGCATTCTTGGGCTTGCGATCGTGGTGACGCAAACCGGTATCGGAACGGCCGTGGGCGAGGCATTGCTTCGCATTATGCCGCTGGATGCAGACAGACCGTTCACCAGCTTCCTGGCGCTTACCGGTATTACCACGGCGCTCAACTTCATTATGACCGCCAACGGCGTGCCGGCGCTTTACACCACGCTGGCGCAGAGCTTCTCGGACGCGACCGGTTTTCCGCTGCTGTCGGTGATCATGATTCAGGTATTGGGCTATTCCACGCCGCTGCTGCCGTATCAGGCGTCGCCGATTGTGGTGGCAATGGGGCTCGGGAAGGTGCCTGCAAGGGCGGGGATGGTGCTCTGTCTGGCGCTGGCTATCGCAACGTATCTGGTACTGCTGCCGCTGGATTATCTGTGGTTTAGTTTGCTGGGGAAAGTGTAGTTCGGTGCGAGCGGTTTCCCCTCACCCCAACCCTCTCCCAAAGGGAGAGGGAGGAGAAGAGCGGCGGGTAAGCGCAAGCGCCACCCGCCACAAAGGCAATTACGCCTGTTTAGCCGCTTCAGCTGCCTTAACGATCACCGCGAAAGCGTCAGCTTTCAGGGATGCACCGCCAACCAGCGCGCCATCGATGTCTGGCTGGGTGAACAGCTCAGCAGCGTTGGAAGCATTTACGGAACCGCCGTACTGAATAATCACTTGCTCAGCGATCTTCGCGTCGGCTTTAGCAATGTGGTCACGAATGAATTTGTGAACCGCCTGAGCCTGCGCAGGGGTTGCAGATTTGCCGGTACCGATCGCCCAGACTGGCTCGTACGCGATTACTGCGCCTTCGAACGCTGCCGCGCCCTGGGTTTTCAGCACTGCGTCGATCTGACGTGCGCACACTTCTTCGGTTTTGCCCGCTTCGTTTTCCGCTTCGGTTTCACCGATGCACAGAACCGGGATCAGGCCCTGCTCTTTCAGCACGGCGAATTTCTTCGCGATGAACTCGTCGGATTCTTTGTGATAGGTGCGACGCTCGGAGTGGCCGATGATGATGTATTTCGCGCCGATATCTTTCAGCATTTCAGCGGAGGTTTCACCGGTGAACGCGCCAGACAGGTTAACGTCAACGTTCTGCGCGCCCAGAATGATGTGGCTGCCGTCAGCGGCGTGTTTAGCCAGATCCAGGTACATATCCGGCGGAGCGATAGCAACCGCGCAGCCCGTCACGCCAGCCAGCTCTTTACGCAGGTTCGCAACCAGTTCGTTTACCATATGGCGGCTGCCGTTCAGTTTCCAGTTACCCATCACTAAAGGATGTCGCATTTCAATTCTCCACGCTAAATAAGCGAATTAAGGAATATGGCCACCCTGTCGGGCAGCATGGTCTGTGAATCAGTATAGAGATTTTCCCTCGAAAGGCTTTGCTTTTTGTCATTAATTCGCCCCGCCGAGGGTGTCAGATAGTGCCAGCTTAATCGGTTCAACAGCGAAGGTCAGTCCTTTTTCGCCGTTGTCCGCCACAACATAGCGGATCGCGCCTTCGGTATCAGCGTAGTAACGCTTGTTTTTCCCGGCGGTAAGGAGTTTTTGCAGCTTTTGCTGGCTTTGCTTTTTCGTCAGCGCAGGGGTAAAGGCCTGCAGTACCGCGCTCATGTACTCCAGCGCTTTCGCCTTAGCGGCTTTCTGCTCTGGCCCCTGTATCGGCAGCCAGGTGATTTGCATGCTTTTGATTTTTAACGTACCGCGCTCCAGCGCCGTGGAAGCATACAAATTCTCGTTAATTTTGCTTGCCGCACGGGTCAGTGTGGGGGTATCGCGTGAGCCATCAATGGCGCGGAACTCATCCAGCGGCAGCGTGGGGTTGGTCTGATTGAAGGTTTCACGAAACTGGCTGATGGACTGATCGAACGACGGCGCGCCCGCCAGCAGATAGGGTGCTGTGGTCGGGGCTGTGGTTTCGGCGGCGTGCAGGGGATAACCCGCGCTGAGCAGCGCTAAACACAGGAAAAGAGAACGTGCCGAACTTTTCATCAACATTGCCCCTGGCCGTAAGTGCTCATGATTAAAACGATATCTGGTCGGCTTGTCAAAAGGTCACAACTCCAGGGTAAAATACGCGCTATACGATAATAAGGAACCTTACATGACCATACAGCAGTGGCTGTTTTCATTCAAAGGGCGTATTGGACGCCGTGATTTCTGGATCTGGATGGTGACGTGGGTTGTCGCCATGCTGCTTCTGTTTTTCGTGGCTTACAACGCCTGGCTGAGCACGCAAACGGCGGCCTTCGCGCTGGTCTGCCTGCTATGGCCAACGGCGGCGGTTGTCGTAAAACGGCTGCACGATCGCGGGCGTTCCGGCGCGTGGGCATTTCTGATTATTCTGGCGTGGATGCTGGTGGCGGGAAACTGGGCGATGCTGCCGTCCATCCTGCCGTGGGTTGTGGGCAGGCTGCTGCCGTCGGTCATCTTCGTGATGATGATTGTCGATCTGGGCGCGTTTATTGGCACCCAGAGCGAAAATAAATACGGTAAAGATACCGTCGAGGTGAAATACCGCTGATCACCAGTAGTGTTCGGCGGTCATATGGCCCGGTCGGCGGCGAAGATGTTTCGTCATCTGCCGGGTATCCTTCAGAAGCTGCTGCGTGTCCCGCACCATCTGGGGGTTGCCGCACAGCATGACGTGGCTGGTTTCAGCGTTCAGCGGCAAACCCACCGCGTCTTCCAGGGCTCCACTCTCAATTAACGCCGGCACGCGGCCGGTAAGCGCTCCTGCTACGGTTTCACGGCTGACCACCGTCTGAATCTTTAACTTCCCGCCGTACTGCTGTTCAAGCGCCTGCATTTGCGGCAAATAGCTCAGGTCTGCGGCGTAGCGCGCAGCGTGAACCAGCACGATGTTTTTAAAGCGCTCCAGATCTTTGCCGTACTGCAAAATAGAGAGATAAGGGCCGATGGCCGTACCGGTTGCCAGCATCCAGAGCGTGTCGCAGTCAGGGATCTCTTCGAGCACAAAGAAGCCTGCTGCTTCACTCACAATTTGCACCTCGTCGCCGGGCTTAAGGGCGGCAAGGCGCGGGCTGAGCTTACCGTCAGGAACGGTGACCAGATAGAACTCGAGATCCGGGTTATCAGGCGCGTTAACGTAAGAGTAGGCGCGCTGCACGCGCTCGCCGTCGACGTCCAGCCCCAGCTTCGCAAATTGCCCGGCTTTAAACGGGTGAACGGGAGCATGTACGGTGAGACTAAATAGCGCATCGGTCCAGAACTGTACCTTTGTGACTTTACCTGTTACCCAGTCCGCCATGATCTTCTCCTGTGCTGTTTCTCTGTTCTATCTTCCGTACTTGTGGTGACAATTTCCAGCCCGTCAGGGCCGGAAAGCTCTATCGATCAAACGGTTTTACAGAATGTGCGTCTGCACGTCCGGGTCTTTGCGGTCGAGATAGTGGATAGACTGGATGCGGCGAATGGTGCGTGATTTACCGCGAATCAGCAGTGTTTCAGTGGTGGCCATATTGCCCTTGCGGGTGATGCCGTCCAGCAGATCGCCTTTGGTGATGCCGGTCGCCGAGAAGACAACGTTATCGCTACGCGCCATCTCGTCCAGAGCCAGCACTTTATTGGCCTCGATGCCCATCGCTTCGCAGCGCGCCAGCTCGTTTTCCCCGATACGGCGGTTCTCTTCGCTGTCGCCTTTCACCTCATGGCGGGGCAGTAGACGGGCCTGCATATCGCCATCCAGCGCGCGGATCACTGCCGCGGAGACCACACCTTCCGGCGCGCCACCGATGCCGTAGAGCACGTCGACTTCGCTGTCCGGCATGCAGGTCAGGATCGAGGCGGCAACGTCACCGTCAGGGATAGCAAACACGCGCACGCCGAGCTTTTGCATCTGCGCGATGGTGGCGTCGTGACGCGGTTTCGCCAGAATCGTCACGGTAAGTTCGCTAAGGGGTTTGCCCAGGGCTTTGGCGATGTTTTGCAGGTTCTCTTCCAGCGGCAGGCTAAGGTCGATTGCGCCCTTCGCGCCTGGACCGACAATCAGCTTTTCCATGTACATGTCCGGCGCGTTCAGGAAGCAGCCCTTATCGCCGACGGCCAGCACCGCTAACGCATTGGCCTGACCCATCGCCGTCATGCGGGTGCCTTCGATCGGGTCAACCGCGATATCCACGGCATCGCCTTTGCCGGTACCGACTTTTTCACCGATGTAGAGCATCGGCGCTTCGTCGATCTCGCCTTCGCCGATCACGATGGTGCCGTCAATGTTGACCTGGTTAAGTACAATACGCATGGCATGGACGGCTGCGCCGTCTGCGGTATTTTTGTCGCCACGGCCCAGCCATTTATAGCCTGCAAGGGCGGCCGCTTCGGTGACGCGGGAAAACTCGATAGCAAGTTCACGTTTCATAAGGTACTCGTGCAATCAAAAGGAATTGCACGAAGTTTATCACAGAGTGGGTAAGGTGCGGTCTGTACTCCCCTCACCCTAACCCTCTCCCCAAAGGGGCGAGGGGACTTAAAACACCCTCTCCCCTTTGGGGAGAGGGCCGGGGTGAGGGGGATTACTCTTCGTGCTCTTCCCACGCCAGGGCGCGTTTCACCGCTTTTTTCCAGCCGCTGTAGCGGAAGTTACGCTCGGTGGTTTCGATGCCCGGGCGGAATTCGCGTTCGATAACCGCTTTTTCCTGCAGCTCGTCCAGGTTCTGCCAGAAGCCTACCGCCAGACCGGCAAGGTACGCCGCGCCCAGCGCCGTCACTTCACGCACTTCAGGGCGCTCAACGCGGGTGCCGAGAATGTCGGACTGGAACTGCATCAGGAAGTTATTCGCTACCGCACCGCCGTCCACGCGCAGGGCGTGCAGACGAATGCCGGAGTCAGCCTGCATCGCTTCCAGCACGTCGCGCGTCTGGTAGGCGATGGATTCGAGAGTAGCGCGAATAATGTGGTTAGAGTTCACACCGCGCGTCAGGCCGAAAATTGCGCCGCGTGCATACGGATCCCAGTACGGTGCGCCCAGACCGGTGAACGCAGGCACCACGTACACGCCGTTGGTGTCTTTCACTTTGGTCGCGAAGTACTCGGAGTCGAACGCATCGCTGATCAGCTTCATCTCGTCGCGCAGCCACTGAATGGATGCACCCGCCATGAACACCGCACCTTCCAGCGCATAGTTCACTTCGCCGCGCGGGCCGCAGGCGATGGTGGTCAACAGGCCGTTTTCTGATTTCACCGCTTTCTCGCCGGTGTTCATCAGCATAAAGCAGCCGGTGCCGTAGGTATTCTTCGCCATCCCTTCCTTGACGCACAGCTGGCCGAACAGCGCCGCCTGCTGGTCACCGGCGATACCGGCGATAGGAATACGGGTGCCGCCTTTACCGCCGATGTTGGTCTGGCCGTACACTTCGGAAGACTTACGCACTTCAGGCAGCATCGCGCGCGGAATGTCCAGCGCGTCCAGCATCTTGTCATCCCACTCAAGGGTGTTGATGTTGAACAGCATGGTACGCGAGGCGTTGGTGTAGTCGGTCACGTGAACGCGTCCCTGGGTCATCTTCCAGATAAGCCAGGTATCGACGGTACCGAACAGCAGCTCGCCGCGTTTTGCACGCTCGCGTGAACCTTCCACGTGGTCGAGGATCCATTTCACTTTGGTGCCGGAGAAATACGGGTCAACCACCAGACCGGTGGCGCTGCGCACGTACTCTTCCATACCGTCGCGCTTCAGCTGTTCGCAGATCTCGGATGTACGGCGGCACTGCCAGACGATAGCGTTGTAAATGGGCTTACCGGTTTCGCGTTCCCAGACAATCGTCGTTTCACGCTGGTTGGTAATACCAATCGCGGCAATCTCGTCGGAACTGATATCGGCTTTCGCCAGCACTTCGACCAGCGTGGAGCTTTGCGATGCCCAAATCTCCATTGGGTCGTGTTCTACCCAGCCTGGACGAGGATAAATTTGCTCAAATTCGCGCTGTGACACGCTGACGATGTTCGCGTCATGATCCATTACGACAGCGCGGGAGCTGGTAGTGCCCTGGTCGAGCGCAACGATATATTTTTTTTCGGTCATGGTATGTGTCCCGTAGTCAGATTACAGCGAAGCTTTTTGTTGTGCGGTAGAAGTCGTTTCCTTCTCCTCTTCCACACAGGTGTCGCACGGTAAGTGGCGACCAATTAATTTGCGGTAGCTAAACGCACCCAGCGCAGCCCCGACAACCGGCGCAAACATCGGTACCAGGAAGTAAGGAATATCTTTGCCACCGGTGAAGGCGACGTCGCCCCAGCCAGCGATAAAGGCGAAGGCTTTTGGTCCGATATCACGTGCCGGGTTCATCGCGAATCCGGTCAGCGGGCCCATGGATGCGCCAATTACCGCAATCAGCAAACCAATCAGCAGGGGTGCCAGCGGGCCGCGCGGAATGCCGTTTCCGTCGTCGGTCAGCGCCAGGATAACGCCCATCAGAATAGCGGTAATCACCATTTCAACTGCGAACGCCTGCACAAAATTAATATGCGGGTTAGGGTAGGTTGAGAAGATGCCTGCCAGATCCAGACTTTCGACGCTGCCGCGTACCATATGATGCGTCTGTTCGAAGTCGATGAAAAGATTGTAATAAAGCCCGTAAACTAACGCCGCTGCGCAAAACGCGCCGGCAAACTGAGAAAGAATGAAAGGAACAACTTTGCGTCCGTCGAAGCACGCGAACAGCCACAGTGCGATTGTCACCGCCGGGTTAAGATGTGCACCAGAAACCCCTGCAGTCAGGTAGATGGCCATC
This sequence comes from Enterobacter sp. 302C9, assembly GCF_034106085.1. Taxonomy (NCBI): domain Bacteria; kingdom Pseudomonadati; phylum Pseudomonadota; class Gammaproteobacteria; order Enterobacterales; family Enterobacteriaceae; genus Enterobacter; species Enterobacter sp. 302C9. The sequence goes on from NZ_JAWNBW010000014.1 coordinate 65,720, forward strand.
GCCACGCCCAGACCCCAGATGATACTGATTTCCCACTGACCAAAACTGGCACCCGCCACTTTCAGTGCAGCGACACAGCCCACTCCGAAGAATATCAACAACCCGGTACCAAGGAACTCGGCAATGCACTGGCCTTTTAAGGTTGATGTCTGACTCATAATCGGAATCCTGAAGAAATTGATGTTTATTGTTAGCATGGCCGCCCGTGACAGCCACGATGCCCTGTAGACATAGTGTTAATTTATCGTTAACGAGCAAAAACGAGAAATATCGAAATCAAAATGTGTGGTCTGTGTCAATAAAATGAGCGTTTTCGCGCCATAAAGCACATTTTTGCATCAGTACAGGAATGTGAGCTGAATCATTTCATTAACGAATCAGTTAACAATTTAGGGGTATATGATGCGAACACACCAGGACCAGACCTAAAAGTGTTGCAAACCGCGATCTGCGCGGTGTGTCGCTGGACACAGAGCGCCGCGCTCCATACAATCGACGGTATATGTCGTGCGCGTTTATGTTAAAGCGTCGCCTTGCAATTCAGGAGAGGTAGCATCATGTCTTTAGAAGTGTTTGAGAAACTGGAATCGAAAGTACAGCAGGCGATTGACACCATCACCCTGCTGCAGATGGAAATTGAAGAGCTGAAAGAAAAGAACAACAGCCTGGCGCAGGAAGTTCAGAACGCTCAGCACGGCCGCGAAGAGCTGGAGCGCGAAAACAACCAGCTGCGCGAACAGCAGAACGGCTGGCAGGATCGCCTGCAGGCGCTGCTGGGACGTATGGAAGAGGTTTAATTCCCATTGGGATGAACTGAACAGGCCGGGTAAGGCGAAGCCGCCACCCGGCTTTTTTTATGGTTTGATGTCAGTCGGCGATCACCATAAAAAAGGCCGCCAAAGGCGGCCTTAACGCTACTTGTCCTGCGCTGTCATAGCAAAAGCAACGAACACATTGGGTTCATCACTCTTTACAACGAGTACGCTGGCGACAATGAACGCGATACATAAATAGCGTTTCATTATGCGGTCCCTGCAGCTAACCGCTCCACCGTTCACCACCGGTGATAAGTCGGTGGACACAAGCCCTGGTGTTAGCCTGCTTTACGGTAGTGAATACACCTTTCCCTGGACCGATGCCCATTTGCGAGATGGCGGAAAGGGACGCTTCATCATAATGAGCATCAACCGTGGAGTTAAGGTATTCATAGACAATTAGGATTTTATAAAGGTTCTGAGGGGTTGCCCAAGGCTTGGACGAGAGTATGATGAAACTCCCTGGTGTTAGTCTGCAAAACTTCCCAACGGACCGCGAATCCTGAGGGGACAAAAAAACCGCCACATTGCTGTTGGCGGTTTTTTTATGGTTCTCGCTGACTTTTTACTACTCGATATCCAGCGCGTCTTCCGACAGGATAATACCGGTATTATCGGCGTAGAGATGGTCCCCGGAGAAGAAGGTCACGCCGCCGAAATTGACGCGCACGTCGCTTTCGCCGATGCCGTCACCCGCTGCCCCTACCGGTATGGCCGCGATGGCCTGAATCCCGATATCCAGGTCTTCCAGATCGTCCACCTGACGCACGGAACCGTACACCACAAGGCCTTCCCACTCATTCTGGACGGCAATGCCGGCCAGTTCAGCATCAATTAATGCACGGCGCACGGAACCGCCGCCGTCGACCACAAGAACGCGGCCGCGGCCATTCTGTTCGAGCAGATCGTACAGCAACCCGTTGTCCTCGAAACATTTCACCGTGACGATTTGACCGCCAAACGACGACCTCCCACCAAAGTTGGAGAACAGCGGTTCAACGACGTTGACATCTTCCTGGTAGATGTCACAAAGCTCGGAGGTATCGTATTTCATAGGTTTAACGCTCAGTTGCTGCGAATGTGTTCAGTATATCGTGCGAAATGCGTTGTTGGCAAAATCATCAATTGTTAATTGATATTTGTCAGCTAACGCAGCGTCTGGCTTAAAACAATCCCGATGACGAACAACAGGTTAGTCAGCAACGCGCCTTTTACCGTGCGTTCCAGCATCGGCGGCATGGCGGACGGGCTGATTTCACGCATCACAAAGCGGGCCTGCTTAATCAGCAGCGGCGCGGCAAGCACAAACAGCCAGCCCCATAAACTCTGCAAGGAAATCAGGTTAAACAGCGCCAGGCAAACCAGCGCGCCAATGAGCAGGCAGGCATGATAGCGGCGCGCATTAACCGGTCCCAGACGAACCGCCAGGGTATTTTTGCCGTTCTCGCGATCGCTGTCGATGTCGCGCAGGTTGTTGATGTTGAGCACCGCCGTCGCCAGCAGACCGCAGGCGGTCGCGGGCAGGAAAAGGGCAGGGATCACCGTATGCGCCTGCAGGTACCAGCTTCCCATCACGCTCAGCCAGCCGAAGAACATCAGTACGGAGATATCCCCGAGCCCAATATAACCGTAAGGACGCGTGCCGACGGTGTAGGTGATGGCCGCGATAATGGCCAGTAAACCCAGCACCAGGAAGCCAATGAAATCGCTGGTGGTCTTAGACGCCACCGTCACCAGCGCCAGGCCGGATACGCAGATCAGCGCTACGGTGATAATCAGCGCGCGTTTCATCTGCGCCTGGGTAATCACCCCTTTCTGCATTCCGCGCAGTGGCCCTATGCGGTCCGGCTTATCGCTGCCCTTTACCGCGTCGCCGTAGTCGTTGGCGAGATTGGAGAGAATTTGCAGCAGGCCGGCGGTAATCAGTGCCAGCGCGGCGACCAGCGGATCAAAATAACCCTGCCACCAGGCAAGGGCGGTGCCGACGATAATTGCGGCAAAGGCCAGAGGAAGCGTTTTAGGGCGCAGACTTTCGAGCCACGCCTGAGTACGGCTGATGTCAGTCATAAGTATTTAGCCAATAAAAATGGGGGCATTAGCCCCCATTAAACGTGATGAGAATCCAGTAACCGCGATTATAGGATAAAACGGCTCAGATCTTCATCTGCCACTAACGCATCCAGATGTTTACTCACATATTCTGCGTCAATGGTAACGGTTTGACCGTTAAGGTCGCTCGCGTCATAAGAGATATCTTCAACCAGGCGTTCCAGCACGGTATGCAGGCGACGCGCACCGATGTTCTCGGTGGTTTCGTTGACCTGCCATGCGGCTTGGGCAATACGCTTGATACCGTCTTCGGTGAACTCGAGGTTCACGCCTTCGGTCGCCATCAGCGCTTTGTACTGTACGGTAGCAGAGGCGTTTGGCTCGGTCAGGATACGTTCGAAATCTTCGGTAGTAAGCGCCTGCAGCTCAACGCGAATTGGCAGACGCCCCTGCAGTTCGGGGATCAGATCCGACGGGCTGGCAACCTGGAACGCACCGGAAGCGATAAACAGGATGTGGTCCGTTTTCACCATGCCGTGCTTGGTGGAGACGGTGCAGCCTTCAACCAGCGGCAGCAGGTCGCGCTGAACGCCTTCGCGGGACACGTCCGGGCCGGAGCTGTTGCCGCCGCGCTTACAAATTTTGTCGATTTCGTCGATAAACACGATACCGTGCTGCTCAACCGCGTCGATAGCGTCCTGCTTCAGCTCTTCCGGGTTTACCAGCTTCGCCGCTTCTTCTTCAATCAGCAGCTTCATCGCGTCTTTGATTTTCAGCTTACGCGCTTTCTGCTTCTGGCCGCCCAGGTTCTGGAACATGGACTGCAGCTGGCTGGTCATCTCTTCCATGCCCGGAGGCGCCATGATTTCCACACCCATTGGCGCGGCAGCGAGATCGATCTCAATCTCTTTGTCGTCCAGCTGGCCTTCACGCAGTTTTTTGCGGAATGCCTGGCGCGCCGCGGATGGTTCCGCCTGCTGCTCTGCCTGGCCCCAGTTGTTTTTTGCCGGTGGAATCAGCACGTCGAGAATGCGCTCTTCGGCCATCTCTTCCGCGCGATAGCGGTTTTTCTCGATCGCCTGGACGCGCACCATCTTGATCGCCGAGTCGGTCAGATCGCGGATGATGGAGTCCACTTCTTTACCCACATAGCCCACTTCGGTGAACTTGGTGGCTTCAACCTTGATGAACGGCGCGTTAGCCAGCTTCGCCAGACGACGGGCGATTTCGGTTTTACCGACGCCGGTCGGGCCGATCATCAGAATGTTTTTCGGCGTCACTTCGTGGCGCAGCTCTTCATCAAGCTGCATACGACGCCAGCGGTTACGCAGGGCGATAGCCACCGAACGCTTGGCGTTATCCTGGCCGATAATGTGTTTGTTCAGTTCGCTGACAATTTCGCGTGGGGTCATTTCAGACATGGGAGATCCTTACGCTTTGGAGGTCAATTCTTCGATGGTGTGGTTGTGGTTGGTATAAATGCAGATATCACCTGCAATATCCAACGCCTTCACCGCGATATCACGCGCATTCATGTCGGTATTTTCCAACAGCGCGCGGGCTGCAGCCTGGGCATAAGGGCCGCCAGAGCCGATGGCAATCAGGTCATTTTCCGGCTGAATGACGTCACCGTTACCGGTGATGATCAGCGAGGCGGTTTCATCGGCCACGGCCAGCAGCGCTTCGAGCTTGCGCAGCATGCGGTCGGTACGCCAGTCTTTCGCCAGCTCAACGGCAGCTTTCACCAGATGACCCTGGTGCATTTCCAGTTTGCGTTCAAACAGTTCAAACAGCGTGAAGGCGTCCGCCGTGCCGCCTGCAAAACCGGCGATCACTTTGTCGTTGTAGAGGCGGCGCACTTTCTTCACGTTGCCTTTCATGACGGTATTACCCAGCGTGGCCTGGCCATCACCGGCGATTACCACATGGCCGTTACGGCGTACACTTACTATTGTTGTCACGAGCAGACCCCCTGGTTACAGAATCGGGAAACAGAAGCCCTGAGCCTGTGCTCAGGGCTGAATTAAATGATAGATGGGGGGGATTTCGGGGGTTTCAACCCCCGGAGGCGAGTCGAATGCAGTTTGTGTGGCCGGCGATTTTCAAACGAGAAATGGTGCCATCGGCATTTTCTTTGCCTTTGACCGGACCAATCACCACGCGATTCCAGCCGTTATTGGTGGTAATACGCGAATCAAACCCTTCAAAGGCCAGCTGAGCACGTACCGTTTCCGCCTGCTCTGCGCCTTTGAACGAACCGCACTGTACCATCCAGCGGCGCTCGTCTTTTTTCTCAGCCGTCTGCTTCGGCGCTTCGGTCTCTTTGGTCACCGGCGCGGCCTGCTGCGTTTTCGGCTGCTGCGCGGTGGTATGCGCTGGCGTCTGGAGCAGATCCTGATACGGCTGAGCCGCCTGTTTCTGCGGCTGCGTTTTCGGCTGCTGCTGGACAGGCTGAGACTGCGCCGTACGCGTCTGCTGCTGGTATGGCTGTTCCGTTACCCGCGGCTGTGCTTTCGGCTGCTGCACCGGCTGGGTTTGCGCCCACTGCTGCTGTTGCTGGATCTGCTGTTGCGCCTGACGTCGCTGCAGCGTTTGCTGGCGCTGTGCTGGCGTCTGCTCATTCCACGGTACTTCGTTCAGCTGCGTAGGCTGCTGGCGCATATCGGCCTGCATTTGGGCCAGCAGCTGACGCTGTTCATCCGTCAGCTGATTCGCATTCTGCACTTCACCACCCGCAGAAGGTTCGGTTGGCGCACGCACCCCGGGCTGACGGCTTTCCAGCTCTTTGATATACCTCCAGCGCTCTTCAGGCTTCGGAGGAAGGCCATTTCCGGCAACTTTACTGGCCTGAAGCGCCTCAGACTCTTCTTTTTTATGGTGCGTGATGAAGTACAGGCCACCAATAAAGGCGACGACTACAGCCGCAGCAATAGCGACCATTGCTGGCGAGACAGCAGGCAGGTTACGTTGCTTTTTCCTTGAGCTACTCTTTTTGCGTCGCGAAGGTGCCGGCTGGCCGCGACGTACATAATCTCGTTGTGCCACTATCGTTTCGCTGTATTTATTCGTTCGTCAGTCCGCCATGTTACTTAAGCGGCGGGGCTTTGACCAGATAAGGGTATCCGAAAGACGTTTACTTTAAGTCAATGCCTGGGTAGTGCCGCGGACAATCAGTTCGCAGTCCAGCAACCGCGAGCCGCTGCTAACTGTTTGACCGTGAAGCTGATCCAGCAGAAGGAGCATCGCTTCGCAGCCGATTTGGTAGCGCGGCTGAGCGACCGTTGAGAGCGGCGGATCGCAAAATTCTGAAAGCGAAATATTATCGAATCCGATGATCGATAAATCTTTCGGTATGCGAAGGCCGCGGCGTTTGGCGTACGACAATGCGCCCAGCGCCATCACGTCGCTGTGACAAAATACGGCGGTTGGCGGCTCAGGCAGGTCCAGAAGTTTCTCAAGCGCTTGTCCACCCGCGGCGAAGGTAAAGTCACCGCGCGCAATGTAGTGCGGATCGACGGTGACGCCGGTACGGCGCAGCGCCTGAACGTAGCCCTGCAAGCGATAATGACACAGCGGCATCTCTTCCGGCCCGGCAATACAGCCAATGCGCTTATGCCCCAGCTCCTGGAGATAGTTTACGGCGTTGAACGCGGCGGTGAGGTTATCAATGTGGACCGTCGGCAGCTCCAGCTCTGGCGCAAACTCGTTGGCCATCACCATCGGCGGTAAATTACGCTGCTCTTCAATGCTGGCATCAAACGGCAGGCGGGAGCCAAGCAGCAGCATGCCGTCGATCTGCTTGGTGATAATGAGATCGATGAAGGTTTTTTCCTGCTGGTTCTGGTGAGCGCAGTCGCCAATCAGCACCAGGTAACCCTGTTCCGCTGCGGTGACTTCAATACCGCGGATAATCTCGCTGAAGAAGGGGTCGCAGATATCCGGCACAATCACCAGAATGGTGCGCGACTCATTGCGTTTAACGTTACGCCCCATCGCCTGTGGGAAATAACCCACTTCAAGCGCAGCCTGCTCTACCCGGTTACGGGTCGCCTGGGAGACTTTATCCGGGTTCATTAATGCGCGGGATACCGTTGCCGTAGAGACTTGTGCTTTCTGGGCAACGTCTTTCATGGTCGCCGGTGCAACCTCTTTCCTGGACTTCAACGTCTTCTCCTCGCCTGAACACCGAACTTCTGACATCACCATTTTTACAGATAGTTAATGGAATCGGTTACAGAATTTTCATAAAAAGTGTGAGGAGCGTTAAATTTTTCGATCCGTCTTCAGCCTTCAATGGGATCGACGTCCAGTATCCACTTCACTTTTCGCGCTTCCGGCAGCGTGTTGATGAGCGCCAGCGTGCCGCTGACGATATGCTGCAGGCGAACACGTGAGGGGTGCTGAAGTAAGATTTGCCAGCGGAAACGTCCGCCGCGCTTTGGTGCGAGTGCCGGCACCGGGCCCAGGATCCACAGCTGATTATCCACCAGCGGGCTGGCCTGCAGGAGGTTTCTCAGCTGCTGCAGGAAAAGCGGCGCCTGCTGGTTATTGTGATCTTCCGCGCGGATGATGACGTGGCTGGTCCACGGCGGCAGCTGCATGGTCTGGCGTTCGGCCAGCGCCTGCTCGGCAAAGGCGTCATAGCCTTTATGCAGCAGGGTTTGCAGCAGCGGGTGCTCAGGATGGTGCGTTTGCAACACCACTTCGCCCTGTTTACCGGCGCGACCGGCGCGCCCTGCCACCTGGGTATACAGCTGGGCGAAGCGCTCGGCTGAGCGGAAATCTGCCGAGAACAGCGCGCCGTCCACGTCCAGCAGGGCGACAAGCGTCACGTCCGGGAAGTGGTGGCCTTTCGCCAGCATCTGGGTGCCAATCAGGATGCGCGCGCCGCCGCGATGCACTTCCGCCAGCTGCTGTTCCAGCGCGCCCTTGCGGCTGGTGGTGTCCCGGTCGATACGCGAAATAGGCACGTCCGGGAAGAAGGGGCCAAGCGCCTGTTCCAGCTGTTCCGTCCCCAGACCGACCGGCACAATATGCGTGGAACCACACGACGGGCACTGGCGCGGCACCGGGCGCTGGCTGTCGCAGTGGTGGCAGCGCAAATGCCGCTGGGCCTGGTGGAAGGTATAGTAGTGGTCGCAGCGCGGGCACTCTGCAATCCAGCCGCAGTCGTGGCACAGCAGGGCGGGGGCGAATCCGCGGCGGTTCAGAAACAGAATGACCTGGTTCCCCGCCTGCAGGTGCTGGCGCATGCGGGTAATCAATGCAGGCGCTAGCCCGGCCTGAACCTGCTGACCTTTCAGATCCAGCACGTGCTGAATGGCCGGACGGGCATTCCCCGCCCGACGCGTCAGGCGCAGCATGTGGTACTTACGCTGGCGCACGTTGTGCAGCGTTTCGAGCGCAGGCGTGGCGGAGCCGAGAATAATGGGAATCTGCTCACTGTGCGCGCGATAGACCGCCAGATCGCGGGCGTGATAGCGCCAGCCTTCCTGCTGTTTATAGGAGCTGTCGTGCTCTTCGTCGATCACGATAACGCCAAGATTTTTAAACGGCGTAAACAGCGACGAGCGGGTGCCGATCACAATCGCCGCTTCGCCGTTTTTGGCTTTCAGCCAGGCGCTGAGGCGTTCGCTGTCGTTCAGGCCGGAGTGCAGCACCTCAACCGGCGCGTTAAAGCGCTCGCGGAATCGGGCGATGGTTTGCGGCGTCAGGCCAATTTCCGGCACCATCACCAGCGCCTGTTTGCCCTGAGCCAGCACGTTTTCCAGCACGCTCAGGTAGACTTCGGTCTTGCCGGAACCGGTGACCCCCGCCAGCAGCCAGGCAGAGAAATGATCGGAGGCGCTATGAATCGCGCCCACGGCGGTGGCCTGCTCGGTATTCAGACGCAGGCGATCCCCTGAAACGGAGAAACTCACCCGCCAGTCGTAAAGAGCGGGAGCTTCGCTGGCCAGTTCGCTCAGCCCTTTCTTTCTTAAGGCCTGTAGCGCCGTTTCGCTGACCTCAAGCTCGTCGACCTGATGTCGCCAGATTTTTCCCTGACGCAGCGCCGCCAGCGCCTGCTGCTGTTTCTGCGATCGCTTCAGGCTGTTGATGTCCACCGCCTGGCCCTGCTCGGTGGCAAACCAGTACCACATCGGCGCATGGCTGGCGCTTTTGCCCTGGCGCAGCATGATGGGCAGGGCGTGGAACAGCACGTCGCCAATCGGGTGATGATAATAATCCGCCGCCCACAGCAGCAGTCGCCAGGTGCTGGTGGAGTAAACCGGCTCGCTGTCCAGCACCTCAACGACCGACTTCAGCTCGTTAAGCGGTAATTCGCTTTTATCGCTGACGGAGACGACGATCCCCACGCGCTGCTGTTTGCCAAATGGCACGGTCACGCGGCAGCCCGCTTTGGCGCTCATGCTGTCGGGCAGCAGGTAGTCAAAGGTGCGGGGAAGCGGAACGGGCAGGGCAACGTGAGCGACGGGCATCGAATCTTCCTGACTTGAAAAGTGGCGCGTTAGTATACACATTAGTAAAAGCGGCGTGCGGATCAGTTTGCATACGTTGGTCAAATTCTGTATGATTCGCCGCCTTTGGTGTACTTTACGCCAAAGAACTTACAATCAACATCGCGTGGTGTCTGGCGTTAGGGCTGGAAGAGCGACGCGGCCTTAACTGAGGTTCTCCCATGAAAAAAGATATTCACCCGAAATACGAAATGATTACTGCAAACTGTTCTTGCGGTAACTCTATCCAGATCCGCTCTACCGTGGGTCACGATCTGAACCTGGACGTGTGCGGCAAATGCCACCCGTTCTACACTGGTAAGCAGCGTGACGTTGCAACCGGTGGCCGTGTTGACCGCTTCAACAAGCGTTTCAGCATCCCGGGCGCTAAATAAGTTTCCCGAAAAAAAGGCACCGCAAGGTGCCTTTTTTGTATCCGCTTCTCAGTATTCCCACGTATCCGGGTCAATACCCAGTTCACGCATGATCACCTTCGCCTCTTCCGGGATTTCATCACTGCGCTCTTTGCGCAGATCTTCATCGTTCGGCAACGGTTGACCGGTAAACGCATGCAGAAACGCTTCGCACAGCAGTTCGCTGTTGGTCGCGTGGCGCAGGTTGTTCACCTGACGACGCGTACGTTCATCGGTGAGGATCTTCAACACCTTCAGAGGAATGGAAACCGTAATTTTCTTTACTTGCTCACTCTTCTTACCGTGCTCAGCGTATGGGCTGATATATTCGCCGCTCCATTCAGCCATGAGATACCTTTAATCCTCTCAGTCATTTATTTAAAGGTGCAAAACCTGTAACCACCCGTTTTGAACCGCAATCTTGTCTAGTTTACCGTAGAGACGATACCGTGGCACGGATATTGCCGCTGCAGCGTGCACTAAAGCATATAATTTTAACGGCTATTTGCGCATTGCTCAATCTATACGCAAAGAAGTTTAGATGTCCAGATGTATTGACGTCCATACTTTCAGTGTTTACTCTGGTGCCTGACTTTTCACCTCATTCGCCAGGAAGCCCTCACCATGACGCGTAAACAGGCCACTATTGCAGTGCGTAGCGGATTAAATGATGACGAGCAGTACGGCTGCGTTGTCCCGCCGATTCATCTTTCCAGTACCTATAATTTCACCGGATTTAATGAACCCCGCGCGCATGATTATTCGCGTCGTGGCAACCCTACGCGTGACGTGACCCAGCGCGCGCTGGCCGAGCTGGAAGGTGGCGCAGGTGCAGTATTAACCAATACGGGGATGTCCGCCATTCACCTGGTGACCACGGTGTTCCTGAAACCGGGCGATCTGCTGGTCGCGCCGCACGACTGCTACGGCGGCAGCTATCGCCTGTTTGACAGCCTGGCGAAACGCGGCTGCTATCGCGTCCTGTTTGTCGATCAAAACGACGAACAGGCGCTGAAACAGGCCCTGGAAGAGAAACCGAAGCTGGTTCTGGTGGAAAGTCCAAGCAATCCATTGTTGCGCGTTGTCGATATTGCGAAAATTTGTCAGCTCGCAAGGGATGCGGGAGCGATAAGTGTAGTGGATAATACGTTCCTCAGTCCGGCCCTTCAGAACCCACTCGCACTGGGTGCCGATCTGGTATTGCATTCATGCACTAAATATCTGAACGGCCATTCTGATGTGGTGGCGGGCGTGGTGATTGCCAAAGATCCCGACGTTGTCACCGAACTGGCATGGTGGGCCAATAATATTGGCGTCACCGCGGGGGCCTTCGACAGCTATCTGCTGTTGCGCGGCATCCGCACGCTGTCGCCGCGCATGGACGTAGCGCAGCGCAATGCCCAGGCGATTGTCGATTTCCTGAAAACCCAGCCGCTGGTGAAAAAGCTTTATCACCCGTCGCTGCCGGAAAATCAGGGGTACGAGATTGCCGCGCGTCAGCAGAAAGGGTTTGGCGCGATGTTAAGTTTTGAACTGGACGGTGACGAGCAAACGCTGCGTCGCTTCCTGAGCGGGCTGTCATTGTTTACGCTGGCGGAATCCTTAGGTGGGGTTGAAAGCTTGATCTCCCACGCCGCGACCATGACGCACGCAGGTATGGCACCGGAAGCTCGTGCCGCCGCCGGAATTTCTGAGACGCTGCTGCGTATCTCAACCGGCATTGAAGATTCTGAAGATTTAATTGCCGATCTGGAAAATGCCTTCCGGATCGCAGCCAAGGGGTAATCATGAGTGTGATAGCGCAGGCAGGGGCGAAGGGTCGTCAACTGCACAAGTTTGGTGGTAGTAGTCTTGCTGATGTGAAATGTTACCTGCGCGTTGCAGGGATCATGACGGAATATTCACAGCCGGGTGACATGATGGTTGTCTCAGCGGCGGGCAGCACCACCAACCAGTTGATTAGCTGGCTGAAACTGAGCCAGACCGATCGCCTTTCTGCGCATCAGGTGCAACAGTCCTTACGCCGTTACCAGAGCGAGCTGATTGCCGGCTTGCTGCCTGCGGACGTTGCGGACGGGCTGATCAGCGCCTTTACGCATGACCTTGAGCGTCTGGCTGCCCTGCTGGACAGCGGAATTACCGACGCGGTGTATGCCGAAGTGGTGGGCCACGGTGAAGTGTGGTCCGCGCGCCTGATGGCCGCCGTGCTGCAACACCTGGGCGTGGAAGCGGCCTGGCTCGACGCGCGTGATTTCCTGCGCGCCGAACGCGCCGCGCAGCCGCAGGTGGATGAAGGGTTGTCCTACCCGCTGCTGCAACAGCTGCTGGTGCAGCACCCGGGCAAACGTATTGTCGTCACCGGCTTTATCAGCCGCAGCAACGCGGGCGAAACCGTGCTGCTGGGCCGTAACGGTTCGGACTACTCGGCAACGCAGATTGGTGCCCTGGCGGGCGTGTCCCGCGTCACCATCTGGAGCGACGTGGCCGGTGTGTACAGCGCGGACCCGCGTAAAGTGAAAGATGCCTGCCTGCTGCCGCTGCTGCGTCTCGATGAAGCCAGCGAGCTGGCGCGTCTGGCCGCGCCGGTGCTGCACGCGCGCACGCTGCAGCCGGTTTCCGGCAGCGATATCGACCTCCAGCTGCGCTGCAGTTACACCCCGGATCAAGGCTCCACGCGCATTGAGCGCGTGCTGGCGTCCGGTACCGGGGCGCGTATTGTCACCAGCCACGACGACATCTGCCTGATTGAGTTCCAGGTGCCTGCGGGCCAGGACTTCAAGCTGGCGCATAAAGATATCGACACGATCCTGAAACGCGCCCAGGTGCGTCCGCTGGCCGTTGGCGTGCATAACGATCGCCAGCTGCTGCAGTTCTGCTATACCGCGGAAGTGGCGGACAGCGCGCTGAAAATTCTGGATGAAGCGGGCCTGCCGGGCGAGCTTCGCCTGCGTCAGGGGCTGGCGCTGGTGGCGATGGTGGGCGCGGGCGTCACCCGTAACCCGCTGCACTGCCACCGCTTCTGGCAGCAGCTGAAAGGCCAGCCGGTGGAATTCACCTGGCAGTCGGAAGAGGGCATCAGCCTGGTCGCCGTCCTGCGTAAAGGCCCAACCGAGAGCCTGATTCAGGGTCTGCACACCTCCCTGTTCCGCGCGGAAAAGCGCATCGGCCTGGTGCTGTTCGGGAAAGGCAACATCGGTTCCCGCTGGCTGGAACTGTTCGCCCGCGAACAGGTGACGCTCTCGGCGCGTACCGGATTCGAATTCATTCTCGCGGGCGTGGTGGACAGCCGCCGCAGCCTCCTGAACTACGAAGGGCTGGACGCCAGCCGCGCGCTTGCGTTCTTTAATGATGAAGCGGTTGAGCAGGATGAAGAGTCGCTGTTCCTCTGGATGCGCGCGCACCCGTATGACGATCTGGTGGTGCTGGACGTTACCGCAAGCGAACAGCTTGCGGATCAGTATCTGGATTTCGCCAGCCACGGTTTCCACGTCATCAGTGCGAACAAGCTGGCGGGGGCGAGCAGCACCGATAAATACCGCCAGATCCACGACGCGTTTGAAAAAACAGGGCGCCACTGGCTCTATAACGCCACCGTTGGGGCTGGCCTGCCGGTTAACCACACCGTGCGTGACCTGATTGAAAGCGGCGACAGCATTCTGGCGCTGAGCGGTATCTTCTCCGGCACGCTCTCCTGGCTTTTCCTGCAGTTTGACGGCACCGTACCGTTCACCGACCTGGTGGATCAGGCGTGGCAGCAGGGCTTAACCGAGCCCGATCCGCGCGTTGACCTTTCCGGCAAAGACGTGATGCGTAAGCTGGTGATCCTGGCGCGTGAAGCCGGTTATGACATCGAACCGGACGCCGTACGCGTCGAATCGCTGGTGCCTGCCGGCTGTGAAGAAGGTTCTGTGGATCATTTCTTTGAAAATGGTGAAGAGCTTAACGAGCAGATGGTACAGCGTCTGGAAGCGGCGAACGAGATGGGGCTGGTACTGCGCTACGTGGCGCGTTTCGAGGCCAACGGAAAAGCGCGAGTCGGCGTCGAGGCGGTGCGTCCTGAACATCCGCTGGCGGCGCTGCTGCCGTGCGATAACGTCTTCGCCATCGAAAGCCGCTGGTATCGCGATAACCCGCTGGTGATCCGCGGCCCTGGCGCGGGACGCGATGTCACCGCTGGAGCCATTCAGTCCGACATCAACCGTCTGGCTAAGCTGCTGTAAAGCCTGAATTTCCCTCTTCCTGTGGGAGAGGGTTAGGGTGAGGGCCTCAGACCGCACTCACCCTCATCCTGAATTTCCCTCATATTCCCTGAGCAAACCTCACCGTTATTGTTGATTATTTATGTTGACGTCCCTCCGCTTTTCCGTCATTTTTACATCTGGACGTCTAAACGTATAGAAGTTCACAACACAACAAATAACGACATGCGATTGATAGAGGTAAGGTATGAGCTTTTTTCACGCCAACCAGCGGGAAGCACTGAATCAGAGCCTGGCCGAAGTAAACGGCCAGATTAACGTCTCTTTTGAATTTTTCCCGCCGCGCACCAGTGAAATGGAGCAAACCCTGTGGAGCTCTATCGATCGTCTTAGCAGCCTGAAGCCGAAGTTCGTCTCCGTGACTTACGGTGCGAACTCCGGCGAGCGTGACCGTACGCACAGCATCATTAAAGGCATCAAAGATCGTACCGGTCTGGAAGCAGCGCCGCACCTCACCTGTATCGACGCGACCCGCGACGAGCTGCGGGCCATCGCTCAGGATTACTGGAATAACGGCATTCGTCATATCGTCGCTCTGCGCGGTGACCTGCCGCCGGGCAGCGGTAAGCCGGACATGTATGCCGCCGATCTGGTCGCGCTGCTGAAAGAGGTGGCTGATTTTGATATCTCCGTTGCCGCTTATCCTGAGGTGCATCCGGAAGCGAAAAGTGCCCAGGCCGATCTGCTGAACCTCAGGCGTAAAGTGGACGCCGGCGCGAACCGTGCCATTACCCAGTTCTTCTTTGATGTGGAAAGCTACCTGCGATTCCGTGACCGCTGCGTCTCCGCGGGCATCGACGTTGAAATTATCCCGGGTATTCTGCCGGTTTCTAACTTCAAACAGGCGAAGAAGTTCGCCGATATGACCAATGTCCGCATTCCGCTGTGGATGTCCAAAATGTACGAAGGGCTGGACGATGACCCGGAAACCCGCAAGCTGGTGGGGGCGAATATCGCGATGGACATGGTGAAAATTTTAAGCCGTGAAGGGGTGAAAGATTTCCACTTCTATACGCTGAACCGCGCGGAGATGAGCTACGCCATTTGCCATACGCTGGGCGTTCGTCCGGCGTAATAAGCACAAAGCCCTCGTAATACGAGGGCTTTTTAGTTACGCGAATAGTTAAAAGGTATTAGCTATCGAATCTGTGGATTAATTCAACTATAACTTATTGCTAGTGGTGTATATCGTAACGGTAACACTGTAAAAGGGAGCATAGCGATGAGCACGTCAGACGAGACCAATAAAGCGGCATCGGTCGGCAAATGCCCGTTCCACCAGGGCGGCGTCGATCACAGCGCGGGGGCAGGTACAGGCAGCCGCGACTGGTGGCCAAAACAACTCCGCATCGATCTTCTTAACCAACATTCCAATCGTTCGAACCCGCTGGGTGAAGACTTCGACTACCGCAAAGAATTCAGCAAACTTGATTACTCCGCCCTTAAAGGCGACCTCAAAGCCCTTTTAACCGACTCTCAACCGTGGTGGCCTGCCGACTGGGGCAGCTATGCGGGCCTGTTTATCCGTATGGCCTGGCACGGCGCGGGTACCTATCGCTCCGTTGACGGGCGCGGTGGCGCAGGCCGCGGTCAACAGCGCTTTGCGCCGCTGAACTCCTGGCCGGATAACGTGAGCCTGGATAAGGCGCGCCGTCTGCTGTGGCCAATCAAGCAAAAATACGGACAAAAAATTTCCTGGGCCGACCTGTTTATCCTCGCGGGTAACGTGGCGCTGGAGAACTCCGGCTTCCGTACGTTTGGTTTCGGTGCCGGGCGTGAAGACGTCTGGGAACCAGACCTGGACGTGAACTGGGGTGATGAAAAAGCCTGGCTAACCCACCGTGACCCGGAGGCGCTGGCGAAGCGACCTCTCGCCGCCACCGAAATGGGCCTGATTTATGTGAACCCGGAAGGGCCAAACGCCAGCGGTGAACCTCTGTCTGCTGCGGCGGCCATTCGTGCCACCTTCGGCAACATGGGGATGAACGACGAAGAGACCGTTGCGCTGATCGCGGGCGGCCACACCCTCGGCAAAACCCACGGCGCGGGTGAAGCCACGCACGTCGGCACCGACCCGGAAGCCTCGCCGATTGAAGCGCAGGGCCTGGGCTGGGCCAGCACGCACGGCACGGGAATTGGCGCAGATGCCATTACCTCCGGTCTGGAAGTCATCTGGTCGCAAACCCCGACCCAGTGGAGCAACTACTTCTTCGAGAACCTGTTCAAATACGAATGGGTGCAGACCCGCAGCCCGGCGGGGGCGATTCAGTTTGAAGCCGTGGATGCTCCGGAAATCATGCCTGACCCGTTCGACCCGTCGAAAAAACGCAAACCTACTATGCTGGTCACCGACCTGACGCTGCGTTTTGATCCGGAATTCGAGAAAATTTCCCGCCGCTTCCTGAACGATCCGCAGGCCTTCAACGAAGCCTTCGCGCGCGCGTGGTACAAGCTGACCCACCGCGATATGGGGCCAAAATCGCGTTACCTTGGCCCGGAAGTGCCGAAAGAAGATCTGATTTGGCAGGACCCGCTGCCGCAGGCGGTGTTCAATCCGTCGAAAGAAGACATTGAAAGCCTGAAGGCGGAAATCGCTGCCTCTGGCCTCTCCGTGAGCGAACTGGTTTCCGTTGCCTGGGCATCAGCGTCGACCTTCCGCGGCGGCGACAAGCGCGGCGGCGCCAACGGCGCGCGTCTGGCGCTGGCTCCTCAGCGCGACTGGGATGTGAACGCCGCAGCGGTTCGCGCGTTGCCGGCTCTGGAAGCTATCCAGCGCACCACCAACAAAGCCTCTCTGGCGGATATCATCGTGCTGGCGGGCGTGGTGGGCGTTGAGCAGGCGGCGAAAGCGGCAGGCGTTTACGTCAACGTTCCGTTCACCCCGGGCCGCGTCGATGCGCGTCAGGATCAGACGGATATCGAGATGTTTAACCTGCTCGAACCGATTGCCGACGGCTTCCGCAACTACCGTGCGCAGGTGGATGTGTCCACCACTGAGTCACTGCTGATCGACAAAGCCCAGCAGCTGACGCTGACCGCGCCTGAGCTGACGGTGCTGATCGGTGGCCTGCGCGTGCTGGGTGCTAACTTTGATGGCAGCAAGAATGGCGTGTTTACCGACCGTGAGGGCGTGCTGAGCAACGATTTCTTCGTGAATCTGCTGGACATGAACACCCAGTGGAAGGCAACCGACGAATCTAATGAACTGTTTGCCGGAAGCGATCGCGCCAGCGGTGAAGTGAAATACACCGCCACCCGCGCCGATCTGGTCTTCGGTTCTAACGCCGTCCTGCGCGCGCTGGCAGAGGTTTATGCCAGCAGCGATGCCAGCGAGAAGTTCGTCCGCGACTTCGTTGCCGCATGGGCGAAGGTAATGGATCTGGATCGGTTCGACCTGCAGTAACCCTTGTGCCGGGTGGCGCTAAGGCTTACCCGGCCTACGGGCAAAAAAATCCCCGCTGATGCGGGGATTTTTGTTCACGCTATTTACTCCCACTCCTGCAGGAACCGCTGCCCATACTGGTCGGCCACCAGCAGCGCCGCATATACCTGATCCGGCGTTACGCCGCCGGGCATGTTGTGGATAGTTTCCCCTTCGGCACACGAGGCTTCCGCGATCAAACGCATTTTGGCCGGAATATCCTCTTTGATGTTCAGCTGCGCCAGCGTGATCGGCAACCCAACGCTGTGACAAAGCGCCGCGACGGCCTCTATTTCTTCTACCGGCGCGTTTTCCAGCACCAGCTGCGTCAGCGTGCCAAACGCTACTTTTTCACCGTGATAGAAGTGGTGCGCGTCCGGTACCGCCGTCATTCCGTTATGAATAGCGTGTGCCGCCGCCAGCCCGCCGCTTTCAAAGCCTACGCCGCTGAGATAGGTGTTGGCTTCGATAATGCGTTCCAGCGCCGGTGTAACCACATGCTGTTCCGCGGCCAGCATGGCTTTTTCACCCTCTTCAACCAGCGTGTTGTAGCACAGCTCGGCCAGCGCGAGTGCAGCCTGCGTACATTTGCCGCCCGCCATGGTGGTCGCGCCGCTGCGCGAGCAGGCGCGTGCTTCAAACCAGGTTGCCAGCGCATCGCCAATCCCGGCGGCCAGCAGGCGTGCCGGCGCGCCCGCGACCACTTTGGTATCGACGATTACCATGTTCGGGTTGTGCGGCAGCATCAGGTAGCGATCGAACTCACCGCTGTCGGTGTAAATGACCGAAAGGGCGCTGCACGGCGCATCGGTGGAGGCGATTGTCGGGGCTATAGCGACCGGCACGTCCATAAAATGGGCCAGCGCTTTAGCGGTATCCAGCGTTTTACCACCGCCGATACCCAGCACCGCCAGGCAGTCGGCGCTGTCTGCCAGCTTTTTCAGCCGATCGATTTCATTTTGCGAACATTCGCCGCCAAACGGCGCAATTTCGGCGTGCAGTTCGGCTTTTTTAAAACTCTGGCGCAGGGTCTCTTCGGCAAAACCCAGCACAAATTTATCGCCGACGACCAGCCAGCGATTGGCCAGGGGTTTCAGATAGTCGCCGAGACGGGTAAGCACATCAGCGCCCTGGATATATTTTCCCGGCGATTGAATGATACGGTCCATAACAGTTCTCCCTTAGAGGTTGAGGTTACCAAACGCGTTTTTCCAGTCCTGCTCGAACTTCTCTATGGCTGACTCTACCGCTGGCGTGCCGAGCATTTGTTGCGCTACGTCTAAGGGAAGCGTGATTGCCTCGCATCCCGCCAGCAGGCAGTCCAGCGCCTGCCGCGGCGTTTTGAAGCTGGCGGCCAGCACTTTGCTTTCCGGCGCGTGCAGTTCCAGCAGGGATTGCAGCTCCTGGACCATGCGAATGCCGTCACCGCCCTGCGCGTCAATGCGGTTTACGTACGGCGCGACATATTTCGCGCCTGCCAGCGCGGCGAGCAGGCCCTGTGCCGCGCTGTAAACGGCGGTCCCCAGCGTGGCTATCCCTTCTTTTTTCAACGCCTTAATCGCGATGAGCCCCTGAGCCGTCACCGGGATTTTCACCACGATGCCCGGGACGGCGTTACTCAGACGTTTGGCCTCTGCCACCATCCCTTCGGCATCGCGGCTCATGGTTTGAGCAAACAGCGTGCCTTCCGGCCCGATGGCTTTTTGCAGACGCGGCAGCACGTCCCAGATGGATTCACGGCTGGCGGCAACGATGCTCGGATTGGTAGTGACGCCCGCAATGGGGAAGACCCGCGCCAGGCGTTCAACTTCCGCCACGTTGGCGGTATCCAGGTACAGTTCCATTATTTTTCCTTAAGTCAGAAAGGCTGAACAAAGGATAAGGCGCGGGCAGGCAGGGCGGATACAGGCCAATTTTGCCAAATACTGGACAAATGTAATGTCCTTAGCGAAGTGCGAGAGCGATCACAATGCTATTTTTTGGCGGTCAGCTCGCTGTGATACTGGCGACGATATTCGGAAGGAGAGCGTTCGGTGTGCTTGCGAAAGAGACGGCAGAAGTAATTGCTGTCTGTAAACCCACAGCGTGCGGCGATATCTTTGATTTTAAGATCGTAGCCTTTCAGCAGCTGGCGCGCGTGTTCGAGTCGCGTTTGGGTCAGGTATTCGTTGAAACCCACGTTGCCAATCTTCTGAAAGAGGTGGGAAAGGTAGTTCGGCGAGACGTAGAACGCCTGCGCGACGGATTCACGGGTTAACGCCGAAGCATGATGTTCTTCGATGAAGCGGCGAATGGCCTCAAACAGGGCGCGGCTGCGGCTGGCGGTGTGGATGTCGCTGCCAAGCAGATCCCGGCAGTGGCTGAGCAAGCTTAATACCACCAGTATCGCGGTCTCTTGCTCATCCGGCTGCATCTGTAATTCGGTTAGCGTCTGCAGAAGAAAAGCACCCGTTCGCGGACCGCGGCGGGCAACCTGGAGCTGCTGCACAAGCGTATTGTCATGCTGTAACTCGATAGTCAGCAGCTGCTTACCGAAATGTATGCTCAGGGCGTCAGGCGATGGCTGCGTTAAGTGTCCAAAGGATGAAAATATCGCCTCACAGGGGGCATCAAGGGTAATGACGAGGCAGGGAGATGTTCGGGAATGCTGTTCAGACAGCGCTGAGAAATGAATCTGGCCCAGCGGTAGCGTGCGGTTTACCAGGTCTGCCAGGATTCGGGTGATATCGGAATGCATGAGAAGACTACCGAAATGTGCCGGGTGGCGCTAACGCTTACCCGGCCTACCAGTCACAGGTCCGGGCAAGCGCGGCGCCGCCGGGCATAGAGTATTAGCCGGTGTTACGCATACCCGCAGCAACGCCCGCAATCGTCACCATCAGCGCCTGTTCAACGCGCGGATCCGGCTCTTTACCTTCTTCTTCCGCCAGACGCGAACGGTGCAGCAGCTCTGCCTGCAGGACGTTCAGCGGGTCGGTGTAGATGTTACGCAGCTGAATAGACTCGGCAATCCACGGCAGGTCCGCCATCAGATGTGAGTCGTTGGCGATGTCGAGTACCACTTTGATGTCGCCTTCCAGCAGTTCGCGCAGCTCTTTACCCAGCGCCCACAGCTCTGGTTTCACCAGACGCTGGTCGTAGTATTCCGCCAGCCACAGGTCGGCTTTCGAGAAGACCATCTCCAGCATGCCCAGACGGGTAGAGAAGAACGGCCAGTCGCGGCACATGGTTTCCAGTTCGTTCTGTTTACCGTCTTCCACCACTTTTTGCAGCGCGGCACCGGCACCCAGCCAGGCGGGCAGCATCAAACGGTTCTGCGTCCAGGCGAAGATCCACGGGATCGCGCGCAGAGACTCTACGCCACCGGTCGGGCGACGCTTCGCAGGACGTGAGCCCAGCGGCAGTTTACCCAGCTCCTGCTCAGGCGTGGCCGAGCGGAAGTAAGGAACGAAATCTTTGTTTTCACGCACGTAGCCGCGGTACAGATCGCAGGAGATATCAGACAGCTCGTCCATGATATGGCACCAGGATGCTTTCGGCTCCGGCGGTGGCAGCAGGTTTGCTTCCAGGATAGCGCTGGTGTAGAGCGACAGGCTGCTGATGGTCACTTCCGGCAGACCGTACTTGAAGCGGATCATCTCGCCCTGCTCGGTGACGCGCAGGCCGCCTTTCAGGCTTCCCGGCGGCTGTGAAAGCAGCGCTGCGTGTGCAGGTGCACCGCCACGGCCAATCGAGCCACCGCGTCCGTGGAACAGGGTCAGCTCAATACCGGCTTTCTCGCAGGTTTTGATCAGTGCGTCCTGCGCCTGATACTGCGCCCAGGATGCCGCCATCACGCCCGCATCTTTCGCGGAGTCGGAATAGCCAATCATCACCATCTGTTTGCCCTGAATAAAGCCGCGGTACCAGTCGATATTCAGCAGCTGGGTCATGACGTCGTTGGCGTTGTTCAGGTCGTCGAGGGTCTCAAACAGCGGGGCGACCGGCAGGGCGTAGTCGATTCCCGCTTCTTTCAGCAGAAGGTGAACGCCCAGCACGTCGGACGGGGTCTTCGCCATGGAGATCACATAGGCGGCCACCGATCCTTTCGGTGCGTCCACGATCGCTTTACAGGTGTTGAGCACCTCGCGGGTTTCGTTGCTTGGCTCCCAGTTGCGCGGCAGCAGAGGGCGCTTCGAGTTCAGCTCGCGGATCAGGAAGGCCTGTTTGTCGGCTTCGGACCAGCTTTCATAGTCGCCGATGCCGAGATAGCGGGTCAGCTCGCCCAGCGCTTCGGTATGACGGGTACTTTCCTGACGTACGTCGATACGCACCAGCGGCACGCCGAAACACTTCACGCGGCGCAGGGTGTCGAGCAGTTCGCCGTTAGCGATGATGCCCATCCCGCAGGCCTGCAGTGATTTATAACAGGCATACAGCGGCTCCCAGAGCTGTTCGTTCTGGCTGAGCAGACCCTCTGGTTTTGGCAGGCGCTGACCTTTCAGACGCGCTTCCAGCCAGGCCTGAGTGGCCATCAGCTGACCACGCAGTTTCTTCATCAGGAAACGGTACGGCTCGCTGGCGCCTTCTTCTCCGGCCAGCGCGCGCAGTTCCGGCGTCGCTTCAACCATCGATAGCTCGGAGATCAGCACCTGAATGTCTTTCAGGAACAGGTCGGTCGCTTTCCAGCGGCTCAGCAGCAGGACGTGACGGGTGATTTCCGCGGTCACGTTCGGGTTACCGTCGCGGTCGCCGCCCATCCAGGAGGTGAAGCGCACCGGAACAAAGTCGACCGGCAGGCGGTAGCCGAGGTTCTCTTCCAGCTGTTCGTTCAGCTCGCGCAGGTAGTTAGGCACCCCTTCCCACAGGCTGTTTTCCACCACCGCAAAGCCCCATTTGGCTTCGTCGACCGGGCTTGGGCGATGCTTACGAATTTCATCGGTGTGCCAGGACTGGGCAATCAGCTGGCGCAGACGGCGCATCAGCTGGTTACGTTCGTAGTCGGCAATGTCTTTGTTATCCAACTGCTTCAGACAGTTGTTCACTTCCACCATTTTGTGGATCAGGGTGCGACGGGTAATTTCAGTGGGGTGTGCGGTCAGCACCAGCTCCAGCGAAAGCGACTCCACCGCTTTTTTGATGGTGGCTTCGTTGAGGTCTGGCTGGTCTTTCAGTTTACGCAGGGTGCGGGCAATGACTTCCGGGTTGCTTGCCGCTTCGCCGTTTGGCGAAATGCTGTGGTATTGCTCAGCGGTGTTAGCCAGGTTCAGGAACTGGCTGAATGCGCGTGCAACGGGCAGCAGCTCATCGTTAGAGAGGTTCTGCAAGGTGGTGAGCAGCTCCTGACGACTGGCCTCGTTACCGGCACGGGAAGATTTAGACAGCTTGCGGATGGTTTCAACGCGGTCGAGGATGTTCTCCCCCAACGCGTCTTTGATGGTATCTCCAAGCACTTTGCCGAGCATACTGACATTACTACGCAACGCGGAATATTGTTCGTTCATAAAAACCCAGTCACCCCATCATTTTTGTTTATGCCCAGGCGAAAATCATCTGGACATTATTTTGTCATCTCCCTTTATAAAGCCACGTAAAACCCCCGTCGTCAATTGCTGCGAAAACGGTTCAGCAAACGAATAAATGCGGGCAATTTACGAAATTTAATTCGCATTGCGTCAGATAAGAGATGCTTATGGGAATGTGACGGAGATCATGCGATTTGTTGCCCTCACCCTAACCCTCTCCCACTGGGAGAGGGGACTCTTCGGTGCGGTTTTAATGCCAGCAGAAGTGATGCACAACCTGGGTAATCAGTTCGCGGGTTGGCTTGATGAAGCGGGTTTCCAGATATTCATCCGGCTGGTGGGCCTGGTTGATGGAGCCGGGGCCCAGGACCAGCGTAGGGCAAAGCGTCTGAATAAACGGCGCTTCGGTGCAGTAGTTCACCACGTCGGTTTTCTCACCGAGCAGCTTTTCCACCACCTCAACCAGCTGATGATCCGGCGGGCATTCGTAACCCGGGATCGGCGGATGCAGTTCGGAGACCGTCAGGCGGCCCGGCCAGCGCTCGCTCACCGGAGCCAGCGCTTCATTCAGCAGGCCGTCGAGATCGCTCAGCGTCATGCCCGGCAGCGGGCGGATGTCCATATGCAGTTCGCAGCAGGCGCAGATACGGTTGGAGGCATCGCCGCCATGCAGGCTGCCGAGGTTCAGCGTCGGATACGGCACGGTGAACGCGTCGTAGTGGTAGCGCTCTTTCAGATCGTCGCGCAGGGTCATGATGCGGCCGATGGCGTCATGCATCAGCTCGATGGCGTTCACGCCGCGCGCCGGGTCGCTGGAGTGGCCGGACTGACCCAGCACGCGCACGGCCGTAGAGATATGGCCTTTGTGCGCGCGAATCGGCTGCAGAGACGTCGGCTCGCCGATGATCGCGCAATCCGGGCGAATCGACGTGTTTTCAGAGAAGTAGCGCGCGCCCGCCATGCTGGTTTCTTCGTCGGCGGTCGCCAGAATGTAGAGCGGTTTTTTCAGCTTCGTCACGTCCACGTCACGCAGCGCGTCGAGGATAAAGGCGAAGAAGCCTTTCATGTCGGCGGTGCCCAGGCCATAGAGCTTGTTGTCGTGCTCGGTCAGGGTGAACGGATCGCGCGTCCAGCGGCCATCGTCAAACGGCACGGTGTCGGTATGGCCGGCCAGCAGCAGGCCGCCCGCACCGGTTCCGGTGCTGGCGAGCAGGTTAAATTTGTGGCGTGTTCCGGGAACGGGCTGAACCTCAACGTTAAACCCAAGATCGCTAAACCAACCC
This sequence comes from Enterobacter sp. 302C9, assembly GCF_034106085.1. NCBI lineage: Bacteria > Pseudomonadati > Pseudomonadota > Gammaproteobacteria > Enterobacterales > Enterobacteriaceae > Enterobacter > Enterobacter sp. 302C9. Next base: position 89,961 of record NZ_JAWNBW010000014.1, read on the forward strand.
GCCAGCAGATTGATTAAAGACTCATTGCTCTGATCCAGCGCTTCTTCCGTTGCGCTGATGGACGGAGTGGCAATCAGGGCGCGGTAGATCTCGATAAATGGCGGTAAGTTCATTTTCATTGTTGACACACCTTAGGTCGTGATAGTATCAATATTCATGCAATAAATGTGAATAAAAATACATTAACGTTGAGCATAAAGGAACCCGATGTTGAATACGCTGATTGTAGGCGCTAGCGGTTATGCGGGCGCAGAGCTTGTAAGCTACGTGAATCGCCATCCACATATGACCATAACCGCTTTGACCGTGTCAGCGCAAAGCAATGATGCAGGAAAGTTAATTTCCGATTTGCATCCGCAGCTTAAGGGTCTTGTCGATCTGCCGCTGCAGCCCATGTCTGACATCAGCGAGTTTACCGACGGCGTCGACGTGGTGTTTTTAGCCACCGCGCACGAGGTCAGCCACGACCTGGCGCCGCAGTTCCTGGCGGCTGGCTGCGTGGTCTTCGACCTTTCCGGCGCGTTCCGCGTGAACGACGGTGCGTTTTACGAAAAATATTACGGCTTCACCCATCAGCATCCGGAACTGCTGGAAAAAGCGGTGTACGGACTGGCGGAGTGGAGCACAGATAAACTGAAAGAAGCGGACCTGATTGCCGTTCCGGGCTGCTACCCGACGGCGGCGCAGCTTTCCCTGAAGCCGCTGATCGACGCAGGCCTGCTGGATCTGAGCCAGTGGCCGGTGATCAACGCCACCAGCGGCGTGAGCGGAGCAGGGCGCAAGGCCGCTATTTCCAACAGCTTCTGCGAAGTGAGCCTTCAGCCGTATGGCGTGTTTAATCACCGTCATCACCCTGAAATCACGACGCATCTGGGCGCGGACGTCATTTTCACGCCGCATCTGGGCAGCTTCCCGCGCGGGATCCTCGAAACCATTACCTGCCGCCTGAAGCCGGGCGTGACCAAAGAGCAGGTGAACGAGGCCTTCACGCAGGCGTATGCGGATAAACCGCTGGTGCGCCTGTACGATAAAAGCGTGCCGGCGCTGAAAAACGTGGTCGGCCTGCCGTTCTGCGACATCGGCTTTGCCGTGCAGGGCGAGCATCTGATTGTGGTCGCCGCGGAAGATAACTTACTCAAAGGCGCTGCCGCACAGGCAATGCAGTGTGCAAATATTCGTTTCGGTTTCCCGGAAACGCAGGCTCTTATTTAAGGTGTGATGATGAACCCATTAATTATCAAACTCGGTGGTGTACTGCTGGACAGCGAAGAAGCACTGGAGCGTCTGTTTACCGCGCTGGTGAACTATCGCGAATCACACCAGCGTCCGCTGGTGATTGTGCACGGCGGCGGCTGCGTGGTGGATGAGCTGATGAAAGGGCTCAACCTGCCGGTGAAAAAGAAGAACGGCCTGCGCGTCACGCCTGCTGACCAGATTGACATCATTACCGGTGCGCTGGCGGGTACGGCGAACAAAACGCTGCTGGCGTGGGCGAAGAAACACCACATCGCATCCGTTGGCCTCTGTCTGGGCGATGGCGACAGCGTAAAAGTGACCCAGCTCGACGAAGAGCTCGGCCACGTTGGACTGGCGCAGCCGGGTTCGCCTAAGCTGATTAACACGCTGCTGGAAGGGGGGTTCCTGCCGGTGGTGAGCTCTATCGGCGTGACCGAAGAGGGCGAGCTGATGAACGTCAACGCTGACCAGGCGGCGACGGCACTGGCGGCAACGCTGGGTGCGGATCTGATCCTGCTTTCCGACGTGAGCGGCATTCTGGACGGCAAAGGCCAGCGCATTGCGGAAATGACGGCTGAGAAAGCCGAGCAGCTGATTGCCCAGGGCATTATTACCGACGGCATGATCGTCAAAGTGAACGCCGCGCTGGATGCCGCACGCACGCTGGGCCGTCCGGTGGATATCGCCTCCTGGCGTCACGCGGAACAACTGCCGGCGCTGTTTAACGGCACGCCGATTGGCACGCGTATTCTGGCGTAATCGATTTAATGCCCGGCGGCGCTCTGCTTGCCGGGCCTACAAGACCGTAGGCCGGGTAAGCGAAGCGCCACCCGGCAGAACTAACGAATAAAGGAAGCATGTTATGGCACTTTGGGGTGGGCGTTTTACACAGGCAGCGGATCAGCGGTTCAAACAGTTCAACGACTCTTTGCGCTTCGACTACCGCCTGGCCGAACAGGATATTGTCGGCTCTGTGGCCTGGTCCAGGGCGCTGGTAACGGTAGGCGTACTGACCGCCGACGAACAATTACGGCTGGAAGAGGCGCTGAACAATCTGCTGGAAGAGGTGCGTCTTAACCCGCAGCAGATCCTCGAAAGCGATGCTGAAGATATTCACAGCTGGGTGGAAGGCAAACTTATCGACAAAGTCGGCCAGCTGGGTAAAAAGCTGCATACCGGCCGCAGTCGTAACGACCAGGTCGCCACCGATCTGAAGCTGTGGTGCAAAGATACCGTTGGCGAACTGCTGGCGGCTAACCGCCAGCTGCAGAGTGCGCTGGTGGAGACCGCGCAGAACAACCAGGACGCGGTGATGCCGGGTTATACCCACCTGCAGCGCGCCCAACCGGTGACCTTCGCGCACTGGTGTCTGGCCTACGTCGAGATGCTGGCACGTGACGAAAGCCGTCTGCAGGATACCCTGAAGCGTCTGGACGTCAGCCCGCTGGGCAGCGGCGCGCTGGCCGGTACGGCGTATGAAATCGACCGTGAGCAGCTGGCAGGCTGGCTGGGCTTTGCTTCCGCCACCCGTAACAGCCTGGACAGCGTGTCCGACCGCGACCACGTGCTGGAGCTGCTCTCCAATGCGTCTATCGGAATGGTGCATCTGTCGCGCTTTGCCGAAGACCTGATCTTCTTTAACTCTGGCGAAGCGGGCTTCGTCGAGCTCTCCGACCGCGTGACCTCAGGCTCCTCCCTGATGCCGCAGAAGAAAAACCCGGACGCGCTGGAGCTGATCCGCGGCAAATGTGGCCGCGTGCAGGGCGCGCTGACCGGCATGATGATGACCCTGAAAGGGCTGCCGCTGGCGTATAACAAAGACATGCAGGAAGACAAAGAAGGGCTGTTCGACGCGCTCGACACCTGGCTGGACTGTCTGCATATGGGCGCCCTGGTGCTGGACGGCATTCAGGTGAAACGTCCGCGCTGCCAGGAAGCGGCGCAGCAGGGCTATGCGAACTCTACCGAACTGGCGGATTATCTGGTGGCGAAAGGCGTACCTTTCCGTGAAGCGCACCACATTGTGGGTGAAGCGGTGGTGGAAGCCATTCGTCAGGGTAAACCACTGGAAGATCTGGCGCTGGCAGACCTGCAGAAGTTCAGCGCGGTTATCGGGGATGATGTGTATCCGATCCTTGCGCTGCAGTCTTGTCTGGATAAACGTGCCGCGAAAGGCGGCGTGTCGCCGAAGCAGGTGGCGCAGGCGATAGCGGATGCGAAAAACCGGTTGGTTTGATTTGGTTTGAACAGTGCGGGCTGGTGCCCTCACCCCGGCCCTCTCCCACGGGGAGAGGGAGCAAACACTAAAAATGGCAACTTCGGTTGCCATTTTGCTTTTATCCCCGGGCTCTTTTACGCAAAAAAAAGCGGACCACGGGGTCCGCAAAAGTTCACGTTGGCTTTAGTTGTTCGAGTTTTGAGAGAAACTCGCTGACGGTGCGGGGACGTCAAGGGTCAAACACGTGCCGCCTCGTCTATGTGGTGTATTATTCAACAGAATGCTTGATAGGGATAATCGTTCGTTGCTATGCTATCTATCGCCATGAACTATCGTGGCGACGGAGGATGAATAATGAATATTCGTGATCTTGAATACCTGGTAGCGTTAGCCGAGCATCGTCACTTTCGCCGCGCGGCAGATTCCTGCCACGTCAGCCAGCCCACGCTGAGCGGTCAGATCCGCAAGCTGGAAGACGAGCTGGGCGTGATGCTGCTGGAGCGCACCAGTCGTAAGGTTCTGTTCACACAGGCAGGTCTGCTGCTGGTGGATCAGGCGCGCACCGTGCTGCGCGAGGTCAAAGTGCTCAAGGAAATGGCAAGCCAGCAGGGGGAGGCGATGTCCGGCCCGCTGCATATCGGCCTGATCCCAACCGTTGGCCCGTACCTGTTGCCGCACATCATTCCGATGCTGCACCAGACGTTCCCGAAACTCGAAATGTACCTGCATGAAGCGCAAACCCATCAGCTGCTGGCGCAGTTAGACAGCGGCAAGCTCGACTGCGCCATTCTGGCGCTGGTGAAAGAGAGTGAAGCCTTTATTGAAGTGCCGCTGTTCGATGAGCCGATGATGCTGGCGATCTATGAAGATCACCCGTGGGCGAACCGCGATCGCGTACCGATGGCCGATCTGGCCGGTGAAAAGCTGCTGATGCTGGAAGATGGCCACTGCCTGCGCGATCAGGCGATGGGCTTCTGCTTCGAAGCGGGTGCGGATGAGGATACCCATTTCCGCGCAACCAGCCTGGAAACGCTGCGTAATATGGTCGCGGCGGGAAGCGGGATTACGCTGCTGCCTGCGCTGGCCGTGCCGCGCGAGCGTAAACGTGATGGCGTGGTTTATCTGCCGTGCATTAAGCCGGAGCCGCGTCGCACTATCGGCCTGGTGTATCGTCCGGGTTCACCGCTGCGCAGCCGCTATGAGCAGCTGGCAGAGGCCATCCGTGGTTCGATGGATGGCCATTTTGACAGCGCGTTAAAACAGGCGGTTTAAGCCGTTCAGCGCGGCTACCCGATAGGCTTCCGCCATGGTCGGGTAGTTAAAGGTGGTGTTAACGAAGTACTCAATGGTGTTACCACCGCCTTTCTGCTCCATTATCGCCTGGCCGATATGAATGATTTCCGCCGCGCGTTCACCAAAGCAGTGAATGCCGAGGATCTCTTTCGTTTCGCGATGGAACAGGATCTTCAGCGTTCCCACGCTCATCCCCACGATTTGCGCCCGCGCCAGATGTTTAAACTGGGCACGTCCCACCTCGTAAGGCACCTTCATTGACGTCAGCTGCTGCTCGGTTTTCCCGACTGAACTGATTTCCGGGATGGTATAGATCCCCGTCGGAATATCTTCGATCAGGTGCGCCGTCGCTTCGCCTTTTACCAGCGCCTGTGCGGCGATGCGTCCCTGGTCGTAAGCGGCTGAGGCCAGGCTTGGGTAGCCAATCACGTCGCCGACCGCGTAAACGTGCGGCAGGGCGGTCTGATACATGCTGTTGACCTTCAGCTGACCGCGGCTGTCGGTTTCAAGCCCGATATTTTCCAGCTGCAGTGAATCGGTGTTGCCGGTACGACCGTTGGCGTACAGCAGACAGTCTGCTTTCAGCTTCTTACCGGACTTCAGGTGCATGATCACCCCGTCGTCGCAGCCTTCGATCTTCTCGTACTCTTCGTTGTGGCGAATCACCACGCCGCTGTTCCAGAAGTGGTAGGAGAGAGAGTCCGACATCTCCTGATCCAGGAACGCCAGCAGGCGGTCACGAGTGTTGATCAGGTCAACTTTGACGTCCATTCCGCGGAAGATCGACGCATATTCGCAACCAATGACCCCTGCGCCATAGATAATGACGTGGCGAGGCTCATGGTGCAGGCTCAGAATCGAGTCGCTGTCGTAAACACGCGGGTGCGAGAAGTCCACGTCGGCCGGATGGTAAGGGCGTGAGCCGCAGGCGATCACAAATTTTTCAGCCGTGATGGTTTCAACCGAACCGTCGTGGCATTCGAGTGCCAGGGTGTGTTCATCCACAAAATGCGCGTTGCCCTGCAAAATTTCACAGTGGTTACGCTCATAAAATCCCTGACGCATGCGTGTCTGCTGGTTAATAACGGTATCCGCGTGATTCAGTATGTCAGCAAAGGATGAACGAAGAAGTCGGGAGTGGTCGCTGTAAAGAGGGTTCTGGTTAAATTCGATAATGCGGCTAACGGCGTGGCGGAGGGCTTTCGAAGGGATGGTGCCCCAGTGGGTGCAACCGCCGCCGACATTATGGTAGCGCTCGATGACCGCTACTCTGGCTCCCTGTTTCACCAGACCCATAGCAGCACCTTCGCCGCCGGGGCCGGAACCAATAACTATTGCGTCGTAATCGTAGGAATGTGGCATGGTAAGGCTTACCTGTTCTTATACATAAAAGCAACAGAATCATAACATCATTGCCAGAGTAACCCAATTATCGTTGTGCTTTTTTCGGGCAGTGGAGCACAAACCGCACGTAAACAATCATTCACAAAGCCAGGCAAACAGATTAATTTTATTCTCTGGTATAGTGCCATCAGGCCTTTGGAAGGATTCAACTATCGTGATGGGCGTAAGAGCACAACAAAAAGAGAAAACCCGGCGTTCGCTGGTGGAAGCCGCATTCAGTCAACTGAGTGCTGAGCGGAGTTTTGCCAGTTTGAGCCTGCGCGAAGTCGCACGCGAGGCCGGGATTGCGCCAACGTCCTTCTATCGTCATTTCCGTGATGTGGATGAACTGGGCCTGACTATGGTCGACGAGAGCGGTCTGATGCTGCGCCAGCTGATGCGCCAGGCGCGTCAGCGTATCGCCAAAGGGGGCAGCGTGATCCGCACCTCCGTATCGACCTTTATGGAATTTATCGGCAATAACCCCAACGCGTTTCGTCTGCTTCTGCGCGAGCGTTCGGGCACATCGGCGGCGTTTCGTGCCGCCGTCGCGCGTGAAATTCAGCACTTCATCGCGGAACTTGCCGACTATCTTGAACTCGAAAACCATATGCCGCGTGCGTTTACTGAAGCACAGGCCGAGGCGATGGTGACGATTGTTTTCAGCGCGGGTGCCGAAGCGCTGGATGTCAGCATTGAACAACGCAAACAGCTCGAAGAGCGGCTGGTATTGCAGCTCAGGATGATCTCCAAAGGCGCGTACTACTGGTATCGCCGTGAACAAGAGAAACTGGCACATCAAACCGAAGAGTGAAGGTGAGTAATGAAACAGTCAGGTCAGGATAAAGGGACGCTGTTGCTGGCATTGATCGCTGGCTTATCCATTAATGGTACGTTTGCCGCTATTTTTAGCTCAATTGTTCCATTTTCGATTTTCCCGCTTATTGCGCTGGTGCTGACGGTTTACTGCCTGCATCAACGTTACCTGAACCGCACCATGCCGGTGGGGTTACCGGGGCTGGCCGCTGCCTGCTTTATTCTGGGCGTATTGCTGTATAGCACGGTGGTTCGCGCGGAGTATCCGGATATCGGCTCTAACTTCTTCCCTGCGGTACTGTCTGTGGCGCTGGTGTTCTGGATTGGCTCGCGCATGCGTAGCCGTAAGAGCCAGTTACCGGAGTAAAGGGTTTCGTCATTGTAGGCCGGATAAGCGAAGCGCCATCCGGCTTTTTTGGCAGGTGGCGCTTCGCTTACCTGCCCTACAACCCCCACATTACTTCGCCGTGAGCAGTACGCCGCACTCCATATGGTGCGTATACGGGAACTGATCGAACAGCGCCAGACGTTCAACCTTGTGCGTCTGGCCTAATGTTTCGAGGTTCTTGCACAGCGTCTCCGGGTTACAGGAGATGTATAAAATACGCGGGTACGCCTGAACCATCTTCTCGGTTTCGCTGTCCAGGCCACTGCGCGGCGGGTCGACAAAAATCGTCTCACACTGGTAGCTTTTCAAATCGATCCCTTCCAGGCGGTTAAACTGGCGTACGCCGTTCATGGCCTGCGTGAACTCTTCCGCGGCCATACGAATGATCTGCACGTTATCGATATGGTTAGCAGCGATGTTGTACTGCGCGGCAGCCACCGACGGCTTGGCGATTTCCGTTGCCAGAACGCGATCGAAATTACGCGCCAGCGCCAGCGAGAAGTTGCCGTTACCGCAGTAGAGCTCAAGCAGATCGCCCGTTGACCCTTCCGTCGCCTTCAGCGCCCACTCCAGCATCTGCACGTTCATCGCAGCGTTTGGCTGGGTGAAGCTGTTCTCGACCTGACGATACACCATCTCTTTACCTGCCACCGGCAGGCGCTCGTCGATGTAGTCCTGATCCAGCATGATTTTGGTTTTTGTCGCGCGGCCAATCAGGTGAACGTTGATGTTCTGCGCGCGCAGCGCATCGCGCAGCGCTTCTGCCTGCTCGCGCCACTCGTCATTGAGCGCTTTGTGGTACAGCAGGGAGACAATCGCCTGATTGCTTTGCGTGGTCAGGTAGTCAATCTGGAACAGCTTGTTACGCAGTACCGGATTGTTGCGCACGCCGTCCATTATCAGCGTCATCAACTGGTTAATGAGCTCGCTCGCCGCCGGAAAGCTGTCCACGCGAATACGGGATTTCGTCTGCTGATCGAAAATGATGTGGTACAGGTCGTCACCGTCGTGCCAGATGCGGAACTCGGCGCGCATGCGGTAATGGCTGACGGGAGAGCGGAACACCTCGGGAACGGGCGCGTTGAAAGGCGTCATCATACTTTGCAGGCGGACGACTTTCTCTGCCAGCTGCGCGTCGTACTGTTCTGTCGGGAGGTGTTCTGGGGTCATGATGCGTCCTGAATGATAAAGAATTACGCGGGGATTGTAGGCATTGTTCAGGGGATGTCCAGATTTAATGGGCAATAGCTGTCTGGACATCCATACGTGTCTAATTGTAGCATTCTGTTTCCGGTCTCCTGAGAGTGAAAAGGGAATCCAGTGTAAATCTGGAGCTGACGCGCAGCGGTAAAGTCTGGCGGGATGAGAGTTGTAGACACTGTGAAAATGGGAAGTCTTCATCCTTATATAGCCACCTAGCCCGAAGACCTGCCGGGATCACGTCGCATTTGGTTTCATCATCGCGTGCTATCGATGAGGCCTGCGGCATCCTTCTTATATTGTGGATGCTTTAACAATGATTAAAAAAGTATCGCTGTTGACGGCGTTGTCCGTCACGGCATTTTCGGGCTGGGCGCAGGATAGCGCCGACTCGTTGGTGGTGACGGCAAATCGTTTTGAACAACCTGAAAAAACTATTCTGGCTGCAACCTCCGTTGTTACGCGTGCCGATATTGACCGTTGGCAATCAACCTCAGTCCTTGATGTTATGCGTCGCCTGCCCGGCGTGGATACGGCGCAAAATGGCGGGATGGGGCAACTCTCTTCTCTCTTTATACGTGGCACCAACTCCAGCCATGTCCTGATCCTTGTTGATGGGATCCGCCTTAACCAGGCGGGCGTTACGGGGTCGTCCGATCTCAGCCAGTTCCCGATCTCCCTGGTGCAGCGTATCGAATATGTTCGTGGACCGCGTTCGGCGGTATACGGCTCGGACGCGATTGGCGGAGTCGTAAACATTATTACCACTCGCGCGAAGGACGGTACCACGCTGAATGCAGGTGTAGGGTCGCATGGTTACCAGAATTATGGCGGCAGTACTCAGCAAACATTGGGCGACAGCACGCGCGTCACGCTTGCGGGTGATTACACCTATACCAAAGGGTTTGATGTGGTTGCGGACGGCAACAATGGTGGCCTTGCCCAGACCGATCGCGACGGCTTTATGAATAAAACGCTCTATGGTGCACTGGATCACGCATTCTCGGAGCAGTGGAGCGGATTTGTTCGCGGCTTTGGCTATAGCAACCGTACTGCCTACGACGGTTACTACAGTTCATTTACCCCTGACGTACTGGTCGATACCCGCCAGCTCTATAGTCAGACCTGGGATGCAGGATTGCGCTTCAACGATGACATCTTCCATTCACAGCTGCTCACCAGCTATAGTCACAGCAAGGACTATAACTACGACCCAAATTTGGGCCGCTACGATTCGACAGCCACACTGGATGAAATCAAGCAGTACAACGTCCAGTGGCTGAACTCCGTTGATGTTGGCCATGGAAACATTGGCGCGGGCGTTGACTGGCAGAAGCAGAGCACCGAGCCGGGTACAAACTACGTGACCAACGGCTACGACCTGCGTAACACCGGCGTTTACCTGACCGGGTTGCAGCAGTTTGGTGACTTCACTCTGGAAGGAGCGGTTCGCAGCGATGACAACTCTCAGTTCGGTCGCCATGGCACCTGGCAAAGTAGTGCGGCCTGGGAGTTCGTGGAGGGTTACCGCTTCGTTGCTTCTTATGGTACGGCCTATAAAGCACCGAATCTGGGTCAACTCTATGGTTTCTATGGCAATGACCATCTTGATCCCGAAGAGAGCAAGCAGTGGGAAGGTGCGTTTGAAGGCCTGACGGCCGGCGTGAGCTGGCGCGTCTCCGGCTACCGTAATGACGTCGATAATCTCATCGACTTCGATAATAACCTTCAGCAATATTACAACGTCGGTAAAGCGCGCATTAAAGGTGTGGAAGCGACAGCATCGTTTGATACGGGTCCGTTGACGCATACTGTAGGCTACGACTATGTGGATGCCCGCAATGCCGCAACCAACGAACTTCTGGACCGTCGTGCTAAGCAGCAGGTGAAATATCAGCTCGACACGCAGATCTATGATTTCGACTGGAGCCTGACTTATCACTATCTCGGTACGCGTTACGACACTGACTTTGGTGCTTATCCGTCTGAGAAAGTAAAAATGGGCGGTGTCAGCCTGTGGGATGTCGCAGTTTCGTATCCTGTCACCTCACATCTCACAGTTCGTGGTAAAATAGCCAACCTGTTCGATAAAGATTACGAGACAGTTTATGGCTACCAAACTGCAGGACGGGAATACACCTTGTCTGGCAGCTACACCTTCTAATCCGCGTCCCACCGTGCTGGTGTTTGATTCCGGCGTCGGTGGGCTTTCGGTCTATGATGAGATTCGGCATCTCCTGCCGGATCTCCATTACATCTACGCCTTCGATAACGTCGCTTTCCCGTATGGGGAAAAGAGCGAAGATTTTATTGTTGAGCGTGTGGTTGAAATCGTCACCGCGGTACAAAAGCGCTATCCCCTTGCGCTGGCCGTCATCGCCTGTAATACGGCGAGCACCGTTTCTCTTCCCGCCCTGCGTGAAAAATTCCAGTTCCCGGTTGTGGGCGTCGTTCCTGCAATAAAGCCAGCCGCGCGCCTGACGGCGAACGGCATTGTGGGTCTGCTGGCAACGCGAGGCACGGTAAAGCGTCCTTATACCCGCGAACTGATCGACCGTTTTGCCAACGAATGCCAGATTGCGATGCTGGGTTCGGCTGAGCTGGTGGAGATGGCTGAAGCGAAGCTGCATGGAAAGGCGGTATCACTCGACGAGCTGCGTCGTATTCTTCGTCCGTGGCTGCGCATGCCTGAACCCCCGGATACTGTTGTGCTGGGCTGCACCCACTTCCCGCTATTACAGGAAGAGCTATTAGAGGTATTGCCGGAGGGGACTCGCCTGGTGGATTCCGGTGCGGCTATCGCCCGTCGTACGGCCTGGTTGCTGGAGCATGAAGCGCCGGATGCGAAATCTACCGATGCGAATATCGCGTTTTGTATGGCCATTACGAAAGAGACTGAGCAACTTTTACCCGTTTTACGCCGTTATGGCTTTGAAACGCTCGAAAAACTGGCGCTGTAGCACGGTTTTGAGCAAAAAAGAGACGGTTGAAAGTTTTTTTTAAAAGAGGGGTTGTCAACGTCAGAGAACTCCCTATAATGCGCCTCCACTGACACGGAACAACGGCTTACAGGCCGCCGGGTTAGCGGGGTTCAGAGATGAACGCCGGCAGAGAAAAGCAAAAATAATCGCTTGACTCTGAATGAGGAAAACGTAATATACGGGACCTCGCAACGGTGAGCGAAAGCCGCGTTGCACTGCTCTTTAACAATTTATCAGACAATCTGTGTGGGCACTCAAAGTGACATGGATTCTTAATGTCTTCGGACAATAAAT
>NZ_JAWNBW010000015.1:0-101609 GCF_034106085.1 Enterobacter sp. 302C9
TCGCTTTTCGCAGCGGCGCGGGGTGTGCATATTACGCTTTCCCGCTTCAGAGTCAAGTGATTAATTTCGCTTTTCTCTGCTGACCCGGCGGCGTGTGTGCCGTTGTTCCGTGTCAGTGGAGGCGCATTATAGGGAGTTATTCCGACGTGACAAGAGGAAATTTAAAAAAAGATACCGTCCGCGTTTTTTTTCACCAACAGAGGTGAAATCAAGCTACAAATTGTTCTATTTGATGTATCTGCAACCACAATCACATTCGAGGTGGCATAATTATCAGCATGAATCTTTAAGGAATAAAAGCGATGCCATTAAGCGCACAACAGCTGGCCGCCCAAAAAAACCTGTCGTACGTGCTGGCAGAAAAGCTGGCTCAGCGGATTTTAGCGGGAAAATATGCCCCAGGTAGCATTCTGCCCGGTGAAATGGAGCTGGGTGAGCAGTTTGGGGTGAGCCGTACCGCCGTGCGCGAAGCGGTGAAAACCCTGACGGCAAAAGGTATGGTGCTTCCACGTCCTCGTATTGGCACACGCGTGATGCCACAGAGTAACTGGAATTTTCTCGATCAGGAGCTGCTCTCCTGGTGGATGACGGAAGATAACTTTCATCAGGTCGTCGATCACTTTCTGGTGATGCGCAGCAGCCTTGAACCTCAGGCATGTCTGCTTGCCGCCACGCTAGGAACAGCAGAGCAGAAAGCGCAGCTTAACGCGCTGATGGAAGAGATGGTGTTCCTGAAAAAAAACTTCAACCGCGAACGCTGGGTTGAGGTCGATATGGCCTGGCATGAACACATCTATATGATGAGCGCCAATCCGTTCCTCACCTCTTTTGCCTCTTTATTTCATTCGGTGTATCACACCTACTTTACCTCTATTACACAAAACGAAGTGGTAAAACTGGATTTGCACCAGGCGATAGTTGATGCCATCCAGGAAAGCGACGGGCAGCGAGCCCTGAGTGCGTGCCAGGCATTGCTGGCCGCGCCAACCCACCAGCAGGTAAATAAATGACAACGAAAAAAGCGCGCAGCATGGCCGGATTGCCGTGGATTGCAGCCATGGCGTTTTTTATGCAGGCACTGGATGCCACCATCCTCAACACAGCGCTTCCCGCTATAGCGCAAAGCCTTAACCGCTCCCCGCTGGCGATGCAGTCCGCCATCATCAGCTATACCCTGACGGTCGCAATGTTAATTCCGGTCAGCGGCTGGCTGGCCGACCGCTTTGGCACCCGCAAAGTTTTCATGCTGGCCGTCACGCTCTTTACGCTCGGTTCGCTGGCCTGTGCGCTCTCCTCATCCTTAACGGAGCTGGTTATCTTCCGCGTATTGCAGGGCATTGGCGGTGCGATGATGATGCCGGTGGCGCGCCTTGCCTTGCTGCGGGCCTACCCCAGGAGCGAACTGCTTCCCGTGCTCAACTTCGTCACCATGCCGGGCCTGGTTGGTCCGATTCTTGGCCCGGTACTCGGTGGCGTGTTTGTCACCTGGGCAAGCTGGCACTGGATCTTCCTGATTAATATTCCAATTGGCGTTGCGGGGCTGCTGTATGCCCGCAAATATATGCCGAACTTCACCACGCCAAGGCGCAGCTTCGATATGGGCGGCTTTTTCCTGTTTGGCCTGAGCCTGGTGTTATTCTCCAGCGGGATGGAGCTGTTTGGCGAGAAGATCGTCGCGACGTGGTTAGCGCTCGCCGTGATCCTCGGCGGTATTCTGTTATTCCTTCTTTATATACGTCACGCGCGCCGTCACCCGACGCCGTTAATCTCCCTGGGGCTCTTTAACACCCGAACGTTTTCCGTTGGGATTGCAGGGAACATTGCGTCTCGTCTGGGGACGGGTTGTGTACCGTTCCTGATGCCATTGATGCTGCAGGTGGGTTTCGGCTACCCGGCCCTGATTGCTGGCTGCATGATGGCGCCCACGGCGATGGGCTCGATTCTGGCAAAATCAACCGTTACACAGGTGCTGCGCTGGTTTGGCTATCGTAAGACGCTGGTTGGCGTGACGGTCTTTATCGGTCTGATGATTGCGCAGTTCTCGCTGCAATCCGCCGCGTTACCCGTCTGGATGCTGATCCTGCCGCTGTTTGTGTTGGGCATGGCGATGTCGACGCAGTTCACGTCGATGAACACCATCACCCTCGCCGACCTGACTGACGAGAACGCCAGCAGCGGCAACAGCGTGCTGGCGGTAACGCAACAGCTGTCGATCAGTTTAGGGGTTGCCGTGAGTGCAGCGGTGCTGAGGTTTTATGAGGGTTTTGACAGCGCGAATACCGTTGAGCAGTTCCACTATACCTTTATCACCATGGGCGCACTTACCGTGGTATCGGCGCTGGTCTTTATGCTGTTAAAACCAAAAGACGGCCGAAACCTGATTAAAGAGCGTCACAAAGAGAAAGCTAAACCGAACCGCGTTCCATCAGAACAGGAGTAAGCTGCAGCCGTTGCTGTTGCAGCGTGGGCTGCGCCATACGGTGGATCAACACATCGATGGCCAGCTCGCCCAGTTCATCCTTCGGCTGATGAATAGTGGTCAGCGGCGGCGTCATGTAGCTGGCCAGCTCGATATCGTCATAGCCAATCACCGCCATATCGTCCGGCACGCGTAGCCCCGCCTGATACAACGCCTGGTAGGCACCAAACGCCATCGCGTCGTTACCAATAAAGACCGCATGCGGACGCGGCTTTTGCGCCAGCAGTTTCTGCATCGCCTCGAAGCCGCCGTTAAATTCAAAGTCGCCGGTGATCCGGTAACCATCAGGAATGGCAAGCCCTGCTCGCTCCATGGCGGAGAGATACCCTTCCAGACGCAAACGCGCCGGCGTTTTATCCAGCGGCCCCGTAATACAGGCAATGCGAGTGTGTCCTTTATCAATCAGGTACTGAGTCGCCATATCACCGCCCAGCAGGGAGTTATCCTGAATGAGATCGCTGGTTCCGTCGAACGGCGCCCAGTCCATCATCACGGTGGGAATCGAAGGATAGCGCTGGATGATCTCTTTCGAGGGCTGGTGCGTTTCGGTGCAGAGCAGCAGTAGCCCGTCGACGCGTTTTTGCATCAGCGTTTCCAGGTTACGATTCATGCGCTGCTCGTCACCCTCGGTATTGCACAGCACCAGGCTGTAGCCACGCTCGAAGCAGCTGCGCTCCACGCCGCGAACCAGTTCTGAATAAAAGGGGTTGGTACTCGCGGTGATCAGCATACCGATGGTGCGCGTCTGGTTGAGCTTAAGGCTGCGCGCCAGCGCAGACGGCGCATAGTTGAGTTCTTTTACCGCAGCTTCGACTTTCTCACGAATCGCCTCGCTGACGAAGCGATCGTTGTTTATAACGTGGGAGACCGTCGAGGTAGAAACGCCCGCCATGCGGGCGACATCTTTCATTGTGGCCAAGCGTTACCCCTGCTGACTTAAGAATTCATCGATCTCTTTACGCCACGGAACGGAAGGCTGGGCGCCTTTGCGCGTCACCGCAATCGCGGCAGCAGCGTGTGCGAAGCGAATAGCCTCATCCATTCTCTTGCCTTCCAGCAGCGCGGTGACCAGTGCACCGTTGAAGGTATCTCCCGCTGCGATGGTATCAATCGCTTTGACCTTAAAGCCCGGCACGCGACGGCCTTCGCCATTGACGCTTGCCCACACCCCACGGCTACCAAGGGTGATAATCACGGTACCGATGCCCTTATCATGCAGTGCACGGGCGGCTCGCGCGGCATCGTCATCATTTTCTACGCGGATGCCCGTCAGCTTTTCGGCTTCGGTTTCGTTCGGCGTAATGATGTCCACCAGCGCCAGCAGCTCGTCTGATAATACACGGGCCGGGGCCGGGTTAAGTACGACAGTGGTATGATTTTCATGCGCAATTTTCGCGGCAGCCAGCACGCTTTCAACCGGTGACTCCAGTTGCATGAGCAGGGCTTCCGCTCCGGCGATGATGGCACGTTGCGCTTCCACGCGCTCCGTCGTCAGCGCAGCGTTAGCACCCGCATGAATACCGATGACATTCTCACCTTCAGCGTTGACGAAAATCAGCGCCACGCCGGTCGATTCCCCTGCAACCACGCTGACCGGTGCGACATCAATGTTGTCGCTCGCCAGCTGTTTGCGTACGCGCTCACCGGTATCGTCATCACCCGTGCAGGCGATAAACGCAATATTCGCCCCGCTGCGACCGGCGGCGACGGCCTGGTTGGCACCTTTACCGCCAAATGCCACCTGATACTGGTTACCCGTGACGGTTTCGCCCGGTGCAGGGAACGATTCAAGGTTAAGAATGTGATCGGCATTGATACTGCCAAGGACGACGAGGTTGCCTGCGGTTTTCATGGTTGGGTTGTCCATCTGAGAGCGCCACCGGTGTTACCCGGTGGCGTATGCCACACTTTTCTTTATTGGTGTCCCTCAGGCAGCCAGCGACTGCCTGATTCGCCTTTTACTGCTTGATGACCAGCTTCAGGTCAACTGGGTATTTAGCCTGAACTTTTTCGCCCTTCAGCACTTTGTCGGCAGTTTCAACGCCAGTGGCGCCAATCTGCTCAGGCAGCTGAGCGATGGTCGCAGCCAGTTTGCCATCGTTTACTGCTTTTTCACCATCCGGCGTGCCGTCAAATCCGACAACCATCACATCAGATTTACCTGCGGTCTGCAGGGCACGCAGCGCGCCGAGCGCCATTTCGTCGTTCTGCGCGAATACCGCCTGCACGTCAGGGTGCGCTGTCAGCAGGTTCTGCATAACGTTCAGACCTTTAGTACGGTCAAAGTCGGCTGGCTGGCTCGCCAGCACGTTAAATTTGTGCGCAGCCACAGCCTGCTGGAAGCCTTCACCACGCTCGCGGGCTGCAGACGTACCGGCAATCCCCTGCAGTTCGATAACTTTCGCGCCTTCACCGGCTTTCTTCGCGATGTAATCACCCGCGATTTTGCCGCCCAGCACGTTATCAGACGCAATGTGGCTAACAACTTCGCCTTTCGTTGCCTGGCGGTCCAGAGTAATCACCGGAATTTTCGCCTGGTTTGCCATTTTAACGGCGTTACCGACGGCGTCAGAATCGGTTGGGTTGATCAGCAGAATTTTGGTGCCGCGAACGGTTAAGTCCTGAACGTTAGCCAGCTCTTTCGCCGGGTTGTTCTGTGAATCCAGCACCACCAGGTTGTAGCCCAGTTTGTCCGCTTCTTTCTGCGCACCGTCCTTCAGGGAGACGAAGAACGGGTTGTTCAGGGTAGAGACAACCAGCGCGATGGTATCTTTCGCCATGGCGTTAGCACTTACGGTTGCGCTCAGCGCGACAGCAGAAACCAGGGTAGCCAGTTTTTTCATGTTCATATCTAAGATGTCCTGTAGTGTCGTCAGTTACTGTTTTTTGTTGTCTACCAGTACCGCCAGCAAAATTACCACTGCCTTAACGATCATCTGGTAATAGGAGGAAACACCTAACAAATTCAAACCATTATTCAGGAAACCGAGAATCAGTGCGCCGATCAATGTCCCAACAATGCGACCTTTACCGCCCGCAAGACTCGTACCGCCCAGAACCACTGCTGCGATAGCATCCAGCTCATACCCCGTACCCGCCGTCGGCTGCGCAGAAGAGAGGCGCGCCACTTCGATGATACCTGCCAGCGATGCCAGCAGACCGCACAGGGAGTAAACGATAATTTTGACTTTATTAACGCTGATACCGGACAGGCGCGTTGCCGCTTCGTTACCGCCCAGCGCGTAAATATAACGGCCCAGACGGGTGTGGTGCAGCATGTACCACGCCGCCAGGAAGACGATAGCCATGATCCAGACCGGGGTCGGAACACCCAGCGGGCGACCGATACCGAACCAGCCAAACAGATCCGCGTTATCGGTAAAGCCGGTATTAACCGGGCTACCGTTGGTGTATACCATGGTCACACCGCGCAGCAGCAGCATCATCACCAGCGTGGCGATAAACGCCTGAACGCGGCCCTTTGCCACAATCACGCCGGTTACGGCACCAATCGCCGCGCCTGCCGCCAGGGCAGCGGCCACGGCCACCAGCGCGTTGACTTCAATGCCGACAATCGAAGCGGCGATCGCGCCGGTGAGCGCCAGCAGGGAACCGACGGACAGATCGATACCTGAGGTCAAAATCACCAGCGTCATGCCGACCGCCATAATGGCGTTCACCGATGTTTGCTGCAGAATGTTGAACAGGTTATTAACGGTGAAAAAGTTCGGGCTCATGGTCGATACAATCGCGATCAGCACCAGCAGGGCAATCAGCGATTTTTGTTCCATCAGCCATGCCTTTGTGAAATAGCGGCGACCAGAAACAGCCTGGGTAGTCATCTTCTTACTCCTGATTCACGCGATTAAGCTTGCCCACAGCGGCAGCCATCAGAACTTCCTGGGTGGCCTGCTCGCGAGTGAATTCACCGCCGAGATGCCCTTCATGCATGACGATAATGCGATCGCTCATGCCTAATACTTCTGGCATCTCGGAAGAGACCAGAATGATGCTCAGACCGTCGGCCTTGAACTGGTTAATCAGCTGATAGATCTCTTTCTTCGCGCCCACGTCTACGCCGCGGGTTGGCTCGTCGAGGATTAACACTTTCGGGCGCGTCATCAGCCCGCGCGCAATCGCCACTTTCTGCTGATTACCGCCGGACAACAGGCCAATCGCCTGCTCCATCGACGGGGTTTTGACGTTAAAGAGACGGATAAAATCGCTGACCGCCTGCTGCTCATCTTTATGCTTCAGGCTACCGCCGCTATGGCTGAAATAGCGCAGCGCGGTCAGGGACATGTTCTCTTTAACCGACATCCCCAGCACCAGGCCGTCGCGTTTGCGGTCTTCGGATATATAAACGATGCCGTTCGCCAGACCATCCTGCGGAGAACGGGTGACCACTTCATGACCGTCGAGGGTGACATAACCGCTGGTGCGCGGCAGTGCGCCGTACAACACTTTCATCAGCTCGGTACGTCCGGCCCCCATCAGGCCCGCCACGCCCAGGATCTCGCCCTGGCGCAGGGTAAAGGTCACGTCGTTCACACCCGGACCGCAGAGGTTGTCCACCTTCAGGCGGATCTCACCCGGCGCTTTCTCCAGATGCGGATACTGATCTTCGAGCTTGCGTCCCACCATCATTTCGATGAGCGTATCTTCGGTCAGCGTGGCGACTTCGCGCTCGGCAATAAACTGCCCGTCGCGGAAGACGGTAACGTCATCGCAGATTTCGAAGATCTCTTTCATGCGGTGAGAGATATAGACAATCCCGCGCCCCTGCGATTTCAGCTCGCGGATCACGCGGAACAGGGATTCCGTTTCGGTATCGGTCAGGGCGTCGGTCGGTTCATCCATAATGATGACCTTCGACTCAAAGCTCAGCACCTTCGCGATTTCCACCATCTGCTGATCGCCAATGGACAGATCGCCGACCAGGCGATCGCTCTTAAAGCGCAGGTTCAGCTTCGCCAGCAGCTTGTCCGCTTCGGCGTACATGGTTTTCCAGTCGATTTTGCCGAACCGGTTAACAAACTCGCGGCCGAGGAAGATGTTTTCCGCAATGGTAAGCTGAGGAATGAGGTTCAGCTCCTGGTGAATAATACCGATACCCGCTTCCTGAGAAGATTTTGGGCCATTGAAGGTAGTCTCTTTACCCAGCCAGACGAGTGAACCGGCATCGCGTTGATAGATACCGGTCAGCACTTTCATCATGGTGGATTTGCCGGCACCGTTTTCGCCCACCAGCGCCATCACGCGCCCGGGGTAGACGTTCAGCGCCGCGCCGGAGAGGGCTTTTACGCCCGGGAACGACTTATCGATCCCTTTGAGTTGCAGTAATGCGTCCATGATGGCCTCAGAAGGTGACGCCAGCACAGAGAATGATATTCGCATACGGGGAACACTCCCCGCTGCGAATCACCGCCTGACTGTCTGCGGTTTGTTGTTTGAACTGTTCGTGCGTCGTGTAACGAATTTCTATGGTGTTTCCCTGGTGTTGTTGCAGTTGCTCAATATGACTGAGCAACGTTTCGTGGAGTTGCGGATTATGTTGTTTGATTTCCGCCGCGAGAATGGCCGCCTCAACCTGCATCTCCGCCGTCACAACTTCCAGTACCTGCATAAACGAGGGTACACCCTGCGTTAACGCCATATCGATACGGGTTGTGCTGCGCGGAACCGGTAAGCCTGCATCGCAAACCACCAGCGTATCGGTATGCCCAAGACGGGAAATAACCGATGAGATTTCTGAGTTGAGTACCGTGCCTTTCTTCATTTTCTTGCTCCACTAGCGAAACGTTTCGCTGACATCAGTTTAATCTCAAGAATGTTCAGAAAACCATCATGACGTAACAGATTTGTGATCGACGTCGAAACGTTTCGCTAAGTGAAATGCAGAGACAATTATTGTGGGTTGGCGGGGGGTTTGGTAGGCCGGGTAAGCGAAGCGCCACCCGGCATTTTCAGAAGGGATTAGATCTCGACCTGCGTCCCCAGCTCAATCACGCGGTTAGGCGGGATCTCAAACTGGTCAGGCGCGCGCAGGGCGTTACGCTGCAGGATGAGGTACAGCTTGCCGCGCAGGCGCAGATACCACGGGCGCTTGCCGATGATCAGCGACTCGTGCGACATAAAGAACGACGTCTCCATCATCCGGCAGCTCAGTCCTTCCAGGCCGCAGCGGTGGAACACCTCTTCCACGTTTGGCGTTTCGCGCCAGCCGTAGCTTGCCACCACGCGCCAGAAGGTCGGCGACAGCTGCTCAATCTGCACGCGACGGACGTTATGAACATACGGCGCATCTTCCGTGCGCAGCGTCAGCAGGATCACCCGCTCGTGCAGCACCTTGTTGTGCTTGAGGTTATGCATCAGCGCGAACGGAATGACGTTCAGCGCGCGTGACATATATACCGCAGTACCCGGCACGCGGACCGGCGGGGATTTCTCCAGAGAAGCGATCATCGCCTCCAGAGAGTTCCCGTGCTCGTGCATGCGGCGCAGCAGGCGGAAACGCTCGCTTTTCCATGTGGTCATGACGATGAACATCACCAGACCCAGCGTCAGCGGCAGCCAGCCACCGGAGACAATTTTATCGAGGTTCGCTGAGAACAGCGGTACGTCGATACACAGGAAGCCCACCAGAATCATCGCCACGAGGAATTTATTCCAGTGCCAGTTTCGGTACGCCACCGTGGTGGAGAGAAGCGATGTCAGCACCATCGTACCGGTTACCGCAATACCGTACGCCGCCGCCAGGTTACTGGAGTGCTCGAAGCTGACGATAACAATAACAACAGCGAAATAGAGGAGCCAGTTAACGAACGGGATGTAGATTTGGCCTGACTCCATCTCTGAGGTATGGATGATGCGCATCGGTGACAGATACCCCAGACGCACGGCCTGGCGCGTCAGAGAAAACACGCCGGAAATCACCGCCTGGGAGGCAATGACGGTCGCCAGCGTCGCCAGGATCAGCATCGGCACCAGCGCCCAGTCGGGCGCCAGCAGGAAGAACGGGTTCTTGATCGCTTCCGGGTTTTTAAGCAACAGCGCGCCCTGACCGAAATAGTTCAGCACCAGCGACGGCAGCACCACAATAAACCATGCCACGCGGATAGGCAGTTTCCCGAAGTGGCCCATGTCAGCATACAGCGCTTCCACACCGGTGATGGAGAGCACGACGGCCCCCAGCGCCACGAAGGAAACCACTTTGTATTCAAGGAAGAAATGCACCGCCCAGTAAGGGTTCAGCGCATGCAGCACTTCCGGGTTCGCAATAATGCTGCGCAAGCCAAGCGCCGCCAGGATCAGGAACCAGGCCAGCATAATCGGCGCGAACAGTTTGCCCACCAGCCCTGTACCGTGCTTCTGGATCATGAACAGCAGCGTCAGGACAATAATGGCCAGCGGAACCACCCATGAATCGAGCTGCGGAGCGATAATCTCCAGCCCCTCAATCGCCGACAGCACCGAGATAGCCGGCGTTATCACCACTTCCCCGTAGAAGAAACTGCCGCCAATCAGGCCGATAATGACCAGCACAGAGGTCATCCTGGCCGAGGTATTACGCCCGGCAAGAGACATCAGGGTCAGGATCCCACCTTCACCTGCGTTATCAGCACGCATAACGAAGGAGAGATATTTAACGGAAACCACCAGGATCAGCAGCCAGAAAATGAGGGACAGGAAGCCAAACACGGCATCGCGTTCAACACCAAAACCAAACTGGCCGGACAGACATTCACGAAGCGTATAAAGCGGGCTGGTGCCGATATCACCGTAGACAACCCCGATCGCCGCAAGCGTTATTGCGGGTAATGATTGCTTATTATCAGTGCTCATAGACTAGTCTTTTCGTTTAAATAACAAATGTGTTCCCGGTCCCTTGGCCCACAAAAAGCGCACAGTATGCACGATTCATTGCAAAATCGTACCCCTAAATGCAACCGCATTAATGTAGCGCAAAGAAAATTGCGCCGCACTTCAGTCTATTACCAGCCCTGACTGAAACGTCTATACTCGCTTCAATTGGCCGCCACGACGGCGAAAGGATGCAAAACTATTATGGCTCACTCACATTTATTAGCAGAAAGAATTTCCCGCCTCAGCAGCGCGCTGGAAAAAGGCCTTTACGAGCGTAGCCACGCCATCCGCCTCTGCTTACTGGCGGCGTTGAGCGGTGAGAGCGTGTTTTTGCTGGGACCGCCGGGCATTGCCAAAAGCCTGATTGCCCGCAGGCTGAAATTTGCTTTTCAGAACGCCCGCGCCTTCGAATATCTCATGACCCGGTTTTCCACCCCAGAAGAAGTTTTTGGTCCGCTCTCCATTCAGGCATTGAAAGATGAGGGGCGCTATCAGCGTCTGACAGAAGGGTATCTTCCGGAGGCTGAGATTGTTTTTCTCGATGAGATCTGGAAAGCGGGGCCGGCTATTCTGAACACCCTGCTCACGGCGATAAACGAACGTCGGTTCCGTAACGGCGCCAGTGAAGAGAAAATCCCGATGCGCCTGCTGGTGGCCGCCTCTAACGAACTGCCTGAAGCCGACAGCAGTCTGGAAGCGCTGTATGACCGTATGCTTATCCGCCTGTGGCTGGACAAAGTGCAGGATAAATCCAACTTCCGCTCCATGCTGGTCAGCCAGCAGGATGAAAGTGAAAACCCGGTATCCGCTTCGCTGCAGGTAACGGATGAGGAGTATCACCAGTGGCAGCAGGATATCGGCAAAATCAAACTGCCAGACGCCGTCTTCGAGCTGATCTATCTCCTGCGCCAGCAGCTTGATCTCATTCCTTCAGCGCCCTATGTCTCCGATCGCCGGTGGAAAAAAGCAATCCGCCTGCTGCAGGCCAGCGCCCTGTTCAGCGGGCGTGACGCCGTTGCGCCAATTGACCTGATCCTGCTCAAAGACTGCCTCTGGCACGATGCAGAAGGCATGAACCTGATGCAGCAGCAGCTTGACGTTTTGATGACCGGGCACGCCTGGGGACAGCAGGCAATGCTCAACCAGCTGGGGGCGATTGCCCAGCGGCGCATCCAGCTCCAGCAGCAGCAAAGTGATAAAACCGCGCTGAAAGTGAATCGCCTTGGGGGCATGTTCGCCCGCAAACCGCACTACGAGCTTCCCGCGGATCTGACCGGCGCAACGCTAACGTTGCTGCTCCAGCAGCCGCTTAAACTGCATGATATGCAGGTGGTGCACATTACGATTGAGCGCGAGGCGCTGGCGCAGTGGCTGGATAAGGGCGGAGAGATCCGAGGAAAACTCAACGGCATTGGTTTCGCGCAGCCGCTGAATATGGAAGTGGACAGCAGCCAGCACCTGGTGATCCGCGACGTCAGCCTCCAGGGATCGCGTCTTGCGCTTCCGGGCACCGCCTCTGACAGCGTCCCCGAAGAGATTAAGCAGCAGCTGGAAGCGCTGGATACCGAATGGCATCAGCAGCACACCCGCTTTAGCGAGCAGCAAAAATGCCTCTTTATTCATAGCGACTGGTTAGGCCGCATCGAAGCCAGCCTGCAGGACGTCAGCGCGCAGATCAAACAGGCGCGTCAATGCTAACGCTGGATACGCTTAACGTCATGCTGGCCGTCAGCGAGGAGGGGTTGATCGAAGAAGTGGTCATTACCCTTCTGGCGTCGCCGCAGCTGGCGGCGTTTTTTGAAAAATTTCCAAAGCTTAAAAAGGCGATGACGGACGATCTTCCGCGCTGGCGGGAAAATTTGCGTCAGCGGTTCAGGGAGACCGAAGTTCCGCCTGAGTTAACGGAAGAGGTGGCCTGCTATCAGCAGTGCCAGCGGCTCTCCACGTCGCAGTTTATCGTCCAGCTCCCGCAAACCCAGACGTTGCTCGATAACGTCCACTCTCCGTTTGCCAGCCAGGCCCGGGCGCTGGTCACGGATAACGCCACCTTTACCCCCGCACTGCATACCCTCTTCTTACAGCGCTGGCGCCTCAGCCTGGTGGTTCAGGCCACAACGCTGAACCAGCAGCTGCTGGACGAAGAGCGTGAACAGCTGCTCAGTGAAGTTCAGGAACGGATGACGCTGAGCGGCCAGCTAGAACAGGTGCTGGTGGAGAATGAAAACGCCGCAGGGCGTCTGTGGGATATGAGCGCCGGCCAGCTCCGGCGCGGGGATTATCAGCTGATCGTCAAATACGGCGATTTTCTGGCGCAGCAGCCCGAGCTGATGAAGCTTGCAGAACAGCTGGGTCGCTCAAGGGAGGCAAAGTCGGTCCCAAAGAAAGATGCCCCGATGGAAACCTTCCGCACCCTGGTGCGCGAACCGGCTACCGTGCCGGAGCAGGTCGACGGGCTCCAGCAGAGCGATGACATTTTACGCCTGCTGCCCACGGAACTGAGCACGCTGGGGATGACCGAGCTGGAGTATGAGTTCTATCGTCGGCTGGTGGAAAAACAGCTTCTCACCTACCGACTGCACGGCGAAGCCTGGCGCGAGAAAGTCAGCCAACGGCCGGTCGTCCATCAGGATTTTGATGAACAGCCGCGCGGGCCATTCATTGTTTGCGTGGATACGTCCGGTTCGATGGGCGGGTTTAACGAGCAGTGCGCGAAGGCGTTCTGTCTGGCACTGATGCGCGTGGCGCTGGCCGATCGTCGTCGCTGCTTCATCATGCTCTTCTCCAGCGAGGTGGTGGGCTATGAGCTGACGAATCAGCAGGGTATCGAGCAGGCAATCCGCTTCCTGAGCCAGCGCTTTCGCGGCGGCACGGATCTGGCCAGCTGCTTTCGCAGCATTGTGGAGCGTATGCAGGGAGGCGACTGGTACGACGCTGACGCGGTGGTGATTTCCGATTTTATTGCCCAGCGGCTGCCGGATGACGTAGTGAATAAGGTAAAGGAGTTACAGCGGGTACACCAGCACCGATTTCATGCGGTGGCGATGTCAGCCCATGGAAAACCCGGCATCATGCGCATCTTCGATCATATCTGGCGCTTTGATACCGGGCTGCGTAGCCGCCTGCTCAGACGCTGGCAGCGTTAATTACAGAAGAGAACCGACGCTTTCACGTACCTGCTGCGGCCAGACGCCACACTGAACCTGACCGATATGGGGTAATTGCAGCAGCAGCATGGTCAGACGGGACTGGCCGATACCGCCGCCGATCGTCTGAGGCATTTCACCGCGCAGCAGCGCCTGGTGCCACTCGAGTTTGAGACGATCTTCATCGCCGGTGACCGCCAGCTGGCGCTTCAGCGCGTCAGCATCCACGCGGATCCCCATAGAAGAGAGCTCGAATGCGTCTTCCAGTACCGGGTTCCACACCAGAATATCGCCGTTCAGCCCGGCAAATTCGCCCTCACCCGCAGTGCTCCAGTCATCATAATCCGGCGCGCGAACGTCGTGGCGTTTGCCATCAGACAGCTTGCCGCCGATACCGATCAGGAATACTGCACCTAATTCTTTTGCGATCGCACGCTCCCGGCCTTTAGCATCGAGATCCGGAAAGCGGCTCAGCAATTCCTGACTGTGAACAAAGTGGATCGTATCCGGCAGGAACGGTGCCAGACCAAACTCTTTGCTCACGGCCGCTTCGGTCGCTTTGATCCCGGCGTAGATCGCTTCAACGGTAGATTTCAGCGTGCCGACGTGACGTTCACCATCACCCATTACGCGCTCCCAGTCCCACTGGTCAACGTAAACGGAATGAATCGGAGAAAGGCGGTCTTCATCGGGACGAAGGGCT
Source organism: Enterobacter sp. 302C9 (assembly GCF_034106085.1). NCBI lineage: Bacteria > Pseudomonadati > Pseudomonadota > Gammaproteobacteria > Enterobacterales > Enterobacteriaceae > Enterobacter > Enterobacter sp. 302C9. Next base: position 14,192 of record NZ_JAWNBW010000015.1, read on the forward strand.
TTCATGTGCGTGTAAAGCCCTTCGCCCGCGCTGAAGTCGTGCTGTCCCAGGGTTTGACGCTTCCACTTCGCCAGGGAATGAACCACTTCGAACTGAGCGTCTGGCAGTGTTTTCACTTTCACCTGTACCGCTTTTTCGCATCCAGAGAGGTTATCCTGCGTCCCGTCACCCACGCGGCTCAGAATCGGCGCCTGAACTTCAATAAGGCCAAGCTTCTCTTCCAGCTGGCGGGAAAAATGGGATTTTACGAAACTGATCTGGCGTTGTTTTGCGATGTAAGCGGTTTTCATTATTTATACTCCTGCGTCCTGTTGATATTGATTAAGCAACAGAAATGGCATCATATTCAATAACTCATCAACAAAAAGCCACCTTCACTTTTGATTCGATAAAATTAAACGCTAGAATAGAGTGATTCATTAATCTTCATAAGAAAAAGCTATGGAAAATTATCAGATCGACAATCTCGACCGCGGCATTCTGGAGGCGTTAATGGCCAATGCCCGCACCGCCTACGCCGAACTGGCGAAACAGTTTGGCGTCAGCCCCGGGACCATTCACGTTCGCGTAGAGAAGATGAAACAGGCGGGGATCATTACCGGCGCACGCATTGACGTCAGTCCTAAACATCTGGGTTACGACGTATGCTGCTTCATCGGCATCATTCTTAAAAGCGCCAAAGACTACCCTTCCGCTCTGGCGAAGCTGAACGCGCTGGATGAAGTCACCGAGGCGTATTACACCACCGGGCATTACAGCATCTTTATTAAAGTCATGTGCCGATCCATCGACGCCCTCCAGCAGGTACTTATCAACAAGATCCAAACAATCGATGAAATTCAGTCCACCGAGACGCTGATCTCCCTGCAAAACCCGATCATGCGTACCATCCGCCCGTGATCGGGCAAATTCATTCCCACATTTTCCACAGGTAGATCCCAGCTCGTTCACAGCGTACAATGGCCGTCTCTTTATCTGGGCGAGCGATCAATGGCGGACATTACCCTTATCAGCGGCAGCACCCTTGGTGGTGCGGAATACGTAGCGGAACACCTGGCTGAAAAGCTGGAAGATGCGGGCTTTTCTACTGAAACCCTGCACGGTCCGTTGCTTGAAGATCTCCCGACTGACGGGGTCTGGCTGCTGATCACCTCCACGCACGGCGCGGGCGATCTGCCGGATAACCTGCAACCTTTATATGACGAACTGCTGGAACAGCAGCCCGACCTGTCAAACGTCCGTTTTGGCGCGGTGGGGATCGGCAGTCGTGAATATGACACCTTTTGCGGGGCAATAGAGAAAGTTGAAGCCGCTGTTACCTCTTGTGGAGCAAAACAGCTGGGTGAAACGCTCAAGATCAACATCCTCGATCATGACATTCCGGAGGATCCAGCTGAGATCTGGCTCGCGGAATGGAAAAATTTACTCAAAAACGATTAAAGATCGCGCGAACAGATGTGGATAACTCTGGTTAAAAGCTCGTATTAACCCGTAGTTATCCAAAGAGCAACTGTTGTATCGTTTTTGACCTGTGCATAAAGTCGCGATCTGATCCCAGCTTATACTGTCCAGGATCACCGATCATTCACAGCAAACGATCCTTTCTAACTGCATGATCTTCTTTGTGAGATCGGACTTATCCACACAGGTTCGCGATCCTAATAAGAGATCACAATAGAACAGATCTCTAAATAAGAAGATCTTCTTTTTAATAGCCCAGGATCCCAATGCTTTCTCGAAAGACTAAAGTTGAGTAGAATCCACGGCCCGGGCTTCAATCCATTTTCATACCGCTTTACGCGAGGCAGACCACCATGTTTTATCAGGATCCTTTTGACGTCATCATCATTGGCGGGGGTCATGCAGGCACTGAGGCCGCAATGGCCGCAGCGCGTATGGGTCAGCAGACCCTGCTTTTGACACACAATATCGACACGCTGGGACAAATGTCCTGTAATCCGGCGATTGGCGGCATTGGGAAAGGACACCTGGTAAAAGAAGTGGATGCACTTGGCGGCCTGATGGCGAAAGCGATCGATCATGCTGGCATCCAGTTTAGGATACTAAACGCGAGTAAAGGTCCCGCTGTGCGTGCGACCCGTGCCCAGGCAGACCGCGTGCTTTACCGTCAGGCTGTGCGTACCACGCTGGAGAACCAGCCGAACCTGATGATCTTCCAGCAGGCGGTTGAAGATCTTATCGTTGAGAACGATCGCGTTGTGGGCGCCGTGACCCAGATGGGCCTCAAATTCCGCGCGAAAGCCGTGGTGCTGACCGTGGGCACCTTCCTGGACGGTAAAATTCATATCGGTCTGGATAACTACAGCGGTGGCCGTGCCGGCGATCTGCCGTCTATTCCACTGTCTCGCCGTCTGCGTGAACTGCCGCTGCGCGTCAGCCGCCTTAAAACCGGTACTCCGCCGCGTATTGATGCGCGCACCATTGATTTCAGCGTGCTGGCGCAACAGCACGGTGATAACCCCATGCCGGTTTTCTCGTTCATGGGCAATGCGGCACAGCATCCTCAGCAGGTACCGTGCTACATCACGCATACCAACGAGAAAACCCATGACGTGATCCGCAATAACCTCGATCGCAGCCCTATGTATGCCGGCGTGATCGAAGGGATCGGCCCACGCTACTGTCCGTCGATCGAAGATAAAGTGATGCGCTTCGCCGATCGTAACCAGCACCAGATCTTCCTGGAGCCGGAAGGACTAACCTCAAACGAAATTTACCCGAACGGCATCTCCACCAGCCTGCCGTTCGATGTACAGATGCAAATTGTTCGCTCAATGCAGGGGATGGAGAATGCGAAAATCGTTCGTCCCGGCTACGCTATTGAGTACGATTTCTTCGATCCGCGCGACCTGAAGCCAACCCTGGAAAGCAAATTCATCCACGGTCTGTTCTTCGCGGGGCAGATTAACGGCACTACCGGCTACGAAGAAGCGGCTGCACAGGGCCTGCTTGCCGGTCTGAACGCCGCGCGCTTCTCCGCTGAGAAAGAGGGCTGGGCACCAGGCCGTTCTCAGGCGTATCTGGGCGTGCTGGTTGACGATCTCTGCACGCTGGGTACCAAAGAGCCGTACCGTATGTTTACCTCTCGCGCGGAATATCGCCTGATGCTGCGTGAAGATAACGCCGACCTGCGCCTGACCGAAATGGGCCGCGAGCTGGGTCTTGTCGATGACGAGCGCTGGGCGCGCTTCAACGAAAAGCTGGAGCGCATTGAACAGGAACGTCAGCGCCTGAAAACCACCTGGGTGAATCCGCAGGCGGAAACCGCTGCCGAAGTAAACGCTCACTTAACAGCGCCGCTGTCGCGTGAAGCCAGCGGGGAAGATCTGCTGCGCCGTCCTGAAGTCACCTACGAGAATCTGGTCAAACTGACCGCGTTTGCGCCTGGCCTGGAAGACGCTGAAGCGGCAGAGCAGGTTGAGATCCAGGTGAAGTACGAAGGTTACATCGCGCGTCAGCAGGATGAGATCGAAAAACAGCAGCGTAACGAAAACACGCTGCTGCCGGAAATGCTGGACTACCGCCAGGTGACGGGCCTTTCCAACGAAGTGATCGCCAAGCTGAACGATCACAAACCGGTATCGATCGGCCAGGCATCCCGTATCTCCGGCGTCACGCCTGCGGCGATTTCCATTCTCCTGGTCTGGCTGAAAAAGCAGGGCATGCTGCGCCGCAGCGCATAATGCCAGAACATTGTCCGGTGGCGCTGCGCTTACCGGGCCTGATGAACCCGTAGGGCGGGTAAGCGAAGCGCCACCCGCCATCTAAGTTTTCCAACAGGTATTCACCGTGCTCAACAAACTCTCTCGTCTGCTGGATCAGGCAGGTATTTCGCTCACCGATCACCAGAAAAATCAGCTGGTGGCCTATGTCGATATGCTGAACAAATGGAACAAAGCGTACAACCTGACCTCAGTACGTGACCCCAACGAGATGCTGGTACGCCATATTCTCGATAGCATCGTGGTTGCCCCCTGGCTGAAAGGTGAGCGTTTTATCGACGTGGGGACGGGACCGGGTTTACCGGGCGTTCCGCTGTCGATTGTTCGCCCTGAGAGCCACTTCACGCTACTGGACAGCCTTGGCAAGCGCGTGCGCTTTTTACGTCAGGTACAGCATGAGCTGAAGCTTGAAAACATCACGCCCGTGCAGAGCAGGGTAGAGGAGTTCCCGGCAGAGCCGCCGTTTGACGGGGTTATCAGCCGCGCGTTTGCTTCACTCAATGACATGGTGAGCTGGTGTAAGCACTTGCCTGCAGAGAATGGCCGCTTTTATGCGCTGAAAGGGCAGTTGCCAGGCGATGAAATTGAACAGCTCCCGGACGGTTTTGCTGTTGAATCCATCGAGAAATTACACATTCCTCAGCTCGATGGGGAGCGTCATCTGGTGATAATTAAGCCAAACAATTTTTAAAAAATTAATAAAAAATGTGGAATTTGTGCTGTTCTTCGCATGTTAAAAAACAGCACAAAGACAGAGGATTTACCGTCGGGCTTTTAACCTCTTTTTCACTAAGGTTTTTCTTATGGTTAACCTGGCGACTTTTATTCACCGAGAAGATAGTCATCTGTGAAAATATAAGTCTGCTAAAAGTGGAAGGCAGTAACCAGAACGCAATGTTAATTATTTATTAAGAATGTCAATAAAACGTTTTTATTGTGTACTGGGCTGTTTTGAAAATAGTTACGACATTTTGCGTTTAATTTCATAAAGATAAATTTGCGCGATTTGCGCCTTTGATAAATACAACCTTATCGCAAATGTGTGTTTTGTGATCTCGTGCACGCTTTATCGCCAACGTTTTCGCGCTGTTTGCAGTTTTGGTCGAAGGTTGACGCTTTCAGCGAAAGTTAAAAAATAGCGGTGGGGAAAAATATTTAAACATTTATTCACCTTTTCGCTACTTAATGTTTGAAATCACGGGTGCGCACCGTATAATTTGACCGCTTTTTGATGCTTGACTCTGAGCCTTAAAGGACGTTTTATACGACACGCGGCATACCTCGAAGGGAGCAGGAGTAAAAACGTGATGTCTGTGTCGCTCTTGAGTAGAAACGTTGCTCGTAAGCTTCTGTTCATTCAGTTTCTGGCTGTGATAGCAAGTGGACTGCTGTTTAGCCTCAAAGACCCCTTCTGGGGCATCTCCGCCGTGTGCGGGGGTTTGGCGGTTGTGCTGCCAAACGTGTTGTTTATGATTTTTGCCTGGCGTCATCAGGCGCATACACCTGCCAAAGGCCGCGTGGCCTGGTCCTTCGCCCTCGGCGAAGTGTGTAAGGTGTTGCTGACCTTTGCTCTACTGGTGATGGCGCTGGCGGTTTTGAAAGTGGTCTTCATGCCGCTGATAGCAACGTGGGTTTTGGTGCTGGTGGTACAAGTTCTGGCTCCAGCTGTAATCAATAACAAAGGGTAAAAGGCATCATGGCTTCAGAAAATATGACGCCGCAGGATTACATAGGTCACCATCTGAATAACCTTCAGCTGGACCTGCGTACATTCTCGCTGGTGGATCCACATAACCCCCCGGCCACCTTCTGGACGATCAACATCGACTCCATGTTCTTCTCGGTGGTTTTGGGTCTTCTGTTCCTGGCCATGTTCCGCGGTGTTGCTAAACGAGCGACCAGCGGTGTACCAGGGAAATTCCAGACTTTCATCGAAATGATCATCGGCTTCGTCCATGGCAGCGTCAAAGACATGTACCATGGTAAGAGCAAGCTGATTGCTCCGCTGGCCCTGACCGTGTTCGTTTGGGTCTTCCTGATGAACCTGATGGACCTGCTGCCAATCGATCTGCTGCCGTTTATCGGCGAGCACATCTTCGGCCTGCCTGCGCTGCGTGTTGTACCGTCTGCGGACGTGAACATCACCCTGTCGATGGCGCTGGGCGTATTTATCCTGATTCTTTTCTACAGCATCAAAATGAAAGGCGTAAGCGGCTTTGTGAAAGAGCTTACCTTGCAGCCGTTCAACCACTGGGCGTTTATTCCGGTCAACCTGATCCTGGAAGGCGTTAGCCTGCTGTCCAAACCTGTTTCACTGGGTCTGCGACTGTTTGGCAACATGTATGCGGGTGAGCTGATTTTCATTCTGATCGCGGGTCTTCTGCCGTGGTGGTCACAGTGGATTCTGAATGTGCCATGGGCCATTTTCCACATCCTGATCATTACGCTGCAAGCCTTTATCTTCATGGTTCTGACGATCGTCTATCTGTCGATGGCGTCTGAAGAGCACTGATTTTTTACCAACACTACTACGTTTTAATTGAAACAAACTGGAGACTGTCATGGAAAACCTGAATATGGATCTGCTGTACATGGCTGCCGCTGTGATGATGGGTCTGGCGGCTATCGGTGCTGCGATCGGTATCGGCATCCTCGGGGGCAAATTCCTGGAAGGCGCAGCGCGTCAACCTGATCTGATTCCTCTGCTGCGTACTCAGTTCTTTATCGTTATGGGTCTGGTGGATGCTATCCCAATGATCGCTGTAGGTCTGGGTCTGTACGTGATGTTTGCTGTCGCGTAGTAGTAGTTTTAAAACCCTAAGCCACAGAAATTAAAGAGGTATTGTGCTGTGAACATGAACGCAACAATCCTCGGCCAGGCCATCGCGTTTATTCTCTTTGTCTGGTTCTGCATGAAGTATGTATGGCCGCCTTTAATGGCTGCCATCGAAAAACGTCAGAAAGAAATTGCTGACGGTCTGGCTTCCGCAGAACGCGCTAAGAAAGATTTGGACCTTGCACAGGCCAACGCGACAGACCAGCTGAAAAAAGCGAAAGCTGAAGCTCAGGTAATCATTGAACAGGCTAACAAACGCCGTTCTCAGATCCTGGACGAAGCCAAAGCTGAAGCAGAACAGGAACGTACTAAGATCGTGACACAGGCTCAGGCAGAAATTGATGCTGAGCGTAAACGTGCTCGTGAAGAACTGCGTAAGCAGGTTGCGATTCTGGCTGTTGCTGGCGCCGAGAAGATCATCGAACGTTCCGTGGATGAAGCTGCTAACAGCGACATCGTGGACAAACTTGTCGCTGAACTGTAAGGAGGGAGGGGCTGATGTCTGAATTTGTTACGGTAGCTCGCCCCTACGCCAAAGCAGCTTTTGACTTTGCTGTCGAACACCAAAATGTCGATCGCTGGCAGGATATGCTGGCGTTTGCCGCTGAGGTGACGAAAAACGAACAAATGGCTGAGTTGCTTTCCGGTGCGTTAGCACCTGAAACTCTCGCCGCGTCGTTTATCGCCGTGTGCGGAGAGCAACTGGATGCCAACGGCCAGAACCTGATTAAGGTGATGGCAGAAAATGGTCGTCTCCGTGTGCTCCCGGATGTTCTCGAGCAGTTTGAGCACTTACGTGCCCTTAGTGAAGCAACCGCTGAAGTCGAAGTGACTTCTGCGACTGAACTGAGTAATGAACAGCTTGCGAAAATCACCGCCGCGATGGAAAAACGTCTGTCACGCAAAGTTAAGCTGAATTGCAAAATCGATAAGTCTGTAATGGCAGGCGTAATCATCCGTTCGGGTGATATGGTCATTGATGGCAGCGTACGCGGCCGTCTTGAACGCCTTGCAGACGTCTTGCAGTCTTAAGGGGACTGGAGCATGCAACTGAATTCCACCGAAATCAGCGAACTGATCAAGCAGCGCATTGCTCAGTTCAGTGTTGTGAGTGAAGCTCACAACGAAGGTACTATTGTTTCTGTAAGTGACGGTGTTATCCGCATCCACGGCCTGGCCGATTGTATGCAGGGTGAGATGATTTCCCTGCCGGGTAACCGTTACGCTATCGCACTGAACCTGGAGCGCGACTCCGTAGGTGCAGTTGTGATGGGTCCATACGCTGACCTCGCCGAAGGCATGAAGGTTAAGTGTACTGGCCGTATTCTGGAAGTGCCGGTTGGCCGTGGCCTGCTGGGTCGCGTTGTTAACACCCTGGGTGCGCCAATCGACGGTAAAGGTCCGGTTGAGCACGATGGCTTCTCCCCAATCGAAGTTATCGCACCAGGCGTTATCGACCGTCAGTCCGTAGATCAGCCTGTTCAGACAGGTTATAAGTCCGTTGATGCCATGATCCCAATCGGTCGTGGTCAGCGTGAACTGATCATCGGTGACCGTCAGACCGGTAAAACCGCGATGGCTATCGACGCCATCATCAACCAGCGTGACTCCGGCATCAAATGTGTGTACGTGGCCATCGGCCAGAAAGCGTCCACCATTTCTAACGTGGTTCGTAAACTGGAAGAGCACGGCGCACTGTCTAACACCATCGTTGTGGTAGCAACTGCGTCTGAATCTGCTGCACTGCAATACCTGGCGCCATATGCCGGTTGCGCAATGGGCGAATATTTCCGTGACCGCGGTGAAGATGCACTGATCGTATACGATGACCTGTCTAAACAGGCTGTTGCTTATCGTCAGGTTTCCCTGCTGCTCCGTCGTCCACCTGGACGTGAAGCGTTCCCTGGCGACGTATTCTACCTCCACTCTCGTCTGCTGGAGCGTGCTTCCCGCGTTAACGCGGAATACGTCGAGAACTTCACCAAAGGTGAAGTGAAGGGTAAAACGGGCTCTCTGACCGCTCTGCCGATCATTGAAACCCAGGCGGGTGACGTTTCTGCGTTCGTTCCGACCAACGTAATCTCCATTACCGATGGTCAGATCTTCCTGGAAACCAACCTGTTTAACTCCGGTATTCGTCCGGCGGTTAACCCGGGTATCTCCGTATCCCGTGTTGGTGGTGCTGCTCAGACCAAGATCATCAAGAAACTGTCCGGTGGTATCCGTACCGCGCTGGCACAGTATCGTGAACTGGCTGCGTTCTCTCAGTTCGCATCCGATCTGGACGAAGCAACCCGTAAACAGCTGAGCCACGGTCAGAAAGTGACCGAGCTGCTGAAGCAGAAACAGTACGCACCAATGTCTGTTGCTCAGCAGGGCCTGGTACTGTTCGCGGCTGAACGCGGTTACCTCGAAGATGTGGAACTGGCGAAAATCGGTAGCTTCGAAGCCGCTCTGCTGGCTTACGTCGACCGTGATCACGCTCCGCTGATGCAAGAGATCAACCAGACCGGTGGCTATAACGACGAAATCGAAGGCAAGCTGAAAGCTATCCTCGATTCCTTCAAAGCAACCCAATCCTGGTAATCGTCCGGCGGCTTGTCTCAGGACAAGCCGCCTGGCATTGAGGAGAAGCTCATGGCCGGCGCAAAAGAGATACGTAGTAAGATCGCAAGCGTCCAGAACACGCAAAAGATCACTAAAGCGATGGAGATGGTCGCCGCTTCCAAAATGCGTAAATCGCAGGATCGCATGGCGGCCAGCCGTCCTTATGCAGAAACCATGCGCAAAGTGATTGGTCACCTTGCAAACGGTAATCTGGAATATAAGCACCCTTACCTGGAAGAACGCGACGTTAAGCGCGTGGGCTACCTGGTGGTGTCGACCGACCGTGGTCTGTGTGGCGGCTTGAACATTAACCTGTTCAAAAAACTGCTGGCGGATATGAAAGCATGGTCTGAAAAAGGCGTTCAGTGCGATATCGCAATGATCGGCTCTAAAGGCGTCTCTTTCTTTAACTCCGTTGGTGGCAACATTGTCGCTCAGGTGACCGGTATGGGTGATAACCCGTCCCTGTCCGAACTGATCGGCCCGGTTAAAGTGATGTTGCAGGCCTATGATGAAGGCCGTCTGGACAGACTGTACGTTGTCAGCAACAAATTCATTAACACCATGTCTCAGGTTCCAACGCTCACTCAGATGCTGCCGTTACCGGCATCAGAAGATGACGAGCTGAAGCAAAAAGCCTGGGATTACCTGTATGAACCCGATCCGAAACCGCTGCTGGATACCCTGCTGCGTCGTTACGTTGAATCTCAGGTTTATCAGGGCGTTGTAGAAAACCTGGCCAGCGAGCAGGCCGCACGAATGGTGGCGATGAAAGCCGCGACCGATAATGGCGGCAGCCTGATTAAAGAGCTGCAGTTGGTTTACAACAAAGCTCGTCAGGCCAGCATTACTCAGGAACTCACCGAGATCGTCTCGGGGGCCGCCGCGGTTTAACCAGGTTTACGAATTACGTAGAGGATTCAAGATGGCTACTGGAAAGATTGTCCAGGTAATCGGCGCCGTGGTGGACGTCGAGTTCCCTCAGGACGCCGTACCACGCGTGTACGACGCGCTTGAGGTACAGAATGGTAACGAGAGCCTGGTGCTGGAAGTTCAGCAGCAGCTCGGCGGCGGTATCGTGCGTACCATCGCTATGGGTTCTTCCGACGGTCTGCGTCGTGGTCTGGAAGTAAAAGACCTTGAGCACCCGATCGAAGTCCCGGTAGGTAAAGCAACACTGGGTCGTATCATGAACGTATTGGGTCAGCCAATCGACATGAAAGGCGACATCGGTGAAGAAGAGCGTTGGGCTATCCACCGCGCAGCACCTTCCTACGAAGAGCTGTCAAGCTCTCAGGAACTGCTGGAAACCGGTATCAAAGTTATCGACCTGATGTGTCCGTTCGCGAAGGGCGGTAAAGTCGGTCTGTTCGGTGGTGCGGGTGTTGGTAAAACCGTAAACATGATGGAGCTGATCCGTAACATCGCGATCGAGCACTCCGGTTACTCCGTGTTTGCGGGCGTAGGTGAACGTACTCGTGAGGGTAACGACTTCTACCACGAAATGACCGACTCCAACGTTCTGGACAAAGTATCCCTGGTTTACGGCCAGATGAACGAGCCACCTGGAAACCGTCTGCGCGTTGCGCTGACCGGTCTGACGATGGCTGAGAAATTCCGTGACGAAGGCCGTGACGTTCTGCTGTTCGTTGATAACATCTACCGTTACACCCTGGCCGGTACGGAAGTATCTGCACTGCTGGGTCGTATGCCTTCAGCGGTAGGTTATCAGCCTACGCTGGCGGAAGAGATGGGTGTTCTTCAGGAACGTATCACCTCTACCAAAACCGGTTCTATCACCTCCGTTCAGGCGGTATACGTACCTGCGGATGACTTGACTGACCCATCTCCAGCAACCACCTTTGCGCACTTAGATGCAACCGTGGTACTGAGCCGTCAGATCGCGTCTCTGGGTATCTACCCGGCCGTTGACCCGCTGGACTCCACCAGCCGTCAGCTGGATCCACTGGTTGTTGGTCAGGAACACTACGACACCGCGCGTGGCGTACAGTCCCTGCTGCAGCGTTACCAGGAACTGAAAGACATCATCGCCATCCTGGGTATGGATGAACTGTCTGAAGAAGACAAACTGGTGGTAGCACGTGCGCGTAAGATCCAGCGCTTCCTGTCCCAGCCGTTCTTCGTTGCGGAAGTATTCACCGGTTCTCCGGGTAAATACGTTTCCCTGAAAGACACCATCCGTGGCTTTAAAGGCATCATGGAAGGCGAATACGATCACCTGCCGGAGCAGGCGTTCTACATGGTTGGTTCCATCGACGAAGCCGTGGAAAAAGCCAAAAAACTTTAACGCCTTAATCGGAGGGTGATATGGCAATGACTTACCACCTGGACGTCGTCAGCGCAGAGCAACAAATGTTCTCTGGTCTGGTCGAGAAAATCCAGGTAACGGGTAGTGAAGGTGAACTGGGTATTTTCCCGGGTCACGCACCGCTGCTCACCGCCATTAAGCCTGGTATGATCCGCATCGTTAAACAGTTCGGTCACGAAGAGTTTATCTATCTCTCCGGCGGCATTCTTGAAGTGCAGCCTGGCAGTGTGACCGTTCTGGCCGATACCGCTATCCGTGGACAGGATCTCGACGAAGCGCGAGCCCTGGAATCGAAGCGTAAGGCTGAAGAGCACATTAGCAGCTCTCATGGTGACGTGGATTACGCTCAGGCGTCTGCGGAGCTGGCCAAAGCGATCGCGAAACTGCGCGTTATCGAGTTGACCAAAAAAGCGATGTAACACCGGCTTGAAAAGCACAAAAGCCAGTCTGGATACCAGGCTGGCTTTTTTTTTCGGCCTTAATTCATGATGAAAAAGATGTAGAATTTTAAGCATCAAACGTTTTTACTTCACACTCAAACTACCGTCAGGATGCGTATGTCAAACAGTGCGATGAGCGTGGTGATCCTTGCCGCTGGCAAAGGGACCCGCATGTATTCCGATCTGCCTAAGGTGCTCCACACGCTTGCAGGAAAGCCAATGGTGCAGCATGTCATTGATGCAGCGAACGAACTGGGTGCCGGTCAGGTCCACCTGGTCTACGGCCACGGCGGCGATCTGCTTAAAAAGACGCTGAGCGATGACAAGCTCAACTGGGTGCTTCAGGCCGAACAGCTGGGCACAGGCCATGCGATGCAGCAGGCTGCGCCTTTCTTTGCGGATGACGAAGACATTTTGATGCTCTACGGCGATGTCCCGCTGATCTCCGTTGAAACCCTGACTCGCCTGCGTGAAGCCAAACCGCAGGGCGGTATCGGTTTGTTGACCGTCGTGCTGGACGATCCAAGCGGTTATGGCCGCATCACCCGTGAAAACGGCAACGTCACGGGTATTGTTGAGCATAAAGATGCCAGCGACGAACAGCGCCAGATTCAGGAGATCAACACCGGTATTCTGATTGCCAGTGGCGCGGACATGAAGCGCTGGCTGTCTCAGCTCAACAACAACAACGCACAGGGTGAATTCTACATCACCGACATCATTGCGATGGCGTACCAGGAAGGACGTGAGATTGCGGCGGTTCATCCGGCGCGCATCAGCGAAACCGAAGGGGTGAATAACCGTCTTCAGCTTTCCCGCCTGGAGCGCGTTTATCAGTCCGAGCAGGCCGAAAAACTGCTGCTGGCGGGCGTGATGCTGCGCGATCCGGCGCGTTTCGATCTGCGTGGTTCGTTATCTCACGGTCGTGACGTTGAAATTGATACGAACGTTATCCTCGAAGGTCACGTCACGCTGGGCAATCGCGTCAAAATTGGCGCCGGCTGCGTGATTAAAAACAGCGTCATCGGCGACGACTGCGAAATCAGCCCGTACAGCGTGGTAGAAGATGCTCGTCTGGATGCGGCCTGTACCATCGGCCCGTTTGCGCGTCTGCGCCCGGGCGCTGAGCTGCTGGAAGGCGCTCACGTGGGTAACTTCGTGGAAATGAAAAAAGCGCGTCTGGGTAAAGGCTCGAAAGCCGGTCATCTGACCTATCTGGGCGACGCGGAAATTGGCAATAACGTGAATATTGGTGCAGGGACTATTACCTGTAACTATGACGGTGCGAATAAGTTTAAAACCATCATCGGTGACGACGTGTTCGTTGGCTCCGATACGCAGCTGGTGGCGCCTGTTACCGTGGGTAACGGAGTGACTATCGCCGCCGGAACAACCGTTACGCGCGATGTGGCCGAGAACGAGCTGGTGTTAAGCCGCGTGCCGCAGGTCAGCAAGCAGGGCTGGAAACGCCCGGTGAAGAAAAAGTAACGGATTTACCCCTCACCCTAACCCTCTCCCCATAGGGGAGAGGGGATCGTTCGGTGCGGTGTTTTTCTCCCTCGCCCCTTTGGGGAGAGGGCCGGGGTGAGGGGATAATATAATCCTCCCCCCACGAGCAGTACCCATAAAAATAACCCCACTCTCTACAAGGCTCGGGGTGCCCGGAAAGGGCGTTACCCAAAGGATTTCGCGTTGTGGCAAGGCGGCAAGCGTATGAGTCCATGGGAGCTTACTTAAGTAAGTGACCGTGGCGAGTACGAGAAGCCAACGCAGCCGCAGCGTGAAAGACGCAGGGAAAATACAGGTCAGCGACAACGCAGGCATAATGCCTAAATTCGGAATCTAAAATTATGTGTGGAATTGTTGGCGCAGTTGCGCAGCGTGATATTGCTGAAATCCTTCTCGAAGGTTTACGTCGTCTGGAATACCGTGGTTACGACTCTGCCGGTCTGGCTGTCGTCGATGCAGAAGGTCATATGACCCGTCTGCGTCGTCTCGGTAAAGTGCAGATGCTGGCCCAGGCCGCGGAAGAACATCCGCTGCACGGTGGTACCGGTATTGCGCACACCCGCTGGGCGACGCACGGCGAACCGTCTGAAGGTAACGCGCACCCGCATGTGTCTGAACACATCGTGGTCGTGCACAACGGCATTATCGAAAACCACGAACCGCTGCGCGAAGAACTGAAAGCGCGCGGCTACACCTTCGTCTCTGAAACTGACACCGAAGTGATTGCTCACCTGGTGCACTGGGAGCTGGAGCAGGGCGGTACACTGCGTGATGCGGTGCTGCGTGCTATCCCTCAGCTGCGCGGTGCGTACGGTACGGTGATCATGGATTCCCGCGATCCGTCCACATTGCTGGCCGCGCGTTCCGGTAGCCCGATGGTTATCGGTCTGGGCATGGGCGAAAACTTCATCGCTTCTGACCAGCTGGCGCTCCTGCCGGTCACTCGTCGCTTTATCTTCCTCGAAGAGGGTGATATCGCGGAAGTGACCCGTCGCAGCGTGACCGTCTTCGATACCAAAGGCGAGCAGGTGAAACGTCAGGAGATCGAATCGAATCTGCAGTACGACGCGGGCGACAAAGGCGCTTACCGTCACTACATGCAGAAAGAGATTTACGAGCAGCCAAACGCCATCAAAAATACGCTGACCGGGCGCATCAGCCACGGTGAAGTGGATCTGAGCGAGCTGGGCGCAAACGCGAACGAACTGCTTGGCAAGGTCGAGCATATTCAGATCGTGGCCTGCGGCACCTCTTACAACTCCGGTATGGTTTCTCGCTACTGGTTTGAATCCCTGGCGGGCGTGCCGTGCGATGTGGAAATCGCGTCTGAATTCCGCTATCGCAAATCCGCGGTGCGTCGCAACAGCCTGATGATCACCCTTTCCCAGTCCGGCGAAACGGCGGATACGCTGGCAGCGCTGCGTCTGTCTAAAGAGCTGGGTTACCTGGGCTCGCTGGCTATCTGTAACGTTCCTGGCTCATCGCTGGTGCGTGAGTCCGATCTGGCGCTGATGACCAAAGCGGGCACAGAAATCGGTGTGGCCTCCACCAAAGCGTTTACCACTCAGCTGACCGTTCTGCTGATGCTGGTGGCGAAGCTGGCGCGTCTGAAAGGTGAAGATGCGTCCGTTGAGCACGACATCGTTCACGGCCTGCAGGCGCTGCCGAGCCGTATTGAGCAGATGCTGTCTCAGGACAAACGCATTGAAGCGCTGGCGGAAGATTTCTCTGACAAACATCACGCCCTGTTCCTGGGTCGTGGCGATCAGTATCCGATTGCGCTGGAAGGCGCGCTGAAGCTGAAAGAGATCTCCTACATTCACGCTGAAGCCTATGCGGCTGGCGAGCTGAAGCACGGCCCGCTGGCGCTGATTGACGCGGATATGCCGGTCATCGTTGTGGCACCAAACAACGAACTGCTGGAAAAACTGAAGTCTAATATCGAAGAAGTGCGCGCCCGCGGCGGCGTTCTGTACGTCTTCGCCGACAAAGATGCCGGTTTTGTCAGCAACGACAACATGCATATCATCGAGATGCCGCATGTGGAAGAGGTGATTGCACCAATCTTCTACACCGTTCCGCTGCAGCTGCTGGCCTATCACGTTGCGCTGATCAAAGGCACCGACGTTGACCAGCCGCGTAACCTGGCGAAATCGGTTACCGTAGAATAATCCCTTCAGGCTCCACCTTCGGGTGGAGCTTTTTTATCCTGCCCGGCTTGTTTTTAATCAATCCTTTCTCGTTTTTAATAATGACAATTTGTCATCTTCAGCTACTTTTTTCAGTGTCACATAAAGAAAATATTTCAGAAAACGTCTTGTCATAAAAGCGGCTAACACGATGAAAAATAAGCTTTCTTTTGCTGGTTTTTAAGTGAAATTTACGTTGTCATAAAACTGTCATAATTCGTACATTTATCTGTCACCTGTTTGTCCTATTTTGCTCATCGTAGCCACTAAACAACGATTTACGAAAATCTTGCAGGAGACATTATGAAAGTTATGCGTACCACTGTCGCAACTGTTGTCGCCGCGACCTTATCTCTGAGCGCGTTCTCTGTATTTGCAGAAGCAAGCCTGACTGGCGCTGGTGCAACCTTCCCTGCGCCGGTGTATGCCAAATGGGCGGATACCTACCAGAAAGAAACCGGTAACAAGGTTAACTATCAGGGTATCGGCTCCTCCGGTGGCGTTAAACAAATTACCGCGAACACTGTTGATTTCGGCGCATCAGACGCTCCGCTGTCTGATGACAAGCTGGCTCAGGAAGGCCTGTTCCAGTTCCCTACCGTGATCGGCGGTGTGGTTCTGGCCATCAACCTGCCGGGCGTGAAGTCGGGTGAGCTGGTGCTGGACGGCAAAACGCTGGGTGACATCTACCTGGGCAAAATCAAAAAATGGGATGACGAAGCGATCGCTAAACTCAACCCAGGCCTGAAGCTGCCTTCTCAGAACATCGCCGTGGTTCGCCGCGCGGATGGTTCCGGTACCTCTTTCGTGTTCACCAGCTACCTGGCAAAAGTGAACGAAGAGTGGAAATCTAAAGTCGGCTCCGGCTCTACCGTTAACTGGCCAACCGGTCTGGGCGGTAAGGGTAACGACGGTATCGCCGCGTTCGTACAGCGTCTGCCTGGCTCAATTGGTTACGTAGAGTATGCGTACGCTAAGCAGAACAACCTGTCCTACACCAAACTGGTTTCAGCCGACGGCAAACCGGTTAGCCCGACCGAAGAGAACTTTGCTAACGCGGCGAAAGGCGCTGACTGGAGCAAATCCTTCGCGCAGGATCTGACTAACCAGAAAGGCGAAGGTGCATGGCCAATCACCTCTACCACCTTCATCCTGGTTCACAAAGAGCAGAAGAAACCTGAGCAGGGCGCCGAAGTGCTGAAGTTCTTCGACTGGGCGTACAAAAACGGCGGCAAACAGGCTAACGCCCTGGATTACGCCACCCTGCCGGACAACGTGGTTGAGCAGATTCGCGCTGCATGGAAAACCAACGTGAAAGACAGCAGCGGTAAAGCGCTGTACTAACAGGATATATTTAACGAAGATGGCGGGTGGCGCTGCGCTTACCCGCCCTACGGTTTAAGCTGTAGGCCCGGTAAGCGTCAGCGCTACCGGGCATATTCGTAAAAACGTCTCAAACAGAAGAGTAATTTATGGCTGCAACCAAGCCTGCATTTAACCCTCCGGGTAAAAAAGGTGACATGATTTTCAGCGCGCTGGTGAAACTGGCTGCGCTGATTGTGCTATTGCTGCTGGGCGGCATTATCGTGTCTCTGATTTTCTCCTCATGGCCGAGCATCCAGAAATTCGGTTTTTCCTTCCTGTGGACCAAAGAGTGGGACGCGCCGAACGATATCTACGGTGCCCTGGTACCGATTTACGGCACGCTGGTGACCTCGTTCATCGCCCTGCTGATTGCGGTTCCGGTGAGCTTTGGTATTGCCCTGTTCCTGACGGAGCTGGCGCCGGGCTGGCTGCGACGCCCGCTGGGTATTGCCATCGAACTGCTGGCGGCCATTCCAAGTATCGTTTACGGCATGTGGGGCTTGTTCATCTTTGCTCCGCTGTTCGCCACGTATTTCCAGGAACCGGTCGGTAACGTGCTTTCCGCCATTCCGTTTGTGGGGGCCCTTTTCTCTGGCCCGGCTTTCGGTATCGGCATTCTGGCGGCAGGTGTGATCCTCGCCATCATGATTATTCCTTACATTGCGGCGGTTATGCGCGATGTCTTCGAACAAACGCCGGTGATGATGAAAGAGTCGGCCTACGGTATCGGCTGCACCACCTGGGAAGTTATCTGGCGCATTGTCCTTCCGTTCACCAAAAATGGGGTGATCGGGGGCGTGATGCTGGGCTTAGGTCGTGCACTGGGTGAAACCATGGCGGTCACCTTTATCATCGGTAACACCTACCAGCTCGACAGCGCGTCGCTCTACATGCCGGGTAACAGTATTACCTCGGCGCTGGCGAATGAATTTGCGGAAGCGGAATCCGGGCTGCACGTGGCGGCGCTGATGGAGCTGGGTCTGATTCTGTTCGTTATCACCTTCATTGTTCTGGCGATTTCCAAGCTGATGATTATGCGCCTCGCTAAAAATGAGGGGGCACGCTAATGGCAACTCTCGAAATGCAAGCTACCGCTGAACTGGCGGAATCCCGCCGCAAAATGCAGGCCAGACGCCGCATGAAAAACCGTATTGCCCTGTCGCTCTCTATGGCGACAATGGCGTTCGGCCTGTTCTGGCTGGTCTGGATCCTCTTCTCGACGGTCGTTCGCGGGATTGACGGGATGTCACTGTCGCTTTTCACCGAAATGACGCCGCCGCCGAACACGGCGGGTGGTGGCCTGGCGAATGCTCTGGCGGGCAGCGGCTTGCTGATCCTCTGGGCGACGGTCTTCGGCACGCCGCTGGGCATCATGGCGGGCATCTACCTGGCAGAATACGGGCGTAAATCCTGGCTGGCCGAAGTCATTCGCTTCATCAACGACATTCTGCTGTCTGCACCTTCTATCGTTGTGGGTCTGTTTGTTTACACCGTGGTGGTGGCGCAGATGGAACACTTCTCCGGCTGGGCGGGTGTGATTGCCCTGGCGCTGCTGCAGGTGCCGATTGTTATTCGTACCACCGAGAACATGCTGAAACTGGTGCCGGACAGCCTGCGCGAAGCGGCCTATGCGCTGGGTACGCCGAAATGGAAGATGATCTCTGCAATTACGCTGAAGGCGTCTGTTTCCGGGATCATGACCGGTATCCTGCTGGCGGTTGCGCGTATCGCGGGTGAAACGGCGCCGCTGCTGTTTACGTCTCTCTCCAACCAGTTCTGGAGCACGGACATGATGCAGCCGATCGCCAACCTGCCGGTGACGATCTTTAAATTTGCGATGAGCCCATTCGCGGAATGGCAGCAGCTGGCCTGGGCCGGAGTGCTGATCATTACCCTTTGCGTACTGTTGCTGAACATTCTGGCGCGCGTCATTTTCGCGAAGAAGAAACACGGTTAATTTTTTACGGCGCGGCAGCTCGCGGCGCCGAATGAGGAAATGAGTCAATGAGTATGGTTGATACTGCCCCGGGTAAGATTCAGGTTCGTGATTTGAACTTCTACTACGGCAAATTCCATGCCCTGAAGAACATCAACCTGGATATCGCGAAGAACCAGGTCACGGCATTTATTGGTCCGTCCGGCTGTGGGAAATCCACGCTGCTGCGCACCTTTAACAAAATGTATTCGCTCTATCCGGAGCAGCGCGCTGAGGGTGAAATCATCCTGGACGGTGAAAACATTCTGACCCAGGCTCAGGATATCGCCCTGCTGCGCGCCAAAGTGGGGATGGTGTTCCAGAAACCAACGCCGTTCCCGATGTCCATTTACGACAACATCGCGTTTGGCGTGCGTCTGTTTGAAAAACTCTCCCGTGCCGATATGGACGAGCGCGTGCAGTGGGCTTTGACCAAGGCCGCATTATGGAACGAAACCAAAGATAAGTTACACCAGAGCGGTTACTCTCTCTCCGGTGGTCAGCAGCAGCGTCTGTGCATTGCGCGCGGTATTGCTATTCGCCCGGAAGTGTTGCTGCTGGATGAGCCATGTTCAGCTCTGGACCCGATCTCAACCGGCCGTATTGAAGAGCTGATCACCGAGCTGAAGCAGGATTACACCGTGGTTATCGTGACCCATAACATGCAGCAGGCTGCGCGTTGTTCCGATCACACGGCGTTTATGTACCTGGGCGAGTTGATTGAGTTCAGCGATACGGACGCGCTGTTCACCAGGCCCGCGAAGAAACAAACCGAAGATTATATTACTGGCCGCTACGGTTGATTTGCCTTAGTGCATGTGGAGAAACCATGGACAACCTCAATCTTAATAAACACATTTCCGGCCAGTTCAACGCAGAGCTGGAAAGCATTCGCACCCAGGTAATGACCATGGGCGGCATGGTCGAGCAGCAGCTTTCTGATGCGATTACGGCAATGCACAACCAGGACAGCGAGCTGGCGAAGCGCGTCATTGAAGGCGACAAAAACGTCAACATGATGGAAGTCGCTATCGACGAGGCCTGCGTGCGCATTATCGCGAAACGTCAGCCGACGGCGAGCGACCTGCGTCTGGTGATGGCGATCATCAAAACCATCGCCGAGCTGGAGCGTATTGGTGACGTTGCGGATAAAATCTGCCGCACCGCGCTGGAGAAGTTCTCTCAACAGCACCAGCCGCTGCTGGTGAGCCTGGAGTCGCTGGGCCGCCACACCGTGCAGATGCTGCACGATGTGCTGGATGCCTTTGCGCGTATGGACCTGGACGAAGCGGTGCGTATCTACCGTGAAGACAAGAAGGTCGACCAGGAGTATGAAGGCATCGTGCGTCAGCTGATGACCTACATGATGGAAGATTCACGTACGATCCCAAGCGTACTGACCGCCCTGTTCTGCGCGCGCTCTATTGAGCGTATCGGCGACCGCTGCCAGAACATTTGCGAATACATCTTCTACTTCGTGAAAGGTCAGGACTTCCGTCACGTGGGCGGCGACGAGCTGGACAAGCTGCTGGCGGGTAAAGATCCGAAAGAGTGATTTTTACCCTCACCCTAACCCTCTCCCACAGGGAGAGGGGACAATTCGGTTTTCTCCCTCTCCCCTGGGGAGAGGGTCGGGGTGAGGGGAAAACTCAGCGAGTAATATCCCACCCGCGCGCCTTCCACAGCGCTGGCAGCTGCGCCAGATCGGTAAAGGTCGTGACATTGGGATGATCGATCGGCTTGTTGTGCGGGTCGGCGCAGAAGTAAAACACCTCCATCCCCGCATCAATCCCCGACTGCGCGCCCGCAGACGAGTCATCCACCAGAATACAGTTCTCTACGTTGACGTTCATCGCTTTTGCCGCATGGAACATCAGCGCCGGGTCTGGCTTCCAGCGCTGGATATCGTAGCCGCTGAACAGTTTTTCCGGGAAATGGTGCAACATCTCAAGCTTGCCCAGCGAGTGCTGCATTTTGCTGACCGGGCCGTTAGAAACGACGCAGACTGGCACCGTCATCGCATCCAGCAACGCGTTAGCTCCGGAGATAACCTCCAGCTCGGAGTCGAAAAGGTGTGCGACCTCGGCGCGGTACACCGGTTCCAGATCGGCTTTCGCCAGATTCACACCGTGTTCTTCGTTAATGATGTCGATGATCTCGTAGAGCTTTACGCCCTTAAAGCGTTTAAACACCTCTTCGAGTTCCAGCGTAATGCCAAATTCCTGGAACATGGTGACATACGCGCGGGAACAAATGACCTCACTGTCGACCAGCGTACCGTCGCAGTCGAAAAATACCGCTTCAATTCCGGACATGCCTTTCCCTTTTAACAAGTTTAACGTTTACGTACGGCAGTTCGCCGGCACGCAATCGTTGCCGTATAAGCAAAATCAATGAAAAAAGTATCACGTAACCGCCACTATTGTCGCATTTTGGTATAGGATAGCGACGAATTTTCCCTCCTTGTTCGGAATTGATGATGAGTCAACAACACACTACCCAGACATCTGGTCAGGGTCTGCTTGAGCGCGTTTTTAAACTGCGCGAGCACGGCACAACGGCACGCACCGAAGTGATCGCTGGTTTCACCACCTTCCTGACGATGGTCTATATCGTTTTTGTGAACCCTCAAATTCTGGGCGTCGCTGGCATGGATACCAGCGCCGTCTTCGTGACAACCTGTCTGATCGCGGCTCTTGGCAGCATCCTGATGGGTGTGTTCGCTAACCTGCCTGTTGCGCTGGCACCGGCAATGGGCCTGAATGCGTTCTTCGCGTTCGTGGTTGTTCAGGCGATGGGTCTGCCGTGGCAGGTTGGCATGGGCGCCATCTTCTGGGGCGCGGTTGGCCTGCTGCTGCTGACCATTTTCCGCGTGCGTTACTGGATGATTGCAAACATTCCCGTGAGCCTGCGCGTGGGCATTACCAGCGGTATTGGTCTGTTCATCGGTATGATGGGGCTGAAAAACGCCGGCGTTATCGTGGCGAACCCGGACACGCTGGTGAGCATCGGTCACCTGACTTCTCATAACGTGCTGCTGGGCGTGCTGGGCTTCTTTATCATCGCGATCCTGGCTTCCCGCAATATTCACGCGGCGGTGCTGGTGTCCATCGTTGTCACCACCCTGCTGGGCTGGATGCTGGGCGATGTTCACTATAACGGTATCGTCTCCGCGCCACCGAGCGTCTCTACCGTGATTGGTCACGTCGATCTGGCGGGTTCTCTGAACCTGGGCCTGGCGGGCGTGATTTTCTCCTTCATGCTGGTCAACCTGTTTGACTCCTCCGGCACGCTGATTGGCGTGACCGACAAAGCGGGCCTGGCGGATGAAAAAGGGAAATTCCCGCGCATGAAGCAAGCGCTGTTTGTGGACAGCGTCTCCTCTGTGACCGGTGCTTTTATCGGAACCTCGTCCGTTACCGCGTACATTGAATCGTCTTCCGGCGTGTCCGTGGGCGGCCGTACCGGCCTGACGGCGGTGGTTGTGGGTATTCTGTTCCTGCTGGTGATCTTCCTCTCTCCGCTGGCGGGTATGGTTCCTCCGTATGCGGCAGCCGGCGCGCTGATCTATGTGGGGGTGCTGATGACCTCCAGCCTGTCACGCGTGAAGTGGGATGATTTAACCGAAGCGGTGCCGGCGTTTATTACCGCCGTGATGATGCCGTTCAGCTTCTCGATTACCGAAGGTATCGCGCTGGGCTTTATCTCTTACTGCGTAATGAAGATCGGTACCGGCCGCTTCCGCGACCTCAGCCCTTGCGTCATCGTTGTGGCGCTGCTGTTTGTGCTGAAGATTGTGTTTATTGATGCACACTAAGATGCTGGTGGTGTCAGGTGGCGCTTCGCTTACCTGACCTACGGGCAAAGTTCCCTCTCCCTGTGGGAGAGGGTTAGGGTGAGGGCATCAGGCTGCAATAAGCTTAAGCCTTCACCCGCTTAATATAATCCCCAAACGCCGTCAGCTGGCCAGACAGATGATCGCGCGTGCTCTGATCCACCACTTCACCCGTTTGCGGGTCGACCTTGTTCTGAATCACACCACCCATAAATTCCGGCTTGTTCATGACCATCGCATCCAGGAACACCAGGATCTGGCGCAGATGATACTGGCAGCGCGCGCCGCCAATCGCGCCCATTGAGCTGGTCTGGATCAGCACCGGCTTGCCTGCCAGCGGCTGCTCAGGTAAGCGGGACAGCCAGTCGATGGCATTCTTCAGACCACCCGGAACCGAATAGTTGTACTCTGGCGTCACGATGACCACGCCGTCGGCCTGGCGGATCTGCTCTGCCAGCGCCTCAACGCTTTGCGGGAAACCCTCTTCCTGCTGTACGTCAGCGTCATAGAGCGGAATATCGCCAATAGACGGCAGGGCGCTAATTTCCATTCCTGCCGGTGCCAGCTGTGGCAGCGTGCGGGCAACCATCCCGTTAAATGAACCTTTGCGCAGGCTTCCCAGTAACGTAACTACTTTCAACGTATCAGACATGATTACTCCTGTTTCATCATGATGACCCTGATTGGATCAGCTAAGGGTGAATGCTTTTTCTGCCGGTAAACTGGTTAAACGCATCAGGCGTGCGGCGGGCTCGTTGGCACGCTCGGGCACATCAGGAAGGCTACGCCATCCCTGTTGGCTGTCAAATTCCCAGATTTTCATGCGTTCGATGGCGGGGGTAACCGCAATGGACCAAATGAGCACATCCTCTGCGTCACTGAGCGCCTCTACCAGCGTGGCCTGGGCGGCACGCAGACGTCCGGAGCCTGGCAGCAGCTGCAGCAGGCTGGCGTCGTCTGAGGCGCATCCACAGAGCTTGCGGATGCTCTGGCGCAGGGTAATGAGCTGGGCTCGGGCTTCGACAGGATCGTTCTGGTTGCGTACCCACAGCCTCTCATTGCTGGAGAGCGGATAGTCTTCATGCGCATTACCGCCATGGAAGCTACGTGTCGCGCGCTGAAGTTCCATATCCAGCCCACAATCCCCTTCGGTGGTCAGCGCGACGCCAATGATATTGCCCGCGTAGGCAATCGAAAAACGAGGGAGATCCGGGTCGGCAAAGACCGGGCGACCTTCGGGTTGGGTAATGATGTCCGGCAGCTCGCTGGTGCCGTACAGCATAAACAGCAGTTCTGCGAGAAGCGCCCGGGAAGCTAAAAACCGCGTTCTGCGGTGTTCCGGGAGAGTGAGTGCTTCACTGTGACAGGCTGAAGAAATTCTTGCCGATACGAGACGTCCTTCCGTAAGTATCCCTCTTGCAAAGTGCGTAGCCATTTTTCGCTCCTTGATAATGGTCGTAATCGGTTAAACGGTTACATGATTATCGCTTAACTTGACTCCTGTTTTAATCAGTAAATGGGAGTAAGAGAAGCCTCAGGACCGAACTTTACATTTTCTTAGGCAAAAATTGGATCGCTGGCACCGTACAGCGCCTTGATGGTTTCCCGCAGCCAGAGGATTTTCGGATTATGGCTGTTTCGTTTATGCCAGATCAGCGTGAAGGGAACGGTAAGCTTTTCAGCCTGCGCTTCGTCAATGGGAATGGGCAGCGCGATCAGCTTCCGCTGGTGGAGTTGATTGTAGTGATGGCAGTAGTGCGGAGCCGTGGCGATATAGTTATGGCCGGGCTGCGCCGCCATAAACATCGACTGCTCAAAACCCGGCACGCTCATGGCAATGTTTCTCTCCCGACCCATCTCCTTTAGCACTTCGTCCAGTGCCCAGGTGTCGCTGCGTTCCCAGAAGATGCTGATGTGCGGGTAGCGCAGGAAGGTCTCGAGGTTCCATTCGTCCTGTAGCGCGGGGTGATCCTCACGCAGATACACGCACGGACGGTCGCTGAACAGGATCTCATAGTCGATGAACCACGGCATTAGCTTCAGCAATTCACGCGAGCGCGGGTGCGTTTCGCGTCCGGTGAATCCCAGATCCACCTCTCCACGCGTAATGGCGTCCAGCGAGTCGTAATCCCAGTGACGCATCTTCACCGTAGCCTGCGGATAGCGCTGGTTCACCTGCTCCAGCAGGGCGTTAAAGCGGATCAGCATCAACGGCGTTTCGGCGGCCAGCACGAACGTTAGCCCGCCCGGGGAATCATGGTGGAATTTATCGAGGATCTGGTTGCCGATTTGCATCCAGTCAGCCAAATCCTGCTCGAGGCTTACCGTCAGCGGGGTCGGCAGCAGCCCCAACGGCGTTTTGACAAACAGCGGGTCGTCAAACCAGTCACGCAGCTTGGCCAGCGATTTACTCACCGCAGACGGCGTCACGTTCATCCGCTTCGCCGCTTTGGTGACGCTGCGCTCCTGCAGCAAAAGCTGCAGGCACAGCAACAGGTTAAGATCGAGACTGCTGATGGGCTTCTTCATAATGCGCCGCGGGCTGGATGACCATAAGTAAGGTGATGCACAGTATGCTACAGCCAATCAGAACCCCGATCAGCATATTCAGCGCGTTAAGCCCGATGACCGCCGCCAGCCAAATCCACAGCGACGAGCCGCAGACCTGCGCAATTCCCAGCACCGAGCTTGCTACGCCTGCCCGCAGCGAGAAGGGACCAAGCGCCTGACTCATCGCCACGCCAAAGCCAACCGAGAACCCGGCGCAAATGAGGGTAATGCCGGCCAGCATTACCGCATGCGAGCTGGCGGTTGCCAGGATCGCGCCTGCCGTGAGGAATAAAACCTGTGAGGTCAGCATCAACGTACGCTGGCTAAAAACATTTAGCGCAAACGGGGTAGAAAACGACACTGCCATACTGACCATGGCGGTTAATGCCATCACCGTTGAATACTCACCCCGATCGAAGCCCATGGTTTCCATCAGTAAAACCGGGGAAACGTTTACATAGGTCAGAATCACCGCCACGCTTAACGTGGTCACGGCCAGACGACTGAGAAAAAAGCGGTTAAGCAGCTTCTCGGCTGGGTGAATGGCTGCGGTATGACTGGTATTCTGCGAGCCCGGGTGGGTCTCTTTCAGCACGGCGATGGACAGGACAAACACCAGCGCGCCCATCGCCGCCATGGTCCAGAACAGGCTCTGCCACGGGAATTTCAGCATGATCAGATATCCCACGACCGGGGCCAGCACCGGGATGATGCAGGTAATACCGTTCAGCATCGAAAGCACTTTGGCGCGACGCTGGGCGCTTAAGGTGTCGCGCAAAATGGCAAACGCGACGACGTAGCAGCCACCGGCTCCAATGCCCTGAATAAACCGTCCGGCCAGGAACAAGGGGCTGTTTTGCGCCTGTGAGCAGAGAAGAGAGGCCAGGGCAAAAATGATGGCGCCGGTTATCGCGACGGGCTGACGGCCTGCCTTATCCGCGATCTTCCCGGCAAAGACCATCGACGACGCCATCCCCGCGAGGTAGGCCGAAAACGCGATGTGCAGCTGCGCTTCGCTGGCGCCCAGATCGCGGGCGATGTGCGGCAATCCCACCAGATACATATCAATGCCGGACGGATAAAGCAGAACTAATGCGAAACTACAAAACAGAAAACGCGCCATAAACCCCCCATAGATGCAGGCATGCAGGATAGGGGGTGAAAAGGGATTAGGCGAGTTGCCATTTGGACAATGGTGATTTCCCGGGAGGAAATCACCATCAAAGCGGGCCTTACTTACCGATACAGAAGCTTGAGAAAATTCGTCCCAGCAGATCGTCCGACGTAAACTCCCCGGTGATTTCGCTCAGATTCTGCTGCGCCAGACGCAGCTCTTCCGCCAGCAGTTCGCCCGCCCACGCGCCGATAAGCTGCGCTTTACCCTGAACAAGGTGGTTTGCCGCCTCTTCCAGCGCCTGCAGGTGACGACGACGCGCGAGGAAGCCGCCTTCCATGCTGGTGTCAAAGCCCATGCTCTGCTTGAGATGGTTGCGCAGGTCTTCAACGCCTTCACCGGTACGCGCCGACAGGCGAATCAGTGAGTGACCATTCACATCGCTGATGCCCAGCGTTTCGCCGGTGACGTCCGCTTTGTTGCGTACCACGGTGATGGGCAGTTTCGCCGGCAGACGGGCGATAAAGTCTGGCCAGATTTCTGCCGGGTCAACGGCGTCGGTCGTGGTGCCGTCCACCATAAACAGCACGCGGTCTGCCTGCTCGATCTCCTGCCAGGCGCGTTCGATACCGATGCGTTCAACCTCGTCGCTGGCATCGCGCAGGCCGGCGGTATCAATGATATGCAGCGGCATCCCGTCGATGTGGATATGCTCGCGCAGCACGTCGCGGGTGGTGCCGGCAATGTCGGTGACGATTGCCGCTTCACGGCCCGCCAGGGCGTTCAGCAGGCTCGATTTCCCGGCGTTAGGACGTCCGGCAATGACAACCTTCATCCCTTCGCGCAGCAGGCTGCCCTGGCGCGCTTCGGCGCGCACGGCGTCGAGATCGTTCATTACCTGGTTGAGCTGGGCTTCGATTTTACCGTCAGAGAGGAAGTCGATCTCCTCATCCGGGAAGTCGATAGCCGCTTCCACGTAGATCCGCAGGTGAGTAAGTGCTTCCACAAGGTGATTTACGCGGGCGGAGAATGCCCCCTGCAGCGAGTTCAGGGCGGAGCGGGCCGCCTGTTCAGAACTGGCGTCGATCAGGTCTGCAATCGCTTCTGCCTGCGCCAGGTCGAGCTTGTCGTTGAGGAAGGCACGCTCGGAGAACTCGCCCGGCTTCGCAATGCGCAGGCCCGGCAGGGTCAGGATACGTTTTAACAGCAGGTCGAGGATAACCGGGCCGCCGTGGCCCTGCAGCTCCAGCACGTCTTCACCGGTAAAGGAGTTCGGGCCGGGGAACCACAGCGCAATGCCCTGGTCCAGCGGCGTGCCGTCGGTATCTTTAAACGGCAGGTAATCAGCGTAGCGCGGCTTTGGCAGTTTACCCAGCACCGCTTCGGCCACCTCGCGCGCCTTCAGGCCGGAGATACGCAGAATGCCTACACCACCGCGTCCCGGTGGGGTTGCCTGGGCGACGATAGTGTCGTTATGGCTCATGGTTGGTCTCGTTCAATACAAATAAAAAAGGCGGTCAATCGACCGCCCTTATTTTAGCGTTAACTTACCGAATCAGGACTTTTTCTTTTCGCGGCTATGCAGGCCACGTTTTTCCAGACCACGGTAAATCAGCTGCTGCTGGATGATGGTCACCAGGTTGCTGACGATATAGTACAGCACCAGACCTGACGGGAACCACAGGAAGAACACGGTGAAGATGACCGGCATAAAGGTCATGATCTTCTGCTGCATCGGGTCGGTCACGGTGGTCGGCGACATCTTCTGGATGAAGAACATCGTCACGCCCATCAGGATCGGCAGGATGTAGTACGGGTCCTGTGCGGACAGGTCATGGATCCACAGTGCGAACGGCGCGTGGCGCAGCTCAACGGAACCCATCAGCATGTAGTACAGCGCAAGGAAGATTGGCATCTGAATCAGCAGCGGGAAGCAACCACCCAGTGGGTTTACTTTCTCTGCTTTATACAGGGCCATCATTTCCTGGCTCTGACGCTGTTTGTCATCGCCCAGACGCTCACGCATCGCCGCAATTTTCGGCTGCAGCATACGCATCTTCGCCATGGAGGTGTACTGCGCTTTAGTCAGCGGGTACATGATGCCACGAACGATGAAGGTAATAACGATGATGGAGAAGCCCCAGTTACCCAGGAAGCTGTGGATGAACTTCAGCAGCTTAAACAGCGGCTGAGAGATGAACCACAACCAGCCGTAATCGACGGTCAGATCCAGGTGCGGCGCAACAGCGGCCATTTTGTCCTGAATTTCCGGGCCGACCCACAGGGTGCTTGCCATCTTACCGGTTTGACCCGGCTGAACCAGAACCGGCTGGGATTTGTAGCCGATGGCTGCAAGACCGTTACCCAGATTCGCGGTATAGAAGTTATTCGTACCGTCGTTGTTTGGGATCCAGGCCGTTGCGAAATACTGTTGCAACATCGCAACCCAACCGCCTTTGGAACTAACGTTCAGGTTTTCGTTATCGGCAATGGTGTCGAATTTGTATTTCTCATACTTCGCGTCTGGCGTGGAGTACGCCGCGCCACGGAAGGTATGCAGCGCAAAGTTGCTGCTTCCGGTGTCACGGTGAGACGGCAGATTGATGGACTGCTTCAGCTGGCCAAAGGTCGACAGCTCCAGTGGTTTCGCACTGGCGTTCTGTACGCTGTAGCCCACGTTCACCGCATATTCACCGCGTTTCAGGGTGAAGGTTTTAGTGAAGGTGTTGCCTGCGGCGTCGGTGTACGTCATCGGGATCGCGAGTTCGTTCTGACCATCAGCCAGTACAAAGGTGTCGCTCTCGACGTTATACAGTGGACGCGCACCGTTAGCCGGGTTATCCGGGCCATCACGACCGGTCAGGCCGCTCTGCGCCTGGTAGATAAACTCAGGCGTGGTTTCCAGTAACTGGAACGGTTCGTTAGACTTCAGCTCTTTCGGGTAGGTCAACAGCAGCGCCTGCTCAACATCACCACCACGGGTGTTGATTGTCAGCTCAAGCACATCGGTCTTAACCGTAATCTGTTTCCCCTGGCCACTGGCCGGTACGCCCTGGTCGGCGGCGCTACCCGCTGCGGTGGTCGTAGTCTGCGTGGTCTGCTGCTGGGGTTGAGGATTTTTATCCTGCTCCCATGCCTGCCAGATCATGAAAGACACGAACAACAAAGCGATGATAAGAAGATTGCGTTGCGAATCCATCGTTAGTGTTCTCTGGTATCAAAGGGTCCTGGGGGGACGGGGTCGTCTCCACCGGGGTGTAAAGGGTGGCATTTTAATACGCGTTTCACCGTCAACCAACTGCCTTTTATCACTCCAAACCTGCGCAATGCCTCAATTCCGTAGCTTGAGCATGTTGGTGTGAAACGGCAGTGCGGCCCGAGTAGCGGACTAATCAGGCGTTGATAGACCCGAATGAGGGCTATCAGGACCCGTGAGCCAGGCGACAGTGGCGGCGCCATAATTTTTCCAACGCTTCCGAGAGAGCACGGTTATCGAGGTCGGCAACCCCTTTTTTAGCCACCACCACGAAATCCATTGAAGGCAGTTCGTGCTGACGTAAACGGAAGCTTTCACGCGTCAGACGTTTAATCCGATTGCGTTCATGCGCACGCTTAACATTTTTCTTGGCGACTGTGAGACCGATACGGGGATGCCCCAGCGAATTTTGGCGGCCGAGGATGGTGATTTGCGGCGTGCCAGCCCGTAGTGGCTGCTGGAAGACGAAAGTGAAATGAGCGGGAGTTAACAAACGTAACTCCCTGGGAAATGCTAGCTTAACCACTCAGGGGTTAGCTTTATTACTTGGAAACGGTCAGACGAGCGCGGCCTTTAGCACGACGACGTGCCAGAACCTGACGACCATTTTTAGTAGCCATACGAGCACGGAAGCCGTGAGAACGGTTGCGCTTCAGTACAGACGGTTGAAAAGTGCGTTTCATGGCGATTTCTACCTAAACTTGAATAAATTCACTGACTTTTGCGTATACCCGAACGAGTTTCGAACGACTAACGCCTCAGCGTGGGTGATTAAAGAGGCCGGATTGTAATAATTGTACACTCCGGAGTCAATTCTCTTTCCTTATTTCCCGCGTATTTCCGCACGTTTTCGCGTGGAAAATGAGCAACGGACGACGCAGGAAGATGAGCATCACGCGCCGGGTCGAGGATTATACGGCCTCGCCAACAAAGCGCAAGGATCGTCCCGGATCTTCGTTAGATCATTTAAGCAATAAATTGTCTGTGCTCATTAATTTTTCCAATATGCGGACTAAATCGTGGGGCACTGGCGCCAGGATCGTTTACACTTATCCGGTTCCGGATCTTCCTGTGGATAAATCGGGAAGAATCTGTGAGAAACAGAAGATCTCTGGCTCAGTTTAGGCTATGATCCGCGGTCCCGATCGGGATCCAGCGATCCTGGCCGGGTATGACACAAATTCGTTCACGCTGTATCAAGGCGGCAAAGGAGCGAGCCCTCTGGAGCGTACACAAGAACGTGACTGGGGCGAGCGAGTGCAGCCAACGCAGAGACGGCTTGAACGATGAAGTGTATAACCGCAGATAGCGGTTCGCACATCACCCTTTTGCACAGGGTCATGTCGATGTGCGCCAACAATCATGAATATTCAATAGTTTTCTTTTATTGTTCGAGTGGAGTCCGCCGTGTCACTTTCGCTTTGGCAGCAGTGTCTTGCCCGATTGCAGGATGAGTTACCAGCCACAGAATTCAGTATGTGGATCCGCCCATTGCAGGCGGAACTGAGCGATAACACGCTGGCTTTGTATGCGCCAAACCGTTTTGTGCTCGATTGGGTAAGGGACAAGTACCTTAATAACATCAATGGACTGCTGAACGATTTCTGCGGGTCAGATGCCCCGCAGCTGCGCTTTGAAGTGGGCACAAAGCCGGTGACCCAAACCGTCCGTGAAACCGTGAACGTAGCAGCGCCCGCTCAGGCCGCGCCTGCTCCGGCCCCTCGCGTCGCACCCGCTCGTCAGGGCTGGGATAATGTCCCCGCACCGGCTGAGCCAACCTACCGCTCTAACGTTAACGTGAAACACACGTTCGATAACTTCGTTGAAGGTAAGTCGAACCAGCTGGCGCGCGCGGCGGCTCGTCAGGTTGCTGATAATCCCGGTGGGGCCTACAACCCGCTGTTCCTTTACGGCGGCACGGGTCTGGGTAAAACGCACCTGCTGCATGCAGTGGGTAACGGCATTATGGCGCGCAAGCCCAATGCCAAAGTGGTGTATATGCACTCCGAGCGCTTCGTTCAGGACATGGTAAAAGCCCTGCAAAACAATGCGATCGAAGAGTTTAAACGCTACTATCGTTCCGTTGACGCGCTGCTCATCGATGACATCCAGTTCTTTGCGAATAAAGAACGATCGCAGGAAGAGTTTTTCCACACCTTCAATGCCCTGCTGGAAGGCAATCAGCAGATCATTTTGACCTCGGATCGTTATCCAAAAGAGATCAACGGCGTTGAAGATCGTCTGAAATCCCG
Source organism: Enterobacter sp. 302C9 (assembly GCF_034106085.1). Taxonomy (NCBI): domain Bacteria; kingdom Pseudomonadati; phylum Pseudomonadota; class Gammaproteobacteria; order Enterobacterales; family Enterobacteriaceae; genus Enterobacter; species Enterobacter sp. 302C9. The sequence continues at coordinate 46,192 of NZ_JAWNBW010000015.1, forward strand.
CTTCGGCTGGGGCCTGACCGTGGCGATCGAGCCACCGGAGCTGGAAACCCGCGTCGCGATCCTGATGAAGAAAGCCGATGAAAACGACATTCGCCTGCCGGGCGAAGTGGCGTTCTTCATTGCCAAGCGTCTGCGCTCCAACGTGCGCGAGCTGGAAGGGGCGCTGAACCGCGTTATCGCCAATGCCAACTTTACCGGTCGTGCGATCACCATCGATTTTGTGCGTGAAGCGCTGCGCGATTTGCTGGCATTGCAGGAAAAACTGGTCACTATCGACAATATTCAAAAGACGGTGGCTGAGTACTACAAGATCAAAGTGGCAGATTTACTGTCTAAACGTCGTTCCCGCTCGGTGGCGCGTCCGCGTCAGATGGCGATGGCGCTGGCAAAGGAGTTAACCAACCACAGTCTGCCGGAAATCGGGGATGCGTTTGGTGGCCGTGACCATACGACCGTGCTGCACGCTTGTCGTAAGATTGAGCAGTTACGCGAAGAAAGCCACGACATAAAAGAAGATTTTTCCAATTTAATCAGAACATTATCATCGTGACGCTATGAAATTTACCGTTGAACGTGAACATTTATTAAAACCGCTGCAACAGGTGAGTGGCCCATTAGGTGGCCGCCCAACGCTGCCTATTCTCGGAAACCTGCTGCTTCAGGTCGCGGACGGTACGCTGTCGCTGACCGGTACAGATCTGGAAATGGAAATGATCGCGCGCGTTACGCTGACGCAGCCGCACGACGCGGGCGCGACCACGGTTCCGGCACGTAAATTCTTTGATATCTGCCGCGGGCTGCCGGAAGGCGCTGAAATCGCCGTGCAGCTGGAAGGCGACCGTATGCTGGTGCGCTCTGGCCGCAGCCGTTTCTCGCTCTCCACGCTGCCTGCTGCGGACTTCCCGAACCTGGACGACTGGCAGAGCGAAGTTGAATTCACCCTGCCGCAGGCGACGATGAAGCGTCTGATTGAAGCCACGCAGTTCTCCATGGCGCATCAGGACGTCCGTTACTACTTAAACGGCATGCTGTTCGAAACCGAAGGTGAAGAGCTGCGTACCGTAGCCACCGACGGCCACCGTCTGGCGGTCTGTTCTATGCCGATTGGCGACGCGCTGCCAAACCATTCGGTGATCGTGCCGCGTAAAGGGGTGATTGAGCTGATGCGTATGCTCGACGGCGGCGACACGCCGCTGCGCGTGCAGATCGGCAGCAACAACATCCGCGCACACGTGGGCGATTTTGTTTTCACTTCGAAGCTGGTTGACGGTCGTTTCCCGGATTATCGCCGCGTATTGCCGAAGAATCCGGACAAAACGCTGGAAGCGGGCTGCGATAGCCTCAAGCAGGCCTTTGCCCGTGCAGCCATTCTCTCCAACGAGAAATTCCGCGGCGTGCGCCTGTACGTGAGTGAAAACCAGATCAAAATCACCGCTAACAACCCGGAGCAGGAAGAGGCAGAAGAGATTCTGGACGTCACCTACGCCGGCGCTGAGATGGAAATCGGCTTTAACGTCAGCTACGTACTGGATGTGCTGAATGCGCTGAAATGCGAAAACGTACGCATTCTGCTGACCGACTCCGTTTCAAGCGTACAGATTGAAGATGCCGCATCACAGTCGGCTGCCTATGTTGTTATGCCAATGAGACTGTAATGTCGCTCACCCGTCTGTTGATCCGCGACTTTCGCAATATCGAAAGCGCGGATCTCGCTTTATCTCCTGGCTTTAACTTCCTGGTTGGCGCAAACGGCAGCGGCAAAACCAGCGTGCTTGAGGCCATCTATACGCTCGGCCACGGTCGGGCGTTTCGCAGTTTGCAGATTGGTCGCGTCATTCGCCACGAGCAGGAATCCTTTGTTCTGCACGGGCGTTTGCAGGGGGCGGAGCGGGAAACCGCTATCGGCCTGACCAAAGACAAGCAGGGCGACAGCAAGGTGCGCATCGACGGCACCGACGGCCATAAAGTGGCGGAGCTGGCGCTGCTGATGCCAATGCAGCTGATTACGCCGGAGGGGTTTACTTTACTCAACGGCGGCCCCAAATACAGAAGAGCGTTCCTCGACTGGGGATGCTTTCACAACGAAGCCGGTTTCTTTAACGCCTGGAGCAACCTGAAGCGTCTGCTCAAGCAGCGTAACGCTGCACTGCGCCAGGTTACCCGTTACGCCCAGCTGCGTCCGTGGGACATGGAGTTAATCCCTCTCGCGGAACAAATCAGCAACTGGCGTGCCGAATACAGCGCAGGTATCGCCGAAGACATGGCCGACACCTGCAAACAGTTTTTACCCGAGTTCTCTCTCACCTTCTCTTTCCAGCGCGGCTGGGAGAAAGAGACGGATTATGCCGAGGTGTTAGAGAGAAGCTTCGAGCGTGACCGCATGTTGACCTACACCGCGCACGGCCCGCACAAGGCGGATTTCCGCATTCGTGCCGACGGTGCACCGGTGGAAGACACGCTGTCGCGCGGGCAGCTCAAGCTCCTGATGTGTGCGCTGCGCCTGGCACAGGGAGAGTTTCTCACACGCGAGAGCGGAAGACGCTGCCTGTACCTGATAGATGATTTTGCCTCGGAACTTGACGACGCGCGGCGCGGGCTGCTTGCCAGCCGCTTAAAAGCCACTCAGTCGCAGGTTTTCGTCAGCGCCATTAGCGCTGAACACGTTATAGACATGTCGGACGAAAATTCGAAGATGTTTACCGTGGAAAAGGGTAAAATAACGGATTAACCCAAGTTGAAATGAGCGAGAAACGTTGATGTCGAATTCTTATGACTCCTCCAGTATCAAAGTCCTGAAAGGGCTGGATGCGGTGCGTAAGCGCCCGGGTATGTATATCGGCGACACGGATGACGGCACCGGTCTGCACCACATGGTATTCGAGGTGGTAGATAACGCTATCGACGAAGCGCTCGCGGGTCACTGTAAAGACATCGTGGTCACCATCCATGCGGACAACTCCGTCTCCGTCACCGATGATGGTCGTGGCATCCCAACCGGTATTCACCCGGAAGAGGGCGTCTCTGCTGCGGAAGTGATCATGACCGTGCTGCACGCAGGCGGTAAGTTTGACGATAACTCCTATAAAGTTTCCGGCGGCCTGCACGGCGTAGGCGTCTCCGTGGTTAACGCCCTGTCGCAGAAGCTGGAGCTGGTTATCCAGCGCGAAGGCAAAATTCACCGTCAGCTCTATACGCACGGCGTGCCGCAGGCACCGCTGGCCGTTACCGGCGATACCGACAAAACCGGTACCATGGTGCGTTTCTGGCCGAGCCATGAAACCTTCACCAACGTCACCGAATTCGAGTACGACATCCTGGCGAAACGCCTGCGTGAACTGTCGTTCCTGAACTCCGGCGTCTCTATCCGCCTTAAAGACAAGCGTGACGGTAAAGAAGACCACTTCCATTACGAAGGTGGTATCAAAGCGTTCGTTGAGTATCTGAACAAGAACAAAACGCCTATTCACCCGAATATCTTCTATTTCTCCACCGAAAAAGACGGTATCGGCGTGGAAGTGGCGCTGCAGTGGAACGATGGTTTCCAGGAAAACATCTACTGCTTCACCAACAACATTCCACAGCGTGACGGCGGTACGCACCTTGCAGGCTTCCGTGCGGCGATGACCCGTACCCTGAACGCCTACATGGACAAAGAAGGCTACAGCAAGAAAGCGAAAGTCAGCGCCACCGGTGACGATGCCCGTGAAGGCCTGATTGCCGTTGTCTCCGTGAAGGTGCCGGATCCGAAGTTCTCCTCACAGACCAAAGACAAGCTGGTCTCTTCCGAGGTGAAATCGGCGGTTGAACAGCAGATGAACGAACTGCTGAGCGAATACCTGCTGGAAAACCCGTCCGACGCGAAAATCGTTGTGGGTAAAATTATCGATGCGGCGCGTGCCCGTGAAGCGGCGCGTAAAGCCCGTGAAATGACCCGTCGTAAAGGCGCGCTGGACTTAGCAGGCCTGCCGGGCAAACTGGCTGACTGCCAGGAACGTGACCCGGCGCTGTCCGAACTGTACCTCGTGGAAGGGGACTCCGCGGGCGGTTCTGCGAAGCAGGGCCGTAACCGTAAGAATCAGGCTATCCTGCCGCTGAAGGGTAAAATCCTCAACGTTGAGAAAGCCCGTTTCGACAAGATGCTCTCTTCTCAGGAAGTGGCGACGCTCATCACCGCGCTGGGCTGCGGCATCGGCCGTGATGAGTACAACCCGGACAAACTGCGCTACCACAGCATCATCATCATGACCGATGCGGACGTCGACGGCTCGCACATTCGTACGCTGCTGTTGACCTTCTTCTATCGTCAGATGCCTGAAATCGTTGAGCGTGGTCACGTCTACATTGCACAGCCGCCGCTGTACAAGGTGAAGAAAGGCAAGCAGGAACAGTACATTAAAGACGACGAAGCGATGGATCAGTACCAAATCGCGATCGCCCTTGATGGCGCGACCCTGCACGCGAACTCGCACGCCCCTGCACTGGCCGGTGAGCCGCTGGAGCGTCTGGTTTCCGAGTTCAACGCCACGCAGAAAATGATTACGCGTATGGAACGCCGTTATCCGAAAACGCTGCTGAAGGAGCTGGTTTATCAGCCAACCCTGACCGAAGCCGATCTGAGCGACGAGCAGACCGTGACCCGCTGGGTGAATGCCCTGGTGACCGATCTGAACGAAAAAGAGCAGCACGGCAGCATGTGGAAATGCGATATCCAGCAGAACGCCGATAAGCAGTTCGAGCCTATTATTCGCGTGCGTACCCACGGCGTTGACACCGACTATCCGCTGGAGCACGAGTTTGTGACCGGTCCGGAATACCGTCGTATCTGCACGCTCGGCGAGACGCTGCGCGGCCTGATCGAAGACGATGCGTTCATCGAACGTGGCGAACGTCGTCAGCCGGTAGCCAGCTTCGAGCAGGCGCTGGACTGGCTGGTGAAAGAGTCTCGTCGTGGTCTTGCGATCCAGCGCTATAAAGGTCTGGGCGAAATGAACCCGGACCAGCTGTGGGAAACCACCATGGATCCGGAAAGCCGCCGCATGCTGCGCGTCACCGTTAAGGACGCGATTGCTGCGGACCAGCTGTTCACGACCCTGATGGGCGATGCGGTTGAACCACGTCGTGCCTTCATCGAAGAGAACGCCCTGAAAGCGGCAAATATCGATATCTAATCGACGTTATACCGCACGATAACTGGCCGCGCTTTTAGCGCGGCTTTTTTGTGGGCGCAGGCATATCCAGCGACATCACGGATGGTAAACGGCTCGCCAGCGTATCTATCGCTATTCTTACCCTCAGCGGCAGATGCGGCGTCTGCTGCCACACCGCATGAACGTTGAAATGCACATCCGGTGCCTGCTTCAGGAGCGGCACGAGTTTACCCTGGTGAATATCTTTGACGACCATCCAGCAGGGCAGCCATGCAATGCCGTGTCCGGCCAGCACAGCGTCGCAGATCGCCTGCAAATCATCCATATTGAGTGACGATCGGGGCGTAAAGGAGTGCGACGTTCCTTCGTTATCCATCAGCTGCCAGGACAACACTCTGCCTGCGCTCAAATAGTTAATGGCCTTATGCTGGGATAAATCATTAACGCTTTGTGGCTGGCCTTTCTTCAGCAGATACTCCGGCGCGGCGCACAGCACCATCCGGTGTTCTCCCAGCTTTCTGGCGACCAGCACGCTGCTGTCCTGAAGCGTGCCGTTACGCACCGCCATATCAAACCCTTCCTCGACGAGATCCACCACGCGGTCGCTGAATGACATTTCCAGTTCAAGCCCGGGGTGTTCCTGCGCCAGCGCTATCAGCAAGGGGGCGACGCACTGGCGACCAAACAGCACCGGCATGGCAACGCGCAGGCGGCCACTGACCTGCTGTTTCCCCGTTTCAAGCAGCGATTCCGCACCCCGAATCTCCTCCAGCGCGCGCAGACAGCGTTCATAAAAAAGGGCGCCGTTATCGGTCAGACTCTGGCTGCGGGTGGTGCGCTGAAAAAGACGTACCCCCAGCCGCTGTTCGAGGCGAGCGATGCTTTTTCCGACCGCCGAACGTGACAAATGCAGGCGAATCGCGGCCTGCGCGAAACTTCCCGCCTCAACGGCGGCCACGAAAACAGGAATATCCTTCAGCGTATCGGTCATGGATTGTATCTATTCTGGCGTCAATAAAGAGAAAACTTATCGCCACTGGCGACCTTTAGTCAACGGTAGACTGTCAGGACTAAAGCTCATCTGATGGCAGGAGAAATAAAATGACAGAGACAATGCAACGCTGGTCCATGGATGCCCTCGGGCGCGAGAACCTCAAGCTGACTCAGGCGCCCGTTCCACAGCCAGGTCCGGGTGAAGTGCGCGTGCGCGTAAATGCCGTTGCGCTTAACTATCGCGATAAAATGGTTGTTGAAGGCACAATGCCGATCCCGCTTTCCTTCCCGTTTACCCCGGCGTCTGACATGGCGGGCGTGGTGGACAGCATTGGTGAAGGCGTTACGCGCTTCCAGCCCGGCGCGCGCGTCATCTCAACCTTCTTCCCGGAGTGGATCGACGGTAAGCCGCAGGCGGACGCGCGCAATCTGCCCTATAAAACGTCCGGCGGATACTTCCAGGGCATGCTGTCTGAGTATGTGATTGTAAAGGAAGACGCGCTGGTGGCCTCTCCGGAGACCCTGGATGACGCCGAGGCCAGCACCTTACCCTGCGCAGGGCTTACCGCCTGGTTTGCGCTGGTGGAGCGCGGCCAGCTGCGCGCCGGGCAATCGGTGCTGGTGCAGGGCACGGGCGGCGTGGCGATCTTCGCCCTTCAGATTGCAAAAGCGCACGGCGCGGAGGTGTTTGTCACCTCGGGGAGCGATGAGAAACTGGCGCTGGCCAAAACGCTGGGGGCCAGCCACGGCATCAACCGCCTGAAAAGCGACTGGGCTGAAAATACGCTGGCGCTCACGCAGGATCGCGGTATCGACCATATTATCGAAACCGTCGGTGGAGAGAACCTGAAGCATTCCCTGCGCGCCGTTGCCGTTCACGGACGTCTCTCCGTCATTGGCGTGCTCGCCGGGACGGAGATGACCCTCTCTGCTGGCGAACTGCTGCTGAAATCCCCCGTCATTCAGGGGATTGGCGTGGGGCATCGCCGGGCGCTGGAAGATTTTGTCCGCGCTGTTGACGTCACGGGGCTGAAGCCGGTGATTGAGCATCGCTATCGTTTTAACGAGCTTGAACAGGCGTTTGAACATCTGGATCGCGGCGCGTTCGGTAAAATTGTGCTCACCCGCGAGTAAGCCTTCGTTCCCCGGAATAAGCGTAAAAGGGGCATTCCTGTTGCGCAATATAGCTCTATTTTTGTGTGCTTAATCGCGTTAGCATGAGGCAGCACTCATTTATTCCGGGGAACTCATGGCTATCAAACTCATTGCAATCGACATGGACGGCACGCTGCTGCTGCCAGACCACACCATCTCTCCAGCTGTTAAAAACGCGATCGCCGCGGCGCGCGCTAAGGGCGTGAATGTGGTCCTGACCACGGGGCGTCCGTATGCGGGCGTACACAGCTACCTGAAAGAGCTGCACATGAATCAGCCGGGCGACTACTGCATCACCTATAACGGCGCGCTGGTGCAGAAAGCCGCAGATGGCAGTACGGTTGCGCAAACCGCGCTGAGCTACGAAGACTATCTGTTCCTGGAAAAACTGTCCCGTGAAGTGGGTTCCCACTTCCACGCGCTCGATCGCAATACGCTCTATACCGCCAACCGCGATATCAGCTACTACACGGTACATGAATCCTACGTTGCGACCATTCCGCTGGTGTTCTGTGAAGCGGAGAAAATGGACCCGGCGACGCAGTTCCTGAAAGTGATGATGATCGACGAGCCGGAGATCCTGGATAAAGCGATTGCGCGCATTCCGGCGGAGGTAAAAGAGAAGTACACCGTGCTGAAAAGTGCGCCGTACTTCCTCGAAATCCTCGATAAACGCGTCAATAAAGGCACCGGTGTCAAATCGCTGGCCGATGCGCTGGGCATTAAACAGGACGAGATCATGGCGCTGGGCGACCAGGAAAATGACATCGCGATGATTGAATTCGCCGGTATGGGCGTGGCGATGGATAACGCGATCCCATCGGTGAAAGAGGTGGCCAACTTCGTGACCAAATCCAACCTCGAAGACGGCGTGGCTTATGCCATTGAGAAGTTTGTGCTGAACTAAAAACCCGCTTGCGATACCCTGATGCGATAACTGCGCATCAGGGTATCCTCATGAAACAAATCACCTTCGCTTCCCGCAACCACCAGCTGACCAACATCAATACCTGGACGCCGGACAGCCAGTGGCTGGTCTACGACGTGCGCCCGTCCGGTGCGTCGTTCACCGGTGAAACCATCGAGCGGGTCAATGTCGCGACGGGTGAGGTAGAGGTGGTTTATCGCGCGACTGACGGCGCGCATGTCGGCGTGGTGACCGTTCATCCTGCAGAAGAGAAATATGTCTTTATCCACGGCCCGAAAAACCCGGATGCCGACTGGCGCTACGATTTTCATCATCGCCAGGGAGTGATTGCGCAAAACGGTCAGGTGAGCAACCTGGACGCGATGGATATCACCGCGCCTTACACCGCAGGCGCGCTGCGCGGGGGTAGCCACGTCCATGTCTTCAGCCCGAACGGGCAGCTCGTCAGCTTTACCTATAACGACCATGTCCTGCACGAGCGCGATCCTAAACTCGATTTACGCAACGTCGGCGTGGCTGCGCCTTATGGCCCGGTGAATCCGCAGGGGAACCATCCCCGTGAATATTCGGGAACCTTCTGGAGCGTGCTGGTTAGCCGTACCACGCCCAACCCTCGGCCGGGCAGCGATGAAATCAACCGCGCTTACGAAGAGGGCTGGGTGGGCAACGACAGGCTGGCGTTTATCGGCGATACCCTCTCCGCGCAGGGCGAAAAAGTCCCCGAACTGTTTATCGTCGACCTGCCGGAAGACGAGCAGGGCTGGAAGCGTGCGGGCGATGCGCCGCTACAGGGCACGACGGAGACCCTGCCAGCCCCGCCTGCAGGAGTGAACCAGCGTCGTTTGACCTTTACGCATCAGAGGGCGTACCCGGGCCTGGTGAACGTGCCGCGTCACTGGGTTCGCAGCAACCCGCAGGGGACGCAGATTGCGTTTCTGATGCGGGATGATAACGGCATTGTGCAGCTGTGGCTGATCTCTGCTGAAGGCGGCGAGCCGCGCCAGTTGACGCGTACCGGGAGCGATATTCAGTCAGCATTTAACTGGCATCCTGAGGGCGACAGTCTGGGGTTTGTGCTCGAAAATCGGATCGCCTGCTGCGACGCACGGACCGGAGAGGTGACGTTTTTGACGTCCGATCATGGCAACCCACCGTCTGCTGATGCGGTCGTGTTTTCCCCGGACGGGCGCGTTATTGCGTGGATGGAGGAGACAGCCGGTTTCCGTCAGCTTTGGGTAACGGAAACCGCGCAGTACTAGCGTGGAGGCATGTCCGCGGGCGGGATGACGGCGTTTGTCGCCAGATTTTCCTGCTCGCTTTTCTCTACCCGCGAGCGCACGGAGTTATCCTTACGAAACATATCCCACGGCAGCAAAAGCGTATCCGCCACGGCCGTAAACGGCATATCCAGGATAACCAGGGATTTGGTGCCCCAGTTTGTATCGTCATCGGAGAGCATCGCCGCGCTGGCGCGCGTCCCCGGATATGTTCCTTCTTTACCGCCGGTGTGAGACATCACGCTCGAACACCCGCAAAGTAAAACTACCCCGCTGAACGTCGTCAGCTTTATCAGAACATTTTTCATCATCACTCAGTCATCGTTAATGGCACTGCATAGACCTGCAACTCAGGGTTATAGCGAGCCTTATCCAAAATGGATAGCCCTATAACCCCGCACTGTGGCAGCCATCGCAATTTAACCCTTTGTGCTGTTGTCCCAGTCTATGCGAGATGCAGGAAAGTGCAAAAAAAAGTGCAGCTGTCGTTCTTGAAAAGCCCGATTGCAGACCCATTTTAAGAATGTAGCCCGATAACGAACTCGCCTGATGGGTGTTCGGGGGCGCAAAGGCCTGTCCATGGTGGAAGGCTACAATTTCTCGCTGATTTCAGGAGTTTTATTTATGCGTAACTTCGATCTTTCTCCGCTATACCGTTCTGCAATTGGTTTTGACCGCCTGTTTAACCATTTAGAAAATAACCAAAGCCAGAGCAACGGCTACCCTCCATACAATGTTGAACTGGTTGACGAAAATCACTACCGCATCGCTATTGCCGTCGCCGGTTTTGCAGAAAACGAACTGGAGATCACCGCGCAGGACAACCTGCTGGTGGTGAAAGGTTCCCATACGGCCGAGCAGAAAGAACGTACCTATCTTTATCAGGGCATCGCCGAGCGCAACTTTGAACGCAAGTTCCAGTTAGCCGAGAACATTCACGTTAAAGGCGCGAACCTGGTTAACGGCCTGCTGTTTATCGAACTGGAACGTGTGATTCCGGAAGAGAAAAAACCGCGTCGTATCGAAATTAACTAATTACGCGGGTCGCGTAAGCGGCCCATCCAGACGTGCTTGCCGTAACGGGAGCATATGCGAATCCATCAGGATTTGCAGGAACAACTGTGCACAAAATTAGACTGTGCCGAACTCGCTTCTCAGAAGGAGATTTAGTATGCGTAACTATGATTTATCCCCTCTGCTGCGTCAGTGGATTGGTTTTGACAAACTGGCTAACGCCCTGCAAAGCACCACCGAGCAACAGACGTTTCCGCCGTACAACATCGAAAAGAGCGACGATAACCACTATCGCATTACCCTTGCGCTGGCCGGTTTCCGCCAGGACGATCTGGACATCCAGCTTGAAGGCACTCGCCTGACCGTGAAAGGCACGCCGGAAAAACAAGAGACCGAGACCAAATGGCTGCATCAGGGGCTGGTTAATCAGCCGTTCAGCCTGAGCTTTACCCTGGCAGACCATATGGAAGTGTCCGGCGCAACGTTTACCAACGGTCTGCTGCATATCGACCTGATCCGCAACGTGCCGGAAGCTATCGCGCCGCAGCGTATCGCCATTAGCGAGCGGCCTGCGTTGAATAGCTAATAGCGTGCGGGCTGATGCCATCACCCCGGCCCTCTCCCTACAGGAGAGGGTGAAAAGATAAAGCCCTGCCCCGGCAGGGCTTTTTTGTGCGCCATCACCCATACAACCGCCTCCGGCTCTGAGAGAATCCTTAGCATAACTAAGGTTATGCTAAGGAAGTGGGTCATGAGTGATATCGCGTTAACCGTCAGCGTGTTGGCCCTGGTCGCTGTTGTTGGCCTGTGGATAGGTAATATCAAAATCCGTGGCGTCGGGTTTGGGATAGGCGGGGTACTGTTTGGCGGCATTTTTGTCGGGCACTTCGCCGACAAGCTCGGGCTGGTCCTCAGCGCCGAAATGCTCCACTTTACTCAGGAGTTCGGCCTGATCCTCTTCGTTTATACCATCGGTATTCAGGTGGGACCGGGCTTTTTCGCCTCACTTCGGGTCTCCGGATTACGGCTCAACCTGTTTGCCCTCGGCATAGTGGTAATGGGCGGGCTGGTCACCGCAATTCTGCACAAAATCTTCGATATCCCGCTCCCCGTGGTGCTGGGCATTTTCTCCGGGGCGGTTACCAACACGCCTGCGCTCGGTGCCGGGCAGCAAATCCTGCGCGATTTGGGCATTGAACCCGGCATTGTCGACCAGATGGGGATGAGCTACGCCATGGCCTACCCGTTTGGGATTTGCGGCATTCTGCTTTCCATGTGGCTGGTACGCGTCCTGTTTCGCATTAACGTCGACAAAGAGGCAAAGGACCACGAAACCACGCTCACCAACGGCCATATGCCAATTAAAACCATCAACATTCGGGTCGATAACCCCAACCTGAACAATATGGCGATTCAGGACGTGCCGATCCTCAACAGCGCCAATATCATCTGCTCCCGCCTCAAGCGTGACGATATGCTGATGGTGCCCGCGCCCGGCACCGTCATTCAGCAGGGCGATCTGCTGCATCTGGTCGGCCAGCCCGGAGATTTAAACAACGCGCGGCTGGTGATTGGCCAGGAAGTGGATACCTCGCTCTCAACCCGCGGCACCGATATGCGCGTGGAACGCGTTGTGGTGACTAACGAACACGTTCTTGGCAAGAAAATACGCGATCTGCAGGTAAAAGAGCGCTACGACGTGGTGATCTCTCGCCTTAACCGTGCGGGTGTTGAACTGGTCGCCAGCCCGGAGGCCAGCCTGCAGTTCGGGGATATCCTCAACCTGGTCGGGCGCCCGTCGTCCATCGACGCCGTGGCGGATATGGTGGGTAACGCCCAGCAAAAGCTGCAGCAGGTGCAGATGCTGCCGGTGTTTATCGGTATTGGGCTTGGCGTGCTGCTCGGTTCTATTCCTGTGTACGTGCCGGGCTTCCCGGTGGCGCTCAAGCTGGGCCTGGCGGGCGGGCCGCTGATTATGGCGCTGATCCTCGGGCGTATCGGCTGTATCGGGAAGCTCTACTGGTTTATGCCGCCGAGCGCCAACCTGGCGCTGCGCGAGCTGGGTATCGTGCTGTTCCTGGCGGTGGTCGGCCTGAAATCCGGCGGTGATTTTGTCGATACCCTGGTCAAGGGCGAAGGGATGAGCTGGGTCGGATACGGCATCTTTATCACGGCGATCCCGTTGTTGACGGTGGGAATACTGGCGCGGATGTTCGCCAAAATGAACTACCTGACGCTGTGCGGGATGCTGGCGGGCTCCATGACCGATCCGCCCGCGCTGGCTTTTGCCAACAACCTGCACGCCACCAGCGGTGCGGCCGCGCTCTCCTATGCCACCGTCTATCCGCTGGTGATGTTCCTGCGCATCATCACACCGCAGCTACTGGCGGTGCTGTTCTGGGGGATGAGCTAGCAGGTCATCCGGGTGGATGCGCCGCAGATGGTAGTCCACCTGGTAATCACTGGTATTTCGGAACATCACGGAATAATTGAGGAACTCGCCGCTGTCGCTGTAGGAGAGAGAGGTAATTCGCAGCAGCGGCGTCTGTTCCGGCAGGTTCATATAACCGGCCAGCGTTTTATCTGCCAGCACCGGCGTCAGGCTCTCGTAGTTGCCGCTGATGGTGATCCCGCACTCCTTCTCGATGTAATCAAACTTAGACCCCTCAAGATGCGCCAGCGACAGATTGCGGAACAGCTTCACCGGCATAAAGCTGTCCTCCAGCATCAGCGGCTTCCCGTCCACGTAGCGCACCCGCCGGGAAAAGTAGATCCGCTCATCCACCTGAATCCGCAGCTGGCTTGCGATGGCGGGCGGGGCGGGCATCACTTCAAACTGTAAGACCTTACTCTGCACCTCTTTTCCCTGTTGACGCAGCACCTCCACCAGCCCGGTCAGGTTGGTGGTTTCGTGGTGAACGTCTTTGCGTGAGACAAAGGTTCCGCTGCCGTGCCGCCGCTCAACCAGCCCCCAGCTCACCAGCAGATCCAGCGCCTTGCGGATGGTCATTCGCGCCACGCCGAACTCCTGCGCCAGCGCTTTTTCGCCGGGCAGCGGGCTGCCGACGTTGTAGTCCGACGAATTCAGCCGCAGCCGCAATCTGTCAGCAATAGATTTGTAGATCACCAGTAGACCTCTCTGCCGTTATCAGGGCGTGGATTGCGTTCTGACATGTCCATATTTACCGCAAAAAGTAGACCTGATTGGTCAAAATAAAACCATGAATGCGATCACGAATCGCAGCGGCACGCCATGTTCGCGCATCAGTAACTTCTTATGCTCACCTCAGGCCAGCAAAAAACCATAAAGGCCTCTACCCCTACAGGTTGTTTCATGAGGATTTAAAAATGCTCAGTCAAATACAACGTTTTGGCGGTGCCATGTTTACCCCGGTGTTGCTGTTTCCGTTCGCCGGGATCGTGGTGGGAATCGCCATCATGCTTCGCAACCCGCTGTTTGTCGGCGAAGCCTTAACGGCCCCCGATCATCTTTTCGCGCAGATTGTCCATATCATTGAAGAGGGCGGCTGGGCGGTGTTTCGCAATATGCCGCTGATTTTTGCCGTTGGCTTACCGATTGGCCTGGCGAAGCAGGCGCAGGGCCGCGCCTGTCTTGCGGTGCTGATTAGCTTCCTGACCTGGAACTACTTTATTAACGCGATGGGGATGACCTGGGGCCACTTCTTCGGCGTCGACTTCTCCGCAGAACCGACGGCGGGAAGCGGGCTGGCGATGATTGCCGGCATCAAAACGCTCGATACCAGCATCATCGGCGCCATTGTGATCTCAGGCATCGTCACCGCCATCCACAACCGCTACTTCGACAAGCCGCTGCCGGTGTTTCTGGGGATTTTCCAGGGCAGCTCGTTTGTCGTCATCCTCGCGTTCTTCGTCATGATCCCCTGCGCCTGGCTGACGCTGCTGGGCTGGCCGAAAGTGCAGATGGGCATCGAGTCCCTGCAGGCGTTCCTGCGGTCCGCCGGTGCGCTGGGCGTGTGGGTGTATACCTTCCTGGAACGCATTCTGATCCCAACTGGATTGCACCACTTCGTCTACGGTCCGTTCATCTTCGGCCCGGCGGCGGTGGAAGGCGGCATTCAGGTCTACTGGGCACAGCACCTGCAGGAATTCAGCCAGAGCACCCTGCCGCTGAAAACCCTCTTCCCGGAAGGCGGATTCGCGCTGCACGGCAACTCAAAAGTGTTTGGCTCGGTCGGGATTGCGCTGGCGATCTGGTATACCGCGTCGCCGGAAAACCGCGTCAAGGTGGCGGGGCTGCTGGTCCCGGCCACGCTCACCGCCGTGCTGGTGGGCATCACTGAACCGCTTGAGTTCACCTTCCTGTTTATCTCGCCGCTGCTGTTTGCCGTGCACGCCGTGCTGGCGGCGACTATGGCAACGGTGATGTACGCCTTTGGCGTGGTCGGGAACATGGGCGGCGGCCTGCTGGACCAGTTCCTGCCGCAAAACTGGATCCCAATGTTCCACAACCACGCCTCGACGGTATTCACCCAGATCGGCATTGGCGTCTGCTTCACCGGGGTTTACTTCGTGGTCTTCAAAACGCTGATCGAACGTCTGAACCTGAAAACGCCGGGCCGGGAAGAGAGCGAAATCAAACTTTACAGCAAGGCCGACTATAAGGCGGCGCGCGGGCAAACCACCGCCCCGGCGGCGGCCAGCCAGCAGGTAGGGCAGGCCGCCGGATTCCTGCAGGCGCTCGGCGGCGCGGCCAACATCGAAAGCATCAACAACTGCGCCACCCGCTTGCGCATTGCGCTGGTGGATATGGCGAAAACCCAAAGCGATGACGTCTTCAAAGCCCTCGGCGCCCACGGCGTGGTGCGACGCGGCAACGGCATTCAGGTGATTGTCGGCCTGCACGTTCCTCAGGTGCGCGACCAGCTGGAATCGCTGATGAAAACCCCTTTAACGAATGAACAAACCACCCTGACAGAGGCTATATCATGAAAAAATTCTCAGTTGTTATTGCAGGCGGCGGCAGCACCTTTACGCCTGGTATCGTCCTGATGCTGTTAGCCAACCGCGACCGTTTCCCGCTGCGCGCGCTGAAGTTCTATGACAACGACTGCGCACGTCAGGAAACCATCGCCGAAGCGTGCAAAATCATCCTCAGGGAGCAGGCGCCGGAGATTGAATTCAGCTACACCACCGACCCTAAAGCGGCGTTTACCGATGTGGATTTTGTGATGGCGCATATCCGCGTGGGCAAATACCCGATGCGTGAAAAAGATGAAAAAATCCCGCTGCGCCACGGCGTGCTGGGCCAGGAAACCTGCGGGCCGGGCGGCATCTCCTACGGCATGCGCTCTATCGGCGGCGTGCTGGAGCTGGTGGATTATATGCAGCAGTACTCCCCGAACGCGTGGATGCTGAACTACTCCAACCCGGCGGCAATTGTTGCGGAAGCCACGCGCCGCCTGCGTCCGAACGCCAAAATCCTCAACATCTGCGATATGCCGATCGGCATTGAAGGGCGCATGGCGCAGATTGTCGGCCTGAAAAACCGCAAAGAGATGCGCGTGCGCTACTACGGCCTGAACCACTTCGGCTGGTGGACGTCGATTGAAGATCTCAACGGCAACGATCTGATGCCGAAACTGCGCGAATACGTGGCGAAAAACGGCTATGTGCCGCCTTCGGAAGATGCGCATACCGAAGCGAGCTGGAACGATACCTTTGCCAAAGCCAGAGACGTACAGGCGCTTGATCCGGATACCATGCCAAACACCTACCTGAAGTATTACCTGTTCCCGGACTACGTGGTCGCGCACTCCAACCCGGAACGCACCCGCGCCAATGAGGTCATGGATCACCGTGAAAAGCACGTGTTCAGCGCCTGCCGGGCAATTATTGAAGCCGGTCACTCCGCCGCCGGTGAGCTGGAAATCGACGAACATGCGTCGTACATCGTCGATCTGGCGACGGCGATTGCCTTCAACACTCAGGAGAGGATGCTGCTGATTGTGCCAAACAACGGGGCCATCCATAACTTTGATGCCGACGCGATGGTGGAGATCCCGTGCCTGGTAGGCCATAACGGCCCAGAGCCGCTTACGGTGGGCGATATTCCACACTTCCAGAAAGGGCTGATGAGCCAGCAGGTGGCGGTGGAAAAACTGGTGGTGGATGCCTGGGAGCAGCGCTCGTACCAGAAACTCTGGCAGGCGATCACCCTGTCGAAAACCGTGCCGAGCGCGTCCGTCGCGAAAGCGATTCTGGATGACCTGATCGAGGCCAATAAGGACTTCTGGCCAGCGCTGCACTAATCGTCCTGACCGGCATCGCCCGATGCCGGTCTCCTTGTCCTTGTCGATTTACGCTATGCTGAAGCCTGCCTGGAGCACGACAAGGAACCCTCATGAAAATTTCCCGCCTCGGCGAAGCGCCGGACTACCGCTTCTCTTTGGCTAATGAACGCACTTTTTTAGCGTGGATCCGCACCGCGCTGGGCTTTCTTGCCGCCGGCGTCGGCCTCGACCAGCTCGCGCCCGATTTCGCCACGCCGCCGATCCGTGAAGTGCTGGCGCTGCTGCTGTGCCTGTGCGCGGGCGTGCTGGCGATTTACGGCTACCTGCGCTGGCTGCGCAATGAGAAGGCGATGCGCCTGAAGCAGGATCTGCCCTATACGCGCGGGCTGCTGATCGTCAGCACGATTCTGCTGACGGTGGCGGGCGTGGTGATGGTGCTGGTGTTCTATGGCGGATAGCCGCAAAGCGCGGCGCGAAGCGGACCCCGGCCTGCAGCCGGAGCGGACGTCGCTGGCCTGGCTGCGTACGCTGCTGGGGTATGGCGCGCTGATTGCCCTGGCGATTAAGCACAACTGGCACCGCACGGGGGTGCCATTCTGGATTTCAATTGTTGCGCTGGCGCTGGTGGCGATCGTTTTATGGCGCTATACCCGCAGCCGTAACCTGATGGACGTGGCGCAGAACGACTTTGTGCAGCCGAAAGCGGTGCGGGATAAGTTCCTGATCGCGCTCGCTGTTCTCTCCCTGTCGCTGCTGTTTGCGGTAACCCATATTCAGCAAATTTTGAGCCTGTAAGCCCGGTGGCGGCTACGCCTTACCGGGCCTACGATTAACGGCCTTTTGCTAAATACTTCGCCATCTCGTCTTCCGGCACCATTCCGCCGCCGGTCGCCCACACCAGGTGGGTAACGTTGGTATGCGAATGAACGCGCACCGGCCCAGCCATGCCCGCCAGCGCCGACGGCTCCAGGCGGATCCCTTCCTCCTGCGCGAGCCAGCCGAGCATGTCATACATGCTCTGGTCGGAAAGGGTGTAGAACCCGTCGAGCAGGCGCTCCATCGCGCGGCCCACGAAGCCGGAGGCGCGTCCTACCGCCAGACCGTCCGCCGCCGTGACGTTATCAATGCCCAGATCCTGCACCGCGATCTCATCGTGCAGGCCGGTGTAGACGCCGAGCAGCATGCACGGGGAGTGCGTCGGCTCCGCGAAGAAGCAGTGGACGTTATCGCCAAAGGCCAGCTTCAGGCCAAACGCCACGCCGCCGGGGCCACCGCCGACGCCGCACGGCAGGTAGACGTACAGCGGATGCTCCGCATCCACCACGCGGCCCTGTTCGGCAAACTGCGCCTTCAGGCGCTCGCCCGCCACCGCATAGCCCAGGAACAGGGTGCGTGAATTTTCATCGTCAATGAAGAAGCAGTTCGGATCGCTTTCCGCCGCTTTTCGTCCCTGCTCCACCGCCACGCCGTAATCCTGCTCATATTCCACGACGATGACGCCGTGGCTGCGCAGTTTGGCTTTCTTCCACTCGCGGGCGTCGGCGGACATATGCACCGTCACCTTAAAGCCGATGCGGGCGCTCATAATGCCGATGGACATCCCGAGGTTGCCGGTTGAGCCTACCGCAATGCTGTACTGGCTGAAGAAGTCCTTAAAGCGCGGCTCCAGCAGAATGCTGTAGTCGTCGTCGATGCTCAGCAACCCGGCTTCCAGCGCCAGTTTTTCCGCATGGGTCAGCACCTCATAGATGCCGCCGCGCGCTTTAATCGAGCCGGAAATCGGCAGATGGCTGTCTTTTTTCAGCAGCAGCGTGCCGGGAATAGGCTTACCAGATTCTCTCTCCAGCCGCTTTTGCATCGCCGGGATCGCGACCAGTTCGGATTCGATAATCCCGCCCGTTGCCGCCGTTTCCGGGAAGGATTTCGCCAGATACGGCGCGAAGCGGTTGAGGCGCGCGTGCGCGTCGTCCACGTCGGCTTTGGTCAGCCCGACGTACGGCAACCCTTCTGCAAGCGTCGTGGTGCGCGGGTTAAGCCAGGTGGTTTCTTTCAGTGCGATCAGATCCTCAACCAGAGGAAACTGTGCGGTTAAAGTAGTGATAGTTGCGTTTTCCATAATACGTCTCTTCGCGCTCAGATAATGAAGGAAAGCAGGAATGTGCCGCCAAGTGCAAGCACCGAGGCGATAAACGTCGCCGTCGTATAGTATTTGAAGGTCTCATTCAGGGTCGCGCCGCAGTATTGCTTCACCAGCCAGAAGAGGGAATCGGTCACGATCGTGCAGCCAATGGCGCCGGAACCGATGGCAATGGTGATGATCTCCGGGCTCACGTTCGGATAGAGCGGCAGCATCGGCGCGACTATCGCCGTCGCGCCCATCATCGCCACCGTCGCGGAGCCGACGGCGGCATGCAGCACTAGCGCCACCAGCCAGGCGAGCAGGATAGGGTGCATGTGCAGGTTCGAGAGAATATGCGCCAGCGAGTCCGCCAGTCCGCTGGTTTTCAGGATGGCGTTAAACGCGCCGCCCGCGCCGATAATCAGCAAAATGTTGGCGATAGAGCCGAAGCCGTGCTCGGTGTGCGTCAGCATCGTGCCCATGCCCATATGCTGGCGTATCCCCAGCAGGTAGTAGGCGACAAACACGGCGATAAACATGGCGGTGATCGGGTTGCCGATAAACTCCAGCAGCGTATACAGCGTGCCTTCTTTTGCCATATTCAGCTCGGCAATGGTTTTCACCAGCATCAGGGCAATCGGCAGCAGCACCGTGAACAGCGTGGCGCCCAGCGACGGCAGGGTGTGCTCTTCCCGCACCTTCAGGTCTGAAAATTCCGCCGGAACCGGTTTAAACGGCAGACGGTTGCCGAGCAGTTTCAGGAACAGCGGGCCGCCGACCAGCGAGGCCATCAGGCCTACCATCAAACCGTAGACAATGACCGTTCCGACGTCCGCGCCTAATTTATTGGTCACAAACAGCGCGGCCGGATGCGGCGGCACCACGCAGTGCACCGCCATCAGCGCGGTACAGAGCGGAATGGCCAGCTTGAGCAGCGACGTGTTGGTCTTTTTGGCGATGGAAAACGCCAGCGGGATCAGCAGTACCACACCCACTTCCACGAACAGCGTGATCCCGCAGATAAGACCCACCAGCACCATAATCACGTCTGCGGATAGCCAGCGGCAGCGCTGCAGTGCGATCCCGATGCGCTCGGCCGCGCCGGAGACTTCCATCATCTTGCCGAGAATGGTGCCCAGACCAATCACCGCCGCCAGGAAGCCCAGCGTACCGCCAATTCCGCTCTCAATGGCGTTCACCATATCCAGCGGGCTCATCCCCATCATCGTGCCGACGAAAAAGCTCGCCAGCAGCAGCGCGAGGAACGGGTGAAACTTCAGCTTAACGATGGTTAAAACAATCAACACAATGCTGACCAGCAGCGTTGCCACAACCCAGACCTGAGATCCCATATCTCACCTCACCCTTATGTCATCTGTGGGTATTGGACGAAAAAACGGCGTGGGCTGACAAACGATATAAATTGGCGTTCAGGTGAGCCAGATTGGATCAAATGAGTGACTGCGCTCTAAAAAGCGCACTTAATTCGTATTAGGTTCACATAAATTCACCCTTGAGCGGTATGCTGAGCGCAGAAATCCCGCGTGAGAATTGTGATGACCGATGCGAATGAAGCCAGAAACCGCCTGTTAAACGGCTGGCAGCTGTCGAAAATGTACACCTTTGAAGTGGCCGCCCGGCATGAGTCTTTCGCCCTGGCGGCGGAGGAGCTGTCGCTCAGCCCAAGCGCGGTGAGCCACCGCATCAACCTGCTGGAAGAGGAGCTGGGTATTCAGCTGTTTGTCCGCTCGCACCGTAAAGTTGAGCTGACGCAGGAGGGAAAGCGCGTTTACTGGACGCTTAAGTCGTCCCTCGACACCCTGAATCAGGAGATCCTGGACATCAAAAACCAGGCGCTGTCCGGCACGCTGACGGTCTACTCCCGGCCGTCGATCGCTCAGTGCTGGCTGGTGCCCATGCTGGGGGACTTTACCCGCCGCTATCCGTCGATTTCACTCACCATCCTGACCGGCAATGATTACGTTAATATGCAGCGAACGGGCGTCGATCTGGCGCTCTATTTCGACGATACGCCGCCAAACCACCTTTCTCATCACTTCCTGATGGACGAGGAGATTTTGCCCGTCTGCTCGCCGCAGTATGCCCGCGAGCATGAACTGCTGAAAAACCCCGATAACCTCAGCCACTGCACGCTGCTGCACGATCGTCAGGCCTGGAGCAATGATTCCGGTACGGATGAGTGGCTGAGCTGGGCGCAACACTTTGCGGTGAATATGCCGCCATCGTCGGGCATTGGTTTCGATCGTTCCGATTTAGCGATTATTGCGGCCATCAACCACGTCGGCGTCGCGATGGGCAGAAAGCGGCTGGTGCAGAAACGGCTCGAACGGGGCGAGCTTATCGCCCCGTTTGGTGAAAAGACCCTGAAATGCCATCAGCACTACTATATCTCGACGCTCTCTGGCCGACAGTGGCCGAAAATAGACGCCTTTATCGGCTGGCTGAGAGAACTGGCAGGTTGAAGAATTATTACGCTTTCGCTCTACACGAAATGTGAAAAAGCGTGCTAAATACAGGTAATGCTTTCGATTTATCCAGGGTAAACCGTGTTAAAGCCTTTTATTGCCTGTGCATTACTGATCTCTTCCGGCTGGGCGATTGCCGCTGAGCCGCCGCTGACGGCTGCCCGTTATGCGCAACAGCTGGGCGTCGGGATGGATGTGGACTGGGCGCGCACCGAGCGCGGCATACGCGAATTCGACCCGCTGGTGGTGCGCGATTTTCGTGCAAAAGGCATTACCCACGTGCGCATTCGCGTCGCCGATGAGCCGACGGAAGCGCGGCTAATTCACCTGCGCAAGCTGGTGGAAGCCTGCGAACAGTATGGCGTGATCCCGATTATCGCTTATCAGGCTGATGAATATAAAAACGACCCGAAAGCCGATAACGAGAAAGAGACGATTAACTGGTGGATTGCCGTGGCGCACTATTTCGGTCAGAGCTATCCGCTGCTGGGTTTTGATCTCATTTATGAGCCCGCCGACAAGCTTAACCACAACCTCGTGTCGCTAAACCGCGTGTATGAAAAAACCATTAAAGCGATCCACGACATGGACCCGCAGCGCATGATCTTTATTGCGCCACGCCTGCGCGCCGCGCCGGAGGATTTATCCAGCCTGAAGCTGCCCGCGCACAGCCAAAACTACCTGCTGGCGGAGTGGCATATTTTCCCGTGGGGGCCGCTGAAAAATAGCGGTAAATACCCGTGGACGTCCGGCACGGCGTCGGAGAAAGCGGCAATCCATAATCGCATCACTACCGCCCTGCGCTGGCAGCAAAAAACCGGGCACGTGAGCTGGGTCGGGGGCTGGGGAGTGGGAGAGTCAAACCACCTTACGCCAACCGCTTCGCAAATGGCGTTCTCCACCTTTATGGCCTGCGAGCTGCAAAAGGCGAAAATCCCGTATGCGCTGAACGCGGATTTCCAGTTTTACGACGGGGAAGAGGGGGCCTGGCGGCCCGCGCCGGAGCCGTTGTTGCAGGCGATGATTGCGCCCGTTTGTGAAAAGCCCGGCGAGAAGCCGGGCCATCATGCGGTTAAACCGGCTGCTCGTGATGCGGAACACGCGACGCCAGCGGCAGCCAGCACAGTAAAATCAGCAGCCCCATCAGCGTCATCAGCAGGCCCAAACTAGCCTGCCCGGTCTGCGGCATCATCGCCGAGAGCCAGGCCAGCGCGCCGGAGCCGATATTCTGCAAACCGCCCACCAGCGCGCCAGCCGTGCCTGCGAGAAACGGGAACGGCTCCATCGCGCCGCTGGTCGCCAGCGGGAACAGCATCCCCGCGCCGAAGAAGAACAGCGCTGCCGGGATGAGCAGCGTCCAGACCGTCATCACGCCAAACAGCCCCGGTATCCACATCATCAGACCCGCCAGCAGACAGCTGATCACCGACTGCCACATCAGGGTGGAGAAGCGTTTATTTGGGCGTCCGGCAAACCACGCGCCGAAGAACGCCGCCGGGATCGGCAGAATAAACAGAATACTCACCACCATGCTGCTCAGGCCCAGCCCCGCGCCCAGCAGCACGCCGGAACAGGCTTCAAACACCGCAATGCCCGCCAGGCCGCCGATCAGCATCAGCAGGTAGCAGGTAAACGACCCGTTGCCGAACAGCGTTTTATAGCTGGTGATAAGCTTCGTGCGCGGCGCGTCCTGCGGGCGCGTTTCCGGCATCCAGCGCGCCATGCTGAAGGTGACAATGACGCACAGCACCAGCAGGAAGGCGTAGCAGGCGCGCCAGGACCACATCGTGTCCAGCAGGCCGCCAATCAGCGGGGCGAGAAGCGGGCTGACCAGAATACCCATATTCAACAAGCTGTTGGCATGACGGAGCTGGGTGCCCTGATACATATCGCGCGGTAAGGTTCGCGCCATCACCCCACCGACGCCGGTCCCGACGCCCTGCAGGGCGCTGGCGGCAATCAGTACGGTCAGGCTGTGCGTGGTAATGGCAATCACCGTCGCCACCATGAAAATGCTCATGCCCACCAGGATCACCGGGCGACGCCCGACGCGGTCAGACAGCGGGCCGTAGAAGAGCTGCGAAACGCCATAGGTCAGCAGGTAGGCTGCCATCACGCTCTGCACCGCGCCCTCGCGGACGTTCAATTCCTTTGCCATGTCGGCAATCGCCGGAATGTAGATGGTTTGCGCCATCTGACCGACGGCCACCAGTAACACCAGCATCAACAATAAGTTAACGTTCCTTTGTTTTTTCATGTCGCTGAATACTTTTGCCAAAAGAGAAAAATGAAGAATAAGTGACTGCGCATTCCCGTAAATGCGCGAGGAATCTACCACAGAGAGATGACAATTTAAGCATTGTCGTGGTGAATGAAAAAACCGGGAAAGGCAGGATTTGTAAACAAGAACGGCAACTAATGTTGCCAGTGATTTACGCCAGGCGCAGCAGAATGGCGCCGCCAGCAATACCCAGCGCCGCCGCGATGCGCAGGCCCGCAACCTTCTCTTTTAAAAGGACAAACGCGATCAGCGCCCCGAAAAGAATCGAGGTTTCACGCAGCGCCGCGACCACCGCCAGCGGTGCCTGCGTCATGGCCCAAAGCGCCAGACCGTAAGAGCCCATGGTGCCCACCCCGCCGAGTAA
Source organism: Enterobacter sp. 302C9 (assembly GCF_034106085.1). Classification (NCBI taxonomy): domain Bacteria; kingdom Pseudomonadati; phylum Pseudomonadota; class Gammaproteobacteria; order Enterobacterales; family Enterobacteriaceae; genus Enterobacter; species Enterobacter sp. 302C9. Next base: position 70,228 of record NZ_JAWNBW010000015.1, read on the forward strand.
CCCCTTTTTCCAGTGCAGGCGCAGGTAGCCGGACGCCTCGCGCCGACGCGCCACCATCGCCCAGCCCAGCAGGCAGAAGCCGTTCATAAAGAAGGTCCACAGCGTGTAGCCCAGCGCGGTGTCCGACAGCCGCACGCCGGTGCCGTCCACCAGCGTATACCCGGCAATGAAGCAGGCGTTCAGCAGCGCCAGCCAGATCCCTTTGCGTGACTGCATGCGGCCATGCATCGCCATCGCCAGAATCGAAAGGCAAATTACCCCGATGCCGGACCAGGCGAGCCAGGAGAGACGATCGCCGAGCGCCAGCACGCCGATCAGCGCCACCAGCAGCGGGGCGGTGCCGCGCATCAGGGGATAGGTCTGGCTCATATCGGAGACCTGATAGGTCTTCGCTACCAGCACGGTGTACACCACCTGTAAGGCGCAGGAGACGATCAAAAACGGCCAGCTTGCAGCAGATGGCTGTGGGGAAAACGGCAGTAAGACCAGAGCGATAAGCGTGGCGGATCCGCTGACGCTTATCGCGGAATAGAGCTTGTCCGTTCCGGCCTTAACGATGGCGTTCCAGCTGGCATGCAGCAGCGCGGCGAAGAGCAAAATGCAGAAAACGGTGGTGGTCATGGCGTATCGGGTGATGAATTGTCACTCAACTGTAACATTCACACCCTGATGCTGCCAGCCGGTTACACGGCACAAAAAAGGCGGTGCGTCACCCGCGGTTCGTCCGAGACCAGCGTAAAACCCGCCCGATTATAAAACCCGTAGGCACTGTCCGGCGCGTGGGTATTCAGAAAATCAAACCAGATGCTGGCATCGGCCATCACCACGGTTAAAAGCTGTTTGCCAATGCCCAGCCCGCGGCACTTCTCGCTGACGTAGAGATGGCGAATACGTCCGGCGCGCGGCTGCTGGCTGAACGGATCGCGGTTGAGGCCGCATACGCCGACCAGCTTGCCGTTAAGAAACGCGCCCAGCAGCTTTTCTCCCGGCGCGTTAAAGCGGTTCTCGCCGCGCTGCCAGTTCTCTTCCAGCCTGCGCAGCATGTTGAAATTCAGTGCGATACTTTCAGCCTTCAGGGCGATATACCCCGGTTCATCCGGTGTGACGGGCTCAATTAACAGACGCGACATAGCATTCCCTCGTTATTAAAGAGGGGCGGTTGCCCGCCCCTCTCAGGTGCGACTTGAACCTGAATTACCGAAGGAATTTCAGGACAGCATCAAGCAGTTGCAGTACTGCAACAATGAGTTTGAGGATAAGTATCACCATATCCACTACGCTCATACGCGTCTCCTTTTGGTTAAAAGGAGCACGATGCTGGCGTACCTTTCCGCCGCCTGTTGCCAGCACCTGGATTGACGTAACACAGTGTGCTCACTTCAGGGGTTAAGGCACTGACGGCACCACCCGTTTCAGCCAGGACTTCGTTGCGCCGGTAAAACTGCGGCCCCCTCGCTCACTGCGAACACCCTCAGTATAGATAAATACTGTATGTATGAACAGTATTTTTTGGACAAAATCAGGAAGGCGATCCATACTCAAAAACGTCAAAATCCGTGCCTGAATTGCGCGTTCGTCTTCGATCGCGTATACTTTTTGCGTTGACGTAACACAGTGTGTTCTGCGGCGACCAACCGCAAAACCCTGATAAAAACCTCGCTCCGGCGGGGTTTTTTGTTTTCTGATGTGCCTCATAAAAAACTGCTGGATGAGCGAGGGTTCTGCTGTTTGGCTTCGATGTGGGCTAGCCGGATTGCTTAAGCCGCTCTGTTTAATGGAGAGGTATTAGATTCATTTTGTAAGATAACACCACTTAATATGTAAACTAATATAACTTACTAATACCTCTCAAGTAATTTAATTACTTCGCGTATAACACTAATAAATAAAAGTGAGCCAACTTATTTTTTACGTGAATGTTTAGTTGAAATAATTTCACTTGTTTGAAACTCAGCGCTTTCCAATGTATATTCCAGGAGTCGCAAATATTGTATGGATACATTATGCAAGCATCTGATTATTTAAAGATGAAGTTCCAGAGTGACAGGCAGTTGGCTATTTATGGACAGCAAGGCGTTGCAGGGACATGGAGAGCATTAAAGGGGATCGGTTCTGATATTTACTCAGGAATCGAGCGTGTAAGCTGGTACTCATCATGCTTAATCCCCAGCTATCACGATGTGTGTGATGAGCTTCTCTCAGAAGAAAAGAGGATGTATCTCTCAATTCTCTCGCTTTACCGTTATCGCGATGTAATAGAACACATGCTCTATCTTTATTTTGAACGTGTTATTACCGATTCTGAAAATGGAAATGAACAAAATCGCGTTCGTAAGATGGATTCAAAAGTCACCGGGCTTGTTAAAAACATACCAACAAACAAGGCCGCGCGTTTAGCGATAGCATTGGGGCTGGCCAAATCCCTTTCCGAATCTGGCCTGCTCTCTGAAATCGTCGTCGAACGGCTTGCACGCCGCGTACCTAACGTTGTCATGGCGCTTCAATTGATTGGAACGGAACAGAAGTGCGCTTTTGCTGCCCGTCGCCTGAAAACGTTGGACCCGAGGTATTACGCGACCCTGTATGCCGCACAACTGGAGATGCTTTACTACTTTTTTGAGCCTTTCCTGTCTGAACTCATTAAGAAGGTGCAAATGGGATTCTATAAGGATTTCGATGCAATTTATGACGACTTAAAGGACAAGGAGCATGTTTAAGAGTCTGCTATCAATTCTGTTTTCGGATGTTTTATTCCCCGTTTATATTTTTGCGTGCGCCTCTTTGTTCCTGTGGTTGATGCCTGACCACTGGGTATTACTAACATTCATTTCTATTGTTGTATTTATTATTGTGCATCCGATAATTTTCGGCCGCTTTGATAAGTACGATTAAATTTTATAAAAAGGATTTTATATGTCAAACCCAGCTTATTTGTTTCTAACAGATGAAAATGGTTCTCCCATGGTTGGACCTTGCCTTGTGTCAGGGCGTGAAGGTGCAATTGAACTCAAATCGTTCACTCATAATGTTAACATTCCAGTCGACGGGAATACCGGAAAATTGACGGGGACGCGCATACACATGCCCGTCATGTTTCAGAAGGAATTTGATCGTGTAACCCCGATTTTATTTCGGGCGCTGAGTACAGGAAGAACGCTCCAGTCAGCCACCATTAAGATGTACCAGATTAATGAGGCGGGTTTAGAACAGGAATATTTTAATATCCTCCTCGAGAATGTGAAAATCACCTCAATCACACCAGACCTGTACCCAGGCGCAAACACCGGAACACACCTTGAGACGGTTCTCATCCGCTACGAGAAAATCACCTGGAAGCATTGCGACGGCAATGTCATCTATAGTGACTCCTGGAATGAGCGAGCAACTTACTGAAACGTGATCCCTGGCGCATTTTTGCGCAGATGAAAATATTTCCATTGTCACGCCCGAAAACCTGTGTTTGTATAAATTCCATCAATGATTCCAAACACAGGTCCCCAATGACTTCATCCATCTTCACTTCGACCCTACTAAAAACTGCGCAACCAGCCGCAGTGGTCGTCGTGCGTGTGGTGGTGGTCGTCGGCAATGCGCCGTAGGGACTGGATCAACACACGAATCCAAAACCCCGCCGGCGCAAACCGGGCGGGGTTTTTCGTTTAAGACCCTCCCCGGAACGTCGGCCCAGAAGAAAAGGACTGGAGCATGGCAAGTTCGGGCACAACATCCACCACGACGCGTTTTACTGGCGCGCAGCTGATCGTTCATCTGCTGGAACGGCAGGGCATCACCACGGTTGCGGGCATCCCGGGCGGCACGGTACTGCCGCTGTACGATGCGTTAAGCCAAAGCACGCAGATCCGCCACGTGCTGGCGCGCCACGAGCAGGGGGCAGGCTTTATTGCTCAGGGCATGGCGCGTACGCAGGGCAAACCGGCGGTCTGTATGGCCTGCAGCGGCCCTGGCGCAACCAACCTGGTGACCGCCATCGCCGACGCGCGCCTCGACTCCATTCCGCTGATCTGCATTACCGGCCAGGTACCGTCCTCAATGATCGGCACCGATGCGTTCCAGGAAGTGGACACCTACGGCATCTCTATCCCCATCACCAAACATAACTATTTAGTTCGCGACATCAGCGAGCTTCCTCAGGTTATCAGCGATGCGTTCCGCATTGCGCAGTCCGGCCGCCCGGGCCCGGTGTGGATAGACATTCCTAAGGATGTCCAGACCGCTGAGATCGAGATCGACGTCCTGCCGGAGCCGGGCGAGCGTGCCCCCGCGCCGGAATTCAGCGCTGAGAGCGTGCGCGACGCCGCCGCCATGATTAACGCCGCCAAACGCCCGGTGCTCTATCTGGGCGGTGGGGCCATCAACGCTGCGGATGAAATCCGCCAGTTTGCAGAGAAAGCCAACCTGCCGACCACCATGACCCTGATGGCGCTGGGAATGTTGCCTAAAGCGCACCCGCTCTCTCTCGGCATGCTGGGCATGCACGGCGCGCGCAGCACCAACTACATCCTGCAAGAGGCTGATTTGCTGATTGTTATGGGCGCGCGTTTTGATGACCGGGCGATCGGCAAAACCGAGCAGTTCTGCCCGAACGCCAAAATCATTCACGTGGATATCGACCGCGCCGAGCTGGGTAAAATCAAGCAGCCGCACGTGGCGATTCAGGGCGACGTGGCCGAGGTTCTGGCGCAGCTGATCCCGCAGACGGACGCAGCCGACCGCGCCGACTGGCGCCAGCTGGTGGCCGATCTGCAGCGCGAGTTCCCGGGCGCCATCCCAACCGAAGGCGACCCGCTGAGCCACTACGGACTGATCAACGCCGTGGCAGCCTGCGTGGACGACAGCGCAATTATCACCACCGACGTCGGCCAGCATCAGATGTGGACCGCCCAGGCCTACCCGCTGAACCGTCCGCGCCAGTGGCTGACCTCCGGCGGTCTGGGAACCATGGGCTTTGGTCTGCCCGCAGCTGTGGGTGCGGCGCTCGCCAACCCGGACCGCAAGGTCATCTGCTTCTCCGGCGACGGCAGCCTGATGATGAACATTCAGGAAATGGCGACCGCGGCCGAAAACCAGTTAGACGTGAAAATCATCCTGATGAACAACGAGGCGCTGGGGCTGGTGCACCAGCAGCAGAGCCTGTTCTACAAGCAGGGCGTGTTTGCCGCGACCTACCCGGGGATGATTAACTTCATGCAGATTGCCGCCGGCTTTGGCCTGCACACCTGCGATCTGAACGCCGAAGAGGATGCCCACGCGGCGCTGCAGGACGCGATTTCTCGCCCCGGCCCGGCGCTGATCCACGTGCGTATCGACCCTGAACAAAAAGTGTATCCGATGGTGCCGCCGGGAGCGGCAAATACTGAGATGGTGGGAGAATAAGCCATGCAGAAACAACATGATAACGTCATTCTGGAACTCACCGTCCGCAACCACCCTGGCGTCATGACCCACGTCTGCGGGCTCTTTGCCCGCCGGGCGTTTAACGTGGAAGGCATTCTCTGTCTGCCGATTCAGGGCAGCGAGCACAGCCGCATCTGGCTGCTGGTCAACGACGACCAGCGTCTGGAGCAGATGATGGCGCAGATCGACAAGCTGGAAGACGTCACCAGAGTGGCGCGCAACCAGTCCGATCCCACCATGTTTAACAAAATTGCGGTGTTTTTCGAATAAATCGCTTAAGGTAAGCGCCCTGGTCGGCCTGCAGGCGTCGCGCTTGCAGGCCGGATAAGCGCAGCGCCATCCGGCGTTTTCAGACCGCAGGAAGACACATGACCACCATCGCTCTCATCGACGACCACCTTATCGTCCGCTCCGGCTTTGCCCAGCTTTTAAACCTCGAACCGGATTTTCAGGTCGTGGCCGAGTTTGGCTCCGGTCGCGAGGCGCTGGCGGGCCTGCCGGGGCGCGGGGTGCAGGTCTGTATCTGCGACATCTCGATGCCGGATCTCTCCGGGCTGGAGCTGCTAAGCCAGCTGCCGAAAGGGATGGCGACGATCATGCTGTCGGTCCACGACAGCCCGGCGCTGGTCGAGCAGGCCCTCAACGCGGGCGCGCGCGGTTTTCTCTCCAAGCGCTGTAGCCCCGACGAACTGATCGCCGCCGTGCGAACCGTCTCCACCGGCGGCTGCTATTTAACGCCGGATATCGCCATCAAGCTGGCGGCCGGACGTCAGGATCCGCTCACCCGGCGCGAGCGCCAGGTGGCTGAGAAGCTCGCGCAGGGGATGTCGGTAAAAGAGATTGCCGCCGAGCTGGATCTGTCCCCGAAAACCGTGCACGTCCACCGCGCCAACCTGATGGAAAAACTCAACGTCAGCAACGACGTCGAGCTGGCGCGCCGCATGTTTGACAGCTGGCAATGAGTTCCGCTTTTTCACGGCTGATCGCCGTTGTCGCCAGCTTTTTTATCTTCTCCGCCGCCTGGTTTTGCCTGTGGAGCATCAGCCTGCACCTGGTGGAACGCCCGGAGCTGGCGGTGCTGCTGTTTCCCTTCGGCCTGCGTCTGGGGTTAATGCTCCAGTGTCCGCGCGCCTACTGGCCCGTTTTGCTCGGTGCTGAATGGCTGATGCTGGTCTGGCTGGCGCAGGAGGTTGCCCTCGCGCACCTGCCCTTATTGATGACCGGAAGCCTGCTCACGCTTCTCCCGGTTGCCCTCATTTCCCGCTACCGCCACCAGCGCGACTGGCGCACGCTGCTGCGGCAGGGGGCGGCGCTGATGGCCGCCGCGCTGCTGCAGTCGCTTCCGTGGATCGGCGAGAAGGAGATGCTCAACGCCCTGCTGCTGACCCTGACCGGCGGCCTGACGCTCGCGCCAACCTGTCTGGTGATCTGGCACTACCTCACCAGCACCGTCTGGCAGCCTCTCGGCCCGGCGCTGGTTTCCCAGCCGGTGAACTGGCGCGCCCGGCACCTCATCTGGTATCTGCTGCTGTTTGTGGTGAGCCTGTGGCTCCAGCTTGGCCTGCCCGCCGAGCTTTCTCGCTTCACGCCGTTTTGTCTGGCGCTGCCGATTATCGCCCTGGCCTGGCACTACGGCTGGCAGGGGGCGCTGATCGCCACGCTGATGAACGCCATCGCGCTGATCGCCAGCCAGACCTGGCACGATCACCCTGTGGATTTACTGCTCTCCCTGCTGGCCCAGAGCCTGACCGGGCTGCTGCTCGGCGCGGGCATTCAGCGCCTGCGCGAGCTGAACCAGTCCCTGCAAACCGAGCTGGCGCGCAACCGCCGTCTGGCGGAGCGTCTGCTGGAAACCGAAGAGAGCGTGCGGCAGGAGGTCGCCCGCGAGCTGCACGACGATATCGGCCAGACCATCACCGCTATCCGCACCCAGGCGGGCATTGTCCAGCGCCTGGCGGCGGAAAACGCAGGCGTGAAGCAGGGCGGGGCGCATATCGAACAGCTTTCGCTGGGCGTCTATGACTCCGTTCGTCGCCTGTTAGGACGACTGCGCCCGCGCCAGCTTGACGACCTGTCGCTGGAGCAGGCGGTGCGTTCTCTGATGCGCGAGATGGAGCTGGAAAGCCGCGGAATAGTCAGCCATCTCGACTGGCGCATTAACGAATTTACGCTCAGCGAAGGCCAGCGCGTGACGCTGTTCCGCGTCTGTCAGGAAGGGCTGAACAACATCGTCAAGCACGCCAGCGCCAGCGCGGTTACCATCCAGGGCTGGCAGCAGGACGACAGCCTGAAGCTGATAATTGAAGACGACGGCTGCGGCCTGCCGCCGGGCTCCGGCCAGCAGGGTTTTGGCCTGGCGGGCATGCGCGAGCGCGTCAAGGCGCTGGGCGGCACGCTGAACCTCTCCTGCACCCACGGGACGCGCGTCAGCGTCAGCCTGCCGCTACGGAGTTACCATGTTTAAAACCCCTGCCAGCGCCGCGCCGATTGGCGATAAAGCGGAAATCGACGCCCGCTACCGCTACTGGCGTCGCCATATCCTGATGACCATCTGGCTCGGCTACGCGCTGTTCTACTTCACCCGCAAAAGCTTCAACGCCGCCGCACCGGAAATCCTCGCCAGCGGCGTGATGACGCGCACCGATATCGGCCTGCTGGCGACGCTGTTTTACATCACCTACGGCCTGTCGAAGTTCTTCTCCGGCATCGTCAGCGACCGCTCCAACGCGCGCTATTTCATGGGCGTTGGGCTGATCGCCACCGGGGTGGTGAATATCCTGTTTGGCTTCTCGACGTCGCTTTGGGCCTTTGCCCTGCTGTGGGCGCTGAACGCCTTTTTCCAGGGCTGGGGCGCGCCGGTCTGCGCCCGCCTGCTCACCGCCTGGTATTCGCGCAACGAGCGCGGCGGCTGGTGGGCAATCTGGAACACCGCGCATAACGTCGGCGGGGCGCTGATCCCGATGGTGGTGGGGGCGGCGGCGCTGCACTACGGCTGGCGCGCGGGGATGATGATTGCCGGTGGCCTGGCGATAATTGCCGGGCTGTTTCTCTGCTGGCGCCTGCGCGACCGGCCGCAAACCGTCGGCCTGCCTGCGGTGGGCGACTGGCGGCACGACGAAATGGAGATTGCCCAGCAGCAGGAGGGTGCGGGGCTGACCCGCAGGGAGATCCTCACCAAGTACGTGCTGAAAAACCCGTACATCTGGCTGCTGTCGCTCTGCTATGTGCTGGTCTACGTGGTGCGCGCGGCCATCAACGACTGGGGCAACCTGTACATGTCCGAGACGCTCGGCGTGGATCTGGTGACCGCCAACTCGGCGGTGACGATGTTCGAACTGGGCGGGTTTATCGGCGCGCTGGTGGCGGGCTGGGGCTCGGACAAGCTGTTCAACGGCAACCGTGGACCGATGAACCTGATTTTCGCCGCCGGGATTTTGCTCTCCGTCGGCTCGCTGTGGCTGATGCCGTTCGCCAGCTACGTGATGCAGGCGGCGTGCTTCTTCACCACCGGCTTCTTCGTGTTTGGCCCGCAGATGCTGATCGGCATGGCGGCGGCAGAGTGTTCCCACAAAGAGGCGGCAGGCGCGGCGACGGGCTTTGTCGGGCTGTTTGCCTACCTCGGCGCATCGCTCTCCGGCTGGCCGCTGGCGCGGGTGATCGACGTCTGGCACTGGAGCGGATTCTTTGCGGTGATCGCCATCGCGGCGGGGATTTCCGCGCTGCTGCTGCTGCCCTTCCTGCATGCGCAGGCGCCGCGCGAGGTGAGCGAAGCGTGATGCGTCTCACCTTTTCGCCCCGAGTGGCGCAAAACCAGGAAATTTTCCCGGTTTTACCTGGACGCTGTCTCAGGCATCTCTCCCGGCTGATTTTTACAATGCCTGCCATTCGCAGGTAAAAATCAGCTCAGGAGCAAACCATGCTGGCCTTCCTCAACCAGGTGCGCAAGCCGACCCTGGATCTGCCGCTCGACGTGCGGCGCAAGATGTGGTTCAAACCGTTCATGCAGTCCTATCTGGTGGTCTTCATCGGCTACCTGACCATGTACCTGATCCGCAAAAACTTTAACATCGCGCAGAACGACATGATCTCAACCTACGGGCTGAGCATGACGCAGCTGGGGATGATTGGCCTGGGCTTCTCCATCACCTACGGCGTGGGTAAAACCGTCGTTTCCTACTACGCGGACGGCAAAAACACCAAGCAGTTCCTGCCGTTTATGCTGATCCTCTCCGCCATCTGTATGCTCGGCTTCAGCGCCAGCATGGGCGCGGGCTCCGTCAGCCTGTTCATGATGATCGCCTTCTACGCCCTGAGCGGCTTCTTCCAGAGTACCGGCGGGTCGTGCAGCTATTCCACCATCACCAAATGGACCCCGCGCCGCAAGCGTGGTTCGTACCTCGGCATGTGGAACATCTCCCACAACCTCGGCGGGGCGGGGGCGGCTGGCGTAGCGCTGTTTGGCGCAAACTACCTGTTCGACGGCCACGTGATCGGCATGTTTATCTTCCCGTCGATTATCGCCCTGATTGTCGGCTTTATCGGCCTGCGCTACGGCAGCGACTCCCCGGAATCTTACGGCCTCGGCAAAGCCGAAGAGCTGTTCGGCGAGGAGATCAGCGAAGAGGACAAAGAGACCGAAGAAAACGAGATGTCCAAATGGCAGATCTTTGTTGAGTACGTGCTGAAAAACAAAGTGATCTGGCTGCTGTGCTTCTCAAACATCTTCCTCTACGTGGTGCGTATTGGCATCGACCAGTGGTCGACCGTATATGCCTTCCAGGAGCTGAAGCTCTCTAAAGAAGTGGCGATTCAGGGCTTCACTCTGTTCGAAGTGGGCGCCCTGGTCGGCACCCTGCTGTGGGGCTGGCTCTCGGATCTCGCCAACGGCCGTCGTGCGCTGGTGGCCTGCGTCGCGCTGGCGTTGATTATCGCCACGCTCGGCGTCTACCAGCATGCCAGCAACCAGTACGTTTACCTGGCGTCCCTGTTCGCGCTCGGCTTCCTGGTGTTTGGTCCACAGCTGCTGATCGGCGTGGCGGCAGTCGGCTTCGTACCGAAAAAAGCGATCGGCGCCGCCGATGGGATTAAAGGCACCTTCGCCTACCTGATCGGCGACAGCTTCGCCAAGCTGGGTCTGGGGATGATCGCCGACGGCACGCCGATTTTCGGCCTCACCGGCTGGGCGGGCACCTTCGCGGCGCTGGATGCGGCGGCCATCGGCTGTATCGTCCTGATGGCGATGGTAGCGGTGCTGGAAGAACGTAAAATTCGCCGTGAGAATCGCGCGCAGAAATTAAAAACAGCCTGAGTATGCAGGTAACTTCTTTGCCCGGTGTGTGATGCCGGGCTTTTTTATGCCTGTCGCTGTCGACGCCGTGTGTTTCCCGCTATGATGAGCGGCAATTCATAGGAGAACGCATGGTCTGGATAATGCTGGCAACGCTTGCCGTGGTGTTTGTGGTGGGATTTCGCGTCCTGACCTCAGATTCCCGCCGCGCCATCAAACGTTTGAGCGAGCGTCTGGGGATCACCCCGATGCCGGTCGAGTCGATGATCGACCAGTTCGGTAAAACGCCCGGCAATGAGTTTATCCGCTACCTTGAGCGGCCGGACGAGGCGCATCTGCAAAACGCTGCGCAGGTGCTGCTGATCTGGCAGGTTTGCATCGTCGACGGCAGCGAGGAGAATCTGCACACCTGGCACCGCATGCTGCGTAAAGCCCGCCTTGCCGCACCCATTACCGATGCGCAAATTCGTCTGGCGCTTGGCTTCATGCGCGAGATGGAGCCCGATCCGCAGGAGCTAAACGCTTTCCAGCTTCGCTATAACCAGCTCTTCCTGCCGGAAGAGGGCGTGTTTTACCTGCACTGATCCCCTGTAAAAACGACAAAAGTTGTCAAATCGTTAAATCCGTCACACTTTTGATGATAAACTGCGCGACTTTTCCGCACGTTTTTATCTTCAGGTGACGCCATGACAGAACATATCCAGCCCACGACCAGACCGCAGACCAAAGAGGTTTCTCGCCCCAACTGGTCGGCCGTTTTCGCCGTGGCGTTCTGCGTCGCCTGCCTGATTACCGTTGAGTTTCTGCCGGTGAGCCTGCTGACGCCGATGGCGCAGGATTTGGGCATTTCCGAGGGCGTGGCGGGGCAGTCCGTCACCGTTACCGCCTTCGTGGCGATGTTCGCCAGCCTGTTTATCACCCAGGTGATTGGCACCATCGACCGCCGCAAGGTGGTCATTCTGTTCAGCGTGCTGCTGACGCTCTCCTGCCTGCTGGTCTCCTTCGCGGAAAGCTTCACCCTGCTGCTGCTGGGGCGCGCCTGCCTGGGGCTGGGATTAGGCGGTTTCTGGGCGATGTCGGCCTCGCTCACGATGCGACTGGTGCCCGCGCGGACGGTGCCAAAAGCGCTTTCCGTTATCTTCGGTGCGGTCTCTATCGCGCTGGTGATTGCCGCGCCGCTCGGCAGCTTCCTCGGCGGGATTATCGGCTGGCGTAACGTCTTCAACGCCGCGGCGGTGATGGGCCTGCTCTGCATCATTTGGGTGTGGAAAGCACTGCCGTCGCTACCGGGCGAAGCGGCGCACCACAAACAGAACATGTTCGCGCTGCTGAAGCGCCCCGGCGTGCTGGCGGGGATGACCGCCATCTTTATGTCCTTTGCCGGGCAGTTTGCCTTCTTTACCTATATCCGCCCGGTGTTTATGACCATGGCGGGCTTTGACGTGGACGGCCTGACGCTGGTGCTGCTGAGCTTTGGTATCGCCAGCTTTGTCGGCACCTCGCTGTCTTCCCAGTTCCTGAAACGCTCCCTGAAGGTGGCGCTGGCGGGTGCGCCGCTGGTGCTGGCAGCGAGCGCAGCGGTGCTGGTGCTGTGGGGCAGCGATAAGTGGGTGGCGTCTGCCATCGCGATTATCTGGGGGTTGGCCTTTGCGCTGGTACCGGTGGGCTGGTCGACGTGGATCACCCGCTCGCTTGCCGATCAGGCGGAAAAAGCCGGGTCGATTCAGGTGGCGGTGATCCAGCTGGCGAACACCTGCGGCGCGGCCATTGGCGGCGTGGCGCTCGACCATTTGGGGCTGACGTCACCGCTGGTGATCTCCGGCACGCTGATGCTGCTGACCGCGCTGCTGGTGGCGGGGAAGGTTAAGGCGAAGTAGCGTTTTTCTCCCTCTCCCGTGGGAGAGGGTTGGGGTGAGGGCATCAGGCTACACCGATGTCTGAACCCGTCTTCTCGAATCCATCGAAATCAACACCACCGACGACACGATCAATAGCGTGCCCAGCCAGTCCGGCAGGGTAAACGCCACCCCCAGCAAAATCACCGACAGCAGCGCACTGCTCAGCGGCTCGGCGCAGCTCAGAATGCTCGCCTTCGGCCCGCCAATCATCTGCGCGCCTTTCAGATACAGGCTGAACGTCAGCGCGGTGCCAATCACCACCAGGTAGAAAAACGCCAGCAGCAGGCTGCCGTCAATCACAAAGGTGGTCCCGCGTCCGGCGTAGAACGGCGTCAGCATTAGCCCGGCGATCAACATGCTCCAGCCGACAATCGGCAGCGTGCCGTAGCGGGCGATCAGCGTTGACGGATACGTCGTGTAAAACGCGGCGGCAAACGCCGATGCGATGCCGAAGAACAGCGCGGCAGGCGAGATAGAGAGCGAGGTTGGGTCGCCGTGGGTGACCAGCAGAAACGTACCGACAAGCGACGTCATGATGGCCGACAGCACAAACACGCCGGGGCGCTTTTTCCGCGCCAGGGCGAACCAGGCCACGATAATGGTCGGCGAGAGAAACTGCAGCACGGTAGCGGTGGCTGCGTTGGATTTCTCAATCGTCAGCAGGAAGGTGAGCTGCACGGTGAGCGCGCCGACGAGTGAGAAAATCAGCAGGCTGAGGGCGTCTTTGCGATGTTTGATGACCGAGAAAATCTTATCGCCGTGCACGAAGGAGAGCGTCAGCAGGATCACGCCGGTAAACAGCAGGCGAACCATGGTCAGGTAAGGCGAAGAAATGTGGCTTTTCTCCATGATGTACTGCGCGCAAACGCCGGAACTGCCCCATAAAACGGCGGCGATCAGGACGTTTAGCATCCCTTTACGTGTGGAACCCATGTTCTCCCCTGCGATGTTGTCGTTAATTCGGTCAACAGCATAGCATGGTTGCGTGCGGCCTGATGCCCTCACCCCGGCCCTCTCCCACGTGGAGAGGGAGCAAACACTAAAAACGGCAACTTGCGTTGCCGTTTTGCTTCTACCTTGCCTAGAACCACGCCTCCCACATCGCGCCGACGTTGAAGTCGTCGAGCGTTTCGTCTTTGGTGTTGTTCACGCGCGCGGTGCGTTCGTTATCCACTTTGCCGCCGGTCACGTAGAAGCGCAGCATCGGGCGGAACTCCGGCCCCATGGCGATAGACATGTTCTGCGACAGGGTCAGCTTCCAGCCCTTGTTGTCGCCACCGTTGTCGTAATCCACGTGCTGCCAGCCCGCTTCCAGCCAGGTGGAGTGAACGTCGTTCCACCAGTGCATCGGTCGCACGATGGCGTTGTAGTTTTTGCGGTTGTCGGTCTTATCGCGGCTGTTGTCGTAGTCGTGGAAGGCGAGGATGTACTCCACCTGCGTGGCCTGGGTGAATTTATACAGCCCTTCGAAGCTGGCGTAGACCGTGGTCAGATCCTCGGTTTTGTTGAACACGCTGTTGTCCGCGTTATCGGAGTAGCGGGCGATCACCTTGTTCACGCCGCTGTCGTTGGTGTGGCTCAACACCACGCCGCCCTGCCACGCGTTCAGACGCTCGTCGCTCTCCACCGCTTTGGAGTCAAAGCCGTAGTTGGCGTACAGCTCCATGTCGATCGGGCCAAGCTTCATGCCGTGGATTTTTGAGGTCGCGGCGTAGTTGCCTTTGTCGCCCGTGCCGGAACCGCCGGTACAGGTGATGCGCGACGGGTTGGCTTCATCTTCCATCACTTCCGGGCTACAGGATTCCACCGCCGCCACGGCGGCCACGTCGAACTGCACGCCGCCGATGTCGAAGTTCTTCACCCCGGCGCCCTGGCCGTCGTGGTTCATCCAGAAGTAATCGTTGATGCCCTGCTGCGGACGCTGGTGGAAGTCACGGCCTGCCCAGAAATAGGCGTTCGGGTTGGAGGCCATAATGTTGGTCACCCCCGCGTAGGCTTTTTTCAGGTTAACTTCGTCGCCCCAGTGGTCGATCATCACGTTAACGTCCCAGATGGCGCCGTTTTCACCCTTGAAGGCCTTGGAGAGCTGGAATTCCCCGCCGTTGCCTTCGTTGCCCAGACGACCAATGGCGGACGCGCCGTTGTACGAGCCGTCCACCGCCACGTATTTCTGATCGGCGGCCTGGAAGTGCGCGCCGTAGCGGGCGTAGCCGGTAAATTTAATTCCGAACGGGATCGCCATATCCGGAGATTGCGCCGCGCTTTGCGGCTCGGTCACCACGTCCGCTTTTTTCGCGACCGCCGCATCCATTTTAGCCTGACGTTCGGCCAGGGCTTTATCCACCGCTTTCGCCACAATGGCGTCGATTTGCTCCTGGGTGAATTCCTGCGCGAGCACGGAAATTGGGCAAAGCGCGGCGATAACCGCCATGGTTAATGGAAGTTTTTTAATCGTATTCATGGTTATCTCAATATAGTTTAATTTTATTCAGACAATAACCATCCCGCTCCGATCTGACAGAGTATGTCGCTATCATCAGAACAAGTGGATCTCTATTTAGGGTACAGAGGTATTACAATAATTATTTCGCCATAGACTATCTCTGATATAAATGAATAATTTCTTCGGACAGTTCACGCGCTAATAAGGAGTTCATTAAATGATCCTGCGCGTGCACCATAATTAACGTCATCGGCTGGCGGCCTTCGCCCGCATCCTGCTCGATCAGTTTGGTCTGCATCTTGTGCGCCTGGCGCGCGTAGCCGTCGGCTTCGCGCAGCAGGCTTTTGGCTTCGTCAATGTTGCCCTGACGCGCCGCGTGCAGCGCTTCAAAGCACAGGCTGCGGGACTGTCCGGCATTGACGATAATTTCCATTACGGCTTCTTCTAATGCGATCATCATCATTACTCTTTTTCAAAACTATTATTTAACGCGGTAGCGGCAAACCACTCTCCGCTTTTCTTAATGGTGCGTTTCTGCGTCTCTAAATCGAGCTGGATAAATCCGTAGCGATTTTTATACGCGTTGCACCACGACCAGTTATCAATAAACGTCCACATATGGTAGCCGAGACAATTGCACCCTTCGCTAATACCCTTATGCAGCCAGGCTAAATGTTCGGAAATAAACTCGATGCGGTATTGATCGTTAATCTGGCCATTTTCAATAAAACGCTGCTCGTTTTCGACGCCCATGCCGTTTTCAGAAATAAAGCAGCGTGGGTTGCCGTAATTGTCGCGCAGGTTAACCAGAATATCGTAAATACCCGGCTCGTAGATTTCCCAGCCGCGGTACGGGTTCATCTTGCGGCCCGGCATCTCGTAATTATCGAAGAACCACTCCGGCATAAACGGCGCCTGCGGGTTCACCGCGCTGTCGCGACACTTCACGCGACGCGGCTGATAGTAATTCACGCCGAGCAGGTCGATTTTCCCTTCCGCAATCAGGAAGCCGTCTTCCGGTTTACAGGCGGGTAATTGATCGCAGGATTTCAGCAGCGCTACGAGATCTGCCGGGTATTCGCCGCGCAGGACCGGGTCAAGGAAGCTGCGGTTAAACATCAGATCCGCGATGTGCGCCGCCTTCACGTCTGCCGGGTTCTGCGAGCGCGGGTACGACGGCGTCAGGTTCAGCACGATGCCAATCTCCCCCGCGTAATGTCCGGCGCGGTAGGCCTGGACCGCCTTCGCATGGGCCAGCACGGTGTGGTACGCCACGGTGGCTGCCCGACGAAAATCCACCACGTTCGGGTAGTGGAAGTCGTACAGATAACCGCCTTCCACCGGCACGATCGGCTCGTTGAAGGTAAACCAGTGCAGCACGCGATCGCCGAACAGCTCAAAGCAAATCTGCGCATAGCGGGCGTAGGCCTCCACCACGTCGCGGTTTTCCCAGCCGCCGATCTCCTGCATCGCCATCGGCATGTCGAAATGGAACAGGGTAATAAACGGCATGATGCCCTGTTCATTCAGCTCATCAATGACCTGATTATAAAAATCGACCGCTTCCGGGTTCACTTCACCGATACCGTCGGGGATCAGGCGCGCCCAGCTAATCGAGGTGCGAAAGCTGTTGTGGTTCAGCTGCTTTAACAGCTGAATATCCGTTTTCCAGTGCTGATAAAACGTGGAGGTCTGCTGCGGCCCCACGCCGTTGTGAAAACGGTTCGGCTCGCGGGAAAACCAGTAATCCCACGTGGTTTCCCCCTCTCTTGCCCCTTCCGTCTGGAGAGCGGAGCTTGCGCTGCCCCACCAGAAGTTATCGGGAAATGCGTATTTCATGACTCTTCCTCTTTGACTTAATTGCTGGCGGTCTCGGCGGCGCCGACGGTTGCCTGGGCCTTCTGCTCTTCGTTTTTGATGAGCGTACGCTCATAGGCGCGCAGGAACGGCAGGTACATCAGCGCGGACATCACCATACAGACCAGGCACATCACCACCGGGCTCAGCGCCCAGTTTGCCGCCCACGAGGCGCCAATCGGTGCAGGGGTGGTCCACGGGGTCAACGAGACGACCTGCGCCAGCCAGCCGAGTTTGGTTGCCGCGTACGCCAGGCAGGCGTTGACCAGCGGAACGAACACGAACGGGATAAACAGCATCGGGTTCATGATGATCGGCGCGCCGAACAGAATCGGTTCGTTGATGTTGAAGAAGCTTGGCACCACGCCCATTTTGCCGATGGTGCGCAGGTGGGTAACGCGGCTGCGCAGCAGCAGGAACGCCAGCGGCAGCGTGGAGCCTACGCCGCCAATCAGCAGGTAGTGATCCCAGAAGCCCTGGAGGTAAACGTGCGGCAGCGCCGCGCCGGCCGCCAGCGCCGCCTGGTTTGCGGAGAGGTTTGCCATCCAGAACGGGTTCATGATGCCGGTGACGATCAGCGAGCCGTGAATACCGGCGAACCAGAAGATCTGGCACAGCAGCACGGAGAGCAGAATGGCGGGCAGGGAGTCAGAGGCGGACACCAGCGGCTCAAGCAGGTGCATGATCGCCTGCGGGATAATCATCCCGGTCTGCGCTTCGATGAAAAGGTTTAGCGGGTGCAGCGTGCCGATCACCACCATCACCGGGATCAGGATTTCAAACGAGCGCGCCACGCCGGTTGGCACTTCCTTCGGCAGGCGAATGGTCACGTTGTTCTGCTTCAGCCACGCGTAAACGCGGGTGGCGTAAATTGCGGTGATCAGGGCGGTGAAGATGCCCTGGCCGGAGAGATACTGGGTCGAAATTTTGCCGTCGGCATAGGGGGCGGCGACCAGCAGGAAGGCCATAAAGGCCAGCAGGCCGGACATCACCGGGTCGAGGTTGAACTGACGCCCCAGGCTTGCCCCAATCCCCACCGAAATGAAGAAGGTCATCACGCCCATGCTGAGGTTAAACGGCAGCATCAGCTGTTCGCGATAGGTCTGGGAGAAATCCAGCCAGCCGCGGGCAAAGCTGTTAGTGGTATCCGCCGAGAACGGCGGGAAGATGAACACCAGCATAAACGAGCCGATGATCATAAACGGCAGCGCGGCGGTAAAGCCGTCGCGGATGGCAATCACATACTTTTGCTGGCCCAGCTTGGCGGCCAGCGGGGTAATTGACTGCTCAATCACCGCGACCATGGATTGATATAACGAACTCATGTGAACACCTTTTAGTGTGCCGCTTCGATGAGCGACAGAGCATAGTCCAGTACTTTATCGCCACGCTGCATGCCGTAGTCCATCATATCGATGGGCTGCACCGGAATGCCTTTCGTAGCCGCCTTGTCTGAGAGTGTCTTTAACATGTATTTCACTTGCGGTCCGAGAAGGACAACCTGGTATTGCGGAAACTGCGTATCAAATTCGGAAACACCGTACGCATCAATCTTCACCGGCAAACCACGTTCTTTCGCGACATCGACCATTTTGCTGACCAACAGGCTGGTGGACATCCCGGCAGAGCAGCACAGCATAATCTTGAACATCGACAACCATCCTCTAAATGTAAAAAGTTATTGCGAGGATGATTGGACATTATACGGAAACCGGTTTCCATTCATAAAAGACAGAAGTGTGATACCCATCAAGATCCCTTACTTATGAGGCTAATTAACCGGATGTGGGTCACATAATTTGGCTGTTTTGACATCATTTTGAGTGGAAACGGAAAATCGGTTTCCATGGAAAACGGAAACGGATATACTCCGTTCTGGCTATAATGTGAGCCGAAGCGGTGATGGAATTTGCAGGCGCGAGGTAAGCCTGCCAGGGGAAAGAGATGTCGACAATCAATGATGTATCACGTCTTGCCGGGGTGTCTAAAGCCACGGTATCGCGAGTGTTGAGCGGGTCGCGTGGCGTTAAGGAAGCCAGCCGTCAGGCCGTTCTGAAGGCCGTGGATGAGCTGAACTATCGTCCCAACGTGATTGCCCAGTCGCTGCTGAGCCAGTCGACGGGCTGCATTGGAGTCATTTGCGCGCAGGAAAATATTAACCAGACCACCGGATATCTCTACGCGCTGGAAAAACAGCTCAGCCAGCATCAAAAACACCTCCTGCTGCGCTTCGCGCACAGCAAGGCGGAAGTGATGCACGCCCTTGAAGAACTCTCCTGCGGACTCTGCGATGATATCCTGGTGATTGGCGCCCGTTTCCCGCTGGACGTGGAGATGGACAACGTCATTCTGGTGGACTGCATGGAGTCTGATAATTCCAACAGCATTCAGTTCGATCACGCCTTTGCCGCCGAAACCGCCTGTAACTACCTCACCAGCCAGGGGCGTCGCCAGATTGCGCTGATCCACCCCCACGGCAGCGGTTTTGCTGACCAGGTGCTGCTCGGCTACAAGCACGCGCTGGAGAAAAATTTCCTCCCCTTTAATCGCAGCCTGGTCTTTATGGACGCGACTTCTTCGTCCGTTGCGCTGCAGGAGCTGCTTAACAACGCCAGCACGCTGAACTTCAACGCGCTGCTGGTGGCGGACGAGCAGGAAGCCCAGCGGGTGATCCCGCAGCTGCAGGCGTTTAATAAATCGGTGCCGGACGACATTATGGTCTTCAGCCTTGCCGGATCGCTGCACCTGCCGGGTATTCCGGTGATCCCGGCGATTGAATATTCCATGGACGCGATGGCGGCGCGCATTGTGAGCTGGCTGACGGAGAAAACGCAGATGCTCGGGTCCTATGTTCTGCGCGGGGATTTGATCATTCCAGACGTGCGTAAGCGTTAAACATGTTGTGTAGGCCGGGTAAGGCGCAGCCGCCACCCGGCGAGAAGCACGTTTCCAGCTCTCAATAATCTTCCATACAATCCACCTGACCAATCGCCCCCCAGTAGGCATCCAGGTTGTCGCGCTTCACGGCGGTGATGGCATTTTTAATCAGCAGCTGATTGGCCTCGGACGACAAAATCATCTCCTGCCAGGCTTTATCGCTCTGCTTTTTCTGTGGCGTACAGGTTTTCTTAATATCTTTAAGGACCTGCTGCTTTATTTGCGCCTCTTTCGCGGGGTCATCCTTTTCCTGAGCATGGACAAACGCGGCGAAGAGCAGACAAACCAGCAGGCAGACCAGGTGCGCAGCTTTCATCAACAACCCCCTTTAGAAGTCACATGCTTCCCATGAAATATATCGTTACATTCAGTGTAGCGACGCCAGCCGAAAGTATGAATTTTCTCTTCACCGCCTGTCATGAACTTCCCGGCAAGCGCTACTGAATACCGCCCCCCAGCGACTGCCACAGCGTGATGCGGTTTTCCAGGTCGGTTTGCTGCAGCGCGATCAGCGATTCCTGCGCCGACCACAGCGACCGCTGCGCGGTCAGTACCGTCAGATAATCTCCCGCGCCCGCCTTATAGCTGCGCGTTGCCACATCCAGCGTTTTTTGCTCCGCCGCGACGTATTCGCGCTGGGCGTCGAGCTGCTCGCTCAGGGTTTCACGCCGCGCCAGCGCGTCGGCCACGTCCTTAAACGCGCTCTGGATGGCTTTCTCATAGGTGGCGATCAGCCCCTTCTTCTCCGCTTCCGCGTAGCGCAACTGCGCCAGATTGTTCCCGCCGCTGAACAGCGGCAGGGTGATGGACGGCGCGAACGACCAAACCTTCATCCCGTGGCTGAACAGGGAGGAGAGTGAATCGCTGCCGACGCCGGCGCTGGCGGTCAGCGAAATCGTCGGGAAGAAGTTGGCGCGAGCCGCGCCGATGTTGGCGTTGGCGCTCAGCAGGTTATGTTCCGCCTCCTGAATATCCGGGCGGCGCAGCAGCGTGCTGGAGCTGACGCCCGCCGGGATCAGCGTGATGGCGTTGTCGCTCAGGCTCTCCAGCGTGCCGGGAAGCAGGTTGTCCGGCACCGTATCGCCCGCCAGCAGATTAAGGGCATTTTTGTCCTGCATCACCAGCGTCCGGTAGCTTGCGACGCTGGCGCGCGCCTGCTGGTACACCGCTATTGCCGAGCTGACGTCCGTCGCCGCCGCCACGCCCACTTCCTGCTGGCGCTTCACAATCTTCAGCGAGTTTGCCGCGCTCTCCATGGTGGATTTTGCCAGCGCCAGGTTGCTGTTATCCGCCGCCAGCGTCACCCAGGCCGTGGTCAGCTCGCTGACCATCGTCAGGCGCGTGTTCTGCGCGGTGAACTCGCTGGCAAGCCAGGTTTCACGCGCGGCGCGGGAGAGGCTCTGGTTGCGGCCAAACAGATCCAGCTCGAAGCTGGAGACCGCGCCGTTGGCTTCATCGCTTGTCGCGACGCCGCTTGCCAGCGTGCGGCTGCGGGTGTGGCTCAGCTCGGCGTCCACCGTCGGGAACAGGGACGAGCGCGTTTCACCGAACTGGGCGCGGGCGGCGTCGATATCGGCAATCGCTTTTTGCACGTCGCGGTTGCTGTTAAGCGCCATCGTCACCACGCTTTTCAGCCGCGCATCGTTCATTAACTGCTGCCACTGGCTCACCATGGCGGTGGCTTCGCCGTGCGCGCCGGGCAAGGTTGCCGGGACGGGCGCGTCCGGGCGTTGATACGTTGGATCTAACGACACACAACCCGCGCTCAGCAGGGCTAGCGCTAAAACAGATACACGAAACATTATGACCTCCGGTTCGCGTGTTTACCGGAGAACAGTCGTTTCACCAGTACAAAGAATAAGGGAACGAAGAAGATCGCCAGCAGCGTCGCGGCCAGCGTCCCGCCGATAATGCCGGTACCAATTGCCACGCGGCTGTTGGCGCCTGCACCGGTTGCCACGGCCAACGGCGTAACCCCTGCGATAAACGCCAGCGAGGTCATGATGATCGGACGCAGGCGCGTCTGGGCGGCACGCAGGGCGGCGCGCGTCAGAGAGTACCCTTCAGCGACTTTGGCTTCGGCAAACTCGACAATCAGGATGGCGTTCTTCGACGACAGGCCGATGGTGGTGAGCAGCGCCACCTGGAAATAGACGTCGTTGTTCAGCCCGCGCAGGGAGGCGGCGATGGCCGCGCCCAGCACGCCAAGCGGGATCACCAGGATGACCGAAATCGGCACCGACCAGCTCTCATACAGCGCTGCCAGGCACAGGAACACGACGAGGATGGAGAGGGCATACAGGCTCATCGCCTGACCGCTCGCCAGTTTTTCCTGCAACGACAAACCGCTCCACGCCCAGGTGCTGCCGGACGGCAGGCTGTTTGCCAGCTGCTCCATTTTGCCCATCGCCGTGCCGGAGCTCGCGCCGCTAGCGTTTTCTCCCTGAATCTCATACGCCGCCGAGCCGTTGTAGCGCACCAGACTTTCCGGGCCATACTCCCAGCGGGTGGTGGCGAAGGCGGAGAACGGGGTCATGGTGCTGTCGCTGCCGCGCACAAACCATTTGTTGAGATCCGACGGTACGGCGCGGGTGTCGCTGTCGCCCTGGATGTAGACCTTTTTCACGCGGCCGCGGTCGATAAAATCGTTCACGTAAGTCCCGCCCCAGGCGCTGGAGAGGGTATCGGTAACGTCGCTCAGGGACAGCCCCAGCGACACGGCCTTGTTGTTATCGATATCCACCTGAAGCTGCGGCATCTGCGGCAGATCGTTGGCGCGCACGGCGTGCAGCGAGCTGTCCTGATTGGCCTCGCCAATCAGCTGGTTACGCAGCTTCAGCAGCGCGTCGCGGTCGGTGCCGCCGCTTGCCATCAGCTCAAAGGTAAAGCCGTTGCTCTGGCCCAGGCCGTCCACCGCGGGCGGCGTCATGGCAAAGATGGTCGCATCGCGGATGGTGCTCAGCTCCTGCGTGGCGCGCAGGGCGATGGCCTGCGCGGTATTCTCATCGCCTTTACGTTCGGACCAGTTTTTCAGGGAGACAAACGCCATCCCGGCGTTCTGGCCGCTGCCGCTGAAGCTGAAGCCTTCAATGGTGAAGATCACGTTGGTATTGGCTTTTTCTTTCGTGAGGAACCACTCGCGCACCTGGCGGCTGACTTCGGCGGTACGTACCGTCGTTGCGCCCGCTGGCAGGGTGTACTGCACCATGATTTCGCCCTGATCTTCCGTTGGCAGGAAGCTGCCCGGCAGCTTAAGCATGGCGAAGCCCATCGCGCCGCAGAGCAGGGCATAGATAACCAGCATGCCGCCGGAACGGCGCAGGGCGCGCAGCACCTTGTTCTGATAGCCGCGCTCGGTCCTGCTGTAGAAGCGGTTAAACGCGCCGAAGAAGCCCTTTTTGTGCGGCGCCGTGTGGCTCAGAATCGAGCCGCAGAGTGCCGGCGTCAGGGTCAACGCCACCACCACGGAGAGGAACATCGCCGAAATAATGGTGACCGAGAACTGACGGTAAATCACCCCGGTGGAGCCGCCGAAGAAGGCCATCGGCAGGAATACGGCAGAAAGCACCAGCGCAATGGCAACCAGCGCGCCGGAGATTTCGCCCATCGATTTTTCGGTGGCTTCCCGCGCGGGCAGGCCTTCGTCGCGCATAATACGCTCGACGTTTTCCACCACCACGATCGCGTCATCCACCAGGAGCCCGATCGCCAGCACCATCGCAAACAGCGTCAGGGTATTGATGGAGTAGCCGAACAGCGCCAGCACGCCAAACGTGCCCAGCAGAACGACAGGTACCGCCAGCGCCGGGATCAGCGTCGCGCGGATGTTTTGCAGGAACAGGTACATCACCACCACCACGAGGATAATGGCTTCGAACAGGGTCTGAATCACGTCCTCAACGGAGATCTTGATGAACTCGGTACTGTCTTTCGGGTAGGCCACGTCGTAGCCTTCCGGCATCGACTTTTTGAACTCGGCAATTTTGTCTTTTACCGCCGTCGCCGTGTTGAGCGCGTTCGCACCCGGTGAGAGCATGACCGCCATACCCGCCGCCGGGTGGCCGTTGAGCTTCGCGGTGGCGGTGTAATCTTCGCTGCCCATCTCCACGCGGGCGACGTCGCTGATGCGCACGATAGCGCCGCTGGACTGGCTCTTCACGATGATGTTTTTAAACTGATCGACCGTTTGCAGGCGCGACTGGGCGCGGACGGTGGCGGTGAGTTGCTGGGCGTTCGACGAGGGCAGCGCGCCGATTTTACCGGCGGAAACCTGCACGTTCTGCGCTTCAATCGCGCTCTGCACGTCGGACGGCATCAGCGAGTAGGACGCCAGCTTCGCCGGGTCAAGCCAGATGCGCATGGCGTATTCCGCCCCAAACACCTGCAGGCTGCCGACGCCCTCCACGCGCGCCAGCGGGTCCTGCATGTTACTGACCAGCCAGTCGGCGATATCCGAGCTGCTGGCGGCGTCGGTTTTGTCGTACACGCCCATGATCAGCAGGAAGTTGCTCTGCGATTTCTCGACGGTAATGCCGGACTGCTGCACCTCGGTCGGCAGGCGCGATTCTGCCTGCTGAACCTTGTTCTGCACCTGCACCTGGGCGGTGTCCGGGTCGGTTCCCTGCTCGAAGGTGACGGTAATGCTCACCGACCCGTCCGAGCTGCTGGTGGAGGTGAAGTAGAGCAGGTTATCCAGCCCGGTCAGCTGCTGCTCGATCACCTGCGTCACGCTATTTTCCAGCGTCTGCGCGGAGGCACCGGTGTAGGTGGCGGAGATTTTGATCGACGGCGGGGCGACGTCCGGGTACTGCGCGACCGGCAGCGTGCGGATCGCCAGCATCCCGGCGAGCATGATGAGAATGGCGATAACCCAGGCAAAGACCGGGCGACGCACGAAGAAACGAGAAAACATCAGGCTTTTCCTCCCGCAGCTTTCATCTCTTCGGCCTTCACTTCCTGCCCGGCGGTCACTTTGTCGGTACCTTCCACAATCAGCCTGTCGCCCGCCTTCAGGCCGCTCAGCACCAGCCATTTGTCGCCGTAGGTGTCGCCCGTCTCCAGCTGACGCTGCTCGACCTTATTGCTGGCATTCACCACCAGCGCGGTGGCGGTGCCTTTGGCGTCGCGGGTGATGCCCTGTTGCGGCGCGAGGATCGCGTCGTTCATGATGCCTTCATCCACCCTGGCGCGAACGAACATCCCCGGCAGGAGCTGATGCTGCGGGTTCGGGAAGACGGCGCGCAGCGTGACCGAGCCGGTTGATTCATCCACCGCCACTTCGGTTAACGCCAGGCGGCCTTTCTCACCGTAGGTGCTGCCGTCTTCGAGGATTAAGGACACGCTTAGCGTATCGCTATTTGTGGCAAGGGTTTGCCTGCGTAAACGCAGCAGATCGGCGCTGGAACGGGTTAAGTCGACGTACATACTGTCCAGTCCGCGAACGGTGGCAAGCGCGGTATCCTGCTGGGCGGTCACCAGCGCGCCGGGCGTGACGGAGGAGATGCCGATGCGTCCGGCAATCGGCGCGGTAACGGTGGTCCAGTTGAGGTTAATGCGCGCGCTCTCCTGCGCGGCCTTCTTTGACTCGACGCTGGCCTTGTCCTGCGCGCAGGTGGACTTCGCGTCCTCTGCGTCCTGGCGCGACACGCCGTCGTCTTTCACCAGCTGCGCATAGCGCCGGGCCTTCTGGCAGTCGGCCGCTACCAGCGCCTGAGCCTGCTTCAGCGCCGCGGCGGCTTCATCAAACGCCGCGCGGTAGCTGGAAGGGTCAATTTGATACAGCGCCTGTCCGGCTTTCACGGCATCGCCTTCGGTGAACAGCCGCTTCTGGATAATGCCGCCCACCTGCGGGCGCACTTCGGCGCTCATGGCGGCGGTGGTGCGGCCGGTCAGCTCGCTGACGACGGACACCGGCTGGCTCAAGAGGGTGACAATCCCCACATCCGGAAGAGGACGCTGGGGAGCAGATGTTTGCGCATTATCGCACCCGGTCAGGAGAAATAATGCCGCGATGGAGGTTGTTATGTTTTTCATAATCTTTTTCCAGGGTGAACGACACCAGCCCCGTTAATGGCTTAACGGGGAGGAGGGCTATTTAAAGGCACAGCGATACCGCATCTCTGGCTGAGCCAGAAATGTAAAAAAGGGGAATTACTTATTCCCGCTAATTATTCATATGCGATTACTTCGTAGAGAAAAGCATATTTAAAATATCCTGATAAAGGGGTTCTAATTGTTCTGACGGGACTTTTAAGGGGGTTAATTGACGATAAATCGTCCCCTCAATCATCACGGCGGTAATCTCCACGCAGCAGCGAATATGCTCGTCGCTCAGGTGGGGAAACTGCTTTTTCAGGTGCGCGCAGGCGTTGGCGAACATGCGCGATTCGGCTTCGATCAGCATCGTCGCCACCTGCGGATTACGCGTGGCCTCAGCGGACATTTCCAGCATCAGGGCATCATCATCTTCGTTGAGGGTCTGTCGCCAGGCGAGCGCCTGCGGCATCCCTTCCACCAGGGTTTTACCCTGCATCTCCTCAATGCGTGAGTCGATGATTCGGCGGATCATCTCTTCGATAATCGCGTCTTTGTTGCTGAAATAACGGTAAATTTGCCCGACGCTGAGCTTCGCTTCGCTGGCTATCTGCGACATGCTGGCGGCGTGAAATCCGCTGGCGCGAAAGCAGCGACGCGCGGCGGTGATGATCTCGTCCTGACGTTGTTTTTGTCGTTCTTCCAGTTTCGTACTCATCGTCGGCTACCGTGTAAAAGTGAGAATGATCGTTCTCAGTATACGTTTTGGGTGCGTATTGGAAAGGCCTTTTTTATTTAGATATTGAGGGAATGTTTCCGTATTTAAAAAATGGAGGGAATGAGGAGTTTTTGTGGAGGTTAAGCTGTGAGATATTCAGATTGCATAGAAAATAAGGAGAGAAAAATGCACCTGAGCATAACAAATAATGTAACGCCCGCTGAAAAAGAAGAGTTATTTGTGGGGTTAAGAGCCTATAACGGGCAATTTTTGGATATGGCGACCTTTAGCGGCGACATTGGCGTTTACGTACGAGACGATAAAGGTATCATGCTCGGCGGGCTAATTGGGGTGCGTAAAGGCGACTGGCTGAATATCGACTATCTCTGGGTCTGCGAGACCGTGCGCGGATCCGGCGTGGGCAGCCAGCTCATCAAAACGGCCGAAGAGGAAGCCAGACGCAAAGGCTGCAAGCACGCGCTGGTCGATACCGCCAGCTTCCAGGCGCGCCCGTTCTATGAAAAACAGGGCTACCGGCTGCAGATGTCTTTGCAGGATTATCCTTATCCGGGCATGCAGCGGCATTATCTGGCGAAAGCGCTTTAAATCCGTTTCTGTGATTAGGGATTCAGCTATTTATTGCGAGTCGCATTCCTAATTTGAAGCGTGTTGCTTGTCTTCTTTTCAGGCCCTGGCGCATGCTTTGGCCTGGTCAAGTAAACCATGGAGATGGAAATGGAACGCACAGCAAAACTCTTCAAAAAGGGGCGGAATCAGGCCGTAATGCTGCCTGCTGAATTCGCGTTTGATACGGAGAGCGTCTACATCCGGCGGGATGAGGAGGGGAATGTCGTTTTGACTGCGAGATCGGAGAAAGAGCGGCATCGAGATAACTTTTTACGTTTATTGAAGCAGACCCATGTTCCTGGTTCATTCCTCAGCAAAGAGGAACGTAATCAGAGCTATACAACAAGAGATCCCTTTGAAGGACTCTAGAATATGCTGCATATGTTGGACAGTGACGCCGCCGCAACGTACGGCGAACTCCGCGCAGCAATGGAGAAGAGAGGAAAAGTGATGGGCGATCTCGATCAACTGATCGCTGCGCATGCTATCAGTCGGAGAACAACGATTGTGACTAACGATCGTGCATTCAGAATGGTGCAGGAGCTTACCGTCGAGGACTGGACGACAACGTCGTGATCCCTCATGCCGGGTAAGCGCAGCGCCACCCGGCAAAACCCGCATATAACTTATCCTTCTTATTGATTCTTTTTCGGTTTTTATTTCACCGCCTCGTTGTCGATATAGTCACTACAACATTTAGCAAAAGGAACTGTCTTGTGAAACGTCGATTGGGTGCTCTGGTACTTGCTGGCCTGCTGCTGGCAGGGTGCGATCAAAGTGGCAGCGATGCCAAACACATTAAAGTGGGCGTCATCAACGGCGCTGAACAGGACGTGGCGGAAGTCGCCAAAAAGGTGGCAAAAGAGAAATATGGCCTGGACGTGGAGCTGGTCGGCTTCAGCGGCTCGCTGTTGCCCAACGATGCCACCAACCAGGGAGAACTGGATGCCAACGTCTTCCAGCATCGCCCGTTCCTCGCTGAGGATAACAAGGCGCATGGCTACAAGCTGGTGGCCGTGGCGAACACCTTTGTTTTTCCGATGGCCGGCTATTCCCGCAAAATTAAATCCGTCTCTGACCTGAAGGATGGGGCGACGATTGCCATTCCAAACGACCCGACCAATCTTGGCCGCGCGCTGTTGCTGCTGCAAAAGGAGAAGCTCATTACCCTGAAGCCGGGCACCGGGCTGCTGCCGACGGCGCTGGATATTACCGCCAACCCTAAACAGCTGAAAATTATGGAGCTGGAAGGGGCGCAGCTGCCGCGCGTGCTGGACGATCCGAAAGTGGATGTCGCCATTATCAGCACCACCTATATTCAGCAAACCGGGCTGTCGCCGGTGCATGACAGCGTCTTTATTGAAGACAAAAACTCGCCGTACGTGAACATCGTGGTGACGCGCGAAGACAACAAAGACGCGGAGAACGTGAAGGAATTTATCCAGTCGTATCAGTCGCCTGAGGTAGCGAAAGCGGCGGAGACGATCTTTAACGGCGGGGCGGTGCCGGGCTGGTAAACGATCTGACGGAAAACGGGTTGCTTAAATTGGCCCGATTCCATCGGTAATCGCCCTTTAACCCACTGCGCCAAGTGCGACGGCTGGCTATCCTCCTTATCACACCCACCGGAGGATAGCCCATGAACATTACCCACATTCGCAACGCCACCCAGCTGATTTCCTACGCCGGAAAACGTCTTTTAATCGACCCGATGCTGGCCCCGAAGGGGGCTTATCCGGGCTTTCCCGGCACGGCGTATGCCGAACGCCGTAACCCGACGGTCGAACTCCCCGTTGACGTCAACACGCTGCTGGATACCGACGCGGTGATCGTCACCCATACCCATGACGATCACTGGGATCGCACCGCGGCGGAGCTGATCGCCAAAGACAAACCGATCTACGTGCAAAACGATCGTGACGCCGCGCTGCTGCGAAGCCAGGGATTCAGCAACCTGACGGTCATGACCGACGCGACCTTCTTCGGCGATATTCAGATTACGAAAACCCACGGCGGGCAGCACGGCACCGATCGCGCTTACGCCGTGCCGGAGCTGGCGGAGCGTCTGGGCGAGGCCTGCGGCGTGGTGCTGCGTCATCCCGATGAGAAGACGCTCTATCTTGCCGGGGATACCGTCTGGCGTGACGAGGTGGCGGCCGATCTGCAAAAGCACCAGCCGGACGTGGTGGTGCTGAACGCTGGCTATGCCCACGTTATTGGTTTTGGGCCCATTATTATGGGGCAGGAGGATGTGCTCAATGTTCATTTCCTGCTGCCGCAGGCCAGCATTGTGGCGATCCATATGGAGGCGATTAACCACTGCCTGTTGACCCGCAGCGCGCTGCGTGAGTACGTTGAAGCCAATCAGGTGAGTGACGCAGTGAGCATTCCCCAGGATGGCGAAACCGTTATATTCTGAGTGCGTTAAAGGGAAAGGAGGAACTGATGTCGCTAATCAACGTCGCGATTGTCGCGGTAGACGGGTTCAGCCCGTTCCACTACTCCGTTCCCTGCATTCTGTTTGGCGATTCGGTCTCCGGCGAAAAGCGCTTTAACGTGACGATCTGCGCCGAAACGCCGGGTTTTCTCACCTCAAAAGACGGATTTGCCCTCAACGCCACGCAGGACTACACCGCCATTGGTCAGGCCGATATTGTCGTCGTTCCCTACTGGCAGCACGTCCTTGAACGCCCGCCCCAGACGCTGCTCGACAGCCTGGTGCAGGCGAGAGACAACGGCGCGGAAATCGTCGGGCTGTGTCTGGGGTCGTTTGTGCTGGCCTGGGCGGGGCTCCTCGAGGGCAAACGTGCGGCCACCCACTGGGAGTTCGAGCATCAGTTCCAGTCCCTTTTCCCGCACGTTCAGCTGGATATCAATGCGCTCTACGTGGATGACGGCAATATCATCACCTCCGCCGGAACCGCGGCGGCGCTGGACTGCTGCCTGTATATCATTCGTCAGCGCTTTGGCAGCGTGGTCGCCAACCAGATTGCCCGTCGGATGATTGTTCCGCCCCACCGCGAGGGCGGTCAGGCGCAGTTCATCGCCCAGCCGGTACCCAAAGATACCCGCGACGGACGCATTAACTGCCTGATCGACTATCTGCAGCAGCACATCACCGAACCGCATAGCCTGGACTCGCTGGCGGAGGTGGTCTCAATGAGCCGCCGCACCCTGACCCGTCATTTTGTTAACGCTACTGGGATGAGCGTCGCCGACTGGCTGACCGCCGAACGCCTGCGGCGCAGCCAGATCCTGTTGGAAGCCGGAAATATGCCGATTGAGCGCGTGGCCGAACTGGTGGGATTTAATTCCGCCGTCACCTGGCGACAGCAGTTTAAGGCGCGTTTTGGGGTGAGCCCTGCGGAATGGAGAAAAACGTTTCGTCTTCACAGCTAGTGTATTACGGCTAACTCAAGATTTAAGGGGTAGTTAAATCACTTCTTATTTTTTCTTAATCCACCTCTCATTTTTCTGAAAAAATATTTTATTTGCTTCGCCCTAACGCAAATTAGATATACTCGCATTAAGAATGCTCTTATATTTCGAAAATATTAATTGCGAATAAATTTTGTGGCATGGATGAATAGCAATAAAATAGAAAGAAGAATAATTTCATTAGCAAATTATATTATTTTTATCTTATCGGGTGCGCTTTTTTCAGCAAGCATTAACGCTGCGCCCTTGTCGCCAGCCGATCGCGATACTATTCAGCAGCAACAGCAGCAGCTTTTATTACAGAACCAGCAACAGCGTGAAGAGCTGGAGCGGAGTATCCCTCGCCCCGCGCCTGACAGGCCTCTGCCTGCAGCCGGCGCCGGGCCCTGCTTCACCATTGATAGCATTACCCTTTCCGGCACGACCCTCATTTCCCCGAAAACCCGGCAGGCCCTTGTCGCGCCGTGGCAGGGCCGGTGTCTGGATATGGCGAAAATAACGGAGCTTCTCGCCCGTATTTCTGACTGGTATATCAGCCGGGGATATATCACCAGCCGCGCCTTTCTCACCGAGCAGGATCTCTCCGGCGGTCAGCTGAATATTGTGGTGCTGGAAGGGCGGCTGGAAGCGATCCGTCTGGAAGGTGAAACGCCGCGCATGCTGAAAATGGCGTTTCCGGGACGGACAGGCGGTATCCTTAATTTACGCGATATCGAACAGGGGATGGAG
>NZ_JAWNBW010000016.1:0-91277 GCF_034106085.1 Enterobacter sp. 302C9
ACGTATGTTCACTCAGAGACTTGGTATTCATTTATTGTCCGAAGACATTAAGAATCCATGTCACTTTGAGTGCCCACACAGATTGTCTGATAAATTGTTAAAGAGCAGTGCCGCTTCGCTTTTCGCAGCGGCGCGGGGTGTGCATATTACGCTTTCCCGCTTCAGAGTCAAGTGATTAATTTCGCTTTTCTCTGCTGACCCGGCGGCGTGTGTGCCGTTGTTCCGTATCAGTGGAGGCGCATTATAGGGAGTAATTCCGAAGCTGCAAGGATAAAGTGACATTTATTTACTGACTGCTCACTTTCCAGGCAAATCTTACTCCAGACCTCAATTTTCGCCTGGTTTTTAAACAAAAACGAGCCGCAAGCGGCTCGTTTTTGCGTTTTGTGACTTACTGCACTGCCACAATGCGATCGTCGTTAGCTTCCAGACGGATAACTTTGCCAGGAATCAGCTCTCCGGAGAGGATCTGCTGCGCCAGCGGGTTTTCGATCTGCTGCTGGATAGCACGTTTCAATGGACGCGCACCGTACACCGGATCGTAACCATTCTCGCTCAGCAGCTTCAGGGCCTCGTCGGAGATGTGAATTTCATATCCACGCTCTTCCAGACGTTTGTACAGACGCTGCAGCTGGATCTGCGCAATCGACGCAATGTGTTTCTCACCCAGAGGATGGAATACCACCACTTCATCAATACGGTTGATGAACTCCGGACGGAAGTTATGGCTCACGACACCGAGCACCAGATCCTTCATATGGCTATAGTCCAGTTCACCGAAACGTTCCTGAATCAAATCGGAACCCAGGTTCGAGGTCATGATGACAACCGTATTACGGAAGTCGACCGTTCTCCCCTGCCCGTCGGTCAGACGGCCATCATCCAGCACCTGAAGCAGGATGTTGAACACATCAGGGTGCGCTTTTTCCACCTCATCCAGCAGGATGACGGAATAAGGGCGACGGCGAACCGCTTCCGTCAGGTACCCCCCTTCTTCATAACCTACGTATCCCGGAGGCGCGCCGACCAGACGTGAGACGGAGTGTTTTTCCATAAACTCGGACATGTCGATACGTACCATCGCATCGTCGCTGTCGAACATAAAGTTAGCCAGCGCTTTACACAGCTCGGTTTTACCGACCCCCGTCGGCCCCAGGAACAGGAACGAACCAATCGGACGGTTTGGATCGGACAACCCTGCGCGGCTACGGCGAATGGCGTTGGAAACCGCCTCAACCGCTTCGTTCTGACCAATCACCCGATTGTGGAGATCCTGCTCCATGCGCAGCAGTTTTTCACGCTCGCCTTCCAGCATGCGCGCCACCGGAATACCGGTCCAGCGAGCAAGCACTTCCGCGATTTCCGCATCCGTCACTTTATTACGTAACAGACGCATCGTTTTCCCTTCTGACTGCGTCGCTATCTCAAGCTGTTTTTCCAGCTCAGGAATTTTGCCGTACTGCAGTTCAGACATCCGCGCCAGATCGCCGACACGGCGAGCCTGCTCAATGGCAATTTTTGCCTGTTCGAGTTCAGCTTTAATGGTCTGAGTGCCGGAAAGGGATGCTTTCTCGGCTTTCCACTCTTCTTCCAGCTCAGAATACTGGCGCTCTTTATCGTCCAGTTCTTCATTGAGCATATCCAGGCGTTTCTTACTGGCTTCATCAGACTCTTTCTTCAGCGCCTGCTGTTCCAGCTTGAGCTGAATGATGCGTCGGTCGAGCCTATCCAGCTCTTCCGGTTTCGAGTCAATCTGCATACGAATGCTCGAAGCCGCTTCATCAATAAGGTCGATCGCTTTATCCGGCAGCTGGCGGTCAGCAATGTAACGGTGTGAAAGCGTCGCTGCCGCAACGATAGCCGGGTCAGTGATCTGCACGTGGTGGTGCAGTTCATAGCGCTCCTTCAAACCACGCAGGATCGCGATGGTATCTTCAACGCTTGGCTCAGCAACAAACACTTTCTGGAAACGACGTTCCAGCGCAGCATCTTTCTCAATGTACTGACGGTACTCGTCGAGCGTGGTGGCACCGACGCAGTGAAGTTCACCGCGCGCCAGCGCAGGTTTCAGCATGTTCCCGGCATCCATCGCGCCGTCCGCTTTACCCGCACCGACCATAGTGTGCAGTTCGTCGATAAACAGGATAACGTTGCCTTCCTGCTTCGCCAGGTCGTTAAGCACGCCTTTCAGACGCTCTTCGAACTCACCGCGGTATTTCGCACCGGCCACCAGCGCGCCCATATCCAGCGCCAGTACGCGGCGACCTTTCAGGCCTTCCGGCACTTCGCCGTTGACGATACGCTGCGCCAGCCCTTCAACAATGGCGGTTTTACCGACACCCGGTTCACCAATCAGCACCGGGTTGTTCTTGGTACGACGCTGCAGTACCTGAATCGTACGGCGGATTTCTTCGTCACGGCCGATAACCGGATCAAGTTTGCCCTGCTCAGCACGCTCGGTCAGATCGACCGTAAATTTCTTCAAAGCCTGACGTTGGTCTTCGGCTCCCTGATCGTTCACGCTTTCACCTCCGCGCATTTTCTCAATCGCCTGAGTCACATTGACGGTGGTCGCACCGGCAGATTTCAGCAGGTCGGTCAAGGTACCGCGTGATTCAAGCGCCGCCAGAACAAACAGCTCTGACGAAATAAAGTTGTCCCCACGTTTTTGCGCCAGCTTGTCGCAAAGGTTAAGCACGCGCACCAGATCCTGCGACGGCTGAACGTCGCCGCCGGTACCTTCTACCTGCGGTAAACGGCTCAGCGCCTGATCGATAGCGGTGCGTAACTGGCCAGCATTAATGCCAGCGGACGTTAATAAAGGACGTACCGATCCCCCTTCCTGATTCAGCAAGGCGCTCATTAAATGAAGAGGTTCGATAAACTGGTTGTCGTGCCCCAGTGCGAGGGACTGGGCATCGGCGAGAGCAAGCTGGAATTTATTAGTAAGACGATCCAGACGCATAACTCCTCCCATAACAGGTCAAATTTGCTACTGGAGATTAAATGAGGTCATCCCTCAATTATTCAAGGTTAATGACCTGAATTATGTGAAAAGAAAACGGCACGTACCGGATCGTCTTGATTCTTTAGGTTATATCAGCCAAATGAAACTTGCCATACGCCCCGTGGTCTTGTCGCGACGATAGGAGAAAAAATCACCCTTTTCGGTGAATGTGCAGCGATCGCCGCCGAAGATCTGCGTCACGCCAACGTTATTCAGACGCTGGCGGGCGAGCTGGTAAATATCGGCCAGATATTTATCTCCCGAAGGCAGGAAGGCTTCAACCGCTTGCGGATCTTTTTCCATAAAGGCTTCGCGAACCTCTGGTCCCACTTCAAAAGCGCAAGGACCAATGGCCGGGCCAAGCCAGGCCATAATATTGGCTGGCTCATCGCTAAAGCAGGCGACAGTTTCTTCGAGCACGCCTTCACACAGACCACGCCAGCCCGCGTGTGCTGCAGCCACCTCGGTACCTGCACGGTTACAGAACAGAACCGGCAGACAATCGGCGGTCATCACGGCACAAACGGTTCCCGGAGTATTACTGTAAGAGGCATCAGCGCGTTTAGAAGCATAGGGTTCTCCCGTCAACTTCAGCACCGCGTTACCATGAACCTGTTCCAGCCAGACCGGTTTCGACGGCAAGTTCCCCGCAGCAAACAGACGTCGGCGGTTCTCTTCAACATGTTCCAGGTTGTCGCCACAGTGCGCACCGAGGTTCAAAGACTCCCACGCGCCCTGGCTAACACCGCCAATACGGGTTGAACTGCAGGCAGCCACGCCAGCAGGCAATGGCCACTCCGGGACAATCAGTTTGGTCATAACCAGTCCACTTGATCCTTATGTTCTTCGAAATCAGCACGCATGGCGTCGATAAGATCCACCATATCCTGCGGGATAGGCGCATGCCACTCCATCTGAATACCGGTGATAGGGTGGTAAAGACGCAGCATGGTCGCGTGCAGCGCCTGACGATCGAATTTACGCAATACGCTGATGAACTCATCCGATGCGCCTTTAGGTGGACGCGGGCGGCCACCGTATACCTGATCCCCGACCAGCGGATGGGTAATGTGGGCCATATGCACGCGGATCTGGTGAGTACGTCCGGTTTCCAGACGCAGACGCAGGCGCGTATGAATACGGAAGTGCTCCATAATGCGATAGTGCGTCACCGCCGGTTTACCCATCGGATGCACCGACATATGGGTACGTTTGGTTGGGTGACGGCTGATTGGCTCTTCCACCGTTCCGCCAGAGGTCATATGCCCAATGGCTACCGCTTCATACTCGCGGGTGATTTCGCGCAGCTGCAGCGATTCCACCAGACGGGTCTGAGCAGGAACGGTCTTCGCCACCACCATCAAACCGGTGGTGTCTTTATCCAGACGGTGCACGATGCCCGCGCGCGGAACATCCGCGATCGGCGGATAATAATGGAGAAGTGCGTTAAGTACCGTACCGTCAGGGTTCCCCGCGCCCGGATGAACAACCAGGTCGCGCGGCTTGTTGATCACCAGAATGTCATCATCTTCATAGATGATGTCCAGTGGGATATCCTGCGGCTCGAAGCGGATTTCCTCTTCGATTTCAGCATTGATGGCGACAGCTTCCCCACCTAACACTTTCTCTTTTGGTTTGTCCCAGATCTTGCCGTTTACCAGCACGCGCTGGTCAAGGATCCATTCTTTTATGCGTGAACGCGAATAATCAGGGAACAATTCGGCCAAAGCCTGATCTAAGCGTTGACCGAGCTGATTTTCGGAGACTGTTGCGGTGAGTTCTACTCGTTGTGCCATAAACTGCTTCTTCGTTTAACGTTGGGTTTTACGGCTTTGCCGTTTAATATAGTGTGCTATTGTAGCTGGTCTTAATCGGGAGCAGGAACAGAGTTTCTCCCGGACAAACATTTGAGGAAAGTCAAAACGTCATGACGCGCATGAAATATCTGGTGGCAGCGGCCACGTTGAGCCTGGCTTTGGTGGGCTGCTCCGGTTCGAATGAACAGGTCCCTGACAATCCGCCGAATGAAATCTATGCGACTGCACAACAAAAGTTGCAGGACGGTAACTGGAAACAGGCGATAACGCAACTGGAAGCGTTGGATAATCGCTATCCATTTGGTCCATATTCGCAGCAGGTACAGTTAGATCTCATCTACGCATACTATAAAAATGCCGATCTGCCGCTGGCTCAGGCAACCATCGATCGTTTCATGCGTCTGAACCCGACTCATCCTAACATCGACTATGTGATGTACATGCGCGGCCTCACCAACATGGCGCTGGACGACAGTGCGCTGCAGGGCTTCTTCGGCGTGGATCGTTCAGACCGTGACCCGCAGCATGCGCGTGATGCCTTCAATGACTTCTCCAAGCTGGTGCGCGGCTATCCGAACAGTCAGTACGTGACCGACGCGACCAAACGTCTGGTGTTCCTGAAAGATCGTCTGGCTAAATATGAATACTCCGTAGCGGAATACTATACCCGCCGTGGCGCATGGGTTGCCGTGGTTAACCGCGTAGAAGGTATGCTGCGTGATTATCCGGATACTCAGGCAACGCGCGACGGCCTGAAGCTGATGGAAAATGCTTACCGTCAGATGCAGATGACCGCTCAGGCTGAAAAAGTGGCGAAAATCATCGCCGCGAACAGCAGCAACACCTGATATTGCCTCAATGCAAAACGGCAGCCCGAAGGCTGCCGTTTTTTTATTCATTTTACCGCGTCGCTGAAGCGCTTAAGCCTCAACACATCCAGTCAACTATGGCCCCAATTTTTGCCTTCGACAAGGTAAATCTCACCTCTTCCTGCCCTGCCTCACAAAAAAGATTCCCTGACAAAAACCGACAAAATAACGTGATCTAAATCACACATTTTGACATTAGGTCGGGTATGCTGGAATCACCAAGACGGAAAGACAAGAGGTAAAATTTATGACAATGAACATTACCAGTAAACAAATGGAAATTACTCCGGCAATCCGCCAGCACGTCGCAGACCGTCTCGCCAAACTGGATAAATGGCAAACTCATTTGATTAATCCACATATCATCCTGTCCAAGGAGCCGCAGGGTTTCATCGCTGACGCAACTATCAATACTCCAAACGGCCATCTGGTCGCCAGCGCAAAACATGAGGATATGTACACAGCAATTAACGATTTGATCAACAAGCTGGAACGGCAGCTCAATAAAGTGCAACACAAAGGTGAAGCCCGTCGCGCCGCAACATCGGTGAAAGACGCCAGCTTCGCGGAAGAAGTTGAAGAAGAGTAATCCTTTAAATTGAGTGTACCGCCAACGCGCCTTCGGGCGCGTTTTTTGTTTTTTATTGACAGGGTGAAAACAGTACGGGTACTTTAACGGTATCAATCAAAGGATGACTTTATGAAACTTACGCCGTTCTTCTTCGCATTCTTTTTTACCTTCCCCTGAACGGGAGGCGTTTCGTCGTGTGATAAAGAATGCGAAGACGAACAACAAGGCCTCCCACACCGGGGGGCCTTTTTTATTGATAACGATAAAATGAGACAGGCAACACTATGACACCGGAAAACCCGTTACTGGATCTGCGAGTAAAAATCAGCGCGCTGGATGAGAAACTGCTGGCGCTGCTGGCCGAACGCCGCGCCCTTGCCGTTGAAGTGGGCAAAGCCAAGCTGGACTCCCATCGCCCGGTACGCGATATCGACCGCGAGCGCGATCTGCTGGAACGTCTCATTCAGCTCGGCAAAGCGCATCACCTCGATGCCCACTACATTACCCGGTTGTTCCAGCTCATCATCGAAGACTCCGTTCTCACTCAGCAAGCGCTGCTCCAGCAGCATCTGAACAAAACCAATCCACACTCTGCGCGTATTGCCTTCCTCGGTCCGAAGGGATCTTATTCTCACCTGGCCGCACGTCAGTATGCCGCACGCCATTTCGAAGAATTTATTGAGAGCGGCTGCGCGAAGTTTGCCGACATTTTTAACCAGGTTGAGACCGGCCAGGCGGATTACGCCGTCGTACCGATTGAAAACACCAGCTCCGGCGCCATCAACGACGTCTACGATTTGCTGCAGCACACCAGCCTGTCGCTGGTTGGCGAGCTGACGATCCCAATCGATCACTGCGTGCTGGTCGCCGGCTCAACGGACCTGAGCAAGATCGAAACGGTTTACAGTCATCCACAGCCGTTCCAGCAGTGCAGCCAGTTCCTGAACCGCTATCCGAGCTGGAAAATTGAGTACACCGAAAGCACCTCGGCGGCGATGGAAAAAGTGGCGCAGGCTAACACCCCAACCGTCGCCGCGCTCGGCAGCGAAGCAGGCGGGGCGCTGTATGGTTTACAGGTGCTGGAACGCAATCTGGCGAACCAGACGCAAAATATCACCCGCTTCGTGGTGCTGGCCCGCAAGGCAATCAATGTGTCAGACCAGGTGCCAGCGAAAACCACGCTGCTGATGGCGACCGGCCAACAGGCCGGGGCGCTGGTTGAAGCCCTGCTGGTGCTGCGTAACCACAACCTGATCATGACCAGGCTGGAATCACGCCCAATCCACGGTAACCCGTGGGAAGAGATGTTCTACCTCGATATCCAGGCCAACCTGGAATCTGCTTCCATGCAGAAGGCCCTGCGCGAACTGGGCGAGATCACGCGTTCCATGAAGGTGCTGGGCTGCTATCCGAGCGAGAACGTGGTCCCGGTTGACCCGGCTTAACGTTCGATAAAGCGGCTTTTCTTCATCCCTGCCACGTTCGCCGGCAGGGTGAAGATGGCGCCGGAGAGCGGATACTTCGCCACCTCGTCCGCATCCATATTTTCCCGCGTGGTGGTAATAAACAGTGTTTTCATGTCATCG
Organism: Enterobacter sp. 302C9; assembly: GCF_034106085.1. Classification (NCBI taxonomy): domain Bacteria; kingdom Pseudomonadati; phylum Pseudomonadota; class Gammaproteobacteria; order Enterobacterales; family Enterobacteriaceae; genus Enterobacter; species Enterobacter sp. 302C9. Next base: position 7,851 of record NZ_JAWNBW010000016.1, read on the forward strand.
CCCCCAAAGCAGACCATCGTCGGGCAACGCACCGGCATGCGATATTCTTCCAGCTGCTCCCCTTGCGGAGAAAAACGCGCAATACGCCAGCCGTCAAATAGCGCGCTCCAGTAGCAGCCTTCCACATCCATTGCCGCGCCGTCCGGTATCCCTTCGCCCTCTTTAAACTGACGAAACACCTCGCGCCTGCCGGGTTCGCCCTTCTCATCAAGCGGCGTTCGGTAAATAACGCCGTTTGGCGTATCTGAAGTAAACATCCATTGATTATCAGGGCTAAACGCTAAGCCGTTGTGCCCGTGAATATCGCACTGGATCACTTTCGGCGTCAGGTCGTTGTCGATGCGCATCAGCAGGGCACCGTTGTAATCTCCCGGCCCCCAAAACGTGCCCGCGTAGAATCGTCCCAGAGAATCGGTGCCGCCGTCGTTAAAGCGTGCGAGCTGCGGGTTAGAGGGGTTATCGCACACCTTGCGGCGCAGCAGGCCGTGTTTATCGGTCAGCCAGATACCCGTTCGCATCGCAACGATAAAACCACCCTGCTCGCGCAGCGCGAAACAGCCCACCTCCTCATGGAAAGAGAGTACGGTGTGTTCTGCCGTCGGCAGATGGTAGCGGTGGATCTCCCCTTCCAGAATATCGGCCCAGTAGAGCGCGCGCTCTTCTGCGCTCCACGTCGGGCATTCAGGCAGATGCCCGGTGTAATTCAACAGCAGCTGCGGTTCGGCCATGACAGTTCCCCAAAATAAAAAAAGCCAGCATTGCTGGCTTTCAGTATATACATCATCGCATTACTGGCGACTGTCATTTGCCTGGCGCAACAGCGTCCGGCTCTCACTCTGGAAACGCTGAGCGTAATCGCCAAACCAGTGCTCGACCTTGCGGAAGCTGTCGATAAACGCCTGCTTGTCTCCGTGCTCCAGCAGCGTAATGGCTTCACCAAAGCGCTGATAGTAGCGCTTGATGAGCGCCAGATTGTTCTCGGAGGACATAATAATGTCCGCGTAAAGCTGCGGATCCTGAGCAAACAGGCGCCCGACCATCGCCAGCTCCAGACGATAGATAGGCGAAGAGAGCGCCAGCAGCTGTTCAAGCTGCACGTTCTCTTCCGCCAGATGCAGGCCGTAGGCAAACGTCGCAAAGTGGCGCAGCGCCTGAATGAACGCCATGTTCTGATCGTGCTCGACCGCGCTGATACGATGCAATCGCGCGCCCCATACCTGAATCTGTTCCAGGAACCACTGATAGGCTTCCGGCTGACGACCGTCGCAGTAAACCACCACCTGCTTAGCCAGGCTGCCGCTGTCCGGGCCAAACATCGGGTGCAGACCCAGCACCGGGCCCGTATGCGCAGCCAGCATCGCCTGCAGCGGACCATTTTTGACGGAGGCCAGATCCACCAGGATGCAATCTTTCGGTAAAGCAGGAAGCTTCCCGATGATCTGCTCCGTCACGTGGATCGGCACGCTGACGATAACCATCCCGGCATCTTTCATGAGTTCCGGAGCATGCGCCCAGTCCTCTTTTTCCAGAATGCGCACCTGATAGCCAGAAAGCGTCAGCATTTTTTCAAACAGACGCCCCATCTGTCCTGCCCCGCCGACAATCACCACCGGCCGCAGGGACGGGCAGAGGGTTTTAAAGCCCTTGTCGTTTTCGCTGGAATAGGATTCCCGCATCACGCGACGCAGAACATCTTCAATTAAATCCGGCGAAACGCCCAGCGCCTGGGCCTCTTTGCGACGAGAGGCCAGCATTGAGGCTTCGCGCTCCGGGACGTAAATCGGCAGGCCGTATTTGCTTTTCACCTCACCGACTTCGGCAACCAGCGCCATGCGGCGCGCCAGCAGGTCCAGCAGCGCCTTATCCACTTCATCAATTTGATCGCGCAGTGCGGTCAATTCAGCAACCATAACTAACCTCTTAAGCCAGACGCGTCGCCAGCTGGCCTTTCAAATCTTTGTGGATCTCACGCAGCAGCGCATCGGTGGTTTCCCAGCTGATGCAAGCATCCGTCACGGAGACGCCGTGCTTCATTGCACTGCGCGGTTGTTCAGATGACTGATTGCCTTCATGAATATTGCTCTCAATCATCAGACCGATAATCGAACGGTTGCCATCTTTGATCTGTGCGACCACGGATTCCGCAACCGCAGGCTGGCGACGGTAATCTTTATTTGAATTACCATGACTGCAATCTACCATCAGTGCCGGGCGCAGTCCCGCCTGCTCCATCTCTTTTTCACACTGCGCCACGTCCGCCGGGCTGTAGTTTGGTGCTTTACCGCCGCGCAGGATCACATGGCCGTCCGGGTTACCCTGCGTTTGCAGGAGGCAGACCTGGCCCGCCTGGTTGATACCGACGAAACGGTGTGGCATCGCAGCAGCGCGCATGGCGTTGATTGCCGTCGCCAGGCTGCCATCGGTACCGTTTTTAAAGCCAACCGGCATTGACAGGCCAGACGCCATCTCGCGGTGGGTTTGCGATTCCGTGGTACGCGCGCCAATCGCCGACCAGCTGAACAGATCGCCCAGGTACTGCGGGCTGTTCGGGTCCAGCGCTTCGGTTGCCAGCGGCAACCCCATGCTGACCAGCTCCACCAGCAGGCGACGCGCAATCTTCAGGCCTGCTTCCACATCAAACGAGCCATCCATGTGCGGATCGTTAATCAACCCTTTCCAGCCGACGGTCGTACGTGGCTTCTCAAAATAGACGCGCATCACCAGATAGAGGCTATCGCTGACCTCCTCCGCTAACGCTTTAAATCGACGAGCATATTCAATGGCGGTTTCAGGATCGTGAATGGAGCAAGGACCGCATACCACCAGCAGGCGCGGATCGCGGCCGGCGATAATGTCAGAAATGGTCTGGCGAGAGTGCTCGATCTGAGCCTCCTGCGCGACGCTCAGCGGAAATTCCGCTTTCAGTTGATCCGGAGTGATTAACACCTGTTCGTCAGTGATATGTACGTTGTTCAGCGCGTCTTTTTGCATGATGGCGATCCTGTAAAGCTCGTTTGCGATAGTTGTATTCCTCAATGAGGTGAAACCACGATACCATAAAAAGTAAACATTTCAATCCAAAATACGTACACATTAGTTTACACAAGCCAATTTATTGCAAAAATCAGCCGATAAAAACGTAAACTTTAAATTACAGACAGATTTTCTTTAGCCAGGCTATGCTGAAGAAAAAAGGAGAATGGCTATGCGTTCAATTGCTCTCGCGCTGTTGTCGCTGTTTTTAACGGGCTGTCAGATCAATCCTTACACCTTCCAGCCAGACTGGACCAGCCCATCCTGGTTTGATGCAGGTAAAGAAGACGCCATGAATGGCCTGCCGGTTAAAGATAACCAGACCCTGGCCGATAGCTTTAACGACACACACGTTGATCGCAGTGAATATCTTCGCGGCTATGCTGATGGTCAGAAGAAAGTCTGCGAAGAAGGGTTTATTCACGCCTGGGGATTAGCAGGCAAATCTTTCCCTGCCAGTTGCGATACAGCCGAAAACGCGGCAAAACTGCGTGCGTCATGGCAGCAAGGGATGGATGAAAGTATGCGCTCCAGCAGACTGAATTAATCTATTTTTATCCACCGGAAAATAAACAACTGTAGGATTTAGCTTAGGTCGGCCTCATGCTATTTCTGACATAATGACGGCCCTGATAAACAATGGTATTCTGCCCGCAACTCTTAAGGACATCTATTTCCAGAGCGATGTGGCGGATTCTGGTGAGAAATTTATTCTTGATCTCTTTTTTCCGACTCACTCTGGTGATAATGCTGTTCCTTATGGTGGGCCCTGCGGCGGCAGGCACGCTTACGGAAACGGATAAATCGGTACGCTCGATTGTCTCAGGCATCGTGAGCTATACACGATGGCCGTCACTTTCCGGTCAGCCTAAACTCTGCGTCTACGCCACTTCGCACTATACGCACGCCCTCAGCGGCGATGAGGGGCATAGCGAGTTACCTTATACTCCCGTTATTGTACGTAACGATCAGGAAGCCCTGGCCGCGACGTGCGATGCGATCTATTTCGGGTCTGAATCACCGGCAAAACAACTTGAATTAATAAGTCAATATCAGGGCAGAGCGTTGCTATTAATCTCAGAGCAAAATCCGGAATGTGTAATTGGCAGTGCCTTTTGCCTGATAATCGATCGCGGCCAGGTACGGTTCGCCGTCAATCTGGATGCATTGACGCGCAGTGGCGTAAGAGTCAATCCGGATGTATTAATGCTTGCACGGAATAAGCAGCATGGATAAAGATTTCACTTCAACGCCACGTCCGACGTTTAAAAGAACGTTGAGGCGAAACAGCATGATAAGCGTCATCATCACGATGACGCTAATATGGCTGCTGCTCTGTTTTGCTTCCGTCGTGACGTTAAAACAATACGCGCAAAAGAATCTCGAATTAACCGGCGCAACAATGAGCCACAGCCTGGAAGCCTCGCTGGTGTTCAACGACTCGCTGGCGGCCAACGAAACGCTGGCTGCGCTGGGCAAACAGGGGCAGTTTGCCGTGGCCGAGGTTATTAACGCGCATAAAAAGCGGTTTGCCTACTGGTCCTGGAACCCGGAGGACAACAACGACACGCTGGGCGCACTGGTCAGCCGCTGGCTTTTCCCCGTACCGGTTGCGCAGCCCATCATGCATAACGGCGCAACGATCGGCGAAATTCGCCTGACCGCGCGTGACAGTCTGATCGGCCATTTCATCTGGATGTCGTTTGCCGTTCTGACCGGCTGCATTCTCTTTGCAACCGTCGTCGCGCTCACCATTACCCAGTCTTTGCACCATGGGATGGTCACGGCCCTGCAAAACATCACTGACGTCGTGCATGACGTTCGTACTAACCGCAACTTCTCCCGCCGGGTGAAAGACGGCCGTATCGAAGAGTTTCACCAGTTTGGTGAGGACTTCAACAGCCTTCTGGATGAGATGGAGGAGTGGCAACTGAAGCTTCAGGCGAAAAATGCCCAGCTGCTGCGTACCGCCATGCACGACCCGCTCACCGGTCTTGCCAACCGCGCTGCGTTTCGTAACAGCATTGCAGCCTTAATGAACGACCCTTCAGCCAAAACAAACTCGGCCCTGCTCTTCCTCGACGGTGATAATTTTAAGTTTATTAACGACACCTGGGGACACGCGGCAGGTGACTGCGTGCTGATAGAAGTCGCCAGCAGGATGATGGAGTTTGGCGACAAACGTCACCAGGCATACCGCCTTGGCGGTGACGAATTCGCTATGGTGCTGTACGGCGTACACTCTGAGCTCGAGGTTCAACACATTTGTGCTGCGCTATCGCAGCAGTTTATCCGTCCGTTTGATCTTCATAACGGACAAAAAGCATCGATGTCACTCAGCATTGGCTTTGCTCTGGCGTGGGAAAATGCTTCCGTGGAAGCATTACTGGAGAGGGCTGACCGCAACATGTATCAGGTGAAAAACCAGCGTACGAAAACAACAAGTTAGAAAGGATACACTATGTTAAAACGTTACTTCGCGCCGATAGTTCTGGCCTCACTGGTTCTGGCAGGCTGTCAGTCGCCCCCGGAAGGCAAATTCACTCCTGAGCAAATTTCGGCGATGAAGTCTTACGGTTTTAACGAACTGAACGGTGACTGGTCACTTGGCATGTCGGACACCATCCTGTTTGATAAAAATGACGCCAGACTGCGCCCGGAAAGTGAAACGCAGATCCAGTCCATGGCCTCTCGCCTGGCGGAAACCGGCCTGAACCACGCGCGAATGGACGGTCACACGGATAACTACGGTGAAGAAAGCTACAACGAAGCGCTGTCGTTAAAACGCGCCAATGCCGTGGCCGATGCCTGGGCGAAGGGGGCAAATATCCCGCGCAGCAATCTCACCACGCGGGGGTTAGGTCAAAAATACCCGGTTGCGAGCAACAGCACTCCGCAAGGGCGCGCTGAAAACCGCCGCGTCGCAGTGGTTATCAGCACGCCATAGGTTATTTAGCGGAAGATTCGGCGAGCGTCACCCTGGTTGCCGCTCGCCAGCGCAGCCAGTCCACCACAACAAACAGCGCCAGACTCACGCCCATAACCGGCAAGGCCAGCCCCAGCAGTATGCTGATTATCACCGTAATCCCTCTTCCCCACCCTGACAGCGCCAGCCAGCTCTGCCAAAGCGTCTGCACCGGATCCACCGCCGACTGTGCCGGACGACGCATCCACCACATCCGGTAACCCCAGACGATGAGCACGCACAGGGCGAGGCCGAACGCCACCAACAGCAGCTGATTCACCAGCCCGAATAAGATCCCCATATGGAAATCCACGCCCCAGCGGGTCAGTTTTGCCATTAACGGGAAATCCTCGAATCGGGTTCTGTCCAGAACCTGCATCGTCGAAGGATCAACCGCAACGGCGTCCACCTGGGTCGGCCAACTGCGATCGATTTCCGTCACGGTCCAGGCGCGATCCGCCGTTTTTGCCGGTCGGATCTCCAGCCTGTTGGCATCAATTCCCGCGTTACGGGCCGCGCTTAATACTCTGTCAAACTGCGTCAGATCCATCGCCATTTCCGGCATCATCATTCCGCCGTGATGGCCTCGGTGTTCGGCATGCTCATCCACGATCTCCTGTTGGCCGGAAAGCGTCGTGTTCACCTGCGGGGTAAGCCAGTTCATCTCTGCCCGCAGCTTATCAACATTCCCGCCAGCCCACTGGGACCAGGTCAGGCCGGTTGCTGAGAACAACAGCATTCCGCCCAGCAGACTCCAGCCAAGTATCACGTGCATCCGACGACGATTCTGGAAGCGATTATTGATCCGCCGTTTAGGTCGGGTATAAAACCACAAGGCAGCACCGCCCAGCGCGGCAACCCACATCCAGGAGGCGGCAAGCTCGCTGTAGAGCCGCCCTACGTCGCCCAGCATCAAAGAGGTATGCAGATAATCAATGGTCTGACGCAGCGGTAAAATCCCGCTGGTGCCGTATACCGTCATATCTCCCAGCACCGCCAGGCTTACTGGATCAATAAAGATAGCCCGGTTCTCCGATGGGCCAAGCGTCGGATCGGCAAACATCACGCGGGTGGTTTCGCCTTCAGCCAGCCCCGGACGCACGGCGTGCAAATGCACATCTGATCCAACGTTTTTTTCCGCCACGGCAATTTGTTCCGCCAGCGGCTGCGGCACGCCCACGGAATCCGTGTGGAGCGCGTGCCGGTAGAGCGCATTCTCCAGCTGCGGGGTCGCCACATACAGCGTACCGGTCAGCGCGGCAAAGAAGATAAACGGACCAACAAAAAGCCCGACGTAGAAATGGAGGCGACGCAGCAGGTTTCCCCATGCCGCGCGCGGAGTGCAGGTAGTCATACTTTTCCTTTTTAAGGCAAAAAGTTATCGATCTAGTTTTAAAGGGAAAAAGCAGACTGCCGCGGCGGCGCGCGGGTATCAGGGTAAAGCCAGGGGAAAAAGTGCCAGTGGCTGACCGCCTGGCGCGGCGGCTTAATGCGAAGCCTCTGTAATACCGCGCTGAGCAGGACGATCAGCGCCAGCATCACGCCAGGGACATGCGCTAACAGCACGCAGTAGCCGCACGCTTCCGCATGGTCGACAGGCATCGTATGCGGCATATCGCCCTGATGCTCGTCCATCGACATCATGCTCATGTCATGATGCATGCCCGGCATCGCGCTCATGGGATCTTTCTGCAAGGAGACGGAGATAAGCGGCGCCACCACGATCAGCAGGATCGCAAACAGCGCGGTCAATGCCGCTGCGCGTTTCCGGCCAGGCTGATGCAGTACGTTATCCACTTCTCCTCCTTTCAAGAGGCAAGCATTGTAAATGATTTATGACAAAAGGGTTAACGCGAGAGGTGCGCAGGGATAAAAAAAGGGCCAGCCTTTCGGCCAGCCCTTTCTAACAGGATGTCGCTTAAGCGAATCTTAGTTCAGACGCTCTTTAATACGAGCAGACTTACCAGTACGCTCACGCAGGTAGTACAGTTTAGCTTTACGTACAGCACCACGACGTTTAACAGCAATGCTGTCAACTACCGGAGAGTGAGTCTGGAAGACACGCTCAACGCCTTCGCCGTTGGAAATTTTACGAACAGTGAATGCAGAGTGCAGACCGCGGTTACGAATAGCGATAACCACGCCCTCGAATGCCTGCAGACGTTTTTTGGAACCTTCAACAACCCATACTTTCACTTCCACGGTGTCACCTGGACGGAAGGAAGGTACGTCCTGCTTCATCTGCTCTTGTTCAAGTTGCTTAATAATGTTGCTCATAATTTAATCTCTTATCCTGGGTAAACTGATATTCGGGAGCGTATTACGCATTCCCATCATGTTCATGCTGCTGGTGCGCGTGTTCAGTTTTGAACTCGGCCAGCAACTTTGCTTGCTCTTCAGTCAGAGCCAGGTTTTCCAGAAGTTCAGGTCTTCTAAGCCAGGTTCGGCCCAGCGACTGCTTCAAACGCCAGCGACGTATCTCGGCATGGTTTCCAGACAGTAACACTGCCGGTACTTCCATCCCTTCTAACACTTCAGGACGAGTATAGTGTGGACAGTCCAGCAACCCATCGGCAAAGGAATCTTCCGTTGCCGAAGCTTCATGGCCCAGAACTCCCGGAATGAACCGGGCGACGGAGTCAATCAGCGTCATTGCGGGTAACTCACCACCGCTGAGAACGTAATCGCCGATAGACCATTCTTCGTCAATCTCGGTTTGAATTACGCGCTCATCTATCCCTTCGTAGCGCCCACAGACCAGAATCAGCTTTTGATTCGTCGCCAGTTCGCTCACGCCCGCTTGATCAAGCTTGCGTCCCTGAGGTGACAGATAAATCACCTTTGCGCCTTCACCTGCCGCGGCTTTTGCTGTGTGAATGGCGTCCCGTAAGGGTTGCACCATCATTAGCATCCCCGGTCCGCCGCCGTAAGGACGATCGTCCACGGTACGGTGCCGGTCATGAGTAAAGTCACGAGGACTCCAGCTCTGGATGCTCAGCAGGCCATTCTTTACTGCCCGGCCAGTTACCCCGTAATCGGTAATCGCGCGGAACATTTCAGGAAACAGGCTAATTATGCCAATCCACATAGCGCCGTCTTTTACCGTTTATCCGGAGAATTTAAAAACCAGGATCCCAATCTACTTCAATGGTTTGAGTAGTGAGATCGACTTTCTTGATAACCTGTCCATCGAGGAACGGAACCAACCGCTCCTTGATGCCAAATGCATCTTTCAGGTTTGCCTTAATGACGAGAACGTCATTTGACCCGGTTTCCATCATATCGATGACTTTCCCCAGGCTGTAGCCTTCGGTAGTGACTACCTGGCAACCCATAAGGTCTTTCCAGTAGTAGTCGCCCTCTTCCAGCTGTGGCAACTGCGACGAATCCACGACAATTTCACAATTAGTCAGCGCATTCGCGGCATCACGATCGTCAACGCCTTTCAGCTTGATGATGATGTCCTGATTGTGGTGACGCCAGCTTTCCAGCTCGACCTCTTCCCACTTACCGCCTTTCTGGATAAACCAGGGCTGGTAATCAAAAATGCTATCAGCGTCTTCAGTGGAGGAAAACACTCTGAGCCAACCACGGATACCGTAGCAAGAACCCATTTTTCCCAATACGATCGGTTCAACAGGTGCTTTATTGCTCATCATGACCACCGTGACAGATTAAGCTGCTTTGTTTGCTGCTTTGATCAGCGTAGCAACGCGATCGGAAACAGTAGCGCCCTGGCCAACCCAGTGAGCGATACGATCCAGATCCAGACGAGTTTCTTCTTCTGCGCCAGCGGCCAGTGGGTTGAAGAAACCAACGCGCTCGATGAAGCGACCGTTGCGTGCATTACGGCTGTCAGTCACAACAACCTGGTAGAACGGACGCTTTTTAGCGCCGTGACGAGCTAAACGAATAGTTACCATAACATCCTCTTGTGTGAATAAAACAACCGGGCCCCATCGAGGAACGGAGCCCGGGTGTCATATTAAAAGCCCGAAAATTTTACTCATTTTCGGGCAAAAAGCAATCTCAAAAGCGATTAACGCCCTGGAAAACCGGGTGGCATCATGCCTTTCATGCCGCGCATCATCTTCGCCATGCCGCCTTTCTTCATTTTCTTCATCATGCGCTGCATGTCGTCGAACTGTTTAAGAAGACGGTTAACGTCCTGCACCTGCATGCCGCAACCGGCTGCGATACGGCGTTTACGGGAACCTTTGATGATATCCGGGTTAGCGCGCTCTTTGAGGGTCATCGAGTTGATGATCGCCTCCATACGCACCAGCACCTTGTCATCCATCTGCGCTTTCACGTTGTCAGGGATCTGGCCCATGCCCGGCAGTTTGCCCATCAGGCTGGCCATGCCGCCCATGTTTTTCATCTGACGCAGCTGCTCAAGGAAATCGGTGAGATCGAAACCGTCGCCTTTTTTCAGCTTGCTGGCAAGCTTCTCGGCCTGCGCGCGGTCAACCTTGCTCTCGATATCTTCGATCAGCGACAGCACGTCGCCCATGCCGAGGATACGGGAGGCAATACGATCCGGGTGGAACGGCTCGAGCGCTTCAGTTTTCTCGCCCACGCCGAGGAATTTAATCGGCTTACCGGTGATGTGACGAATGGAGAGCGCCGCACCGCCGCGGGCGTCACCGTCCACTTTGGTCAGCACCACGCCGGTTAGCGGCAGCGCTTCGTTAAACGCTTTCGCGGTATTCGCCGCATCCTGACCGGTCATGGCATCGACAACGAACAGGGTCTCTACCGGGTTGATAGAGGCATGTACCTGCTTGATCTCGTCCATCATCGCTTCGTCAACGTGTAGACGACCGGCGGTATCCACCAGCAGCACGTCGTAGAATTTCAGCTTCGCTTCTTTCAGCGCCGCGTTAACGATGTCGACAGGCTTCTGCGCCACGTCGGACGGGAAGAAATCTACGCCGACCTGTTCGGCCAGAGTTTCCAGCTGTTTGATCGCCGCCGGGCGATAGACGTCCGCAGAAACCACCAGCACTTTCTTCTTGTGCTTTTCACGCAGGAATTTACCCAGCTTACCGACGCTGGTCGTTTTACCCGCACCCTGCAGGCCCGCCATCAGCACCACGGCCGGCGGCTGAGCCGCCAGGTTAAGCACCTGGTTCTCTTCGCCCATCGCCGAAACCAGTTCATTACGAACGATTTTGACGAACTCCTGACCCGGGGTCAGGCTCTTGTTAACTTCATGACCAACCGCTTTCTCTTTTACGCGGTTGATAAAATCACGAACAACCGGCAACGCGACGTCTGCTTCCAGCAGCGCCATGCGCACTTCGCGCAGCGTTTCCTTGATGTTCTCTTCAGTAAGGCGTCCGCGGCCGCTGATGTTGCGCAGCGTGCGCGACAAACGATCGGTTAAATTATCAAACATTGTCTCTCGCCTGAGTAGAAACGTTGGGCCGCCATGGGCGACACATACACAGAATTTTGCCGGAGTATAACATGAAGGCGCCTTTGTTGTTATGCAACGGTTGGAGCAGGCGTCACGTAACGTTATACTGCTTCTCTTTCTTATTAAGACAACTGTCGATGCCTATATGCCTGTTTTCGCACTGATCGCCCTTGTTGCCTACTCTGTCAGCCTCGCGCTGATCGTTCCCGGACTGCTGCAAAAAAACAGCGGCTGGCGGCGCATGGCTATTCTTTCCGCGGTGATCGCACTGATCAGCCACGCGTTTGCGCTGGAATCACGCATCATTCCCGGCGACGGCAGCGTGCAAAACCTGAGCGTCCTTAACGTCGGCTCGCTGGTCAGCCTGATGATCTGCACGGTAATGACCATCGTCGCGTCTAAAAATCGCGGCTGGCTGCTGCTGCCGATTGTCTATACCTTCGCGCTGATCAATCTGGCCCTCGCCACCTTTATGCCTAATGAATTCATTACGCATCTGGAGGCGACGCCGGGGATGCTGGTGCATATCGGCCTGTCGCTCTTTGCCTACGCGACGCTGATCATCGCCGCGCTTTACGCCATGCAGCTCGCCTGGATTGACTATCAGCTGAAAAACAAAAAGCTGGCGTTTAACCATGAGATGCCGCCGCTGATGGTCATTGAGCGTAAGATGTTCCACATCACCCAGGTGGGCGTTGTGCTGCTGACGCTGACGCTCTGCACGGGCCTGTTTTACATGAAGAACCTGTTCAGCGTGGAGAACATCGATAAAGCGGTGCTCTCCATCATCGCGTGGTTTGTCTATATTGTCCTGTTATGGGGCCATTATCATGAAGGCTGGCGCGGTCGTCGCGTGGTCTGGTTCAACGTCGCGGGTGCGGGCATTCTCACCCTTGCCTATTTTGGCAGCCGCTTCATACAGCAATTTGCTGGCTAAGAAACAAAGGAGTTCCCCCTGGAACACATCTCTACCACCACGCTGATCGTTATCCTGATCGTCATGGTGGTCATCTCCGCCTATTTCTCCGGCTCGGAAACCGGCATGATGACCCTAAACCGCTACCGGTTACGTCATCGTGCTAAACAGGGTAACCGTGCCGCTCGTCGCGTTGAAAAACTGCTTCGCAAGCCGGATCGCCTGATAAGCCTGGTGCTCATCGGCAACAACCTTGTCAACATTCTGGCCTCCGCCCTCGGCACCATCGTTGGGATGCGCCTGTACGGCAACGCCGGGGTGGCGATTGCCACCGGCGTGCTGACGTTTGTGGTACTGGTGTTTGCGGAAGTGCTGCCGAAAACCATTGCCGCGCTTTACCCGGAGAAAGTCGCCTACCCGAGCAGCTTCCTGCTGGCACCGCTGCAGATCCTGATGATGCCCCTGGTCTGGCTGCTGAACATGGTAACGCGCGTACTGATGCGGATGGTGGGAATCAAAGCCGATGTCACCATCAGCAGCGCGCTCAGCAAAGAGGAGCTGCGCACCATCGTGAATGAATCCCGCTCGCAGATCTCCCGGCGCAATCAGGACATGCTCCTGTCAGTGCTGGATCTGGAAAAGGTGAGCGTCAACGACATTATGGTGCCGCGTAACGAAATCGTCGGTATCGACATTAATGACGACTGGAAAGCCATCGTCCGCCAGCTGACGCACTCCCCGCACGGGCGCATTGTGCTGTATCGCGATTCGCTGGATGACGCCATCAGCATGCTTCGCGTGCGCGAAGCCTACCGTCTGATGACCGAGAAAAAAGAGTTCACCAAAGAGGTAATGCTGCGCGCCGCCGACGAGATTTACTACGTGCCGGAAGGAACGCCGCTCAGCACGCAGCTGGTGAAATTCCAGCGCAACAAGAAAAAAGTCGGCCTGGTGGTCAATGAGTACGGCGACATTCAGGGGCTGGTGACGGTCGAAGATATTCTGGAAGAGATTGTCGGGGACTTTACTACGTCAATGTCGCCTTCCCTCGCGGAAGAGGTCACCCCGCAAAACGACGGCTCGGTGCTGATTGACGGTAGCGCGAACATTCGCGAACTCAACAAAGCCTTTAACTGGCATTTGCCGGAAGATGAGGCTCGCACGATTAACGGGATGATTCTGGAAGCGCTGGAAGAGATCCCGGCGGCGGGCACGCGGGTGCGCATTGAGCAGTACGATATTGATATCCTGGACGTGCAGGACAATATGATTAAGCAGGTGAAAGTCCTGCCCGTAAAACCCCTGCGCGAAAGTATCGCTGAGTAAGGCTGTAGGCCGGGTAAGGCGAAACCGCCACCCGGCACTACGAATGGCAAATTACGCTTTCGCTTTCGCCACGGTCACCATCGCAGCGCGAATGGTACGGCCGTTCAGGGTGTAACCTTTCTGCATCACGCCCAGCACTTTACCGGCTTCGACCTCTTCGGACTCCACCATTGCAATCGCCTGATGGACGTTTGGATCCAGCGGTACGTTGGTATCGGCAATCACTTCCACGCCAAACTTACGCACCACGTCGAGCATGGATTTCAGCGTCAGTTCAATACCTTCGATCATCGCCGCGTTGTCCGGATTCGCTTTGTCAGCCACTTCCAGCGCGCGATCGAGGCTATCGATTACCGGCAGCAGTTCGTTGACGAATTTCTCCAGCGCAAATTTATGCGCCTTCTCAACGTCCTGCTCGGTACGACGACGCAGGTTTTCCATTTCCGCCTTGATGCGCAGAACACCATCGCGTTCGCGATTCTGTGCTTCTACCAGCTGGGCTTCCAGATTCGCAATTTTTTCATCGCGCGGGTCCACCTGCTCAGCAGATGCGTCTGGCTCTACAGCCTCAACTTCATCGTGCTGTTCCGTGATAATTTCTTCAGGGGCTTGCCCCTCAGGCGTTTTCTGTTCTTTACTACTCATGAATTTCTCCGCGTTTTTCTGCATTCATCTCGCTAACTTCGCTTATTATGGGGATCAGTTTCCGGGATTCAAGGGAACAAGACAGATTGTCATCATTCATCAGGCACAAGGACCTCCAGAAAATGAATAATCATTTCAGGTGTATTGGGATCGTCGGGCATCCGCGTCACCCTACCGCACTAACGACACATGAAATGTTGTATCGCTGGTTGTGTAGCAAAGGCTATGAAGTGATGGTCGAGCAGCAGATTGCGCAGGAGCTGCAGCTGAAGAGCGTCAAAACCGGCACGCTGGCGGAAATTGGTCAACAGGCCGATCTCGCCGTGGTGGTGGGCGGCGACGGCAACATGCTCGGCGCAGCCCGCACGCTGGCGCGTTATGACATTAAGGTCATCGGCATCAACCGTGGCAATCTCGGCTTTTTAACCGATCTCGACCCGGACAATGCGCAGCAGCAGCTGGCCGACGTGCTGGAAGGCCACTATATCAGTGAGAAACGCTTTTTACTGGAAGCGCAGGTGTGTCAGCAGGACTGCCAGAAGCGCATCAGCACCGCGATTAACGAGGTGGTTCTTCACCCCGGGAAAGTGGCGCACATGATTGAATTCGAAGTTTATATCGACGAAATCTTTGCTTTCTCCCAGCGTTCCGACGGGCTGATTATCTCCACTCCGACCGGCTCAACCGCCTACTCGCTTTCTGCCGGCGGCCCGATCCTGACGCCTTCGCTGGATGCCATCACCCTTGTGCCGATGTTTCCGCACACGCTCTCCGCCCGCCCGCTGGTCATCAACGGCGACAGCACGATACGTCTGCGCTTCTCGCACCGCCGTAACGACCTGGAGATCAGCTGCGACAGCCAGATAGCGCTGCCGATCCAGGAAGGTGAAGATGTTCTCATTCGTCGATGTGATTACCACCTTAATCTGATTCATCCGAAAGATTACAGCTATTTCAACACATTAAGCTCGAAGCTTGGCTGGTCAAAAAAATTGTTCTGATTTTGCATCCAGTACTTTACTGTATAAAAAACCAGTTTATACTGTATGAAAACACAGTTATGGTTTTTCATACAGGAAAACAATTATGCTGGCACAACTGACCATCAGCAACTTTGCCATTGTTCGTGAGCTTGAGATCGATTTCCACAGCGGCATGACGGCGATCACCGGGGAAACCGGTGCAGGTAAATCCATTGCCATTGATGCCCTCGGCTTGTGCCTTGGTGGCCGCGCAGAGGGCGACATGGTGCGCATGGGCGCAAACCGTGCCGACCTGTGCGCCCGTTTCTCCCTGAAAGACACCCCTGCCGCCCAGCGCTGGCTGGAACAGAACCAGCTTGAAGATGGACGTGAGTGTTTACTTCGCCGCGTGATCAGCAGCGACGGTCGTTCACGTGGCTTTATCAACGGCACGGCGGTCCCGCTCTCCCAGCTTCGCGAACTCGGCCAGCTGCTTATCCAGATCCATGGTCAGCACGCGCACCAGCAACTCGTCAAACCTGAACAGCAGAAAGCGCTGCTCGATGGCTATGCGGGTGAGTACGCGCTTACTCAGCTTATGGCGGAGCACTATCGCCAGTGGCATCAGAGCTGCCGTGAACTTGCCCAGCACCAGCAGCAAAGCCAGGAGCGCGCAGCACGTGCGGAGCTGCTGGCGTACCAGCTTAAAGAGCTGAACGAATTCAACCCGCAGCCGGGTGAGTTTGAGCAAATCGACGAAGAGTACAAACGTCTGGCGAACAGCGGCCACCTGCTCTCAACCAGCCAGAATGCGCTCAACCTGCTGGCGGACGGCGAAGACGTGAACCTGCAAAGCCAGCTGTATAACGTCCGCCAGCTCATTACCGAACTGGTCGGCATGGACAGCAAGCTTTCAGGCGTCCTGGATATGCTGGAAGAAGCGGCGATTCAGATCTCCGAAGCCAGTGACGAACTGCGCCACTACTGTGAACGTCTGGATCTCGACCCGAACCGTCTGTTTGAGCTGGAGCAGCGCATTTCCCGTCAAATTTCACTGGCGCGCAAGCACCACGTCACGCCGGAAGAGCTGCCAGGATTCTATCAGTCTCTGCTGGAAGAACAGCAGCAGCTTGACGATCAGGCTGACTCGCAGGAGACCCTCTCTCTCGCGGTGAACCTGCATCATGAACAGGCGCTGGCGACAGCGCAAAAGCTGCACGAAATCCGTCAGCATTACGCTCAGGAGCTAAGCCAGCACATCACCGACAGCATGCACACGCTGGCGATGCCGCACGGCATCTTCACCATCGATGTTCGCTTTGAAGAGAACCACCTGACGGCGGAAGGTGCGGACCGCATTGAGTTCCGCGTCACCACCAACCCGGGGCAGCCGCTGCAGGCTATCTCCAAAGTGGCCTCCGGTGGTGAACTTTCGCGTATTGCGCTGGCGATTCAGGTGATTACCGCGCGTAAAATGGAAACCCCGGCGCTGATTTTCGATGAAGTGGATGTCGGCATCAGCGGCCCAACGGCGGCGGTGGTGGGTAAACTGCTGCGCCAGCTAGGCGAATCAACGCAGGTGATGTGTGTCACCCACCTGCCGCAGGTCGCAGGCTGTGGTCATCATCACTTTATCGTCAGCAAAGAAACTGACGGTGAAATGACCGAAACGCATATGAAGCCGCTGGATAAACGTGCGCGTCTGCAGGAGCTTGCTCGCCTGCTCGGCGGCAGCGAAGTCACCCGCAATACGCTCGCGAACGCGAAAGAACTGCTGGCGGCATAAACTTTTTCGGGATCTCAGGGTCATACAGAACAACAAAAACGCCGCCAGACCGGTTTCAAAGTGGGGCAAGGTCTATTATCATCGGCATATTACATATGAGCCGCGTTCTGCTCGGGCCCGAAAAGGAATCAAATCACTATGCGTTGTAAAATGCTGACCGCTGCCGCAGCGGTTCTTCTGATGTTGACCGCAGGCTGTTCCACTCTGGAGAAAGTGGTTTACCGTCCTGACATCAACCAGGGGAACTACCTTACCCCTAACGATGTGTCCAAAATCCGTGTGGGGATGACACAACAGCAGGTCGCTTATGCACTGGGAACCCCGATGATGTCCGATCCGTTCGGCACTAATACCTGGTTCTATGTATTCCGTCAGAAGCCGGGCCACGAAGATGCGACCCAGCAGACCCTGACGCTGACCTTCAGCAGCGCCGGTGTGTTGACCAACATCGACAACAAGCCTGCCCTGACCAAATAATCAGAAGTCAGAAATGCAAAAAGGTGCTCATTGAGCACCTTTTTTGTTTTTCTTTTATCCCCTCGCCCCTTTGGGGAGAGGGTCAGGGTGAGGGGAAAACACGCTACTTACCCGATTTCTCCGCACGCTGACGTCGCAGTTCTTTCGGATCAGCGATCAGCGGGCGATAAATTTCGACCCGGTCGCCCTCTTTCAGCACATCACCCAGCTTCACCGGACGGCTATAAATCCCGACCTTATTTTTCGCCAGGTCGATATCGCTGCGAAGTTCGAGGATGCCGGAAGCGCGGATAGCTGCCTCAACGGTTGCCCCCTCTTCCAGCGTCACGCGCTGCAGATACTGCTTCTCCGGCAGCGCATACACCACTTCTACAGCAATCTTATGCGACACTGTAAACCTCTTTGGCGCGGGTGGTGAACGCCTGAACCATATTCGAAGCCAGCTCTTTAAAAATGCGGCCAAACGCCAGCTCAATCAGCTTATTGGTAAATTCAAAGTCCAGCTGGAACTCGATGCGACAGGCGTCAGCGCTCAGCGGCGTAAACTTCCAGCCCCCCATAAGGGTTTTAAACGGACCATCCACCAGATGCATCAAAATACTCTGATTGCTGGTCAGCGTATTGCGGGTGGTGAACGTCTTGCTGATCCCCGCTTTGGAGACATCCACCGCCGCAGTCATCTGCGTCGGGCCGGACTCCAGAACGCGGCTCCCGGTGCACCCCGGAATAAATTCTGGATAAGACTGAACGTCGTTCACTAACTGATACATTTGTTCCGCGCTGTAAGGCACAAGCGCAGTACGGCTAATCTGAGGCATAGCATTTCCCATGGTCACACAACGGACAAATAATAACATTTATCACCTGTTAAAAAAACGCTAAGCCTCATCTCGTGCTAAGATAGCGCGTTAGACCTCACAGGACGCAATGAGGTGACTTTTTGAAATCAGATTACCGACGGCTTTACGACACTTATGACGAAGAAAAAAGCACATAAACCAGGCTCGGCGACCATTGCGCTCAACAAGCGTGCTCGCCACGAGTATTTCATTGAAGAAGAATTCGAAGCTGGCCTTGCGTTGCAGGGCTGGGAAGTAAAATCGCTGCGCGCCGGGAAAGCCAACATCGGCGATAGCTACGTGATCCTGAAAGATGGCGAAGCCTTCCTGTTCGGCGCGAACTTTACGCCGCTGACCGTCGCCTCCTCACACTACGTGTGTGACCCAACGCGCACCCGTAAATTGCTGCTGAACAAGCGTGAGCTGGAATCCCTCTACGGACGCATCAACCGTGAAGGTTTCACCGTGGTCGCCCTGTCGCTGTACTGGAAAAACGCATGGTGCAAAGTGAAAGTTGGCGTTGCGAAGGGTAAAAAACAGCACGACAAACGTACTGACCTGAAAGAGCGCGAGTGGCAGCTTGATAAAGCGCGCATCATGAAAAACGCAGGACGTTGATTCTGCACACTTATTGTACTATTCAATAAGTTAGCGTTCCGGGCTGGTATCCAGGAAGTGAAATCTGGTATACTCAGTTCAACACTATTGGGGCTGATTCTGGATTCGACGGGATTTGCGAAACCCAAGGTGCATGCCGAGGGGCGGTTTGCCTCGTTAAAAGCCGCAAAAAAATAGTCGCAAACGACGAAAACTACGCTTTAGCAGCTTAATAACCTGCTCTGAGCCCTCTCTCCCTAGCTTCCGCTCTTAAGACGGGGATCAAAGAGAGGTCAAACCCAAAAGAGATCGCGTGGAAGCCCTGCCTGGGGTTGAAGCGTTAAAACTAATCAGGCTAGTTCGTTAGTGGCGTGTCTGTCCGCAGCTGGCGTGCGAATGTAAAGACAAACTAAGCATGTAGTACCGAGGATGTAGAAATTTCGGACGCGGGTTCAACTCCCGCCAGCTCCACCAAAATTCTCCATCGGTGATTACCAGAGTCATCCGATGAAGTCCTAAGAGCCCGCACGTCGCAAGCCGTGCGGGCTTTTTTGTGCCCTCAATTTGTCCCGCGAAGTCCGAAGAAAACTAATTAAATCCGAACCTTTTAGGCCCATTGATAGGCCCAACGAAAAGCTCTATTGTTTTCGTTGGGCCTAAACGCATGGAGACTCCCCATGGCAAGAAAAACCAAGCCGTTAACTGATACGGAAATCAAAGCCGCCAAACCTAAAGATACCGATTACCAGCTGTATGATGGTGATGGGCTGACCCTGTTAATAAAGTCCAGCGGTAGTAAGCTCTGGCAGTTCCGTTACTATCGGCCTCTAACCAAACAGCGAACCAAACAGAGCTTCGGTGCCTACCCTGCAGTCTCACTTTCTGATGCGCGTAAACTCAGAGGTGAATCTCGAGTTTTGTTGGCGAAAGACATTGATCCTCAGGAACATCAGAAAGAACAGATGAAAAATTCTCAAGAGGCCAAAACCAACACTTTCCTGTTAGTTGCTGAGCGTTGGTGGAATGTGAAGAAAGCCAGCGTAACAGAGGACTATGCCGACGACATCTGGCGTTCGCTTGAGAGAGATGTTTTCCCAGCAATCGGTGATATCAGTGTCACTGAGATTAAGGCTCATACTCTGGTTAAAGCAGTGCAGCCGGTTCAGGCCAGAGGTGAATTAGAGACAGTCCGATGTCTTTGTCAGCGTATTAACGAAGCCATGATTTATGCGCAGAACACAGGCCTGATAGATACAGTTCCCAGTGTAAATATCGGAAAAGCGTTCGAGAAACCGCAAAAGAAAAACATGCCGAGTATCCGTCCGGCTCAGCTTCCACAGTTAATGCAAACAATGCGTACGGCAAGTGTCAGTGTGTCAACGCGGCGCTTGTTCATGTGGCAGCTTCTCACTCCCCCCTGCCGAAGCTGCTGAGGCTCGATGGGATGAGCTCGATTTCAATCCTAGCGAATGGATAATTCCTGCTGCTCGAATGAAGATGAACCGGGATCATATGGTTCCATTATCTGATGGGGCACTCGCTATTCTGGAAATGATGAAGTCTCTCAGTGGCGGTCGAGAATTTATCTTTCCCAGTCGCATCAAACCAACCCAGCCAATGAACAGCCAAACAGTGAATGTAGCACTCAAGCGTGCTGGCCCAAGAGGCGTACTCGTATCAGACGATTTACATTCTATCGCTAGTACGGTACTCAAGTAGGAAGGATTTCCGCCTGATGTCATTGAAGCAGCACTGGCTCATATGGACAAAAATGAGGTACGTCGCGCTTACAACCGCAGTGATTACCTTTATTTAGCAACGTCGTCCTATGATGCAATGGTCGGCTGATTTTGTTATGGCTGCTGATTGAGGGAGGAATGAGAGAAATGCGTTTAGCGGGGTGACAGATAATTAATGACGTTTCCCACTTTAGTAGTGGGCCGAATGAGACTTTATATTTCAAGCGGAAGTTAATAGTTTTAGAAATCAAGCTAATTAGCATAATATCTCTTAATTGAAGGGATATGGAGCCGCAGAAATAAATGAATACACGGCAGTATGCGCAAAAATCAATCTTCGATCTGGAAGCAATCTTCGAGCAGTCCAGCAACAATGTTAGTGAACTTGAACAGTTGTTGAGCGAACTGACCTTTCGCAACACTGCCAGGGCGCGGACGCTAACGGCTAAAATCGAGCAATCGCTATTTGCACTTAGCGGCCACAGCGTGGTCGCCCTGTCGGCTTCCAGCCCATCAATACGCCATCCCGATTCGGCGTCCATACAATTTTCTCAAGCTGTGCCCCACACTGCACCTGCAGCTGTAGAGCAACTGCAACTGAAGGCCAGCCCAGACTCTGCCATGCGAGAGCAATTCGACGAAGACCAAATCGATCCAGGTCCGCTCCCGTCTTTTTCTCCGCCAAATAAGGCGAATGATGCGCGAGGAATACTGGCGGCATGGACAGCCCTCGAAGCACTGTCGCCTCAAGGTTATAAACGCCCAGAGGATATGGCAACGGGCGACCGCTCCAGGGTTGCTCTATTGGAGCGAGGTGTTCCATGGGGACCAAATGCCCGCAGCAAGCCCAGTTATAAGCTTTATTTCGAGGTCATCCTCGGCGCCATCGCTCTCGACAAGGCGACGGACGAGCTGGTCAAGGTTTTTGGCGAGGATGAGGAGGGTTCACGCCCGGACGGTAAGAAAGCGGCCATCGGCTCGATCCTGATCGACAAAGAAGGCTATGTGCTTGAGGACAAAGGCGTTGCCGTTTCCAGTTTTGCCTGGGCACTCAAGCCGGCTCTCAATCTGAAGCTTGGGAGCTTAGGGAATTGGCCGAATGTTGAGCCGCGCATTATCGAGCATCTGGATCGAATAGTTCGCCGTCAAAACGAGGATGGAGAACCCATACCGATCGATTTGGATGTCGTTCTTAACGCTTATAAATGGCTTGTGTCTCATTTCGGTGTACCCGAGCATTTGGTTGAGCCACCCACATTCGCGATTAAGGTGTTTCATCATTTCAAGGCCAAGGCGCCGCCTGAACCTTCATTACTGAATTCCTTCTATCTTGAAGATCTCGGTGAAGCAACCAAACTGCTCGAGACGGGCAAAGCCGGAACCGGTTTGCGCCGCTATATGGGAATTGGCAGGCCTGACCAAAAAATCGACGTGCTATCGCCCATTTCCGCAGTTGAGCCTTTCGTCGCACCGTCGCTCATGCCGCAGGCTCGTTGGCCTTCGAAAGGCGGCCATCCATTAGTGCTGCTTCAACAGGCTGCCGTGAATGCGGCGCGTGCTGAGCTGAATGATGCTCCAGGTATCATCGGCGTCAATGGGCCTCCGGGTACTGGAAAGACCACTCTTCTGCGAGATATTGTCGTTGGGTGCATTCTCGATCGGGCCACGGCGATGTGCGGCTTCAATAAACCGCAGGATGCCTTTTGCACAACAGGCGAAAAGCTGGCATTCGGTTCCAATGCATTCCTGCACTTCTACAAGTTACATGCATCCTTGAGGGGCCATGAGATCGTCGTAGCCTCCTCCAATAACAAAGCGGTCGAAAACGTCAGTAAAGAGCTTCCTCTCAAGGAAGCCAATGGTCGCCATGAACAGATCGCCTACTTCCGGTCCATCAGCGACCTGATTGCGAATCCTAAACGCGCCGGCTATTTCGAAGCCGAGGCCGAGGCCGAGGGGGACATCCCCTCCGACCCTGTCGAAACCTGGGGATTGATCGCCGCGGCTCTCGGCAAGAGCAGCAACCGAGGCGCTTTCCAGCAAAGTTTCTGGTGGAATGAAGACGGTGGTTTCCTTACCTACCTGAAAGCAGCTCGCGGCTTAAACGTCTTGCGTGAGATCAAGGACGAACAAACTGGCGAAATCATCGATCGCGTGATGCCCAGCGTGGTCGTCAATGAGCGGCCCAGCACCAACGAAGTGGACGCTTTAGCGGCCTGGCAGAAAGCGCGAACCGTTTTCCTTAAACTCAAGGAGACGGTAGACGCCGAAATCGCCAGCATCGAAGAGATGCGACGGGATATCCAGGCGCTCAAGGGAGCAACCACCGAACTTCAAAGGGTGAAACAGCGTCGTCCGAGTCTGACTCAAGCCGTCGAAGAGGCACACCAGACTGCTGAATCCTGCCAACGGGAGCATGAGAAGGCAAAATCGCAGATCGAGCAGGATAAGATCATGCTCGACAGCCATCTTGCTTGCCGTCCAGGTTTCTTCTCCCGTTTGTTCGCAACTGCGGCCTGGAAGTCGTGGAGATCGACACTGCAGAAGCTCTCGGCGACCTTGCAGCAATCAGTCTTGCGGGCGCAGGAGACGGACGGTGCCCTGGAGCTTGCAAGGACTGAGTGGAGCAATACTGAGTCCCAGTTAAAGCAACTCGACCAGGAAATTTCCAGCAAATGTCAGGCTGTCTCGAAATTGAAGGCAACCGAGGCAGAGGCACGAAACCGCATGGGAGACAGGGTCGTTGATGAGAGATTCTTCGAGCGCGAGCACGAGGCTATCCACCTGACTGCGCCATGGCTTCCCGATGAGGTTCATCGCCTGCGGGAGGATCTTTTCGCCGCTGCCCTGACTGTGCATAAAACGTTCATCGATGCTTCGGCCAGCCGCCTGCAACACAATCTTGGGCTATTGATGTCGGGCATGGTGGCTGGTGCCTTCCAGTCTTCCACTCACCGTGAACTTCTCCCCGACCTTTGGTCGAGCCTTTTCATGGTTGTGCCGACCGTGTCCACGACATTCGCTTCTGTTCGGACGATGTTCGGGGATCTGCCACCAGAGAGTATTGGCTGGCTTCTGGTAGATGAAGCGGGCCAGTCCGTTCCTCAGGCAGCAGTTGGAGCTATCATGCGGGCAAAGCGCTCCATCGTGGTAGGTGACCCGTTGCAAATCCCACCTGTAGTTTCACTTCCTGAAAAGCTGAACGCCGAAATCTGCAAGTTCTTTGACATTGACCAAATCGAATGGTCTGCCCCCGCAGCATCTACGCAGACCCTTGCTGATCAGGCATCGCGCTTCAAATCCACCTTCGTCATGGACGTAGGTGATCGAGAGGTCGGGCTGCCACTGCTCGTTCACAGGCGTTGCCAGAACCCAATGTTCGACGTTTCTAACTCCATCGCCTATGCCGGGCAGATGGTCCATGCTGTCGGGCCTAAAAAACCCGGATCTATCGGCTCGGCTTTGGGGAGCTCTCACTGGGTGGATATTAATGGCGATGCTGAGACGAAGTGGTGTCCCGACGAGGGCGAAGCGGTTGTACGAATGCTCAAAGAGCTGGCAGCATCGGGTATTACAAATCCGGACGTATTTATAATTACACCATTCAAGATCGTAGAACAGAACATGCGTCGGCGTCTCGACAGTGAAACTGATCTGCTGCGGGCGTTCGGCGTAAAGTTGGATGAGTGGTGCCGTGATCGTGTAGGCACGATCCACACGTTCCAGGGCCGAGAGGCGGACACGGTCATCCTGTTGCTGGGCGCGCCGAAAGCGAGTCAGCAAAGGGCGCGTCAGTGGGCGGCAAGCCCGCCAAACATAATCAATGTAGCCGTTTCACGCGCCAAGCAAAACCTGTATGTGGTCGGCTCGGTTGCTGCATGGGCAGGGGCGGGAACTAGTCTGCAGGTCCTGCATCGGCAATTGGCGCAATCAGGCTGACAATCTCCGAGGTGGCCCTCATTGTTGAGGGCTGATCGCGAACAATCTACACCCTACTTAAGTATCGGACCGGTCGCTACATGTCAAAAACAGACATTGCTCACATAATAGTCTAGTAGTCATTAGCGACCGCCTATCCTGGCTTGATTATTCTTACAGCACCCACACTGAGAAATAACCTCTGACAATGCTAAGGAGCACGATTATGGGGCTTAAGCCCGGTCCAAAACCAATTGCAAAATCAACAGGAAAACTCGATCAACGCAGACGTGATAATAAGGATACACGCGGCAATACCCCAGGATTGAAAACAAGCAAATCATGTGGAAAGTAATGGTTCAAGGGTATAGAGAATTCATCAATATCCTTATCTCGTCAAATCTGTCAGATTTATCCCATTTATTGCCATAAGCGGAACTTGCTTACATCATGCTATGTTAGTTTGCCGGGAGCAGGTCACATGGTTAATCTGGAAGCTCGGAAACTTATTAATACTGCAAACATGGTAGCGGCTAACCATCTCAAGGATGGACTCATCAGAATTCAGTTATGGAAGATATTAAGACTTTTATAACTGAGCAATTTTCTCTTGCCCGTGAAGCGAAATCCGACGAAGAAGGGATTTCCTATATCAAGAATCTCAGGGCAAAGAATAAAAATCTACTTGAACAAGATCGCCTGCTCAGAACGAAAGCAGCGCAGCTTTATGCCAGGGTTGAGTTCATCAAGGAAAACAATAAAGTTGTTAGTTATTTCATTTCCGCTGTACAGGTTGTTTTTGCTGGTTTACAAGCCGCAGGCAGATTACTCCTTGCGAGCTCGATGACACCGGTCGGTGTGTTGTTAGGTGCCACACTGGTGATTGATGCGGCTAATGCCGTATCCAGAGAAGTGAATAATCAAATACTTAACAAACCTGGCTCGCAGCGATTTGTCGCTGACACAGCGATGTCGGTTGTAGAGTTTATGGGGTTTCGCAGTGAGACTGGTCTGGCTGCGTATAAAACGGTAAGCCTTGCAGCCAATGCTTACAGCGTATTTGGTTTACTTCGCAAACCTGGTTCCTGGCGTCTGTTTTATTTTATGCGCTCAAATTTTTACAGAAAAATGGACTCAATGAGTCGACCAAAACTTACTATGAAAATCATCGGATATGGCATAAACGAAAAAATTGTTTTTGACTTACTGTCTATTGATAATAATCCCTCTTAAAACACCAGACTTTATACGTTAATTTGAGAGGAGTCATCCAGCAGAAGATGCCAAAGATAAATAGCACAGCAACGCCTGATGAGATGATATTTTCTCGGGAAGCGAAGCAAACCGCCAGTATGAACAGAACAGTCAGTACGACTGAAAGTATAACAGTCCCTTTAAACCGATTTGAAAGCGCAGGAAGCAAAATATCCAGAGTCGAACGCTGAGTATCCACATAGCGTTTAAGCTTTTACAGCTCTTCTTGCGTGAAACCAGACCTAAGCAACGCTTCTTCCGTTATCGCCATACCATTCCTCCTTCTATATTCGAAACCAGTATACCGTGATCTTTGCGCAAAAAACCGACCAGCCGGCCGGTAGTTTATATTGGTCCCCCCTGACATTGACAAACATCAACCCCTTCCCCCTTCTCCTGTGCAAAATTACCCACACCACCTAGCGCTACGGAATAGCCGCTCAACCCGGAAGGAACCCCACCATGTACAGACCCATAACCGTTATTATCTTCATTCTCCTGACCCTCGCCGCCCTTGCTGAAATAGGCTTTTTATCCTTTGGATAATCCTCAGGCGAAATATCCCTCTTCAGGGAACATTGATCTCATTACAGTTTTTTCCTAAAGCCATCCCGTTTCGCCTGTGCCATGCTGAATCACGCTCATAACCGATAACGTTAAATGAGGATATTATGAAAAAAACAATTATCGCATTATCTGCCGTTCTGCTGGCTTCCCCAGTATTTGCTGCGACCACACATGCAACTGACGATACCGTCGCTGCGGCGAACGCAAACGCCAACGAGGCGAAGCAAAAACTGCACGAAGAGCAGAACAAAGGTGAAGAGCTGAAGCTGAAACAGAAGCATGCTGCGGAGGGTAAAAGCGAAAGCCTGGGCAGCAAGGTCAGCGAAGATTCCCAGAAAGCCTGGCATAAAACCAAACAAGGCACCGAGAAAGGGTGGGATGCCACCAAAGAAGGCGCTGAGAAAGGCTGGAACAAAACCAAAGAAGGTGCCAGCGAGCTGGAAAAGAAAGTCACTGAGTAATCCCTTCGAAAGGCCGCGCAAGCGGCCTTTTTTATTCCCCACAGCTCTGCGCTCTCAAGGCTACACTTGTCACCAGGTCCGGTTATCGCGCTCCGGTTGAAATAATGTCAACAAAGCCGAATAGATCCCGGGGGTGACGCGTTTACTCCCTGCCCCCCTAAAAGAGATCCTGAGATGCTGCGACGCCTGGTGATAGTGCTTGTTTTGGTTTGTCCGTGGGCGATGGCTGCCCCGAAGAGCTACATAATTGACGCCGATAACACCGCCATTCGGCTGTCGTGGCATGCCTTTGGCGGCATCCTCTCCTGGGCGACGTTCAGCGGCGTGACGGGCGCCGTGACGCTCAACCCGGAAAACGACGTCGACGACCATATTCACGTCACCATTCCCGTAGCGACTCTCGTAGCCTCAAACAAGCTGCTCACCTGGCAGCTGAAAAGCGATATGTTTTTTGAATCCGAGCGTTATCCAACTATCGAGTTCATCAGCTCTCGCGTGGTCGCCCAGGGCGACGGGCGGTTCAGGGTGTTCGGCACGCTGACCGTACGAAACATCGCCCGCCCGGTGATCCTGGAGGCTGTCGTGAAAGACCCGCACGCGCAGGCCCTCACGCTGGATGCCACGACGGCGATCTCGCGCGCGGCCTACGGGATGGATAAGTTTGCGCTGGTCGTGGACGATCGTATTGCCATCGCTATTGCGATTCAGACGAACGACGTGCCGTCATCCTGAGATGAGGCGCTGTAGCTGCTCCGCGTTTCCCCGCAGGTGAGACGGCGGGTTGCGGCCAATCAGGACAAACTGGTAGCCCGCCTCCTGCCACCACGCCAGGTTCATGCCGTGCCGCTGCTCCTGGCGCAGAGAGGCCATAGTCTTCTCATCTACAGGAGAGATACAGAGCGCCATCGGGCCGTAGTCGGCGTTGATCCAGGCAATCTGCGCGATCGAGGTGGTTTCATAGCGCAGCATTCGCACCATTTTCAGCTCTGCCCCCTGCAGGACAAGCTGCGACATGTGCAGCTTGATGCCGATGTCCTGCGAGGCTCGTTCCAGCCCGCGCTGCAGGACCGGCGTTACGCTGTCCATATCCAGCAGCGTCTCAACGCTGTACAGGGACATATATTGCGCTTCGAGGTCGCGAATATGGGCATTCTCATCCGCTGGCGCGGAAGCGGGCCGCAGCAGGTAGCCCAGCCCGGATCCGACCATCAAAAAGCTGGCCGACGCGGCGATCAGCGCCCGCCTGCTGACGCCAGCAGGCGTGGAGGATTGTGGATCGGGAAGTGCCGCCAGACGCGCCTGCATTGCCTCCAGAGGTGCCTCATCCAGCAGGGGGGCAAACGCCCCGGCGAAATCCTGGCTGCTTTTCATCAGTTCGTTGGTTCGCCCGGAGAGGCGTTCGTCACTTTTCAACTGTTCTTCAAATTGCTGCGCGTCGGCGCGGCACATCTCGCCATCTATCCATGCCACGATAGCGTCGTCGTTATAGGGCGGTGCAAAACGGTGCGAGTTCAAGAGCGTTTCTCCTTTACCGGAGGCAGTGCGTCAGCGGACCTGGCAAGCCGAGCCCGCGCCGTCGCCAGCCGGCTCATCACGGTACCGACAGGCACCGCCAGAGTGTCCGCCGCCTCCTGGTAGGTAAAGCCTTCGACATAAACCAAAAATACCGCGTTGCGCTGGGCTTCAGGCAGCGCGTTAACGCGCTGCATCACCTTCATGTAATGCAGACGCGTCTCATCCTGTTCGCGGGTATCCGGCGCCAGAAGCTCGTCGCTGGCCACAAATCCCTGCCCCTGACGCACGTGTCGTGCCCGAAGCTCAGAGATCCAGATGGAGTGCAGTATCGCGAACAGCCACCTGTCGATGCGCGTGCCCGGCGTATACTGGCTGCTCCTTTCAAGCGCACGCACGCAGGTGGACTGAACCAGCTCTTCGGCGATATCCCTGTTTCGCGACAGCACCAGCCCATAGCGCCAGAGACGCGGCAGGTGCGCGGCTAACTGTTGACGAACCTCACTGGTAGCGATGTGTTTTCCCTCCACGAGAAAATCAGGATTCCGGATGTCCGTTGATGGCGGCCTGCAGGTCACGGTACTCCTCGCAGGACTGGCCACAAATACCGGCAATCACCTTCAGCTGTTCTTTCGCGAGGTCAGGACGTCCTTTTACCATCCACGCTTCACCGAGGTATTCCCGGGCTTTGGCATAATCCGGTGCGATAGCCAGCGCGCGCTGGTAGTAACCAATCCCTTCGTCCGTGCGGCCAAGCTTGCGCGTGGCGAACCCGCGATAGTTCCACGCTTCAGCCGTATTGCCATTTTTCAGCGAATCAAGCAGGTTCAGCGCCGCCTGGTACTCGCCTTTCTTCGCGAGATGGTACGCATAGTTGGTTTTGTCCTGGTCGCTGAGGCTGCTGCTCTTGTCCGGCACGCATTTCTGGGTGGCGCTGTCATACACCTGTCCGGAAGGACAATCGGGCGTTTTGCTCTCGGTACTATTATTGCCCATTGCCAGCGCCAGGGGGGACAGCAGGGAAAAAATCAGCACCGGGATCAAACGAAACGAGGTCGTGTTCATATAAAGCTCCAGGGTAAGAAGGGAGTGACGTCAGTAAACGCCCGACTGACGATTTTTATTCATTCTCCCCGTGAATTTTTTGCTGTCGCAAAATCATGCTGACGTCGTAGCCCCAATGGAAATAAATCAGGTTATTTCACCCTTTACTTAACGCTATTATTTTCGCGTGATAGCAGAGTTTTAAGCCTGCATAAGAATATATTTTATTGTGTGGGTGACATAATATATCTTATATCAAAAACGTTACCCTAACTTAAATGCATATTAAGCGCGCTTAAACAATAACGTTTTACATTATATTAAAAATGTTCCCTACCAATTATCATACTGCGTAAATCATATTCAGAATCAACGCCACAGGTTAAAACTAAAATCATATAAAACAAAAGGTTGAGCCGAGTAAATTATTAACCACCCCAATACATTAATGCCCTCTTCATTGTTTTTGCACTTATTTACGAAAGCTTAATTTGCACAACCTTCGTTTTCTGTCTATATCATTTTTATATTCTAAAAAATAATTCCTCTATTAATTACAGGGTTTTACAAGACACAAAACACCCATAAAAACTGTTCTCTTTTATAAGTCATTAGATTCGCTCTGATGTTGCCACTCTGAATTCTGGCGGGCATCGTGCGCGCTAAAAACAACGGTCAGTGCTGCGTAATAACAGCAACTGCGCCGGGGGCGCCCTTTACCTTCTGCAGAGTTGGCTCGTCTTGCTCGCCGTTCATGACACATCTGCTGGAGTAATGCCTAAATGAGCCAAATCTCTGTTATATCGAAACTTACTGGCGTGGAAACGACCACGGAAGGCACACAGGTTACCCTGAGCCATTCCTCTATCGTTGAGCTTAATGTCGAGCGAGCGAGCGTCTCCCACTTCGCGCGAAACGGTAACGATCTGCTGGTTACGCTGCACTCCGGCGAGGTGATCACCCTTAAAAACTTCTACGTCACGGACGCGCAGGGCGTGAGCCAGCTGGTACTGCAGGACAGCAACGGCGCATTATGGTGGATTGAAGATCCGACCGGAGCCGCCACGTACGAATCTATCGCGTCCACGGACGTGCTGCTTGCGGCCTCCGGGAGCGACGCCGGTGGTGCCGCCATCTGGCCATGGGCACTGGGCGGCATTGCCGCCGCGGGCGGCATCGCGGCGGCGGCAAGCACCGGCGGCGGTGATAGTGGCGGCAGTAACAATTCGGCCAATGCGGATACGACAGCACCGAACGCGCCTTCCGGCCTTAAGTTCTCTTCAGATGGCAAAACCGTCACCGGTACCGCAGAACCCGGCAGTACCATCACGCTGAGAGACGCGAACGGCAACGTCATTGGCACAGGAAAAACGGGCAGCGACGGCAGCTTTACCGTCTCTCTCGGCACACCGTTGACTAACGGCGAGCAGGTGACCGCCACCGCCACGGATAACGCCGGGAATACCAGCCCGGGCACAACGCTCAACGCGCCGGACACCACCGCGCCCGATGCGCCAGCAATCACCAGCGTAACGGATGATATCGCCCCGCAGACGGGAGCAGTCAGCAACGGCGGCAGCACCAACGATCAGCGCCCGCAGCTTACCGGCACCGGCGAAGCGGGCTCGACCGTGACGATTTATGACGGCGGGGTCGCCATTGGTACAGCGGTCGTCGCCAGCAACGGCACCTGGACCTTTACCCCGTCGGTTGACCTGAGCGAAAGCACTCACCAGATTACCGTGCGGGCAACCGACGCCGCCGGCAACACCGGGCCAGCCTCGCCGGTGTTTACCCTGACGGTGGATCTTACTCCGCCGGACGCGCCGAGCGCGATTGTGTTGACCGACGATACGGGCCTTATCAAGGGAACCATCACGTCTGTCGCGCCAACCGATGCTTCACTGCCCATCCTCGCGGGAACCGGCGAGCCCGGCGGAACCATCACCATCTACGATAACGGCGTGGTGGTTGGCACAACGACGGTGTTGCCCAACGGCACCTGGAGCGTCACGCCGAACGGCCCGCTCCCGGACGGGACACACTCCATAACCGTCACTGAAACCGATGCCGCCGGAAACCTGAGCGCGACCTCAGAGCCCGTCATCTTCACCGTGGACACCACGCCGCCGTCTGCCCCGGGTAATCTCGAGGTTTCGAATGATGGCGGCACCATCAGCGGCATCGCGGAAGCTGGCAGCACGGTGACCATCCGTGAAGGTAATGTCACCCTTGGCACTGTTATTGCCGACAGCGAAGGGAACTTTAGCCTGACGCTGACCCCGCCGAAGCTCAACGGCGAAATCCTGACCGCTGACGCCACCGACACGGCGGGCAACACGGGGCCCGCAACCTCCGCGGCGTCACCGGATATTACCCCACCGCAGACGCCAATTATCGTGTCG
Organism: Enterobacter sp. 302C9; assembly: GCF_034106085.1. NCBI lineage: Bacteria > Pseudomonadati > Pseudomonadota > Gammaproteobacteria > Enterobacterales > Enterobacteriaceae > Enterobacter > Enterobacter sp. 302C9. The sequence goes on from NZ_JAWNBW010000016.1 coordinate 39,719, forward strand.
GTGATGGATGACGTGCAGGCCACCACCGGCCCCGTGGGCCAGAACGGCCTCACCAACGACCGGGCCCCGACCGTGAACGGGACGGGCGAAGCGGGCTCGACCATCACGATTTATAACGGCAGCGATGTCCTCGGTACGACGGTTGTTCCCTCCTCCGGCCTGTGGAGCTTTACGCCGCCCGCACCGCTGACCGATGGCACCTGGGTGCTGACCGCGAAGGCGACGGATCCCGCCGGTAACCCGAGCGGGTTATCAGACCCGTGGACAATTAACGTCGACGGCACGGCACCTGGCGCCCCGGTGATTTCACAAGTTGTGGACGATGTTCCCGGTCGCACCGGCTCGCTCGACATTTATGAGACCACTAACGACGCCACCCCGACGCTCAGCGGTACCGCCGAAGCAAACGCGACGGTCACCGTGCGCGTGGACGGTGTTGCTATTGGTACGACCGTCGCCAATGGTCTTGGCGTATGGATCTTTACGCCTTCCTCGCCTATCGCCGAGGGCCCGCACGCCCTGACCGCCGTCGCGACCGATGCGGCAGGTAACACCAGCGGCGTCTCCAACACCTGGACTCTGACGATTGACAGCGTCGCGCCTGCCGCCCCGGTCATTACACAGGTGCTGGATGATGTGCCGGAACGCCTCGGCGCGCTCAACCCCAACGACAGCACCAACGACACCACGCCGACGCTCAACGGCACGGCTGAACCTGGCTCAAGCGTCACCATCCGCCTGGATGGCACCGATCTTTTCACGGTCCTGGTCGACGACAACGGCACGTGGACCTATACCCTCACCACGCCTCTTGGCAGCGGGCCTCATACCTTTACCGTTGTCGCCACCGATGCGGCGGGTAACACCAGCCAGCCGTCAGGCGGCTTTACCCTGACCGTCGATACCACGCCACCTGCGGCGGCAACCATCGCCACCGTGACCGATGACGTCGGCGGCGTTCAGGGCACGCTCATCAGCGGCGATACCACGGATGACACCACACCGCTGCTGCAGGGCATCGCCCCGGCTGATGCGGTGATCACCGTCTATGACGGCGCCACCCTGCTCGGTACCGCCACCCTCGACGGCAGCGGGGGCTGGAGCTTTACGCCCGTTACCCCGCTCACCGACGGCCCGCATACGCTGACGGTTCACGCCACGGATGCCGCAGGCAATACCACCATCTCCAGCCCGTTTGTGTTGACGGTAGATACCGTCGCGCCTGCCACGCCGGATATCCCGGCCATCACCGTCAATCCTGACGGAACAACAACAACGCTGAACCCGGGCGAAACCACCCGCGACACCACGCCAACCCTGAGCGGTACCGGCACGGCGGGCGATACCGTGACGATCTACAACAACGGCGCCAAAATCGGCGACGCTGTCGTGGACAGTACCGGCAGCTGGTCGTGGACGCCATCAACCCCACTGCCCGGCGGTACCTATGACATCACCCTGACCGTCACCAACGTGGACGGCACGGGCAACGAAAGCGCCCCGTCGCAGCCGGTAACCATCACCATTGATACCGAAGCGCCGGCTACGCCTGCGGCACCGACCGTCACCGACAGCGTCTCCCAGATCACCGGCCCCGTACCCGATGGCGGAACCACCAACGATCCGCGCCCGGTCCTGAGCGGCACCGGCACGCCGAACGACGTCATCAACATCACTGACACCGTCAACGGCATATCGACCGTCGTGGGCACCGTCACGGTAGACAGCAGCGGCAACTGGAGCTGGCGCCCTGGCAGCGACATTGCCGAGGGCAGCCACGCCTATACCGCCACCGCCACCGATGAAGCGGGCAACGTCTCTGACCCGTCGCCAGCGATTACGATCGTCGTGGATACCCTGGCGCCGGATACGCCGGTGATTAGTGCAGTGGGCGGTGAGCCTAACGGTGGCTACATCACGGATACCACACCGACCGTGGGCGGAACCGGCGTCAACGGTGAGACGGTGATCGTCTACAACAACGGCGTCGAAGTGGGCCGTGTCGTGGTGGCTAACGGGGAATGGAACCTGACGCTTCCAACGCAAACGGACGGTCCGCTCAACATTACCGTGGCGGGCGTGGACGCAGCGGGTAACGTCAGCGCGCCGAGTTCGGTCTTTACCGTTACCCTCGATACCGTTGCGCCTGAGATCCCCGTCATTAGCGCCGTAGCTGACAGCCAGTTGTCTAATAACGTGCTCTACACGAAGGACGGCACGCCAACCCTTACCGGGACCGGTGAACCCGGTACCACGGTTATCGTTTCCGTAGACGGCACGCCATCTACGGTGCTGGTGACGGTCCAGCCGGGCGGCACCTGGAGCTGGACTGCCGACACGACGCTGTTGGATGGCCCGCATACCTTCACCGTCTCTTCCAGCGATCCAGCGGGTAACTCCTCCGGTGATTCAGCGCCGCTGAGCGTGACGGTAGATACCGTCGCCCCGGCAGATCCGGGCAACATGCTGCTGGCTGATGAAGGAACACCGCTGACCGGTACCGGTGACGTGGGAAGCATCATTACCGTGACAAACGGTTCCACGGTCATTGGTACCGGCGTTGTCGGCAGCGACGGCAACTTCTCCATTGCGCTGAGCCCGGCGCAGCTGGATCCGACCACGCTGACCGTGACCGCTACGGATGCCGCAGGGAATGCCAGCGCGGGCGTGCCTTTTGTCGTCGTCGATTCACCGCTCGACCTGCCGCAGGTGCCCGTCATCACGGCGATCGTCGATGACGCAGACCCGATTACTGGCGATGTGAAAGGCAAAACCACTAATGACACCACGCCAACGCTTACCGGTACGGCCGAAGCGGGCAGCCTGATTACCATCTATCAGGACGGTAGCGCGACGCCATTGACGACGGTGACCGCCGACGGCAGCGGCAACTGGAGCTATACGCCAGCCGCGCTTGGCGAAGGGCTGCACACCTTTGAGGTGACGGCGACCCTCAACGGCCAGACCAGCGGCCGCTCTCCGGCGGCCAGCGTCACCGTCGACCTCACCGCACCGGGCACGCCAGCTATCGGCGCGGTGATTGACGACGTCGGTCCGGGCACCGGACCGCTGACCAGCGGCCAGACCACCAACGACAACCAGCCGACCCTCACCGGCACCGGCGCGGTCGGCGATACCATCTCCATCTACAACAACGGCGTGCTGCTGGGGACCGCGGAGGTCGGCAATACGGGCACCTGGAGCTACACCACGCCCGTCCTGACAGAAGGCAACCATATCCTGACCATCCGCGAGACCGATCCGGCGGGGAATCAGAGCGGTCCTTCGGCGGGCTTCACCGTCGTGGTGGACTCCGTTTCCGCCACGCCGGTCATCACCAACGTCACGGATAACGTCGGTAACGCCGCCACCACGGTGGTCAGCGGCAGCGAAACGAACGACGCCACGCCAACCCTTTCGGGGACAGCGGACGCAAACAGCGTGGTGACCATTTTCGACGGCGGCACCCAGATTGCCGTGGTGACGGCTGACAACAATGGTACATGGACGTTTACCCCTGACACCGCGCTCGGCGAAGGCTCGCACAGCTTCACCGTCCGGGCGACCGATCCGCTGGGCAACGTCAGCGCGGTCTCAGCTCCCTGGAGCGTGGTGGTTGACCTGACGGCACCGACGGTTCCGACGCTGGATAATGTGAGCGACAACGTCCCTGGCGGCGTCCAGGGTAACCTCACCAGCGGCCAGGTGACCAACGACAGCACCCCGACCATCAGCGGTACCGGGCAGGCGGGCAGCACGATTCACATCATGAATAACGGCACGCAGATTGGCACGACGATCGTTGACGGCAGCGGGAACTGGTCCTTTACGCCGACCGCGCCGCTGGGCGACGGCAGCTACTCCCTGCGCGCGTATGCAACGGATACCGCAGGCAACGCCTCGGCTAACTCATCGGTCTTCGCCTTTACCATTGATACCGCAGCCCCCGGCGTACCGGTGGTGACCAGCGTGATTGACGACGTCGGTCCGGTCACCGGGGCGCTCACGTCGGGTAACAGCACCAACGACGCGCGCCCAACCTTCAACGGTACGGGCGAGGTGGGTTCTACCGTGCACGTGATCGTTGATGGCAACGAAATTGGCACTGCGGTGGTGAATGCCCAGGGCAGCTGGACCTTCACCCCGGGTACCGATCTGGGCGAAGGTCCACACGCCATCACCTTCAATGCCACCGACGTGGCTGGCAATACCGGCAGCACGACGACACCGTTTAACCTGACGGTGGATACGGGCGTGCCGTCGGCGCCGGTCATTTCGACCGCGGGTGACAACGCGGGCAGCATTCAAACTTCGCTCTCTTCCGGGCAGAGCACCGACGACACCACGCCGACGCTCAACGGCACCGCGACCGCCAACGCCACGGTCACCGTGTATGAGAACGGGCAGCCGGTCGGCACCGTTCAGGCGGACGGTACCGGCGCATGGAGCTTTACGCCGTCAACGCCGCTGACCAACGGCAGCCATACCTGGACCGCCACGGTCACCGATGCAGCGGGCAACGTCAGCCTGAACTCGCCGGACTTTACCCTGATTGTGGATACCACCGCACCGAACGCGCCGGTTATCAGCCAGGCGATAGACGACGTGGGCACCATCACCGGCCCGCTTACGTCCGGGCAAACAACCGACGATACGGTACCGCGCCTTGTCGGAACCAGCGAACCGTTTGCCACCGTGAAGATCTATGAGGGAACTACCCTTGTCGGAACGGGCACCGCGGATGGCAACGGAAGCTGGAGTATCTTGCTCAACACCACGCTGACCGCTGGCGCGCACAGCTTCACCGCGCAGGCGACGGATGCGGCAGGCAACACCAGCGTGTCGTCCACCAGCTTTAGCCTCACCGTCGACACCACGCCACCTGCGCTGCCGGTGCTGACCAGCATTCTGGATGACGTGGGCAATGCGGCGACGCCGGTGGCGAACGGCGGGTTCACCAACGACGCGCAGCCAACCCTCAGCGGTACGGCGGAAGCCGGGTCGACGGTGAAAATATTCGATAACGGCGTACAAATCGGCAGCGTGACGGCGACCGGCGGGGCGTGGAGCTTTACGCCATCCCCGGCGCTGGGCAACGGTCCGCACAATTTAACCTTTACCGCCACCGATGCGGTGGGCAACGCGAGCGCGCCTACCGCCGGGTATGTGATTAACGTCGATACCCTCGCGCCGGGCGCACCGGCCATCATTTCAGTGATTGATGACGTCGGCAGCGTTACCGGCCCGGTGACCGGTACGAATCCGACCAACGACACGCGCCCAACGCTGAGCGGAACCGCCGAAGCGAATGCCACGGTGCGGATCTACGATGGCATCACGCTGGTGGGCACGGTGACCGCCGACGGCAGCGGCAACTGGACCCTGCCGCAAACCACCACGCTGGCGCAAGGCACGCATAACTTCACCGCCACGGCCACCGATGCGGCGGGCAACACCAGCGTGGCGTCAGCCGTGACGACGATTATCGTCGATACGACCGCTCCAACGGCGCCGACCGGGACCTTCAACGCCGACGGTAGCGTCCTGACCGGGACTGCGGAAGCAGGCAGCACCGTCGCGATCCGCCTTGCGGACGGCTCGACGGTGACCGCCATTGCGGGCAGCAACGGCACCTACACCTACACCTTCATTAACAAACAGACCGAAGGCCAGACGCTGCAGATCACCGCCACCGACGCCGCGGGCAACACCTCGCTGCCGGGCTCCGCTCTTGCGCCGGTGGTGCCGCTCTCCGCCAGCAATAACGTCGAAGAGCTGAACCTCAGCACCACGGCAACCGTGACCAACAGCCAGTACAGCGATTACGGCTTCCTGCTGGTCGGCGCCGTGGGCAACGTCCTGACGCTGCTGGGCAATGATACGGCCCAGGTCAACTTCACGGTGGGTAGCGGCGGCAGCGCGGATATCGTGGTGAACGCCAACGCCACGGGTGCGGTGCTCTCTCTGCTCAACACCCTTGAGCTGGTGGTTCAGCATTACGTCAACGGCGCCTGGACCACCGTGGTGGATACCGGCCAACCGCAGTTTGCCGATCTCCTGACCCTCGGCGCAACCGGCGTATCGCTGAACCTGACCGGGCTGGCCGACGGCAACTATCGCGTGCTCAGCTACAACACCAACCTGCTGGCGACCGGCTCCTACACCAGCCTCGACGTGGCGGTGAAAGAGACCGGTCCGGGTACGGTCACGGGCGATACCAGCCTCAACGGCAACGTGATCCTCGATACGGACCCGACAGCCGGCAGCGACAACGCGCCGGCCGGAACCACCATTTCCGCAGTCACTAACGCCCAGGGCGTCACCACCAGCGTGAACGCCGACGGCACGGTGATCCAGGGCAAATACGGTACGCTGACCATCAACCGCGACGGCAGCTACACCTACAACCTGACCGACACCAGCGCCGCGGTCGTTGGCCGGACGGAGAACTTCACCTACACCATCACCCATAACGGCGTCAGCGCATCGGCGCAGCTGGTGCTGTCTCTGGGTGCCGGTACGGTAATCAACGGCATTGTGGCGGTGGACGATACGGCCTCGCTGACCTTTGACACCACCGTGAGCGAGATTAATAACGGCGCCTCGTCTCAGAACGGTTTTACCCTGGTGGGCATTAATCTCGGCAGCACGCTGGGGCTTAACCTGCTGGACGACATGACCAACCCGATTATCTACAACGTGGAGGAAGGCACGACCCGCACCATGACCATCCAGGCCTCCGTGGGCGGCGTGGCGCTGGCGTCGGTATTCGATCTGTACGTCTATAAGTTCAACAACGCCACCCAGACCTTCGAGCAGGTTCGCGTCGAGTCGGGCTGGCTGCGCGCTCCGCTGCTGGGGGGCACGTCATCCCAGCTGACGCTGAATCTGCCGGCCGGGGAGTACCTGTTCTTACTCAATACCGCATCGGGGATCGCCGTCCTGACGGGCTACACGCTGAGCGTCCTGCAGGATCATGTCTACAGCGTGGCGAGCATCAGCGAAACCACCACGGGCGACGTGCTGGCGAATGACCCAGTTCCTCCCGGCACGTTGGTCACCGAAGTGAACGGCGTGGCGGTCAACAGCAGTGGAACCACCACCATTCAGGGGGAATACGGCACGCTGACCATCAATTCGTCCGGACAGTACACCTACACCCTGAGAAGCGGCGTGGGAGCGGACCATATCAGCACGCCGGATACTTTCGTCTACACCGTTACCGCGCCTGACGGCTCGAAGGATACGGCATCGCTCAACATCACCCCAACCCCCCGGGCGATGGATGCCGTGAACGATGTCAGCGCCACGATGGACCTCACCTCGGTGCACCACACGTCGGCATACTCGGATACGACCGTGGGCACCGCCAGCTGGACGACGGCCCTGCTCTCGTCAACCCAGGGCTCCGGCAGCGGAACCTTCGTGGTCGACGCGAACACCGCGCTGCACAACGTGTCGCTCCACTTTAACGTGGCCTCGCTGCTGGCGCTGGGCGGGCTAACGGTAAACTGGTCCATCAGCGACGGCTCGGGCGTGATACGCAGCGGCTCCTTCAGCGGCGGCTCACTGCTGGGCGGCAATATCGACATCCCGCTCACCGGGCTGGATCTGAACGCCGGAACCTATACGCTGAACTTTACCGGTAGCGTACCGGGGCTGAGCGTGGGGAACATCACCATCACACCAAGCGTGAACGGCACCACCTACTCGCTGAGTGATTTCGACGTCACCGGCAGCCACACCGTCAACGGCAATATCTTTAACGGCACCGATTCTGGCGGCGTGCTGGATCAGCTCCACTCGGTGGATACCCGTCTGAGCGTGACCGGGTACAACGGCGTGACCACCACGCTGGATCCGTATACCGGCAGCGCAACGGTGAACATCACCGGCCATTACGGCGTCCTGGCGATCGGCGCTGACGGCCATTACACCTATACCCTCAACAGCGGGGTATCGCTCTCATCCATGACGTCGAAGGAGACCTTCAACTACACCCTGACCGACTCTACCGGGAGAACGGACAGCGCCACGCTGACCATCAATATGGCGCCGCAGTTCATCAGTTCGGAACATAACGACGCCATCACCGGTACGGCTTACGGCGATACGCTGATTTACCAGGTGCTGAACAGTACGGTGGGGAATGCCACGGCGGGTAACGTCAGCAGCACCGCGGGCGATCACTGGACCGGCTTCTCGCTGGCGCAGGGGGACAAAATCGACATCGGCGATCTGCTGGTGGGCTGGAACGGTAGCGCCGCGACGCTGGGGAATTATCTCCATGTCACTAATAGTAATGGCAATACCGTGATCTCCATCGACCGTGACGGTGCGGGAGGCACCTACACTAATACCACGCTCGTTACGCTTGATGGCGTTCAGACCACCTACGACGAGCTTGTTAACCAGCAACACATCATTACCTGATAGCACCTGCAAGAGATGACCCGGGCGCACAGCGCCCGGGCATAAATAATAAAGACATACTCTTTTTAATAGGGACATGACATGGGAATGAAGATGCCTCACTGGTGGCTCTCGTGCTGCCTGATATCTGTGCCCGCTCTTTGCGCGAACCCGGCGGCAATCATCAATACCGGACAGCTTCGCGAAACGCAGGAACTCCCCTCGCTCAATGGCCGCGTCGCACCTGCGGCTGGCAAAGCCGCCCCCGGTTCGCTGCAGCTTGGCGATGCCGTCAACCGCGCCGTCACCTGGCACCCGGCCATCAGCGAAGCCGTGGGGAAACTCTACCAGCAGAGCGAAGAGGTGGACGTCGCTAAATCAAAATACTATCCGCAGATTAATGCCGGCGTGGACAACGGTTATTCCCATGACGGCGACCAGAACGGCTTTACCCCGTCGCTGGTGCTTTCTCTGTCACAAATGCTCTACGACTTTGGCAAAGTGGACAGCCAGGTGCGGGCCGAGAGCGCGGGCGTTGCCCAGCAGCAGGCCAACGTGCTGGTGAGTATCGACACCATCGCTCACGATACCGCCATCGCCATGGTGCAGGTGCAAACCTGGCAGCAGATGGTCGAGACCGCTAAAGAGCAGCTCGACGCCCTCTCCTCGATTGGCACGCTGACCCGCCAGCGTAACGACGAAGGGGCCACGTCGCTCTCTGACGTGGTGCAGACCGATGCCCGTATCGAAGGCGCGCGCGCCCAGCTGATGCAGTACCAGGCCAGCCTGGACAGCGCCCGCGCCACGCTGATGAGCTTTCTCGGCTGGAACAGCCTGAACGCAATCAGCAATGACTTTCCGCAAAAGCTGGGCCGGAGCTGCGACATTGCCGAGCCGGATGACCGTCTGGTGCCCGCGGTGCTTGCCGCCTGGGCGCAGGCTAACGTCGCCCAGGCTAACCTCGACTACGCCGACGCGCAGATGACGCCAACCGTCTCGCTGGAGCCGGAGGTGCGTCACTACATGAACGATCGCTACGCGGGGAGCGAAACCCGGGATCGCACCCAGTATTCCGCATGGGTGAAAGTGCAGATGCCGCTCTACCAGGGCGGCGGCCTCACCGCCCGGCGTAACGCTGCCGGACACGCGGTGGAGGCGGCGCAGTCCACCGTTCAGCGTACGCGCCTTGATGTCCGCCAGAAACTGCTGGAAGCCCGCAGCCAGGTGATGAGCCTGCAAAGCACGCTGCAAATCCAGGGTCGCCAGGAAGCCCTCAGCGCCCGCACCCGCGAACTGTACCAGCAGCAGTATCTCGATCTCGGCTCGCGCCCGCTCCTCGACGTGCTCAACGCCGAGCAGGAGGTCTACCAGGCGCGCTTCACCCAGCAGCAGACCCTCGGTCAGCTGCACCAGCTGCAGCTCAACTGCCTGTATAACACCGGGCAGCTGCGTCACGCGTTCGATCTTGATAACCGCACCATCCAGACCGTGGAGATCCAGCCATGAAGCAACGCGAAATCCCGCAGGGCGAAACGATGACGGATGAGGCGCTGGCGCAGTGGGCGCAGGCCTTTGGCTTTGTCGCCACGCGCTACCGCGTGGCCTGCTCTCCCGGCGCGCTGATCGCAGGCGCGCCGTGGCTGAAAGGCAAACCGATGGTGCCCGCCCTCACCCAGCTGGCCCGCGAAGCGGGGCTGTCGTTTCAGCTTCTTACCGACGATCGGCAGGCGATCAACAGCTGGCGTCTGCCGGTGGTAGTGGCGATGCATGACGGCAGGATCGGCGTGATCGAGCATTTCGACGGGGACGATACACTGGAGGTCAGCTTTTTCGACGATGACACCTACACCAACCGGCTGTCGATGACGGCGATGCTGCCCGCTATCCGCCACGTCATTGCCCTGCGTCCACTCGCCGCGCTGAAGGACAGCCGCGTGGATGCCTATATCTCAAAATACCGCCCGGACTGGCTCTACCGGCTGGTGATGCGCGACCTGCGCCCCTACAGCTGGGTCATGCTGGCCGCCCTCTTTATCAACGTGCTGTCGCTATCCGGGATCGTCTTTTCCATGCAGGTGTACGACCGGGTGATCCCCGCGCAGTCCTACCCGACGCTTTACGTCCTGACCATCGGGGTGCTGATTGCCACCCTGTTTGGCTTTGTGCTGCGCGTGGCGCGCGGGCACATTATGGATCTGCTCGGCAAGCGCTCGGACATGCGCGTTTCGGATCGCGTCTTCGGCCACGCGCTTCGGCTGCGCAACAGCGCGATCCCCCGCTCCACCGGCAGCTTTATCTCTCAGCTGCGCGAGCTGGAGCAGATCCGCGAGATGGTCACCTCGTCCACCATTTCGACCATTGTCGACCTGCCGTTCTTTCTCCTGTTCGTGGTGGTGCTGGCGATCATCGCCCCGCAGCTGGCGTGGATCGCCCCGGTCGCGGCGGTGATCATGGTCCTGCCCGGCCTGCTGCTGCAGAAGAAGCTGGCGGAGCTGGCAAAGCAGTCGGCCCATGAATCGACCCTGCGCAACGCGGTGCTGGTGGAGAGCGTGCAGGGGCTGGAGGACATCAAGCTGATGCAGGCGGAAAACCGCTTTTTGCAGCAGTGGAACAGCTATATCCAGATCACCGCGGAATCCGGCCTGCGCACCCGCGAGCTGACGCAGAACCTGATTAGCTGGGGGATGACCATTCAGAGCCTGGTCTACGCCGGGGTGATTGTGGTCGGCGCCCCGATGGTGATCGACGGCACCCTCACCACCGGTTCGGTGGTCGCCGCGTCGATGCTGGCCTCCCGCATGATCGCCCCGATGGCGACGCTGTGCGGCGTGCTGGCGCGCTGGCAGCAGGTCAAAGCGGCAAAAGAAGGGCTGGACAGCATCATGCAGCTTCCCACCGAAAATCAGCGCGAGGAGACGCCGATCCGCCAGGACGTGCTGCGCGGTCATTACCTCTTCGAGCAGGCGCAGTTCCGCTATCAGCCGGACGATCCGCGCATGGCGCTGCGCATTAACCGGCTGGAGATCAGGCCGGGTGAGAAAGTGGCGATCCTCGGGCGCAACGGCGCGGGCAAATCGACCCTGCTGCAGGCCATGGCGGGCGGAATGGATCTGGCGGCCGGCGAGCTGCGGCTTGATAACTTCAGCCTGCCGCATCTCGACGTCGCCGACGTCCGGCGCAACGTCGGCTTTATGACCCAGAACGCCCGGCTGTTTTACGGCACCCTGCGCGAAAACATCACCCTCGGCATGCCGCGCGCCACCGACGAAGAGATTTTCGAGGCGCTGGAGCTGACCGGCGCGGCAGGCTTCGTGCAGAAGCTGCCCAAGGGGCTGGACTACCCGATCATGGAAAACGGCGTGGGATTATCCGGCGGGCAACGCCAGTCGATTCTGCTGGCGCGGATGCTCCTGCGCGATCCGAATATCGTGCTGATGGATGAACCCACCGCGTCGCTGGACGAGCACACCGAGCGGGAATTCATCCAGCGTCTTGGCGACTGGCTCGGGCATCGCACACTGATTGTCGCCACGCATCGCGTACCGGTGCTGGAACTGGTGGAGCGCGTCGTGGTGTTGAAAGAGGGGATGCTGGTGATGGACGCGCCAAAGGCCCAGGCGCTGAACAACAGCCGTATGCAGCAGCAACAGCAGCAGGCAGCAACCGGACGGGAGTGGAAAAATGAAAATCAGTCAGCGTGACGTGGCGGCAATGGACGATCTGGATAACGCCCTCGACTCCGAAAGCGGCTATACCGGCGCGCGTCGGATCGTGATCTTCTCGCTGCTGATGTTTGTGGTGCTGGGCGTCTGGGCGTGGTTTGGCGTGCTGGATGAGGTATCAACCGGCTCGGGTAAAGTGATCCCCAGCTCGCGCGAGCAGGTCTTACAGTCTCTCGACGGCGGGATCCTCACCGAGCTGAACGTCCACGAGGGCGATCAGGTGCAGGCCGGACAGGTGCTGGCGCGGCTCGATCCGACGCGTTCCGAATCGAACGTCGGCGAAAGCGCGGCGCGCTACCGGGCTTCACTGGCCTCCAGCGCCCGCCTGTACGCCGAGGTGAACGATCTCCCGTTGAAGTTCCCCCCTTCGCTGGCAAAGTGGCCGGATCTGATTGCTGACGAAACGCGCCTCTACAACTCCCGCCGCGCGCAGCTGGAGGATACCCAGCGGGAGCTGCGCGCCGCGTTAGATCTCGCCAATAAGGAGCTGGCCATCACCCAGCGGCTGGTCAAAACCGGCGCCGCCAGCCACGTGGAGGTGCTGCGCCTGCAGCGGCAGAAAAGCGATCTGGAGCTGAAGCTCACCGACGTACGCTCGCAGTATTACGTTCAGGCGCGCGAGGCGTTATCCAAGGCCAACGCCGAGGTGGATATGGTTTCGGCGATCCTCAAAGGCCGCCAGGATTCCTTCACCCGTCTGACGGTAAAATCCCCGGTGCGCGGGATCGTGAAAAACATTAAGGTCACCACCATCGGCGGCGTGATCCCGCCCAACGGCGAGCTGATGGAGATTGTGCCGGTGGACGATCACCTGCTGATCGAAACCCGCCTGTCGCCGCGCGATATCGCCTTTATCCACCCGAACCAGGAGGCGCTGGTTAAAATCACCGCCTACGATTACGCCATTTACGGCGGCCTGCACGGGGTCGTCGAAACAATCTCTCCGGACACCATCCAGGACGAGGCCAAGCCGGAAGTGTTCTATTACCGGGTGTTTATCCGCACCAGCCAGGATTACCTGGTGAATAAGGCCGGCAGGCACTTCTCGATTGTGCCGGGGATGATTGCGACGGTGGACATTAAGACCGGCGAGAAAACGGTGCTGGATTATCTGATCAAGCCGTTTAACCGGGCGAAAGAGGCGCTGAGGGAGCGATAGTCAATCGCCGGGTGGCGGCTCCGCCTTACCCGGCCTACATACCCGGAGGCCCTTGCAAGCGCAGCGCCGCCGGGTATTTAACCGCACGTCAGAACTGGAACCTACCTCGAAATATTAATCTTTAGTCATGCATCCCACTTCCCTTCAGCCATCGCCAAGGTAATATTAACCGCAGACAAAAACGCACTTGCGCACAGTGCGGGAGTGCATTACTATTCAATCAGCTTCAAGGACTGGAGCTCAGCACCATTATGATTAGTTATTTTCGGGATCAATGGCTTGAGGATTTTTTTCTTTACGGCAGATTGAACAATGTTATTCCTGCAAATCTGGAAACAGCGCTTGCGAGAAAGCTCGATATCATCAGGGCAGCAACCTCGCACAGGGATTTGCGATCGCCACCGGGCAATATGTATGAAGCATTGAATCCTCCGCTGAAGGGATATTCCTCAATCCGGGTAAACAGGCAATACAGGCTCGTATTTCGCTGGACAGAGGGTAAAGCAGAAGATCTCTACCTCTCTCCACACAAGTACACGCAACACAAGTGAGGCATCACCTATGACACTTCAACAGGCACTCCGCAAACCCACCACGCCGGGCGACGTGTTGCAGTATGAGTATCTTGAACCGCTCAATCTGAAAATCAGCGATCTGGCGGAGATGCTCAATGTTCACCGCAACACCATCAGCGCGCTGGTCAATAACAATCGCAAGCTGACTGCCGATATGGCGATCAAACTGGCAAAAGCCTTTGATACCACGATTGAATTTTGGCTTAACTTACAGCTGAACGTCGATATCTGGGAAGCGCAATCCAACCCCAGGACGCAGGAGGAGCTAAGCCGTATAAAGACCGTTGCGGACGTCATGGCTAAGCGAAAATCTGGCCAGCCGGATGTAGCCTGATTCGGTAAACACTTCACCTATTAATACTTTTTCAGGAAGAAATCATGCGCCAACGAACCATTGTCTGCCCCATCATCCAGAATGACGGTGCCTACCTCCTGTGTAAAATGGCCGACGATCGCGGCGTGTTCCCCGGCCAGTGGGCTCTCTCCGGCGGTGGAATGGAGCCGGGCGAAACCATGGAACAGGCGTTGCGCCGTGAGATCCGCGAAGAGCTGGGCGAAGCGCTGGAGATTGTCTCGGTTACGCCATGGGCTTTTCGCGATGACATCAGGGTGAAAACCTACGCCGATGGCACCACTGAGGAGATTTACATGATCTATCTGATCTTCGACTGCATCAGCGCCAACCGGGAAGTCACGTTTAATGAAGAGTTTCAGGAGATCGCCTGGGTTAATCCGGAATCGTTAAAAGAGCTGGATCTCAACGCAGCCACGCGTGTTACCTTCGCCCAAAAGGGCCTTCTTTAATCACCCACTGCCCCGGCGTTTTACCGGTCCATGCTCTGAAAACCTCAATAAATGCGCTGACGCTGCTGTAGCCGCAGGACAGCGCAATCCACCCTACCGGCTTCCCCGCCGCCAGCCACTCCATTGCCCGCATGACGCGAGCCAGCTGCCGCCAGTTAACAAAACTCATTCCGGTCTGGGCGCTAAACCGACGGTTGAACGTACGCACGCTCATCCCAGCATGAATAGCATGGCTCTCGACCGTCTGGTTATCATCGACAAACTGCAGCAAATGGCTGACCACGTTCTTCAGACGCGGATCCGTCGGCACGGGCAGAGAAAAGCGAGCCTGGGGCGTCAGGGCAAGCTCATCCAGCAGCAAAGCAAGCTTTCGCGGATCGTACTCGCTCTCTGCATCGCATAAACGGGAAAACAGTGCATGGGTGAGATCGTCGGGCTCGAACAGCGCGGGCGCATCGGGAAGCATTGCGCACCCGGCGGGGTCAAGAAAGATAGCGCAGCCTTCTACCGCACTTTCGGAAAAAGCGGCGTGCTGCCGATCCGGAGGGATCCAGCCGATGTGTTTTGCCGGTACGACCGCTCGCGCCTGCTGCGTCTCAATGACCAGCAGCCCCGCTGCAATGCGCCACAGCTGGCCGGTGCGATGACTGTGCCAGGGCGTTCGGTACCCGCCGGGATGAAGGAGCGTTTCAACACTGACCATATCATTTTGACCGAAAATCGTTATTCTTCGGCATATTAGAGAAACTGCGACTTCTGCTGTCAAGGATAATGGTGATTCAACCACATAAGGAGCCCGCATGAGCATTATCACGTCCCTGATAGCCCACACCGACAACGCCGCGCAGCGCGAAAAGATGGCCTGCCTGTTAACCCGCTTATTCAACGGCGATATCGATCCGGCAGAGGTATTTACGCCCGATTACCAGCAGTTTACGGACGGTCACGCGCTTGACTACCGGGGTTTTGTCCAGCATCTGAGCCACGTCAGCTCACAGATCCGCGCAATCGCCTTTACCGTGGTGGAGATAGCCTGCCATGACGAACTTCTGGCTGACCGGCATATCGTAACGGTCACCTATCCTGATGGTCGTCAGGCAGAGATCGAGGTTTACCTGTTTGCCGCGCTGCGTGAAGGGAAAATCTGGCGGATCCATGAAGTCACGCGAGCACTCAGCGGCGATGCTGCAGATCGCACGCTGGCACACGCGACAGAATAACCTTACTCCGCCGGGCGCGGTGCGGCGCTGTTATACACCCCAACGTAACGCGCAAATTTCCCGAGAAACACGCCGGCAAACACACCGCCGGAGACGATCGCCAGCGCGCTCATGGCGGGCTGCTGCATCGTCTGGGGAGAGACCGCGCTCATCACGCCCAGCACATACTTGACGCCGAACGCCAGCATCATAAACGGCAGCGCGGTGTAGTCTGCCTGGCGGTAAAGGGTGCGCGGCGCATCTGCGCGGGTGATAACCGCCTGCTTAATCAGGATATACCCCAGCGCGGCCCCGGCGAGGATCCCCGCCGTCCACAATGCGACAGTTCCGGGCGTCAGGGTGCGGTAGACCACCAGATCGTAGATATCCCAGATTAGAAATATTGCCGGAATGATGGCAAGCCTCTCCAGCGTAACGGTGGCAGGCCTGCGGGCTTTAATGCCGCGAGAGATAAGGAAGATAAACAGCACCCACACCCAGGCGGGCGTGTGCGTAACGACACCGAACAGAAATTCAAACATGGAGATCTCCATGGACGATCGCGGCCCGTGCCGCCTGAACGCGTATTGCGCATAACGGCAGGAAAACCATTATGCGCAGGTCTTTTACAGCGATTTTTTCAGGCGTTTAACCGCTTCCTTCAGCTCTTCATCCGTTGGCGTGACAAACGACATACGCAGCGTAGAATGGTCTGGCTCATTGCAGTAGAAAAATTCGCCCGGCACAAATACTACGCCGTTACTTAACGTTTTTTCCAGCCAGCGGGTGGTATTACTACCATTTTTCATATTCGCCCACAGGAACATGCCGCCCTTCGGCTTGTGGAACGACATCACATCGCCCAGCTCGGCCTCCAGCTCGGTTGCGAACGTCTGGTATTTCTGGCGATAGGCTTCGCGGATCGTTTTAATCTGAGCGGGCAGACGACCGGTTTTCAGGTATTCATACGTCATCAGCTGCGACAGCGTGCTGGTGTGCAGGTCGGTGGTTTGCTTAAGGTTTACTACTGCGCGCTTCAGCCATTCCGGCACCAGCACCCAGCCCACGCGGGTTCCTGGAGCAAGAATTTTGGAGAAGGTTGAGGTATACACCACGTTCTCTTCGTTGCCGATATCTTTGGCATGGGCAATTAACGGGCGGAAAACTTCATCGGTATAATTAATTTCGCTGTACGGATCGTCTTCAATAATGACGAAGTCATAGCGCTTCGATAATTCCACCAGCTGTTTGCGACGCGCCTCAGAAAGGGTTACCCCGCCAGGGTTGCCAAACGTCGGAACAATATAGACCGCTTTGATGGTTTTATTTGCCGCCAGCGCTTCAAGCTCGTCGACCTTCATTCCGTCGCCGTCGGTGCCAACGGATTCAAAATTCGCCTGCGCCAGGCCAAATACCTGCAGCGCAGCAAGATAGGTTGGACGCTCAACCACAACGGTATCGCCCGGGTTAATTAATGCACGCGCCAGCACGTCGAGGGACTGCTGTGAACCGGAGGTCACGACCACATCATCCGCCTTGCAGCGGATCCCGCGCCCTTCACAGATGCGCTGAATTTCTTCCCGTAGCCCCGGTACGCCTTCGGTCAGACCGTACTGAAAGGCCTCACCAAAATGCTGTGATAATACGGCATCAGCGGCAATTTTCAGCCCTTCGTGATCGAACAAGGCCGGGTTAGGAATCCCCCCACCCAGCGAAATGACGCCGGCCATTTTGCTATGTTTTAACAATTCACGGATGGCAGATGATTGCAGGCCCTGCGCGCTGCTGGCGAGTTTATTCACAGACATTCTTTGCATACCTTCTTTTTTTATAGTGTGCCCAATCTTAGCAGAATATGGGCGATAAATTCCGTTAGCTTAGGGAGAGGTCGTAAATCCTGACGCCACAGCAAATGCACGGGTCTCGGCGCCGGAATATACGCCTCCAGCACCCGCACCAGCCTGCCGCTTTCCAGATCTTCCGCCACCAGCACTTCCGGCTGCAGCAGCAGTCCCGCCCCGGCTCTCGCGGCCATCCGCAGCCCGTAGCCGTCGTTGCATCTTAAGACCGCGTCCCGCTTCCAGCGCACCTCGCCTTCGACGCCCGGCAGCCGCCACTCGTTGCGTGCGGTCCACACGCTGTGGGATAAGCAGAGATGATCCACCAGATCGGCAGGGGTTTGCGGCGTACCGTAGCGCGCAAGATAGTCCGGAGCGGCGCAGATCACCATCCGGTAAGGGCAGAGGTATTTCGCCACCAGATCGTCGTTGTGAATGTCGCCAATGCGAATGGCAAGATCGATACCCTCCTCCACCAGATCCACCATCCGGTTGGTGAGATCCAGCTCAATGCGCACCTCCGGGTAGCGTTGTAAAAAAGAGGCCGTAAGCGGCGCGATCGCGCTGCCGCCAAACGAGGTGGGCGCCGTCACGCGCAGGGTGCCGGACGGCGCGGCGCGCAGGCGTTCCACGGCGCTTTCGGCGATCGCGACCTGCTCCAGCACCCGCTTCGCCTCGTCGAAATAGACCCGCCCGGCGTCGGTCAGGCTCTGGCGCCGCGTGTTACGCTCCAGCAGGCGGGTGCCGAGCTGTGATTCCAGCAGCGCAACATATTTCCCCACCATTACCGCCGACATCTCCAGCCGTGCCGCCGCGCCGGTAAAGCTGCCGCTTTCAACCACGGCAATAAAGGTCTCCATGCTGCGAAGCTTATCCATATTCCAAACTCCTGGTTAGCAATCTTCTAACTTTAGCCCAGTTTATCTCCATTTTTATTTATTAAAGAATGGGGGCTCACAACATAAGGAGTCAGCTATGAAAATCGTCATTATTGGTGCCAGCGGTACGGTCGGTCATGCGGTAACGGAAGAGCTGAGTCGTCGCCACGAGGTCATCCGCGTCGGCCGCACGCAGGGCGACGAGCAGGTGGATATCACCTCGCAGGCGAGCGTCCAGGCGCTGTTTGAGAAAATCGGCCCGGTGGATGCGATTGTCTCCGCCAGCGGTGG
The DNA here is from genome assembly GCF_034106085.1 of Enterobacter sp. 302C9. NCBI lineage: Bacteria > Pseudomonadati > Pseudomonadota > Gammaproteobacteria > Enterobacterales > Enterobacteriaceae > Enterobacter > Enterobacter sp. 302C9. Next base: position 58,597 of record NZ_JAWNBW010000016.1, read on the forward strand.
CCTTTACTTTGGCCCGCTCGCGACCATGAAGGACAGCGACTTCGACCAGGGCCTGCAGGACAAGCTGCTCGGGCAGGTGCGCCTGGCGCTGACCGGCCAGCATTATCTGAACGAGGGCGGCTCGATTACGCTGATAAGCGGCATCGTGGCGCACGAGCCGATTGCCCAGGGCGTAAATGCCACCACGGTAAATGCGGCGCTGGAAGGATTTGTACGCGCCGCAGCCTGCGAGCTGCCGCGCGGGATCCGCATCAACCTGATTAGCCCGACGGTACTCACCGAATCCGTCGAAACGTACGACGGCTTCTTCCCGGGCTTTGAGAGCGTTCCCGCCGCGACCGTGGCGCAGGCCTATCGCCGCAGCGTGGAAGGCGTGCAGAGCGGGCGGGTGTATAGGGTGGGTTACTGAGCCTTACGGGCGGCGATCAGCACCAGCATCGGGCGCTCTGCCTCTTCGGCCAGCGCGGGCCAGGCGTCAATCTGCGCCTGCTCTGGACCCCACTCGTTGACGTCGCTTATTGTTAATCCGGCCCCGATCAGCGCGTTAAGCGTGGTGCCGAGCGTGCGGTGGTATTTAACCACCCCGTCCGCCAGCCAGTTGCTGACGCGTTTGCCTTCATCCTGATAATGGTTCACGCCCCAGAACCGCTCGCCGTTATCGTCGGTCAGCCAGCCCTGACGGGTGGCGCAGGTGTATATCGGGTGCTCCATCGAAAAGACCAGGCTGCCGCCGGGCTTGAGCGCGCGCTGAACCCTGGCGAATAACGTATCCAGTTCCGGCAGGTAGTGCAGCGCCAGCGAGCTGTAGACCAGATCGAGGCTATTCTCGTTAAGCTTAAGAGATTCCAGATCGCTACGCTGATAGTGAATCTGTGGGTCAGCGGTAAGCTCCGCCGCGCGGGCGAGCATCTTTTCTGAGATATCGACCCCCGTGATGTCAGCAGCGCCCAGCTCGCGGGCCGCGCGGCAGAACCAGCCGTAGCCGCAGCCGAGATCGACAACCGATTTGCCGGTTAAATCCGGCAGCATACTTTTTAGCGCGGGCCACTCCGGCGCGCCGTCCAGACCCTGCACCGAGCGTGGAAGCCGGGCGTAGCCTTCAAAAAACGCCGGATTGTCGTAGATATTTTGTGCCATGGCAGATTCCTCTTTGAGAATGTGCATAGCAGTATACTGCATTGTCGGGTGGCGGCTTCGCCTTACCCGACCTACGGAAGTGCGGCCTGATGCCCTCACCCCAACCCTCTCCCACAGGGAGAGGGAGAAATGCACCTCACCCCAACCCTCTCCTACAGGGAGAGGGAGAAATGCACGTCAACCCACCGAGCCCCAGACAAGGTTGCCCTTATGGAACGTCGCGGTGCGCGGAGAAATGCGCGCCACGGCCTCGGCGGAGCAGGAGGCATCCACCAGCACAAAGCTGGCGTCGTCCTGCGCTTTTGGCCACACGCGCTCGCCTTTGTCATTCAGCGGCAGCACGTCGCCGGTGGCAATACCGAGCGCGCGGGAGAGCGTCTGCTCGTTCGGGCGGATGTAGAGCTGAGCGTAAAGATTCGCTTTCTCCAGCATGTCCCCCAGACCGTACGGCGACCAGTGATCGATCACGCTGTCGGTCCCCGTCATCACGAACACGCCCTTCTCACGCAGCTGCTTCAGCGGCATATGCAGGGTGCCAATCGGCACGGTGGAGGCGATGGTCACCTGCTGCGCCGCCATGCGGGTGGCGATCTCATCCACCTGCTGCTCGTTGAGCGTCGCCAGCGCGAAGGCGTGGCTGATGGTCAGCTTGCCCTTCAGCTCCGGCGTTTTCTCCACGGTTTCCACCATATAGTTCACCGCCGCCACGCCCGCCGGGCTGGTTTCGTGCAGGTGGATATCCACCCCTTTGTCGTAGTCCAGCGCAATCTGGAACATGGTGTCGAGGGATTTCTCCATCGCGCCGTCGACGTTGGTAGGATCCAGCCCGCCCACGTAGTGCGCCCCGGCCTGCATCGCCTCGCGCATCAGCTTTTCGGAGTTTGACAGCAGCAGCCCGTGCTGCGGAAAAGCGACGATTTCGCAGTCAAAGCCGGGCTTACGGCGCGATAAAACCGCCTGCAGGTTTTCCAGATTCTTCAGGCCGGAGGTCGGCTCGATATTGCAGTGGCTGCGGGCGATGGTGGAGCCTTTCGACTGGATCAGATCGATCAGCTTTTCCGCGCGCTCCTGGGTGTAGGGCTGTAGCTCCGGCAGCAGCTTCTGCTCAAGGCGGATCATGTCCTGAATCGTGGTGCCCGCGGGGCGGTTCAGGGAGCGCCACGGACCGCCGTAAAAGGTTTTATCCAAGTGAATGTGCATGTCGCGCATCGCCGGGAGCATCAGCTTGCCGCCCGCATCGTAGTGCGGCAGCGTGGCGTCGGCGTGGCGCTTGTTATCGCGCAGGGCGACGATCTTCCCGTCGTTAATTTCCAGCGTTTTCAGCTCGGTGCGGGTGCTCGTCGCCACACCGCCGTCGACGTTGAACCCGGCCTCCAGCAGCACGTTGTCCAGATAGTAATGTTTCGCGGTGATGCTCATCGGTTTGCCCGTCTCGCAGGTTGGCTTCGCGGAGTCAGCAGCATACGCGACGGATCCGGTGGCGCCAAACAGCGCGCAGGCGGTGACCATTTTGCCGCTCTGGCTGATAAATTCGCGGCGGCTTTTGTTTTCACTCATCTTATCTTCCTTCATTAACAATATGGGTGCCGGTTTCCCCGCGCAGCGCCGCGGGCAGGCTGTCCGGCGAGGTGATAATCACGCGCCTGCCGCCGTGGTGTAAAAATTCCAGCGAGGCGACGATTTTGGGCAGCATGCTGCCCGCCGGGAAGTGGCCCTCTTCCCTGTAGCGCGTCATCTGCGCCACGCTGACGGTGTCCAGCGCCTGCTGGTTCGGCTTGCCGAAGTTGATGCACACCTTCTCCACGCCGGTGGTGATCGCCAGCACGTCGGCACCGATCTCCCGCGCCAGCAGCGCGGTAGAGAGATCTTTATCAATCACCGCGTCGACGCTCTGGTAGTCGCCCTGCTCGCTGCGAATCACGGGTATTCCGCCGCCGCCCGCGCCGATCACCACAAAGCCTTTTTGCGTCAGCGTTTTGATGGCGTCGGCCTCAACGATGCGCAGCGGCTGCGGTGAAGCCACCACGCGACGGTAGCCACGGCCTGAATCCTCGACAAAATGCCAGTCCGGGTGTGCCTGTTGGAGCTCGTCGCGCTGCGCCTCGGTGAAGAACGCACCGATAGGTTTCGTCGGGTGCGTAAAGCCCGGATCGTTTTTATCCACCTCCACCTGCGTGACGACCGTGACCGCTTTTTGCTCCCCGCGCGCGGCCAGGCGATTGTTGAGCGCCTGCTGGATCAGGTAGCCAATCCCGCCCTGGGTGTCCGCCACGCAGTTTGCCAGCGGGGTCAGCGGCAGCCCTTCCCGCTCGTGGGCGATTTCGGCGCGGCGCAGATCCAGCCCCACCTGGGGGCCGTTGCCGTGGGTGAGCACGATGTCATAGTCGGATGCCAGCATTTCCAGCACCGACTCTGCCACCGCTTTCACCGCCTGCGCCTGGTGTTCAATCGACTGGCTGGCGTTGTCTTTGATAATGCTGTTGCCGCCGATGGCGACGACCATAAGCTCTTTCATTTTGTGTCCTTTAGAAGGTGCGTTCTGGTGCCCTCACCCCGGCCCTCTCCCACAGGGAGAGGGGGAGTAACAGAGATATCCAGCACATGCTTCACCACAAACATGCCGCCCATCATCAGATACGCGGTGACGAACATCAGCGAACTGCCCTCGGCAAAGCCCACCACCGGGGCATGGATCACGCCAAACAGCGCCAGCAGCGCCCCGACGGAGGCCGCAACGGCTCCGCGCAGCGGCTTGTTGATGATGGCGAAAATGGCGATACAGCCCCACAGCATGCTGGCGAGCGGCGCGCCGTTGCCGAGATGCACCAGGCCTTCGTAGTAAATTCCTTTGCTGTGCAGCACGTCGGTGCCGATCTTCGCCGCGCTGGTGCCCGCCGCCCCCATCACGCTGTTCATCATCGTCAGCGCCCAGTTGGCGATCCACGGGAACAGGCAGATGAAGATCACCGGCACCTCCACTTTGGGCGTTTCCCTCACCACCTGGTTGGCGGTGACGACGCCGATAAACACCAGAATCGGCACGATGGCGGTCATCGGAATGATGGCGAGCATAAACGCCCCCAGCCCGAACAGCGGCACGATGAACATGGTCACGCCGGAGGCCAGCGTATAGCCGATGCTCGCGCCCATCGCTTTCCAGCCAGGATGGCCGACGTAGACCGTCACCGGGAACGGGTTCCCCATCAGGCAGCCGAGCATCGACGCCAGACCGTTCGCCAGCATCACCTTACGCGTCGGGTACGCATCTCCCGCCGCGTGGGCGCTTTCGATGTTCTCCAGGTCAAAGATGTAGTTCGCCAGCCCCAGCGGCACGGCAGAGGCCAGATACGGCAGCGCGTGCGGCAGGCCCTGCATGAAGCTGTCCACGTGCACTTCCGGCGGGTTAAAGCCGAAGGATGACATGGACGCTTTAATCGCTTCCGGGCTTTGCAGACCGGAGATCCACGCCAGTGCCGTACCGGCAATCAGCAGCAGCAGGCCGGTCGGGATACGGGCGAAAATCGGCTTTTTACCGAACCAGTTGATGAAGATCAGCAGCAGCACGATGAACGACACGGTCGGCGCTTCGAACGCCTGCAGCATCGGGTTCATCGCCAGCAGCAGCAGGCCCAAACCGGAGAGGCACGACAGCAGCACGGTACGCGGGATCATCTTGCGGATGGTTTCCCCCAGGAACGAACCGCCCGCGAGGATCATCGCCTCCACGAAGCACCACACCAGGCCAATCTGGATCGCGAAGTCCGCATCGCCGGTCTGCTGATACACCGGCATCAGCACCAGGAAAGTCACGGTAAAAATCGACGGCGCGCTCGGGCCGGACGGCAGCGCGGTCACGTCCGTACGCCCGGTGGCGCGCGCCATCTGCATGCCGAACCAGGCGTAGCAAATACTCGCGACCAGCACCGCCAGCCCGAAGGCCGGCGCGATGCGTCCATAAACAATCTCCTTCGGGATGCCGACGACAAAAATGAGCAGCCCCATCATGGTCAGCAAATTGGTCAGGTTATTGGTCATCAACCCGAAATACGCCGCCCAGTCACCTCTTTTCCACTCCAGCTTCATGTTTTTCATGGATGCATGCCTTATAAAAAGTAGCGATCGCGGAAGGTCAACAGCGCCTTTTCAAAACAGCTAAACGGCGGGTGAACGATGCCCGCCCCAATCATGCCGATGCCCGCGTCTTTATGGGCAATGGCGGTGTTAATCACCGGCAGAATGCCGCTGCCCGCGACTTTGGTGATGTCGATAGCGGTCGGAATGCCCATAAACGAGAGCAGCGGAATGGTGACGTTCGGGTTTTCGCCGAGGGTGATTTCGCGCATCTGGCGGGAAAAGTCGATGGCTTCCTCCACCGTGCCGCCCACCAGCGCAACGATTGCCGGGGCCGTCGCCATCGCAAAGCCGCCAATGCCGTAGGTTTCGGTGATGGCGCTGTCGCCGATGTCCAGCCCGGAGTCTTCCGGCTTATAGCCCGCGAACATCGGGCCAATTACCTGCTGCGCCGGGCCGGTGAACCACTGCCCCGGCAGGCCGGAAACGCGCAGGCCGAACTCGTATCCGTTACGCGCCATGGTGGTGACGATGGTGCTGTACTCAATGCCGTGAGCGGCGTCCAGCGCGGCCTTACACATCGCCATCCACGTCGGGCCGGAGAAGTAGTCGCTGCTGGCGACGAACTCGAACACCTCGCGCTGCTGCTCCACCGGATAGCCCGCCTGGATCAGCCCCGGCGTCAGCGCCTGGATCAATAGCGTGGTGCCCGCGTTGTTGCGGTTGTGGCACTCGTCGCCCATATGCAACGCCTGGGCCAGCATCAGGCGCAGGTCGATTTCGCCGACGATCTTCATCGCGTCGCGCAGCATCGGGCCAAGCACGTCGCGCATCCAGTTCAGGCGGTCGATCACGCTCTGGTCGTTGGCGCCCATGCGCAGGATCTTCGCCATCTGCTCGCTGAGGTTGGTGAACGCGCGGTTGCCGTAGGTTTTGTTCTCCACGATGTGCATAAACATCGACGCGGAGGTGACGCCCGCCATCGAGCCCACGCAGTCGTGCTCGTGGCACGGCGAGAAGGTAATTTCTCCCGAGGCGGCGAGCCTTGCCGCGTCGTCCAGATCTTTCGCCAGCCCTTCAAACACCAGCGCCCCGGTGACCGCGCCCTTCATCGCTCCGCACATGTTCTCCCAGGCGACAGGCGGACCGGCGTGCAGAATGGTGGTGCGGGTCATGCCCGGCACCACGTTAATGGCCTGGTCATAGCCCACCAGCACCGGATGAGACTGAATAATGCGCTCAAGGGCGATGCGGTTAGCGGCGGCGATTTTCTCCGCCAGCGGTTTTTCCGCCAGTTGGTCGAGCGCTTCAACGACCTGCATATTGCCCCGTCCCGGCGGCGTCCAGTCGAGCTGGGTGACGGGAACGTGCTGTTTTTTGAGATCGTCGCTGAACATTGCAATGCCGACGTTAATCACGTTCAGCGGCTGGTTGAATAAGGTCGTCATTATGCTTTCTCCCCTTTGCAGACAAATTCGCGTGCCAGTAATCCGGTGTTGGTGCTGCTGCTGGCCCAGATGACGCCTGCGTCGGTCAGCAGCTGGCACTGCTGCGCCAGCGACTGCGGATCCTGGTCGGTGCCGAGCACGTAGCCGAGAATTTCCAGCGGACGGTTATCGGCCTTCGCGATGGCCTGCGCCTCTTTAATGGCGTCGATCATCACGCCGACCGGATCCTCGTGCGCGCCAAAGCCCAGCACGAAGTCCATCACAATTACCCCGACTTCCGGGTCGCGGGCTTCCTGCTGCAGGCGGCTGATGCGGTTGGTCGGGTCGATCATCGGGTGCGGCTTGCCGTTGGTGAAGTCGTCGTCGCCAAAGTCGAGGAAGGTATGGGCTTTACTGACGCTTATGTCGCTCAGGCGCTTAGCCGGATCCGGCTGGATGTTGCTGTAGACGTCGTCGAATTTCTCCAGCGCCGCGAACATCGCCTCGTCGCACAGGGTGCCGCCGCAGAACAGGCCGCGAATGTACTTCTGCTGCGGGGTCAGGCGGGCGCGCACCTCTTCAATCAACGGCCAGTTGAGCGGATGCAGATCGAGGGACTCATTATTGATGCCGGTGAGCAGGACCGCCTTCAGGGCCGCCTCTTTGGTGCCGCGCGCAAACTGCAGGCCGTCTTCATCGGCGGGCGGTTCGCTGTGGCCGAGGAAGCAGACGACCACCGGCTTATGGCAGGCTCTGGCACGGGCCAGCACCTTTTCTGCCACGACGGGTGCCGGCGGCTTGGAGATCAGCGCAATCACCTCTGTACCCTCGTCGGCTTCGAGCATGTCGATGGCGTCGAGCATCATCAGGCCGCCGATCTTCTCGCTGAGATCGCGCCCACCGGTGCCAATCAGCTGCGACACGCCGCCGCCGAATTCGTGAATGCGCACGCTCAGCTCCTGGCTGCCGGTGCCGGATGCGCCTACGATGCCAATCGGTCCGCGGCGCACCGCGTTGGCGAAGCACAATCCCGCGCCGTTGATGATGGCGGTGCCGCAGTCCGGCCCCATCATCAGCAGCCCTTTCTTATGCGCCAGCTGCTTCAGCGCCAGCTCGTCGTCGAGCGACACGTTATCGGAAAACAGCATCACGTTAAGATCGTTTTCCAGCGCCTGGCGCGCTTCGCGGGCGGCGAAGGTGCCGTTGACGGAAATCACCGCGAGGTTGCTCTCCGGCCGATGGGTTTTGGCGCTGGCAATCGTGGCGTAGCGCGCTTCATGGGCGCCGCCGCTCTCTTTACGTGTGAACAGCGCTTCGATGGCCGCCAGCGTTTCATCATTCGCCGCGTCGCCTTTAATTACGATCATCAGGTCGCCGTTTTTGGCTTCCGCTAATTCCGGCGTTAATAGCCCGAGGTTTTTTAATACGCCTTTGTTCATTTCCGTCGCCATCGCGACAAACGCCTGCTCGACGCCCGGTAATTTATTGGCTTTGGTGGAAACGGACATTAATGAGACGGAGTCAAAATATGTGTTCTTTTTTATGACGATTTTTGTGGGCATTATTTTCTCCTGAACGCGGATAAAAGGGGGCCGCCGTCGTGCAAAATGCACGTCGGTAAAAATACTTTTTAAATTAACGGCCAGCCGGACGCGGCTGACCGAATGCGTTATGCGCCCGCCGTCAGCAGCAGGTCGGCTATTGCATCGAAGCCTTTTTCCCGCGCCAGCTCGAGCGGAGTTTTACCGTATTTATCGGTCATGTGCGGATTCGCGCCGTGATCCAGCAGCAGCTTGACGATCGCCTGCTGCTTTGCGCCGCCGTCGTTAAGCACGATCGCTTCCAGCAGCGGGGTCCAGCCGACAAAGTTGGTGTGGTTGACGTTAATATCGGTTTTTTCCAGCAGCTCGCGCACGATCTCCACGTGCCCTTTTTCGCTTGCAGGGGTAATGCCCACGCCGCCAAAGCGCGTCAGGCGGTCGAGATCCGGATTTGCCGGAAGGACAAGTCGCAGCAGGGTGATATCGTTGGTCAGGCAGCTAATCAGGAAAGGGTTAAAGCAGGTCTGATCCTGTTTATCAATGTCCGCCCCGGCGGCAATTAATAACGCCACGCAGTCATAATGCTTTTTCAGGCTGGCAATAATAACGGCGGTTCTTTTCTGTCGATTGGTGGCGTTAATATCCACGCCTTTCTCCAGACAGGCTTTTAGCGCATCGCTATTGCCCTCTTCTGCCGCCAGCAGAAATTCAGTAACGAGTTCGTTCGCAGACATATTCAGACTCCCAATGTTTTTATTTCTGTTGACCTGAGAATAGCAACAGCCTGGTCATAAAAGAATCCGCTTAAAAATGATTCATCGACAGTCAATTCATTGTTGAGGTAAATTCAATAAACCGGTCAAAACGTGCGTCTGTGCAACCTTTTTCTTATGTTTCTCCGCTTTTTAGCGCTTCTGGCTGCATTATGCTTATGCCTGACGAAGCCTTACTGCGTGCGGCTTTCGACAAAGAGTCAGAACTGTGATCGGCTTCAAATGCGTTGTAACGACGCTGTTAAAATATGTTCAAAACTGATGGCTGAAGGGAGTGAGATATGAATTCCATCTTTACCGAGGAAAACCTGCTGGCCTTTACTACCGCCGCACGCTTCGGCAGCTTCAGCAAAGCCGCCGCCGAACTGGGCGTGACGACATCTGCCATCAGCTACACCATCAAGCGCATGGAGACCGGGCTGGACGTGGTGCTGTTCGTCCGCAGCACGCGCAGCATTGAGCTGACCGAGTCCGGGTTTTACTTTTACCGTAAGGCCACCGACCTGCTGAACGACTTTCACGCCATCAAGCGCGGGATTGATACCATTTCTCAGGGCATTGAGGCGCGGGTGCGCATCTGTATCAACCAGCTTTTGTATACCCCACGCCACACGGCGCGGCTGCTGCAGGTGCTGAAAAAGCAGTTTCCCACCTGTCAGATCACCGTGACCACCGAGGTCTACAACGGCGTCTGGGACTCCATCATCAACAACCAGGCCAACATCGCGATTGGCGCGCCGGACACGCTGCTGGACGGCGGCGGGATTGATTACACAGAGATCGGCGCCATTCGCTGGGTGTTTGCCATCGCGCCGGAACACCCGCTAGCGTTCACCCCGGAGCCAATAGCGGAAAGCCAGCTGCGCCTGTATCCCAACATCATGGTGGAAGATACCGCGCACACCATTAACAAAAAGGTTGGCTGGCTGCTGCACGGGCAGGAGGCAATTCTGGTCCCGGACTTTAACACCAAATGTCAGTGTCAGATCCTGGGCGAAGGGATTGGTTTTTTGCCGGAATACATGGTCCGCGAGGCGGTAGACGCGGGGCTGCTGGTCACCCGACGGATTAACAACCCGCGTCAGGACTCGCGCATGCTGCTCGCCACGCAGCATGCCGCAACCGGCCAGGTCACGCGGTGGATCAAGAAGCAGTTTGGTCCGGCGGGGGTACTGACCGATATCTATAGCGATTTACTGTGGCGCGCCTAGCTTTTGCTCTGTACCCAAAACGCGTGAATGAGGCCGGGGAAGTAGCCCAGCAGCGTCAGAAGAATGTTGATAATAAACGCCCAGCCAAATCCTTTACCCAACAGCACGCCCAGCGGCGGTATAAGGATCGTAAAAACAATACGCCAAAATCCCATATAAACACTCCGTTCAATCTAATCCATTGAAAATAATAAAGAGAACGCTGTAAGCATAGCCAGTTTATTCGTCTGTACCAGTTCCGGGCCTCGCGTTTACCCTCTTTTACGCTTTTGACGCTGGTTTAATGCATCGGATTAGTTTAGCATTCACTTAATTAAGCAAACCCTAAACTATTATGACCGAACTAGAACAGCTTCAGGCCAGCGCCGGGCAGGCCGCCACACTTTTAAAAGCGATGAGCAACCCGCGTCGGCTGCTGATCCTCTGCACCCTGTGCGGAGCGCCCGGCACCAGCGCGGGGGAGCTTGCGCGAGCCACGGGGCTAAGTCCTTCCGCCACGTCGCAGCATCTGGCGCGCATGCGTGAGGAAGGGCTTATCGACAGCACCCGCGACGCGCAGCGCATTCTCTATTCCATTAAAAACGATGCGGTACATCAGCTTATCAGCACCCTGAAAACCCTTTATTGTCCGTAAGGAGCCGCCATGTCACTTCCTCTTCTTTCACCGCGCCAGGCCAATGCCCGCGTCGCTGAAGGCGCAAAACTGATTGATATTCGTGATGCCGACGAGTATGCCCGCGAGCATATTCCCGCCGCGCGGTCCGTGCCGCTGGATACCTTACCCGGCGCACTTAACGCGCTGGCGGGCGATACGGTGATTTTTCACTGCCAGTCCGGCGCCCGGACGTCGGGGAATGCCGAGCGCCTTGCTCAGGCCGCCGCGCCCGCAGAGGCATTTGTGGTCGAGGGGGGGATTCAGGGCTGGAAGCAGGCGGGGCTGCCAACCGTTGAAGACAAATCCCAGCCGCTGCCGCTGATGCGTCAGGTGCAAATTGCCGCCGGGCTGTTAATACTCTGTGGCGTGGTGCTGGGCTATAGCGTCTCCAGCGGCTTTTTCCTGCTCAGCGGTTTTGTCGGAGCCGGGCTGCTGTTCGCCGGTGTGACGGGTTTTTGCGGCATGGCGCGACTGCTCAAGGTGATGCCATGGAATCGGCGTACCTCATAAGCAGTAATCGGTGAATTACGCTGTACCCGGCGTCATGCGTGGGCTAAGGTGAAGATCGCTAAAACGATGAGGAGGTAATATGTTTTCTGTCGGTGATTATGTGCAACCGCGTAAAGGCGGCCCGAAACTGAAAGTGCTCGAAGTGAACGGTGACAGCATTGTGGCGGTCCAGGCCAGCAATGAGCAAGGCGAGAAATATACGCTGAAAGCCGCCGACGTGGCGCCTTATACCGAAGAAGGCGATTTCGGCGTCTGCTGAACAGTCAGCCGGGCGGCGTGTTCCGCCCGGCTCATCCGTTAGATCAGAAAATCATCCAGTGATTTACCGTCTGCCAGCGCGCTGGCGATAGGCTTCGGCGTGCGGCCCTGGCCGGTCCACGTTTTCTCTTCGCCGTTCTGGTCAATAAAGCGATATTTTGCTTCACGCGGCTTACGCTTTTTCGCTGGCTTACCCGCCTGCGCCAGTTCAGAACCCAGCAGGTCAGTCGGGGAAATACCATCGGCTTTCATCCGCTCCAGCAGGGCATTAATTTTTTCCTGCTGCTCAGCACGCTGCTGCTCTAATTCCGTCAGCTCGCTGCGTTTCTCTTCAGTAACGACCCTGACCTTTTCCAGCATTTCCTCAAGAACGTCCAGGGATAATTCACGCGCCATAGCGCGCAGGGTTCGGATATTATTAAGATTCTGTAACGTCAAAGACATATTATTTGAAAACCTTTTCTTTGGGGGATAAATAGATAAATCGCCGACAGAATAATTCATTTGAGTTGAAATATCTACCCAAGGGTCCGTACGGGCATCAGCGTTAATATATTTAGAACTCGCTGTTAATAATAGCGCAAGGCGCTGACAGGACACCGGTGAATCCAATCACCACATTAATATAAATAGCCAACTTTAATCCAAACCACAGCATACTCCACCGCTATCAGGTGGGGATTCCAGCTTCTCGCCACCAACAAAAGCAAATGTTTGATTTTAATATAAAAAATCTCAAACGAGACAGATTATAACGATCGGAACAAAAAACGAACAACTTTAGAGAATTTTGTGGACAAAAGGCGATTAAATAAAAATTAATCACTAGTTGTTAGTTTAAACACAGAGATATACGCTATACACGTCAAACAAACCAACCTAAAGCACTAACCGCTGAAGGAAAATCGTTTCTTTTGTGTTCTTCTCAAGGAGTTCAGACATGTTCTCGCCGCAATCTCGCCTGCGCCACGCGGTGGCGGATACTTTCGCGATGGTTGTTTACTGTTCCGTCGTGAACATGCTGATCGAAATATTCCTCTCCGGAATGTCCTTCGAGCAGTCGCTTTCTTCTCGTCTGGTGGCGATCCCGGTCAATATTATTATTGCATGGCCTTACGGTTTATACCGCGATGCGGTAATGCGTTTCGCGCGTCGTATCAGTCCTGCAGGCTGGGTGAAAAGCCTGGCGGACGTTCTGGCGTATGTGACGTTCCAGTCGCCGGTTTACGTAGCCATTCTCCTGACAGTCGGTGCAGACTGGCACCAGATCGCTGCGGCGGTGAGTTCGAATATTGTTATTTCGATGTTGATGGGAGCCGTTTACGGCTATTTCCTCGACTACTGCCGCCGCCTGTTTAAGGTCAGCCAGTACAGCCAGGCAAAAGCGTGATGTGAAGCGACTGGCGCACGCCAGTCGCGGATTTACTGTACGTCGCCAAACAGTCCCTTCAAAAATCGCTCCAGCGCCATACGCGAACTGAAACCGTGCGGAATACCATAATGCTCATGCCGTTCACCGCCTAAATAGAGCGGAAATTGCTGATAATGATCGCAGGTTTTAATATCCGAGGCAGGCTCAGCAAATGACAGACTTCTGTCTTTCAGCGTCGGGTGAATAATGAGAGCGGTACGTCCCATTCTTGCTTCGCGATTAACATAAACATAATTCTCGCCGCGGCGATATCCATACGCTTTTGGCGTCACCTCATCCATGGTGAATCCCTCTTTTTCAAGAACGCGTGCCACCTCGTCAGGTCGTAAATACATATCTTTTCCTCGTTATCTTTTCCTGCCCGGCAACCTTACAGTATTCAGCAATAGCAGGGCTTTCAGAATAGTCCATAAACTGCCGGATAACGCGTGATGCGCTTCAGATACTAAATTTCTGAACTAAACTGAACGGGAACACAAAATTACGGAGGATCGTATGTTTAACAGACCGAACCGAAACGATATTAACGACGACGCTCAGGATATTCGTAATGATGTCAGCCAATTAGCGGACACGCTGGAAGAGGTGCTGAAGTCCTGGGGAAGTGACGCGAAGGACGAAGCGGATGCCGCAAAGCGTAAGGCTCAGTCTCTGCTCCGTGAAACCCGCGCCCGTATGAACGGACGTTCACGCGCCACGCAGGCTGCCTGCGACATGGCAAGCTGTGCTACGACCTTCGTGCGTGAAAAACCGCTATGTACTCTGGGAACCGTCGCGGCGGTCGGCATCTTCATCGGTGCCCTGCTCAGCCTGCGTAAATAATCCCGCGTATTCTGCCCCGGTAGCCTCAGGCGCCGGGGCATTTTTATGCCCGTTAGCCTGAAAAACCCGTACAGCCTGCCCTGCCCCGCTGTGCTCATCACAGGGGCGATATCAATCTAAATTTCCCATATCTTGTATGGTTGAAACTTAAGACACCTACATCTAGTATTCCTTTAGCAAGATACACACAACCCGACGCGATGATTCGCGCCGTACCCTCATTTTAAATGGAAATACGAATCATGAGCATTATTATTTACACTCGTAACGATTGTGTTCAGTGCCACGCGACCAAACGGGCAATGGAAAGCCGTGGCGTGGCGTTTGAAATGGTGAATGTTGACCAGGTCCCCGAGGCCGCAGATACCCTGCGCAAGCAGGGTTTTCGTCAGCTTCCGGTGGTGGTCGCCGGGGAAACAAGCTGGTCTGGCTTCCGCCCGGACATGATTAACCGCCTGAGCGCTCAGGCCGCCCGGGCATGAGTGGGCTGGTTTTCTTCTCCAGCAGCTCGGAAAACACGCTCCGCTTTATTGAGCGCGTCGGGCTGCCTGCGGTGCGCATTCCGCTGAACGAGCGGGAGCGGATCCGGGTAGAGGAACCTTACATTCTGGTGGTGCCCAGCTATGGCGGCGGCGGTACGGCAGGAGCCGTGCCTCGCCAGGTGATCCGCTTTCTAAACGATCCTCATAACCGCGGGCTAATCCGCGGCGTGATCGCGGCGGGGAATCGCAATTTCGGCGATGCCTTTGGCCGCGCCGGGGATGTCATTTCTCAAAAATGCGGCGTGCCATATCTCTATCGTTTTGAGCTGATGGGGACACAGCAGGACGTCGAAAACGTGCGTAAAGGAGTGAACGAATTTTGGCAACGACAACCGCAGAACGGGTGATTCAGGCGACACCGGATTACCACGCATTAAACGCCATGCTTAACCTCTACGATCGGGAGGGGCGCATTCAGTTCGATAAAGATCGTGAGGCGGTGGACGCCTTTTTTGCCGCCCACGTGCGGCCCAACAGCGTGACGTTTGCAAGCCAGAATGAACGCCTCGACTATCTGGTTAACGAGGGCTACTACGACGCGCGCGTGCTCACCCGCTACGACCGCGCCTTTGTGGTGAAGCTGTTCGAGCGCGCCCACGCCAGCGGCTTTCGTTTCCAGACCTTCCTCGGCGCGTGGAAGTACTACACCAGCTACACCCTGAAGACCTTTGACGGTAAACGCTACTTAGAGAGCTTTGAAGATCGCGTGGCGATGGTGGCGCTGACCCTGGCGCAGGGTGATGAAGCGCTGGCGGAGCAGCTCGCCGACGAGATCCTTTCCGGACGCTTCCAGCCCGCCACGCCGACCTTCCTCAACTGCGGCAAAGCCCAGCGCGGCGAGCTGGTCTCCTGCTTCCTGCTGCGTATCGAAGACAATATGGAGTCGATTGGCCGCGCGGTGAACTCGGCGCTGCAGCTTTCCAAACGCGGCGGCGGCGTGGCGTTTCTGCTCTCTAACCTTCGTGAAGCGGGCGCGCCGATCAAGCGCATCGAAAACCAGTCCTCCGGCGTGATCCCGGTGATGAAGATGCTGGAAGATGCCTTCTCCTATGCCAACCAGCTTGGCGCGCGTCAGGGCGCGGGCGCGGTTTACCTGCATGCGCATCATCCGGACATTCTGCGTTTTCTTGATACCAAACGCGAAAACGCCGACGAAAAAATTCGCATCAAAACCCTGTCGCTCGGCGTGGTGATCCCGGATATCACCTTTAAGCTGGCTAAGGATAATGCCGAGATGGCGCTCTTCTCGCCATACGACATCGAGCGCATTTACGGCAAAGCGTTTGGCGACGTGGCCATCAGCGAACTTTATGACGAACTGGTGGCCGACGATCGTATCCGCAAAAAAACCATCAACGCCCGCGACTTCTTCCAGCGGCTGGCGGAGATCCAGTTTGAGTCCGGCTATCCGTACATCATGTATGAGGATACGGTGAACCGCGCGAACCCGATTGCCGGGCGTATCAACATGAGCAACCTGTGCTCGGAGATTTTGCAGGTCAACAGCGCGTCAGCCTACGACGAGAACCTGGACTACGCGGACATCGGCAAGGATATCTCCTGCAACCTCGGGTCGCTGAATATTGCCCACACCATGGATTCCCCCGACTTTGGCCGCACGGTGGAGACCGCCATTCGCGGGCTGACGGCGGTATCGGACATGAGCCACATCCGCAGCGTGCCGTCTGTAGAAGCAGGCAACGCCGCGTCGCACGCCATCGGGCTGGGGCAGATGAACCTGCACGGCTATCTGGCGCGGGAAGGCATCGCCTACGGCAGTCCGGAAGGGCTGGATTTCACCAACCTCTATTTTTACACCATTACCTGGCACGCGCTGCACACCTCGATGATGCTGGCGCGCGAGCGCAGCCAGCGGTTCGCGGGCTTTGAGCAGTCCCGCTACGCAAGCGGGGAATATTTCAGCCAGTACCTCGAAGGCGACTGGCAGCCGAAAACCGAAAAAGTACGCGAACTCTTTGCCCGCGCGGGGATTACCCTGCCGACGCGCGAGATGTGGCAGCAGCTGCGAGACGAGGTGATGCGCTACGGCATTTATAACCAGAACCTGCAGGCCGTCCCGCCGACCGGATCGATTTCCTACATCAACCACGCCACGTCGAGCATTCACCCGATCGTGTCGAAAATTGAAATTCGTAAGGAAGGCAAAACCGGGCGCGTTTACTACCCTGCCCCGTTTATGACCAATGAGAACCTGGCGCTGTATCAGGACGCGTATGAGATCGGCCCGGAGAAAATCATCGATACCTACGCCGAAGCGACAAAACATGTGGACCAGGGGCTTTCGCTGACGCTGTTCTTCCCGGACACCGCCACCACGCGGGATATCAACAGAGCGCAAATCTACGCCTGGAAGAAAGGCATCAAAACGCTCTACTACATTCGCCTGCGCCAGCTTGCGCTGGAAGGCACCGAAATCGAAGGCTGCGTGTCCTGCGCGCTGTAAGGAGAAAGGATGAAACTGTCACGCGTGAGTGCCGTTAACTGGAACAAAATCCAGGACGATAAAGACCTGGAGGTATGGAACCGCCTGACCAGCAACTTCTGGCTGCCGGAAAAGGTTCCGCTCTCCAACGATATTCCGGCCTGGCAAACGCTCGGCCACGCCGAACAGCAGCTGACGATCCGCGTCTTTACTGGCCTGACGCTGCTGGACACCATTCAGAATACCGTCGGTGCACCGGCTCTGATGAGCGACGCGCTGACGCCGCACGAAGAGGCGGTGATGTCGAACATCAGCTTTATGGAGGCGGTGCATGCCCGCTCCTACAGCTCTATTTTCTCGACCCTGTGCCAGACCAAAGACGTGGACGCGGCCTACGCCTGGAGTGAAGAGAGCGAGTCACTACAGAGAAAGGCGGAGCTGGTTCTGGAATATTACCGCGCCGACGAGCCGCTGAAGAAGAAGATCGCCAGCGTGTTCCTGGAATCTTTTCTCTTCTATTCCGGCTTCTGGCTGCCCATGTACTGGTCGAGCCGGGGCAAGCTCACCAACACCGCCGATTTGATTCGGCTCATCATTCGCGATGAAGCGGTGCACGGGTATTACATTGGCTATAAGTATCAGAAAGGGCTGGAGAAAATCAGCGAGGCGAAGCGCGAGGAGCTTAAAGGCTTTGCGCTCGATTTGCTGATGGATCTGTACGACAACGAGCTGAGCTATACGGAGGAACTCTACGCCGGCACCGGCTGGGAGGACGACGTGAAGGCCTTCCTCTGCTACAACGCCAACAAGGCGCTGATGAACCTGGGCTACGACGCGCTTTTCCCGCCGGAGATGGCGGAGGTGAACCCGGCGATTCTGGCCGCGCTGTCGCCCAATGCCGACGAAAACCACGATTTCTTCTCGGGATCGGGCTCATCGTATGTGATGGGTAAAGCGGTGGAAACCGAGGATGAAGACTGGGATTTTTAATGAACGCTAACGTTCGTTAATTTAATATAATCCCAACAATTCCCTCTCCAATATTTACAAAACAACTACACTGTAATTTCCACGTCATATTCGCCTGAATGATTCCGGTTCAGGCGAAATTTCCCGATGCAGCAGCAAAAAATTGAGAAAAATTCAAACCGCCCTCAGCCCTTTATTCATGGGAAATTCAGCCGTTTCGCTTACTTCAAAATTCCGCCCTTAGCCCGACTCAGGGTTGTCTCAGATTCTCAGTATGTTAGGGTTATGCCCGTTAACAATTTACCATGGTAATCATATCGGCATAAACAAATAACAGGACACTCTCTATTGCATGGCAATTAAATTAGAAGTGAAAAATCTTTATAAAGTATTTGGCGAGCACCCGCAGCGCGCATTCAAATATATTGAGAAAGGCCTTACGAAAGAGCAAATTCTGGAAAAAACCGGGCTATCGCTTGGCGTTAAAGACGCCAGTCTGGCCATTGAAGAAGGCGAGATTTTTGTCATCATGGGATTATCCGGTTCGGGTAAATCCACTATGGTTCGCCTTCTCAATCGCCTGATTGAACCCACCCGCGGGCAGGTGCTGATTGACGGCGTGGATATCGCCAGAATATCAGACGCAGAGCTTCGCGAGGTGCGCAGAAAGAAGATCGCAATGGTGTTCCAGTCATTCGCGCTGATGCCACACATGACGGTGCTGGATAATACCGCTTTCGGCATGGAATTAGCCGGCACGCCGGCTCAGGAACGTCAGGAAAAAGCCCTTGATGCCCTGCGTCAGGTCGGGCTGGAAAATTATGCGCATGCGTACCCGGATGAACTTTCCGGCGGTATGCGTCAGCGCGTGGGATTAGCCCGTGCATTAGCCATTAATCCAGACATATTATTAATGGATGAAGCCTTCTCCGCCCTCGATCCATTAATTCGCACCGAGATGCAGGATGAGCTGGTAAAATTACAGGCTAAACATCAGCGAACGATTGTCTTTATTTCCCACGATCTGGATGAAGCCATGCGTATTGGCGACCGCATTGCCATTATGCAAAACGGTGAAGTGGTGCAGGTCGGCACGCCGGATGAAATTCTCAATAATCCGGCGAATGATTATGTCCGCACCTTCTTTCGCGGGGTGGATATTAGCCAGGTCTTTAGCGCCAAAGATATTGCCCGCCGAACGCCAAACGGCATTATCCGTAAAACGCCAGGCTTCGGCCCTCGCTCGGCGCTGAAGCTGCTGCAGGACGAAGACCGTGAATACGGTTATCTGGTTGAACGCGGCAATAAATTTGTTGGCGTTGTCTCCATCGACTCCCTGAAAACGGCTCTCACTGAGAACCAGGGAATCGATGCGGCGTTAATTGACGCTCCGCTTGCCGTGGACGCCGAAACGCCGCTCAGCGAGTTGCTCTCTCACGTGGGCCAGGCGCCGTGCGCCGTGCCGGTCGTGGGTGAGGAACAACAGTACGTCGGCATCATCTCAAAAAGGATGCTGCTGCAGGCTTTAGATCGCGAGGGGGCAAACAATGACCGATCAATCTAACCCGTGGGGCGCCACTGAGGCAGCGGACAGCGCTGTGCAATCCGCCGACGCGTGGGGTTCCACGCCAGCGCCGACCGATGGCGGCGGCGCGGCAGACTGGCTGAACAGCGCACCCGCGCCTGCGCCAGAACACTTCAACATCATGGATCCGTTCCACAAAACGCTGATCCCGCTGGACAGCTGGGTCACGGAAGGGATCGACTGGGTGGTCACCCACTTCCGTCCGGTCTTCCAGGGGATCCGCGTCCCGGTGGATTACATCCTGAACGGCTTCCAGCAGCTGATGCTGGGCATGCCGGCGCCGGTGGCGATTATCCTGTTCTCCCTGATCGCCTGGCAGTTCGGTAGCGCAGGGATGGGGATCGCCACGCTTATCTCTCTGATCGCTATCGGCGCGATTGGCGCATGGTCGCAGGCGATGATCACCCTGGCGCTGGTGCTGACCGCTCTGCTCTTTTGCATTGTCATCGGCCTGCCGATGGGGATCTGGCTGGCGCGCAGCCCGCGAGCGGCGAAGATAATTCGCCCGCTGCTGGATGCGATGCAGACCACCCCGGCGTTCGTCTATCTGGTGCCTATCGTGATGCTGTTCGGCATCGGCAACGTGCCGGGGGTGGTAGTGACCATTATCTTCGCCCTGCCGCCGATTATTCGTCTGACCATTCTGGGGATTAACCAGGTGCCTGCGGACCTGATCGAAGCGTCACGCTCGTTCGGCGCCAGTCCGCGCCAGATGCTGTTTAAGGTTCAGCTTCCGCTGGCGATGCCGACCATCATGGCGGGCGTTAACCAGACGCTGATGCTGGCCCTGTCGATGGTGGTCATTGCCTCGATGATCGCCGTTGGCGGTCTGGGTCAGATGGTGCTGCGCGGCATTGGCCGTCTCGATATGGGGCTGGCCACCGTCGGCGGCGTCGGCATTGTGATCCTCGCCATTATCCTTGACCGCCTGACTCAGGCCGTCGGTCGTGATTCACGCAGTCGCGGCAACCGTCGCTGGTATACCACCGGCCCTGTCGGGTTACTCACCCGCCCTTTCACGAAATCAAAATAAGGAACAACGATGCGACATAACGTACTTTTTGCCACAGCGTTTGCCACCCTTGTCTCCACCAGCGCGTTTGCGGCTGACCTGCCTGGCAAAGGCATTACCGTACAGCCGGTGCAGAGCACCATTTCGGAAGAGAGCTTCCAGACCCTGATCGTCAGCCGCGCGCTGGAGAAGCTGGGCTACACGGTTAACACGCCGAGCGAAGTAGATTACAACGTGGGCTACACCTCGATTGCCTCCGGTGACGCCACCTTTACCGCCGTCAACTGGCAGCCGCTGCACGACGACATGTATGCCGCCGCCGGTGGCGACAAGAAATTCTATCGCGAGGGGACCTTCGTGACGGGTGCGGCGCAGGGGTATCTGATTGACAAGAAAACTGCGGACCAGTACCACATCACCAATATTGAACAGCTGAAAGATCCGAAGATCGCCAGGCTGTTCGACACCAACGGTGACGGCAAGGCCGACATGATGGGCTGCTCGCCGGGCTGGGGCTGTGAAGCAGTGATTAACCACCAGAACAAAGCCTTTGACCTGGCAAAAACCGTCGACGTGAGCCACGGCAACTATTCAGCGATGATGGCCGACACCATTGCCCGCTTCAAAGAGGGTAAACCGGTGATCTACTACACCTGGACGCCGTACTGGGTAAGCGACGTGCTGAAGCCGGGCAAAGACGTGGTGTGGCTGCAGGTGCCGTTCTCCTCCCTGCCGGGCGAGCAGAAAGATATCGACACCAAGCTGCCGAACGGCATGAACTACGGCTTCCCGGTGAATACCATGCACATCGTGGCTAATAAAGCCTGGGCGGAGAAAAACCCGGCGGCGGCGAAGCTGTTCTCGGTGATGAAGCTGCCGCTGGCGGACATCAATGCCCAGAACGCGATGATGCATGCGGGCAAATCGTCTGAAGCGGATGTGAAAGGCCACGTTGACGGCTGGATCAAAGCCCACCAGCAGCAGTTTGACGGCTGGGTGAAAGAGGCGCTTGAAGCGCAGAAGTAAAAACAAAACCCTACCCCTCACCCTAACCCTCTCCCAGAGGGAGAGGGGACGATGACCTCCCTCTCCCCTTGGGAGAGGGCCGGGGTGAGGGGATCAAACCGCACAATCCCCCTAAACCGCACAATACATCACCCAACAATCCCCCAACTTTCACAATCATTAGCTATTATGGTTTCCGGAAAAATAATCACTCAACTAACGATTCCTGAAACTAATGACAAAAACAGCTCAAGGGCTTAGCCCCGCACTCATCCTTTTAATGTCCGTGGCAACGGGTCTGGCGGTCGCCAGCAACTATTACGCGCAACCCCTTCTCGACACCATCGCCCGCGCGTTCAATCTCTCCGCCAGCTCCGCAGGCTTTATCGTCACCGCTGCACAGCTGGGCTATGCCGCCGGGCTGCTGTTCCTGGTGCCGCTCGGCGATATGTTTGAACGCCGAATGCTGATCGTCTCCATGACCCTGCTGGCCGCCGGTGGAATGCTGATCACCGCCAGCAGCCAGTCGCTGACGATGATGATCGTCGGAACCGCGCTTACAGGGCTGTTCTCCGTGGTGGCGCAAATCCTGGTCCCGCTCGCCGCGACCCTCGCCTCCCCGGAAAAACGCGGCAAGGTGGTGGGCACCATCATGAGCGGCCTGCTGCTGGGGATTTTGCTGGCGCGTACCGTTGCAGGGCTGCTGGCAAGCCTCGGCGGCTGGCGCACCGTATACTGGGTGGCGAGCGTGCTGATGGTCGTCATGGCGCTGGCGCTGTGGCGCGGGCTGCCAAAAGTGAAGCAGGAAAACCACCTGAACTATCCTCAGCTGCTGGCCTCCGTTTTCAGCCTGTTTACGCAGGACAAGCTTCTGCGCACCCGCGCCCTGCTGGGCTGTTTCACCTTCGCTAACTTCAGCATTCTCTGGACGTCAATGGCGTTTTTGCTGGCCGCGCCGCCGTTCAATTATTCCGAAGGGGTGATTGGCCTGTTCGGCCTGGCCGGTGCCGCAGGCGCGCTGGGCGCACGCCCCGCTGGCGGGCTGGCCGACAAGGGCAAATCCCACCTGACCACCTCCGCAGGGCTGGTTTTACTTCTGCTCTCCTGGGCGGCGATCTGGTACGGACACATCTCGGTGCTGGCGCTGATCGTCGGTATCCTGGTGCTCGATCTCACCGTTCAGGGCGTTCACATTACCAATCAGACCGTCATCTATCGCGTGAAGCCAGAGGCGCGTAACCGCCTGACGGCAGGATACATGACCAGCTACTTCATCGGCGGCGCGGCGGGTTCGCTTATTTCTGCGTCGGCGTGGCAGCATGCGGGCTGGTCGGGGGTATGCGCGATCGGGGCCATCGTCGCCACCCTCAACCTGCTAGTATGGTGGCGCGGTTATCACCGTCAGGATGCAATTAACTAACATTTACATTGAGTTGGCCTCTTAGGGTGTTAAGAGGCCCTTCACTCTGTTAATGTAAACGTAATCATTTATCCCAGAAATTTTAATGTGGGTGACATATTTACAATCGGCATGAATAGTTCAGACCCCCGTCCTCACATCCTCTCTTCAGCGGGTTCACACCCAACGCTTTCTGTGCTCACCGGGTCACGGACTTACCCGGCGCTTTCTGATGGTGACATAAGTTTGGCGGATATAACCGCACAAATAATTCATTTACATTATTTGTCACTGTCGTTACTATATCGGCTGTAATTAATGAGGTTATGCCCAAATGGATAGTTCGTTTACGCCCATTGAACAAATGCTTAAATTCCGCGCCAGTCGCCATGAGGACTTCCCGTATCAGGAAATCCTGCTGACTCGCCTGTGCATGCACATGCAGGGTAAGCTACTGGAAAACCGTAATAAAATGCTGAAAGCTCAAGGGATTAACGAGACGTTGTTTATGGCGTTGATTACGCTGGAGTCTCAGGAAAATCACAGCATTCAGCCTTCCGAACTGAGCTGCGCGCTGGGCTCCTCCCGTACCAATGCGACCCGTATTGCCGATGAACTCGAAAAGCGCGGCTGGATTGAGCGCCGTGAAAGCGACAACGATCGCCGCTGCCTGCATCTGCAACTGACCGATAAAGGTCACCAGTTCCTGCGCGAGGTGCTGCCACCTCAGCACAATTGCCTGCACAAACTCTGGTCTGTCCTCAGCACCGCCGAGCGCGACCAGCTTGAGCACATCACTCGCAAGCTGCTCACCCGTCTGGACCAGATGGATGAAGACGGCGCCGTTCTTGAGGCGCTGCGCTAACGCGACGACACGCTCACCATTCCAGATTCATAAGAAAACCGACAGGCCAGCACGTCACAGTGCTGGCCTTTCTGACAACAGGTCGGCTCAGCCGATGTGAAAATAAGAAGATCGTGGAGAACAACAATGAGCGCAAATGCGGAGAGCACTACCCCGCAGCAACCGGCCAACAAGAAAGGCAAACGTAAGAGCGCCCTTCTTCTGTTGACCTTGCTCTTTATCATTATTGCCGTGGCATATGGGATCTATTGGTTTTTAGTACTGCGTCATGCTGAAGAGACTGACGACGCGTACGTGGCAGGGAACCAGGTACAAATTATGGCGCAGGTGTCGGGCAGCGTGACGAAAGTCTGGGCTGACAATACCGACTTTGTGCAAAAAGGCGATGTGTTGGTGACCCTCGATCCAACCGACGCCCAGCAGGCGTTTGAAAAAGCACAGACCGCGCTGGCCTCCAGCGTCCGTCAGACCCGCCAGCTGATGATCAACAGCAAACAGCTGCAGGCCAACATCGACGTGCAGAAAACGGCGCTGGCGCAGGCGCAGAGCGACCTGAACCGCCGCGTACCGCTCGGCACGGCTAACCTGATTGGCCGTGAAGAGCTGCAGCACGCCCGCGATGCCGTTGCCAGCGCTCAGGCACAGCTGGATGTGGCCATTCAACAGTACAACGCCAACCAGGCGATGGTGCTGGGGACCAGTCTGGAAAACCAGCCTGCCGTACAGCAGGCGGCGACCGAAGTGCGCAACGCGTGGCTTGCCCTGCAGCGTACCAAAATCGTCAGCCCGATGACCGGCTATGTCTCCCGTCGTTCCGTCCAGCCAGGGGCGCAGATTAGCCCAACCACGCCGCTGATGGCGGTCGTGCCGGCAGACAATCTGTGGGTAGACGCCAACTTTAAAGAGACGCAGCTTGCCCATATGCGTATCGGCCAGAGCGCGACGGTTGTCAGCGACATCTATGGCGATGACGTGAAGTACACCGGTAAAGTGGTCGGCCTGGACATGGGGACCGGCAGCGCCTTCTCCCTGCTGCCTGCGCAAAACGCCACCGGTAACTGGATCAAAGTGGTTCAGCGTCTGCCCGTGCGTATTGAGCTGGATGCCAAACAGCTGGCGGATCACCCGCTGCGTATCGGCCTCTCTACGCTGGTGACGGTCGACACCGCCAACCGCGACGGTCAGATCCTGGCAAGCCAGGTGCGCAGCAGCCCGGCTTATGAAAGTAACGCCCGTGAAATTAGCCTCGATCCGGTCAACAAGCTGATCGATGACATCGTGAAGGCAAACGCCGGTTAATCCGAAGGTGAGCGTTATGCAACAGCAAAAGCCGCAAAAACCGCTGGAAGGCGCGCAGCTGGTCATTATGACCATCGCGCTGTCGCTGGCGACATTCATGCAGGTGCTGGACTCCACCATCGCAAACGTGGCGATCCCGACCATCGCCGGTAACCTTGGCTCGTCGCTGAGCCAGGGGACCTGGGTCATTACCTCGTTTGGGGTGGCAAACGCCATCTCCATTCCGATTACCGGCTGGCTGGCAAAGCGCGTCGGTGAAGTGAAGCTGTTCCTCTGGTCAACGGTATTGTTCGTTCTTGCCTCCTGGGCGTGCGGCATGTCCAGCAGCCTGACGATGCTGATTTTCTTCCGCGTCATTCAGGGGATTGTCGCCGGGCCGCTGATCCCGCTGTCGCAGAGCTTACTGCTGAACAACTACCCGCCAGCCAAACGCTCGATTGCGCTGGCGCTGTGGTCAATGACCGTGATTGTCGCGCCGATTTGCGGGCCTATCTTAGGCGGCTATATCAGCGACAACTATCACTGGGGCTGGATCTTCTTCATCAACGTACCGATTGGCGCCCTCGTGGTAATGCTGACGCTCCAGTCGCTGCGCGGCAGAGAAACCCGGACGGAACAGCGGCGTATCGACGCCATTGGTCTGGCACTGCTGGTTGTCGGCATCGGTAGCCTGCAGGTCATGCTCGACCAGGGCAAAGAGCTGGACTGGTTCAACTCCAGGGAGATCATCATCCTGACGATTGTCGCGGTGGTGTCGCTGAGCTTCCTGATTGTCTGGGAGCTGACGGACGATAACCCGATAGTCGACCTGTCGCTGTTTAAGTCGCGAAACTTCACCATAGGCTGTCTGTGTATCAGCCTCGCCTACATGCTCTACTTCGGCGCGATTGTACTGCTGCCGCAGCTGTTGCAGGAGGTATACGGCTACACCGCAACCTGGGCAGGTTTAGCCTCGGCGCCGGTTGGATTGATTCCGGTTCTGCTGTCGCCGATTATTGGCCGCTTCGCCCACAAGCTCGACATGCGCCGGCTGGTGACGTTCAGCTTTATCATGTACGCCGTGTGCTTCTACTGGCGCGCGTATACGTTCGAACCGGGAATGGACTTTGGCGCGTCCGCGTGGCCGCAGTTTATTCAGGGCTTTGCCGTGGCGTGCTTCTTTATGCCACTGACCACCATCACGCTTTCCGGTTTACCGCCTGAGCGCATGGCGGCCGCATCGAGCCTGTCGAACTTTACGCGAACGCTGGCGGGCTCGATAGGTACGTCGATCACCACCACCCTGTGGACGAACCGTGAATCGATGCACCATGCGCAGCTGACCGAAGCGGTGAACCCGTTCAACCCGAACTCTCAGCAGATGTACAACCAGCTGCAGGGAATGGGTATGACGGAACAGCAGGCGTCCGGCTGGATTGCCCAGCAGATCACCAATCAGGGTCTGATTATCTCGGCCAACGAGATTTTCTGGATATCGGCAGGGATCTTTATCGTCCTGCTGGGACTGGTGTGGTTTGCTAAACCACCGTTTGGCGCCGGTAGCGGCGGCGGTGGCGCGCACTAAATCGCGTTGTCCAGAACGCGACAGCGATTGTCAGTGTCGATAAAGCAGCGCTCCTGAAATCCATTCACGATAGTGAAAAGACAACAGGAGCGCATCATGCTGAACACACCCGCCGACAAGTACCAACCCTATCCGACCCTTTCCCTGCCCGACCGCCGCTGGCCGGAGCAACGCATCACCCGCGCGCCGCGCTGGCTCTCAACCGACTTACGCGACGGCAACCAGGCCCTTGCTGAGCCCATGGACAGCACCCGCAAGCTGCAGTTCTGGGATCTGCTGCTGGGCTGCGGCTTTAAAGAAATTGAGGTGGCTTTCCCATCCGCCTCGCAGACCGACTTCAACTTCGTTCGCCAGCTGATTGAAGAGAACCGCATCCCGGATGACGTCACGATTCAGGTACTAACCCAGGCGCGGGAAGATCTCATCCATCGCACTTTCGAATCCCTGCGCGGTGCGAAACAGGCCACCGTCCATCTGTATAACGCCACCGCCCCGCTGTTCCGCCGCCTGGTGTTCGGCATGGAGAAAGCGCAAATCGTTGAGCTGGCGACGCGCTCCACACGGCTTATTCGTCAGCTGTGTGAAGAGAACCCGGACACTCGCTGGCAGTATGAGTATTCCCCGGAGACCTTCTGCTTTACCGAGCCGGAGTTTGCGCTGGAGATCTGTGAAGCCGTGGCGGAGATCTGGCAGCCGTGCGACGAACGGCCCATGGTGATCAACTTACCGGCCACCGTCGAAGTGAGCACGCCGAACGTCTATGCCGATCAGATCGAGTATTTCTGTCGCCACTTCAGCCGCCGCCGGGATGTCTGCATCAGCGTACATCCGCATAACGACCGCGGTACCGGCGTCGCCAGCGCCGAGCTGGCCGTGATGGCGGGCGCAGATCGCGTGGAGGGCTGTCTATTTGGTAACGGCGAGCGCACGGGCAACGTCTGCCTGGTGACGCTGGCGATGAATCTCTACAGCCAGGGCGTCAGCCCGAATCTCGACTTTAGCGATATGAACCGGGTCGTGGAAGTGGTGGAAGCCTGCAACCAGCTGCCGGTGCATCCGCGCCACCCGTGGGCAGGACGACTGGCCTATACCGCCTTCTCCGGCTCGCACCAGGATGCGATCAAAAAAGGCTTTGATGCCCGCAGGCCTGGCGATCGCTGGGAGATGCCGTATCTGCCCGTCGATCCGCAGGATATCGGCTGCACCTACGAAGCGGTGATCCGCGTCAACAGCCAGTCAGGGAAAAGCGGCAGCGCGTGGCTCATCGAACAGAATCATGGTCTGAAATTACCTCGCGCCCTGCAGCAGGATTTCAGCCAGCACGTGCAGCAGGAAACCGATCGCCACGGAAAAGAGATGACGCAGAATGCGCTGTGGCAGCTGTTCCGCACCCGCTACGGGCTGGTAGCCACGCCGCAGTTTGCGCTGCAATCCTACCGCAGCGACAGCCAGCAGGACGGCCAGCTGCGTTTGACGGCAAGCATCGCTACGCAGGGGGGAACGCGTCAGCTGGAAGGTCAGGGTAACGGTCTGCTCTCCGCCGCCGCTCAAGGCTTAAGCCGCTGGATCAGCGCCCCGTTCGTGATTAAGGATTATCACGAGCATACGTTAGGCGAACGCAGCGACAGCCGCTCGGTGGCCTACATCCGCTGCCTGTTCCAGGACGGGAGCAGCCGCTGGGGCGTGGGCATCGACAGCGACGTGGCGCGCGCGTCGCTTCAGGCGCTTTTAAACGCCGTCAGTCGTTCTTAAAGTAATCGCTGGGTGAGACGCCCATTACCCGGCGGAACATCGCCGTAAAGGCGCTGTGGCTGCCGTAACCCAGATCCAGCGCCACGCGTAGTACCGGCTGGCCCTGCGCCAGCCGCACTAAGGCTTCCAGCAGGCGCGCCCTTCTCAACCACTCGCCGTAGCTTAATCCCGTCTGCTGCTGAAAATGGCGGTTCAGGGTGCGTTCGCTCATGTTCATCATGCTCGCGGCCTGCGCGCTGCTCCAGCTCTCCCCCGCGTTTTGCCGGATTTGCAAACACAGGTGACGTAACGCCTCGCCTTCCGGCTCCGGCAGGTGAAACGGCAGCACCGGCATGGTGCGGATTTCATCGAGAATGAGTTCATAGACGCGTTCATCCCGGCTGCCGGGCGAGTACGATTCAGGTAAAGCAAGGGAGACGAGGATCAGCTCGCGCAACAGCGGCGCGATCTGCACGATCTGACAGGTGGCCGGGAGATCGGCCCGCGCCAGCGGATCGATAAACAGCGTTCGCGCCGCCACGTTGCCGGTGATGCGAAGCGAGTGGCGGGTCCCCGCTGGTAGCCAGACGCCGCGACCGGGAGGAACAACCCAACAGCCCGAAGCCGTATCGACCCGTACCACACCGCTCAGGGTGTGCAACAGCTGCGCGCAGTCGTGCTCATGCCACGGCTCGCTGTCACCATGAGCGTAATCATGGGCAAACGGAACGAGGGGACGATGGGTAAAGGAGAATGTTGAGGTTGTGGTCATGGGGTTAAACCACCCTCACCCTACCCTCTCCCGGAGGGAGAGGGAAAAGGTGCACTAGATGTGCAGTTCCTGCAGTTTTTCTTTTGGCAGGGCCAGCTCTTCGTTGCTGTTCACGCGAACATCACGCTCGATGATGTGACGCGCGATGTCCTGCGCTTCTTCCAGAGAGTGCATCTGGTAAGTACCGCACTGGTAAACGTTCAGCTCAGGGATCTGGTTCTGCTCTTTCACCTTCAGCACGTCTTCCATCGCCGCTTTCCACGCATCAGCGACGCGTTTCTCTTCTGGCTGGCCAATCAGGCTCATGTAGAAACCGGTACGGCAGCCCATCGGAGAGATGTCGATGATCTCAACGCCGTTGCCGTTCAGATGGTCACGCATGAAACCGGCGAACAGGTGTTCCAGGGTATGAATGCCTTTCTCTGGCATCACTTCTTTATTTGGCACGCAGAAACGCAGATCGAAGACGGTGATCGTGTCGCCGTGCGGGGTGTGCATGGTCTTCGCCACGCGTACTGCAGGTGCTTCCATACGGGTATGGTCGACAGTAAAGCTATCTAATAACGGCATACGTCACCTCCGACAGTGATTTTTTTTAAAATAAACTGAACTCTTCTACAGAATGCACGTCTGAGTATATGAAAGACGCGCATTTGTTATCATCATCCCTGAATTCAGAGATGTATATTTTGGCCACAGCGATGTGGCCTTTTTCTTTTCTGCTTAAGACTGCTTCGCCAGAAACGCCTCAAACGACTCGGTATCCGCCGCTTCAACCTCTTTCTGACGCACCACGGACGCATCGCGTTCCGCGACAAAATCCGCTTCGCTCAGCACTTCTAACGGCTCCTGCATCAGCATCTCGCGGTACTCCGCTGAGAGTGAACGCCCGGTGCCGCCAATGCCCTGATCGATCATAGAACGCAGAATACGCGCTGAGAACGTCAGTTCCGGATTATCAAAACATTCCACCAGCTGGTCGCAGATCTGTTGATACGCGTCGCCGCCGTCGATGCTGTCCATTGTGCGGGCAACACGCTTCAGGTCGCGGAACAGATCTTTGCCGACTTTGGTCAGCGGGAACTGTGCCGTTTCGCAGCCGATACCCAGCGTAAGGCCCGGCTTACGCCCTTCCAGAATCACGCGATTCCAGTTTGTACGGGTGCAGAGCAGTTCGTCTGAACTCATTTCCGGCGCATCCGCCAGCACGCACCAGACCATAAACAGATCCAGGAAGCGAATCTGCTGCTCATCAACGCCAATCGGTGAGAACGGGTTGATATCCAGCGAACGCACTTCAATGTATTCGATCCCGCCGCGCTGCAGCGCATCCGACGGGGTTTCACCGCTGCGCGTTACGCGCTTAGGACGAATAGGCGCATACAGCTCGTTTTCAATCTGCAGCACATTGCTGTTGATTTGCAGGCGCTTGCCGTCTTTTTCGAGGCCGATTTTCTCGTACTCTTCCGACGGGGTTTTGATCGCCCGCTTCAATCCTGCCACATATTCGTGCAATTCGTTAAACGTAATACCGAGATTGCTTTGCGATTTATTGGTATAACCGAGATCGCTCAGGCGCAGAGAGGTGGCATACGGGAGATAGTACATTCCGCACTCGGTCTTCTCGAACGGCAGCGTGGTCGGTTTCCCCTGCAGGAACGAAGAACAGATCGCCGGGGAGGCACCAAACAGATACGGGATCACCCAGCCGAAACGGTAATAGTTGCGGATCAGGCGGAAGTAGCCTTCAGAGATCGCGTCTTTATCCGTTTCACCGCATTTCGCCTGCCAGAACGCCATTGGCAGCGAGAAGTTGTAATGCACGCCCGAGATCGTCTGCATCAACGCGCCGTACCGGTTTTTCAGCCCTTCGCGATAGAGCGTTTTCAGCCGGCCGATATTTGACGTGCCGTACTGCGCCAGCTCAATCTCCTGGCCCTGCTCGATATAGCACGGCATGCTGAGGGGCCACATACGTTCGTCGCCCATGTTGCGCGCGGTGTAGCGATGGATATCGCGCATGATCGTCAGCATATGATCAATATCACCCTCTACTGGCGTGATGAACTCCAGCAGTGCCTCAGCGAAATCGGTTGTGATCCATTTATGTGTCAGCGCCGAGCCTAACGCCTTCGGGTGACCCGTCGTCGCTAAGCTACCGTCCGCGTTAACGCGCAGCGTTTCACGCTCAAGACCACGCTGAATACCCTTCAATGCCTGAGGGTGGTTTTCCAGCCAGGCCAGCGCCTGAGATACGTCCGGGATCAAATTGACCTCCCGCCTGTCAAAGTAATGTTACTCAGCATAATTGTAATGGTTGACGATTGAAGGTCGCGTATTCATTCCACCAATTAGTGCCACCACGTCATACCCTGTAGTGTTGCCCACGCCACGAGAACATAGCGCAACGCCTTGCCAAGGCACAAAAAAAAGAGCACCGGTCCCCAGGAGATGCGCATCCATCCCGCCAGCAGACACAGTAAATCGCCTATTACAGGCATCCAGCTTAATAACAGCGTGGCAGCGCCATAGCGTTTTAGCCAGCCGACTGCCTTTTCCTGCCAGCGCGATTTTTCGCGCAGCGGAAAGAAACGCCCAAGAATAACGTTAGTCAGCCCTCCAAGGCTATTACCCATTGTTGCTATTAATACAAGCAGCCAGGGCTGACTCACGCCGGACAACAGCATCGCCACCAGCACCACTTCCGAATTTCCCGGTAACAGCGTGGCGCTTAAAAAACTGCTGGCGAATAATGAGGCAAGTGACAGCGCGTCACTCACAGTAAGCGCACATCCACCGCATCCATTCCGGCATCACGCGCGGCCTGAATGCCGAAATCGGCGTCTTCAAACACGACACATTTTGCCGCCGGGACGCCCATTAATTCTGCGCAAAGCAGGAAGGTGTCCGGTGCGGGCTTGTGATGTTTAACATGATCGGCGGCGACCACGGCAGAAAAATAGTGGCGCAGGCCAAGATGGTTGAGCAAAGCTTCTGCAATCGCGCTTTCGCTCCCGGTTCCTACAGACATCGGGCGGCGCCCGTGCCACTCTTTTACCACATCAATCAGCGGCAGAGGGCGTACGGTATCTAAAAGCATGGCTTTTACCGCATCGGTTTTTTCGCGCGCGAGCAGGTGCGGGTCGAGATCGGCCTGATTCAGTTCAATCACGGCCTGCGCAATACGCCAGGTGGGAGATCCGTTGAGGGCAATCATCGCCTGAAGATCGAAACGCATGCCGTAGCGGCCCAGGACGTCAGTCCAGGCTTGACGATGCGTGGGTTCGGTATCCAGGAGAGTGCCGTCCATATCGAAGATCAAACCGTCATACTGTGCGTACATCGTGCTCTCGCTAAACGATTAACAAAGCATTACTTTATCGTAAATGGTGATTTTTGTCGCTGACTGAGAAGCCATAACTACGAGAGTGATTAAGAAATAAACATCGAAGGGAATAACAGAAGAGATGGTGCATCCGGGAGGATTACTCGGCTGCGCCTCGCCCTGCGGGCCGTTGCTGAAGCAACGTTATCCTCCCTGGTGCTTGCGATTAACTCGCAGACCTTGAAACAACAGCGTGGCTATTATCTCGGAGAATATGGTGCATCCGGGAGGATTCGAACCTCCGACCGCTCGGTTCGTAGCCGAGTACTCTAT
>NZ_JAWNBW010000017.1:0-81662 GCF_034106085.1 Enterobacter sp. 302C9
GCTTCAGAGTCAAGTGATTAATTTCGCTTTTCTCTGCTGACCCGGCGGCGTGTGTGCCGTTGTTCCGTGTCAGTGGAGGCGCATTATAGGGAGTTATTCCGACGTGACAAGCATAAAATACAAAAAACTTTTCGTTCGCTCACTTTTCAAACTTAACGCTTATTTATGTCGCGAATCGCCCGTTAAATGTGCGATTTCCCGCGCAAAACTGGCCACCTGCGACCAGTCGGTATAAACCACTTCTTTACGCGTATCGGTTTCACCCCCCGTCATCTTCATAATCAGGCGGATCATAAAGCGGTCATACCAACGGTAGCGAGGGTAACGCAGCGCGCCGGCAAAGACGGCGCACAGGTCTGGCTGCCACGGCGAGCTGAGTAAAAACTTGCGCGTGTAGCTGTTGGTCTGCGGCGTACGCTTCTCAGCTTTACGTGCGACCAGGTTGACCGAGTAAAACGCACCAGGCAATTTGTTGAGCACCGCCGTGTGCTTTTTCACAAAGCGATCCAGCGCCGGATGGAAATGCCCGTAACGAATTGACGCGCCAATTACCACGCGATCGTACTCCTGCCAGGCAATCTGCTCCGCACGGTTCAGGTTCACCACATCAGAGTAAATACCCAGCTCTTTTAATTCCGACGCCAGACAGGCGGCAATCTCACGCGTTTGTCCGTCTCGCGTAGAGAAAAGAATCAATGTTTTCATCAACGGCTCCTTACTCACGCCAGAATGTAGGGGTGAACAGCACCAACAGCGTAAAGACCTCAAGACGACCAAACAGCATATTGGCGATGAGGATCCATTTCGCGACCGGGTTC
This sequence comes from Enterobacter sp. 302C9, assembly GCF_034106085.1. NCBI lineage: Bacteria > Pseudomonadati > Pseudomonadota > Gammaproteobacteria > Enterobacterales > Enterobacteriaceae > Enterobacter > Enterobacter sp. 302C9. Next base: position 819 of record NZ_JAWNBW010000017.1, read on the forward strand.
ATGCTGGCAAAGTTATCCGCCACAACGCCCAGGCCGGGCCCGAGGTTATTCAATGTTGCTACGACGGACGCAAAGGCGGAAAAATCATCCACCCCCGTCGCGATAATCGCCAGCATACTGACGATAAAGACCAGCGCATACGCCGAGAAGAATCCCCACACCGCTTCGAGGATACGTTCCGGCAGCGCGCGGTTCCCCAGCTTAATGCTGTAAACCGCGTTCGGGTGGACCAGGCGCTTCAGCTCACGGTTCCCCTGCTTAAACAGCAGCAGAATACGAATTACCTTCAGGCCACCGCCCGTAGAACCCGCACAGCCCCCGATAAATGCCGAGCATAACAGCAGCACCGGCAGGAACAGCGGCCAGCGCGCGATGCTGTCGGTGGTAAACCCGGCGGTCGTCGCCATTGATACCACCTGGAAGAAAGCCTGATTTAGCGTGGTCAGCGCGGAGTTGTAAACATCATGGAACCACAGCACCAGGGTACAGATGATCACCAGCGTAAGCTGGACGCCAATAAACATGCGGAACTCTGGGTCACGCCAGTACACCTTCAGGCTGCGCCCGCTCAGTAAAGAGAAGTGCAGACCGTAGTTACAGCCGGAGATCAGCAGGAAAATGGCAATAATAGTGTTAATCGTAGGGCTGTCGAAGTAGCCGACGCTGGCGTCGTGAGTGGAGAACCCACCGATCGCGATCGTCGCAAAGCTGTGTCCGATGGCGTCGAAAGCGGGCATCCCGGCAAACCATAGCGCCAGCGCACAGGCCACCGTCAGTAATACATAGATAAGCCAGAGGGTTTTCGCCGTCTCGGCAATACGCGGGCGCATTTTGTTATCTTTCAGCGGCCCGGGCATTTCGGCGCGATAAAGCTGCATGCCGCCAACGCCCAGAATAGGAAGAATAGCCACTGCCAGGACGATGATCCCCATCCCCCCGAACCACTGCAGCATCTGGCGATAAAAGAGAATGGCGTGCGGGAGTGAATCCAGCCCCACCAGCGTCGTCGCCCCGGTGGTTGTTAAACCGGAGAACGATTCAAAAAAGGCATCCGTGATGCTCAGATTAGGCTGTTCAGAGAAGATAAAGGGCAGCGAACCGACGCTCCCCAGCACCGTCCAGAACAGGACCACAATCAGAAATCCTTCGCGAGATTTCAGCTCACCTTTCTGACGACGGTTTGGCCACCACAGCAGCGAGCCGATCGCCAGCGCGACAAAGAAGGTCTGGGTAAATGCCCGCCCCGCGCCGTCCCGGTAGATAAGCGCCACCAGTCCTGGGAGAATCATCGTCCCGGAAAAGAGTATGACCAGCAGTCCAACGATTCGGGTTATGGCACGAAAATGCATCTCTGCCGCTTCCTTTGGTATTCAAAAAAGTGAGGTGGGGATTATTCTTCAATCGGCAGCAATTGCAACGAACCACGACTAAAATCAGCCAGTTTTGCTGAAAAAGCAGCCAGCTCCGCCTGAGGAAGCGCCACGCGTAATTGCACCATTGCCTGATATTCACTGTGCGCGATGACGCCGTTAAACTGTTTGAGCAGCGTTTCAATGCCCGATAGCTGAGCGTAATCGCACAACAAAGTATATTCGGTGAGCGGCGTTTTGCGGGTAGTTGTGAGCATATTCAGTGCCTGCTGAACTCCGCCGCCATAGGCTTTTACCAGCCCACCCGTGCCTAACAGGATGCCGCCGTAGTAGCGCACCACCACGGCGGTAATTTCACCCACGCCGCTGCCCATCAGCTGCGAAAGCATGGGTTTACCGGCCGTGCCCGCCGGTTCACCGTCATCGGAAAACCCCAGCTGTTGTGAATCGTCCGGCGGCCCTGCCACCCACGCCACGCAGTGGTGACGCGCGTCAGGATGCTCAGCCCGAACGGACTCGACAAACGCCTTTGCCGCCTCTACGCCGTCGGTATGCGCCAGCAGCGTAATAAAGCGGCTTTTCTTGATTTCCTCAACAAAGGTGACCGGTTCAGCCGGTATCAGCCAGCTTTCCATCAGGCCAGCTTCAGGTCTCGCGTCATATTCTCGATACCGTTTTCGTGAACCACCACGTTATCTTCGATGCGAATACCGCCAAACGGCTTCAGCGCGTCAATTTTTTCCCAGTTGAAGTGTTTGCTGAACTGGCCTTCACGCCACGGCGCCAGCAGGGATTCGATAAAGTAGATCCCCGGTTCAATCGTCAACACCATACGCGGCTCCAGAATACGGGTGCAGCGCAGGTAAGGATATTTAGACGGTGCCGCCAGGTGCGTGCCGGTGTCATCCTGCATAAAGCCCGCAACGTCGTGAACCTGCAGGCCCAGCGGATGGCCAATACCGTGCGGCATGAATGGCCCGGTTAGATCGTTCTCGACCATCGCCTCTTCGCTCATGTCTTTCACAATCTGATGTTTACGCAGCAGTTTTGCGATACGCTGATGGAACTGGATGTGGTAATCCACATAGCTGGTTCCCGCCTTCATGGTGCCAATCAGCGCCAGCTGTTCATCGTTTACGTCTTTAATCAGCTGCGCGAAATCGGTATCCGCATTCGCCGCCCAGGTACGGGTCAGGTCGGCCGCGTAACCGTTGTACTCGGCGCCTGCGTCAAGCAGGAAGCTGCGCATCTCCGACGGTACGTGGTGATCCAGTTTGGTGTAATGAAGCACAGACGCGTGCTCATTCAGCGCGACGATATTGCTGTACGGCACGTCGGTATCACGGTGGCCTGTCGCGGTCAGATAGGCCTGATTGATGTCGAACTCGCTCATCCCCGACTGGAATGCTTCATGCGCCGCACGGTGACCGTTCACCGCCGTTTTTTGCGCTTCACGCATGCAGTAAAGTTCGTAGTCGGTTTTATACGCGCGGTAATAGTGCAGGTAATCCAGCACCCCTTTCGGATTGAGTTTGTCTGCCGGAATATCCAGACCCAGCGCGCGCTCCGGAACAGGGCCAATATAGGCGATATTGCCCCGCGCGGCAGGCAGCTGGCTGCCAATGCCGTCCGCTTTCGGCAGTGCAATCACATCAATCTCTTCCGTCCAGAAAGAGGTCGGCAGCGGTTCTACGTTGTGCCAGTAATCGACCGGCAGGTAGAACCACAGTTTCGGCTTGTTCACGCCATCCACCAGCAGCCAGCAATTTGGAACCTGAGTCACCGGCACCCAGGCTTTAAACTGCGGGTTCACCTTAAACGGATAAGCGTGGTCATCCAGAAAGGTATTCATCAGCTCGCCGGAGTGGATCAGCAGCGCATCCAGCTTGAAGCGGGCCAGTACATCGCGGGTACGTTCCTGTAGGGTAACGATATGATTTTTATAAAGCGAAGCCAGTGAGTCCATCATTCTTCCTTTCGTTTTTTTGACCTCAAGTCATCGCATCTTAGCACACCTCACTCCGGCTGCGTGATTTCCACCGACCGTGATCAATGCAGCATTTTCTTAATGAGTAATTTGCATTTTATTAACATAAATCCCACACTCCGATTCATCTGGTATGACCAGATCCAATTGCTGGATTCAGGAGACTGACATGCTCTACAAAGGCGACACCCTGTACCTCAACTGGCTGGAAGATGGCATTGCCGAACTGGTGTTCGATGCCCCCGGCTCAGTGAATAAGCTTGATACCGCGACGGTGGCCAGTCTTGGCCTGGCGCTGGATGTTCTTGAAAAACAACCTGAATTAAAAGGGCTGCTGCTGCGTTCGAACAAAGCGGCCTTTATTGTCGGTGCCGATATCACCGAGTTTCTTTCGCTGTTCCTGGTCCCGGAAGAACAGCTGAGCCAGTGGCTGCACTTTGCCAACAGCGTCTTTAATCGTCTGGAAGATCTGCCTGTCCCGACCATTTCCGCCGTTAACGGCTATGCGCTGGGCGGCGGCTGCGAATGCGTACTCGCGACCGACTACCGTCTGGCGACGCCGGACCTGCGCATCGGCCTGCCGGAAACCAGGCTGGGCATCATGCCGGGCTTTGGCGGCTCCGTGCGTATGCCGCGCATGCTGGGTGCCGACAGCGCGCTGGAGATCATTGCCGCAGGTAAAGATGTCGGCGCAGAACAGGCCCAGAAAATCGGTCTGGTCGACGGCGTCGTGAAGCCAGAGAAACTGGTTGAAGGCGCACTCGCCATTCTGCGACAGGCCATTAACGGCGATCTCGACTGGAAAGCCAAACGCCAGCCGAAGCTGGAACCGTTAAAACTCAGCAAGATTGAAGCCACCATGAGCTTCACCATCGCTAAAGGCATGGTGATGCAGACGGCGGGTAAACACTACCCGGCACCGATCACGGCGGTGAAAACCATTGAAGCGGCTGCTCGTCTCGGACGCGATGAAGCGCTGAAGCTCGAAAATCAGAGCTTTGTCCCGCTGGCGCACACCAATGAAGCTCGCGCGCTGGTCGGTATCTTCCTCAACGATCAGTTCGTGAAGGGTAAAGCCAAACAGCTGACCAAAAACGTTGAGACGCCAAAACATGCGGCGGTACTCGGCGCGGGCATTATGGGTGGCGGCATCGCTTACCAGTCGGCCTGGAAAGGCGTGCCGGTAGTGATGAAAGACATCAGCGAGAAATCCCTGACGCTGGGCATGACCGAAGCGGCCAAGCTGCTGAATAAACAGCTGGAGCGCGGAAAAATTGACGGGCTGAAGCTTGCAGGCGTGATCTCCACCATTCAGCCCGTGCTGGAATACAGCGGTTTCGACCGCGTGGACGTAGTAGTCGAAGCCGTCGTCGAGAACCCGAAAGTCAAAAAAGCGGTGCTGGCGGAAACGGAAGACAAGGTTCGTCCTGAGACCGTGCTGGCCTCTAACACCTCCACCATTCCAATCAGCGAACTGGCGAGCGTGCTGAAGCGTCCGGAAAACTTCTGCGGGATGCACTTCTTCAACCCGGTACACCGTATGCCGCTGGTCGAAGTGATCCGCGGGGAAAAAACCTCTGACGAAACCATCGCTAAAGTGGTGGCATGGGCCAGCAAGATGGGCAAAACGCCGATCGTTGTTAACGACTGCCCGGGCTTCTTCGTCAACCGCGTGCTGTTCCCTTACTTCGCCGGTTTCAGCCAGCTGCTGCGCGACGGTGCAGACTTCCGCAAAATCGACAAAGTGATGGAGAAACAGTTCGGCTGGCCGATGGGCCCGGCGTATCTGCTGGACGTGGTCGGCATTGATACCGCTCACCACGCTCAGGCGGTGATGGCGGCAGGCTTCCCGCAGCGTATGCAGAAAGATTATCGCGACGCCATTGACGCTCTGTTCGACGCTAACCGCTTCGGCCAGAAAAACGGCCTGGGCTTCTGGCGCTATAAAGAAGACAGCAAAGGCAAACCGAAGAAAGAAGAAGATGCCGCAGTGGATGGCCTGCTGGCCGACGTTAGCCAGCCAAAACGCGACTTCACCGACGATGAGATCATCGCCCGCATGATGATTCCAATGATCAACGAAGTGGTGCGTTGCCTCGAAGAAGGCATCATCGCCAGCCCGGCAGAAGCCGATATGGCGCTGGTGTACGGCCTGGGCTTCCCTCCGTTCCACGGCGGCGCGTTCCGCTGGCTGGACACGCTCGGCAGCGCCCGCTATCTCGATATGGCTCAGCAGTATCAGCACCTCGGCCCGCTTTATGAGGTGCCGGAAGGGCTGCGTAACAAAGCGCGCCATAACGAACCCTACTATCCAGCAGTTGAGCCAGCCCGTCCGGTTGGCGAGCTGAAAACGGCTTAAGGAGTCACAATGGAAAAGGTTGTCATTGTTGATGCGATTCGCACCCCGATGGGCCGTTCAAAAGGCGGTGCATTCCGTAACGTGCGTGCGGAAGACCTCTCCGCGCATCTGATGCGTAGCCTGCTGGCGCGTAACCCGGCGCTGGATCCTGCTGCGCTGGACGATATCTACTGGGGCTGCGTGCAGCAGACCCTGGAGCAAGGTTTCAACATCGCCCGTAACGCGTCGCTGCTGGCGGAGATCCCGCATTCGGTTCCGGCCGTCACCGTCAACCGCCTGTGCGGTTCGTCAATGCAGGCGCTGCACGACGCGGCGCGGATGATCATGACCGGTGATGCGCAGGCCTGCCTGGTGGGCGGCGTTGAGCACATGGGGCACGTGCCGATGAGCCACGGGGTCGATTTCCACCCTGGCATGAGCCGTAACGTGGCGAAAGCCGCGGGGATGATGGGTCTGACCGCCGAGATGCTCTCTCGTCTGCACGGCATTAGCCGTGAAATGCAGGATGCCTTTGCCGCGCGCTCTCATGCTCGCGCATGGGCGGCGACGCAGTCCGGTGCCTTTAAGAATGAGATCATCCCGACCGGCGGCCACGACGCTGACGGCGTACTGAAGCAGTTCAGCTACGACGAAGTCATCCGCCCGGAAACCACCGTAGAAGCGCTTTCTACCCTGCGCCCTGCGTTTGATCCGGTCACCGGTACGGTAACGGCAGGTACTTCGTCGGCGCTGTCAGACGGTGCCGCCGCGATGCTGGTGATGAGCGAAAGTCGCGCCCGCGAGCTGGGCTTAACGCCTCGCGCACGGGTACGTTCGATGGCGGTCGTGGGCTGCGATCCTTCAATCATGGGCTACGGCCCGGTTCCGGCCTCGAAGCTGGCGCTGAAAAAAGCGGGATTAACCGCCAGCGACATCGACCTGTTTGAAATGAACGAAGCGTTCGCCGCGCAGATCCTGCCGTGCATTAAAGATCTGGGGCTGATGGAGCAGATCGACGAGAAGATTAACCTCAACGGCGGCGCGATCGCCCTCGGCCACCCGCTGGGCTGCTCCGGGGCGCGTATCAGCACGACGCTTATCAACCTGATGGAACGCAAAGATGCCCAGTTTGGTCTGGCAACGATGTGTATCGGGCTGGGTCAGGGTATCGCGACGGTGTTTGAGAGAGTGTAAATCAGGAAAAGTATCTCAAAGCCAATGGCGTCAGAACAAGGCGGCAAGCGAGCGAATCCCGATGAGCTTACTCAAGTAAGTGATTCGGGTGAACGAGCGCAGCCAACGCAGTTATGGCGTCATTGGCGAAGAGAGACAGTTTAGTTGCCGTTCTTCCCGCCTGTCAGGGGCGGGTTTTTTATTTAAATGAAGGCAAACGCATCGCCAAACAGGCGGTCTTCACGCGCGTCACGTTCGTTGCAGAACAGGTCGCGGGCAATTTTCGCCATCTCAAAACGGCCAGCGATATAGATATCGTGCCCTGCCAGCGTGCCGTGATCCTGCAGCACCGCCGTCAGCACCGTCCCGCTGCGACCACGCCAGCCCTCTTCCGGCTGCTCAACCACCGGCTCAATGCGCAGGTTAGGATGGGTTACGCTCAGCGCTTCCAGCTCAGACAGGTCGTACAGATGTTTCTCTTCGCGGCCACCCCAGTAAATGGTGATGTCACGGTCCGGGTTACGCGCCAGGGCGGTCAACAGAATAGAGCGCACATAAGAGAAGCCCGTACCGCCAGCGATCAGGATCAGTGGACGGTCTTCGTCATCGCGCAGCCACGCATCGCCGTGCGGAATATCCACCACGATTTCACGTTCCTTCAGGATCCGATCCATCACCGCCATCGCATACAGGTTAAGCTCTGACGCACCAATATGAAGCTCAATAAATTCCTGCTCCGCTGGCGTTGAGGCCATAGAGAAAGGACGCTTATCACGCTCATCCATCACAACCATCAGGTACTGACCCGCGCGGAAAGAGAATGGCGCTTCTGGCACTAAACGGACGCGATATACGGTGTCGGTGATGGCATCTACCGAGGTCACTTTACAGCTTAAGGTTGTCATTCGCTCTCTCTGTCGGGAAGTCTATAGGGCTTAACGGTCAGCTCAGGGTTTACCGTTATTCATTATGGCCAGCTCGTCCCAGATCGCGTCAATTCGCGCGGTCACTGCAGGATCTTTTTTGATCGGGCGACCCCATTCACGGTCGGTTTCGCCAGGCCATTTATTTGTGGCATCCAGTCCCATCTTTGAGCCAAGGCCGGAAACCGGCGAGGCAAAATCCAGGTAATCTATCGGCGTATTTTCGACTAACACCGTATCGCGCGCCGGGTCCATTCGCGTGGTAATGGCCCAGATTACGTCATTCCAGTCGCGGGCGTTAACGTCATCATCGCAGACAATAACAAATTTGGTATACATAAACTGGCGCAGGAAAGACCATACGCCCATCATCACGCGTTTAGCATGACCAGGATACTGCTTCTTCATCGTGACCACCGCCATGCGATACGAGCATCCTTCAGGCGGCAGATAAAAATCAACAATTTCCGGGAACTGCTTTTGCAGGATTGGCACAAACACTTCGTTCAGCGCCACGCCCAGCACCGCCGGTTCGTCCGGTGGACGTCCGGTATACGTGGAGTGATAAATCGCATCTTTACGCTGCGTAATGTGCGTCACGGTGAACACCGGGAAGTTGTCCACTTCGTTGTAATAGCCGGTGTGGTCGCCGTAAGGGCCTTCTGGCGCCATTTCACCCTGCTCAAGGTAACCTTCCAGCACAATTTCTGCACTGGCCGGAACTTCGAGATCGTTAGAAATACACTTCACGACTTCGGTTTTCGTTCCGCGCAGCAGGCCAGCAAACGCATATTCAGAAAGGGTATCCGGCACGGGGGTGACGGCTCCCAGAATGGTGGCCGGATCGGCGCCTAAGGCGACAGACACCGGGAAACGTTCTCCCGGATGCGCAGCGCACCACTCCTGGAAATCCAGCGCGCCGCCGCGATGCGACAGCCAGCGCATGATGAGTTTATTCTTGCCAATCAACTGCTGGCGGTAAATACCGAGGTTTTGCCGCTCTTTGTGCGGGCCGCGCGTAACGGTCAGCCCCCAGGTAATAAGCGGAGCGGCATCTTCAGGCCAACACTGCATGATAGGGATTTTGGTCAGATCAACCGCATCGCCTTCCAGCACTTTCTGCTGGCACGGCGCGCCGCGCAGGCGTTTGGTAGGCATGTTCAGCACCTGCTTAAACTGCGGCAGCTTGTCGAACAGATCGCGGAAGCCTTTCGGTGGCTCCGGCTCTTTCAGAAACGCCAGCAGTTTACCGACTTCACGCAGCGCCGTGACGTCTTCCTGCCCCATTCCCAGTGCAACACGACGCGGTGTACCAAACAGGTTGCACAGCACCGGCATGGAGTAACCTTTCGGATTTTCAAACAGTAATGCGGGGCCGCCGGCACGCAGGGTGCGGTCAGCAATTTCTGTCATCTCCAGATAAGGATCGACAGGAAGTGTAATACGTTTGAGTTCACCCTGCTTTTCCAGCAGCGTCAGGAAGTCGCGGAGATCGTGGTATTTCATGCAGTTAATCATGGCCTCTCTGTAAGCGCTTCATTATACGGCGTAAGCCTGCTTGATGCTGTAATTTTGTTAAATAAGCGTGAACTTATGCGTTCTGTTCCATTTTCCCCCATTATAATCAACTTAGCGATCCCGCCAGGGTTTTGATATGCTTGCGCCCCGAACTAAGGGAAAGAGTGATTATGCAGGCCTGGTATTTACTGTATTGCAAACGCGGGCAACTTCAGCGCGCGCAGGAACATCTTGAACGTCAGTCTGTAAATTGCCTGACACCCGTGATCACGCTTGAAAAAATGCAGCGCGGGAAGCGCACAACCGTCAGTGAGCCGTTGTTCCCGAACTACCTGTTCGTGGAGTTCGACCCGGAAGTCATCCACACCACCACCATCAGCGCAACGCGCGGCGTCAGCCACTTCGTTCGTTTTGGCGCCCACCCGGCAACGGTTCCGTCGACGGTCATTCATCAGCTGTCGATTTATCAACAGCCCGAAGGGATCACCGACCCCGAAACTCCTTACTCGGGCGATAGCGTCGTGATAACCGAAGGCGCTTTCGAAGGCCTGCAGGCGATTTTTGCCGAGCCGGACGGGGAAGCGCGCTCTATGCTGTTGCTCAATCTGCTGAACAAGCAGGTGCTGCAGAGCGTTAAAAACACCGACTTCCGCAAGCTTTAAACGTTTATCCCGAACAGATTACGCACGTTGTCATCCGTCTGCGCCGAAAGCCAGTGCGGATCCTCTCCGCGCCACTTCGCGACGCTCTCAACAATGTGCCCCAGATACGCGGGCTCATTCCGCCGCGATGCCGGTTTGGGCTTCATATCGCGCGGTAGCAGATAAGGCGCATCGGTTTCGAGGAGCAGCCGGTCAGCCGGGATTACCGGCAACAGCTCACGAAGTTCAAGCCCGCGGCGCTCATCGCACACCCAGCCGGTAATACCCAGATAAAGCCCTCGCGCCAGGCAATCCAGCGCTTCCTGCCGTGAACCGGTGAAACAGTGCAATACCGCGCCGGGCAGTTTCTCCAGCCACGGATCCAGAAGTGCCAGGAAACGCTCATGCGCGTCGCGGCAGTGCATAAATACGGGCATTCCAAGCTCTGCCGCCAGCGCAAGCTGGGCAGTAAACGCCTTTTCCTGCTCTTCAGGCGTGGAAAAGTTACGGTTGAAATCGAGACCGCATTCGCCGATCGCCACAACGTCTGGCGTCTTCGCCAGCCTGTACAGGATGTCGCCACTTTCCGCGGTCCACTGGCTGCTGTCGTGAGGATGCACGCCAGCAGTAGACCAACAGCGATCGTAGCGTTGCGCCAGCTGCTGCGCCTGCTCGCTCTCATGCAGGTTGGTGCCCGTCAGCAGCAGTCCTTTCACCCCGGCGGCAAACGCACGCGCAACCACCTCATCACGATCTTTCGCAAACTGCGAGCTGGTCAGGTTGAGTCCGATATCAAACATGCAAATCCCCATATAACAACCGCCCTGACGGGCGGCTGGTTTTACTCTTCAGTGGTCTTGTCGGACGTATCGTCTTCGTCATCCGCTCGACGTCCTTTACCCACGTAGAAACGCGAGAAGAAAACGCCGACCTCAAACAGACAGTACATCGGTATGGCCAGCAGCGTCTGCGAGAACACATCCGGCGGTGTCAGCAGCATGCCGACAACAAATGCGCCCACAAGGATATACGGACGCTTCTTACGCAGGTCATCCGGGGTCGTTACTCCTACCCAGCAGAGCAGCACAATAGCCACCGGCACTTCGAATGCCACGCCAAACGCCATAAACAGCGCCATCACAAAGCTGAGGTAGCTGGCGATATCCGTCGACACCTGGACCCCTTCCGGCGCGGTATGCGTCAGGAAGCCGAAGGCCAGCGGGAAGACAACGAAATAGGCAAACGCCATGCCGATATAGAACAGCAGCGAGCTGGACACCAGCAGCGGGATAACCAGCTTGCGTTCATGCTTATACAGCGCAGGCGCCACAAACGCCCACACCTGGTAAAGAATGACCGGTGCAGAAGCAATCAACGACACCCAGAAGGTCAGCTTGATGGGGGTAAAGAACGGAGAAGCAACATCTGTTGCAATCATCGTTGCGCCCAGCGGCATCTGCTTGATCAGCGGCGCAGAGACCACCTGATAGATATCGTTGGCAAAATAGACCAGGCACAGGAATATGAGTAAAACCGCAATAATGCAGTTTAACAGGCGCTTACGCAGCTCAATGAGGTGCGTAATCAGCGGTTGAGTATCATCTACTGCCATGTTTACGCTTTATCACTCGACGAGGGGGATGATTCGGAAACGGACGCAGCGGGCTTCACTTCCGCCGTTTTTGCTACCGGCTCTTCCGGCTGCGCCTGTTTTTTCACTTCGGTTTCCTGAGGCGTCTGTTCTGGCGCGGCAGCCTGATGTTCAGCGCTGGCAGGTGTTACGCCCTCGCGCTGCTCCTCGCTGCCCTTCAACACCGGGTTATGGATGGTGTTCGCTTCATCGCTCGCTTTTTCAGGATCGTTAACGCTATAGGAGCGCTTCATCGATTCTGCCGCTTCGCGCAGCTCATCCATTGAAGCTTTCAGTTCCGGCGTCAGGTTATCCATGCTCGCCTTCTCGACCTTTTTCAGGCTTTCCTGAAATTCCTGCAGCTTAAGCTCCTGCGCCAGTTCATTCTGAACGGTCGATGCCAGCGATCTCAGCGCACGAACCCAGCCCGCAACGGTTTTCACTGCCACCGGCAGACGCTGCGGCCCCAGCACAATCAGGCCAATCACAAAGACCAGCAGGAGCTCACTAAAACCAATGTCGAACACGACTTACACCTGCTCTTTATCGTGGCGTTTAGCGTCTTCCTTTTTGGCTTCTTCTTGCTTGTCGGCGATGGATTTAGCAGTAAAGTCAGCGTCCTGGCTGGTTTTATCCTGCTTGCTCTCATCATCGCTCATCGCTTTCTTGAAGCCTTTGATAGACGCGCCCAGATCGGAACCAATAGAACCGAGCTTTTTGGTGCCAAACAGCAGCACGACGATGACGGCAATGATCAACAATTGCCAGATACTGATACCACCCATACATGTTCCTCAGGGATAGATGATTAATGAGTCAGGCCGCATTATACGTATGCGACCCGTCGATAGCGACGCACGCTCAGCGCGTTTTTCGCCAGCCTGCTAGCCAGACTACCACTCCGCCAGCCATCAGCCAGGCGGGCATCATCTGCCAGTCCGGACGGTTGATCAGCAGCAGCGTACCGCTCAGCAGCAGCGTTGCGCCAATCCCAAAGAGATAACGTGACTGCCCCTGGCGAACACGGCTGGACTGAAGTTCGCGGGCGATTTTATCCATGCTGTGCTGAAGGTTCTTGCTCTGACGCAAACTGTCATAAACCAGTTCAGGAATTTCAGGCATTTTTTCTATCCAGAACGGGCCTTTCTCTTTCAGCGAGCGCACCAGCGCCGGAATGCCAACCTGATCCTTAATCCAGGATTCAAGGAAAGGTTTCGCGGTCTTCCACAAGTCTAACTGAGGATAGAGCTGTCGGCCTACACCCTCAACGTAAAGTAATGTTTTCTGGAGTAAAACTAGCTGTGGCTGAACTTCCATATTAAAGCGGCGAGCCGTGTTGAACAGGTTTAACAGCACATGCCCGAAGGAAATTTCCGCCAGCGGTTTTTCAAAAATCGGTTCACAAACGGTCCGGATCGCGAACTCGAACTCTTCGACGTTGGTGTCCGGCGGCACCCAGCCGGAATCGACGTGCAGCTCGGCCACCTTACGGTAGTCGCGGTTGAAAAACGCGATGAAGTTCTCAGCCAGATACCGTTTATCTTCTTTGTTCAGCGACCCCACAATCCCGCAGTCGATACCGATATACTTCGGATCCTCAGGATGTTCGTAGCTCACGAAGATATTGCCCGGATGCATGTCCGCATGGAAAAAGCTGTCGCGGAACACCTGGGTAAAGAAGACCTGTACGCCTCGTTCAGCCAGGAGCTTCATGTTCGTTCCCTGTTTCTCCAGGGCGACCACATCCGAAACCGGAATACCGTAGATACGTTCCATCACCATCATGTTCTGGCTGCAGTAGTCAGAATAGACTTCAGGTACATAGAGCATCGGGCTGTTTTCAAAGTTGCGACGCAGCTGAATGGCATTCGCCGATTCACGCAGCAGGTTAAGCTCATCAATCAGCGTTTTTTCATATTCCCGCACCACTTCCAGTGGACGAAGGCGACGCCCGTCCGGCAGCAGGCGTGGCACCCAGCGCGCCAGCCGATAAATCAGCTTCATGTCCGCTTTGATGACTGGCAGGATGTCCGGACGAATGACTTTAATAACGACTTCTTTGCCGTTTTCTTTCAGACGCGCGGTGTGCACCTGCGCGATAGAGGCCGATGCCAGTGGCTTAATGTCGAAATCGTCAAACCAGGTCTCGACGGGGACATTTCCCATCGCCTCTTCAATTTGCTTTTTCGCGCGCGCGCCGTCAAACGGTGCGACGCGATCCTGCAGCATCGCAAGCTCATCGGCAATCAGAGGCGGGAAGAGATCGCGGCGGGTCGACAGCATCTGTCCGAATTTAATCCAAACCGGGCCGAGCTCCTGCAGCGCCAGGCGCAGACGCTCACCCAGCGGTTGACCTTTATGGCGATTGGGCATCCAGAAGAGCATCCGCCGCCAGATACGAAGCGGCAGCGTGATACGCATTTTGGGGATAAGCTCGTCGAGCCCGTAGCTCAAAAAGGTGCGAATAATAAAATAGAGGCGCCGAATTTCACCAGGCGTCATTTGCCCTCCAGTTTTTCCAGCCGTTTGGTTAACGCATCAACCGCACGTTCAACAGCAGCGGTCTCTTCCGCAAACCATGCAACTTCCAGTGGCCCGGGCGCCATTCGCCACTCCTCAGTCAGCACTTCCGCCGCATAGCGTTGCTGGCGCTGAAGGTTTTTACGCGCAAAGGAGGCGCCGCCATGAAGGACTTTCCCGATGCCTTCGGCGGCAATGTCGCCGATAAAAGGCGCGAGCAGCTCTGCCGGGTCGAACTCCGCCAGATCGGTGAGCGCAACGAAGTTCTGCACGACCTGAATGTCGCCCTCCACTTCCAGCTCACCGCTGCGGATAAGCGCCGTTAATTGCTGGCGATCGCGCAGTTTTGGCAGCACGCTCATGTGCGTGATGACCGAGCAGTCGGCCTCACCTTCCCACGCCCCCAGAACGTCAAGCTGACGTTCGCTGAATACCAGCACAAGCGGCGTCGATAACTCTTTTAAAACAATGCGTAATACCTTCCCGTTAAGCCGCTGACGTGCAGCTTTCAGCGCCGGGGCGCGATACAGAAAAGCGTTCAGTACATTCTCGACGCCTGCGGAGACTAAGGGTTTAAAGGGCACGGGACACCTCCACTCAGAATTTGTAACCGCGATGCAGCGCGACGACACCGGCCGTCAGGTTGAAATATTCAACGTTCTCAAATTCCGCGTCCTGCATCATGGCTTTTAATGTGTCCTGATCCGGGTGCATACGGATAGACTCCGCCAGATAGCGGTAGCTTTCAGCGTCGTTAGCCACCAGCTCACCAATACGCGGCAGCACGTGGAAGGAATAGGCGTCGTAGGCTTTGCTCAGCGGCTCAATGATCGGTTTAGAGAACTCGAGCACCAGCAGACGTCCACCCGGCTTCAGCACGCGGTACATAGAGCGCAGCGCTTTTTCTTTATCGGTCACGTTACGCAGACCGAAAGAGATCGTGATGCAGTCAAAGGTATTGTCCGGGAATGGCAGCGCTTCGGCGTTTGCCTGCACATACTCCACATTCCCCACCACGCCGATGTTACGCAGCTTTTCGCGTCCCATTTTCAGCATGGAGTCATTAATATCGGCGAGAACTACGCGACCGGTTTCGCCCACCAGACGGGAGAATTTGGCGGTTAAATCGCCCGTGCCGCCGGCTAAATCCAGCACCGTTTGTCCACGACGTACGCCGCTGCAGTCAATGGTGAAGCGCTTCCACAAGCGATGAATGCCGAACGACATCAGGTCATTCATCACATCGTACTTCGCCGCCACGGAATGAAATACGTGGGCCACCATGTCAGCTTTCTGCGCTTTGGCGACAGTCTGAAAGCCAAAGTGCGTTGTGTCTTGTGAATCGTCAGCCATCTCAGAGCCTGCTTATCAGTAAAATGTTCGTGAAGTGTAACAGATTGGGCGCGTTTGCCCTACGTTTCAACCACCGTGAATGAAACGCGCAGGAGTCTCGTCTGGTGACAAATCCGCCGCTAACGTGTTGTCTTCACTGTTTGTCTTTTGTTCGTTCGCACCTTCTCGCAGGCGAAATTCTTCGTCCTGGGCGGTGGCCTGTTCGACCAATTCCGGATTAATCTCGCGTTTAACCTCAACCCCCAAGCTGCGGAATGATTCAGCCTGTGCCAGCAGATTGCCGCGTCCGGAGGCGAGTTTTTTCATCGCCTGGCGGTAGTTATCCTGCGCACGATCCAGGCTCTGCCCGACTGAAGACATGTCGTCCACGAAGAGGCGCATTTTGTCGTACAGCTTGCTGGCACGATCGGCAATCTGCTGCGCGTTGCGGCTCTGGTGCTCATAGCGCCACAGGTTCGCAATGGTGCGTAACGCCACCAGCAGCGTGGTGGGGCTGACCAGCATAATGTTATTTTTGAGCGCTTCGGTGATAAGCTCGGGCTGTCTGTCGAGTGCCAGCAGGAACGCGGGTTCTACCGGGATGAACATCAGAACATAGTCCAGCGAGCGCAAACCCGGCAGCTGCTGGTAGTCTTTTCTGCCAAGCAGGCGAATATGATTACGTACGGAGGCAATGTGCTCCTGCAGCGCAGACTCGCGGGTGTAGTCATCGTCCGCATTAAAGTAGCGTTCATACGCCACCAGCGTCATTTTGGCGTCAATCACCACATCTTTACCCTGCGGCAGCCGCACGATGACATCCGGCTGCATGCGCGAGCGGGCATCGTTTTCGATACTCACCTGCGTTTCGTATTCGTATCCTTCGCGCAGACCAGAGGCCTCCAGCACGCGGGTCAGCACCACTTCTCCCCAGTTGCCCTGGGTTTTGTTATCCCCTTTCAGCGCGCGGGTCAGGTTGACCGCTTCCTGCGCCATTTGCGCATTCAGCTGTTGGAGATTGCGAATCTCATGCGCCAGCGTGTGCCGCTCGCGGGCTTCCTGACCAAAGCTGTCCTGCACCTGACGGCGAAAACCGTCCAGCTGTTCGCGCAGCGGCGTCAGCAGGCTGTTCAGGCTCTGGCGGTTCTGTTCGTCAACGCGGCGGTTGCTGTGCTCAAAAATTCGGTTGGCGAGGTTCTCAAACTGTTCGCTGAGGCGCTGCTCGCTGTTGATCATCTGGCGGATTTTGTCTTCCGCATGCAGCTGGGTGGATTCAAGGCGGGTGGTCACTTCGCGGAGATCGGCCTCCAGTGACGTATTGATGTCTCGCAGATTACGCAGCTCGTTATTAAGCAATTCGCACTCGTCGCGCCAGTGTTCGCTCAAAGCAAGCTGCTGTTTTGTCGCACTTAAATCGGCGACCATCTCTTCTCGCTCGGCCAGCTGGTCGGCCTTCTGCTGCGCATGCTGGTAGCTGGAAATCAGCCAGCCAATCCCTAAGCCCACCAGCGCAATCACCGCGTAAATCAGGATTGAGATATCCACAATGCCCCCTGCATCAACGTATTACCCGCACAAAATAGAATTGTGCTGTATAAACGTCCAGTTTGAAAGGGTTTTCCTACGAGGCGCTACGCAAAAAATAAAGGCCGAACGCGTCGGCCTTTGATTACAGAAGAGAGGATCAGATCAGACGACGCGCTGCTTCCACCACGATTTTCACTGCATGACTTTCGGTCTGCTTCATGGTTTCGGCGTTCGGGATCTCCTGCTGGGTACGGTTGACGATAACGCCCGCCACCATACCGGCACGCAGACCCTGGCTTGCGCACATGGTCAGCAGCGTTGCGGATTCCATTTCGTAGTTCATCACGCCCATGGACTGCCACTCTTCCATTGAGCCTTTGAAACGGCTAACCACGCGGCCTGAGAAGGTGTCGTAACGCTCCTGGCCCGGGTAGAAGGTGTCGGAAGAGGCGGTGACGCCCACGTGGGTGGTTGCGCCCACGGATTTCGCAGCTTCAACCAGCGCGGTGGTGCATTCGAAATCAGCCACTGCCGGGAATTCCATCGGTGCAAAGTGCTGGCTTGCGCCGTCCAGACGAACGGACGCGGTCGTGACCAGCACGTCGCCGACGTTGATGTGCGGCTGGATAGCGCCAGTGGTACCAATACGCAGGAAAGTACGGATGCCCAGCTGTGCCAGCTCTTCAACAGCAATAGACGTAGACGGACCACCGATACCGGTAGAGCACACGATCACCGCTTTGCCATCCAGCTCTGCGCGCCAGGTGGTGAACTCACGATGGGCAGCCAGCTTGACCGGCTTATCCATCAGCGCGGCGATCTTTTCCACACGCTCAGGATCGCCAGGGACGATAGCGAGCGTAGCCCCTTGTAAATCGTTTTTGGTGAGGCCGAGATGAAAAACATCAGACTTAGACATAGGTGACTCCTCTGTGGGTCGGTTAGTCAGAAGAAGTAAAACGGTACTTTACAGAAGCAGTAAGCATATTTTCGTGACACACCTCACCATGAATGAAAATTATTACATTGAATTTCCATAAAAAAGTGATTCACATCACATTAACAAGTTATAACGCCAGGTGCTGCACAAAAGATAGACCGTTTAAGGCACTGTGAGTTGTTAACCTGGTGTCTATATTTACCTTTGCGCTAACTCATTGGTACGGAGAATGCCATGACTGAAAAAACCGGTTTTGCACCTGCTGCGGCCCCACATGCTTCAACCATCGTGTCGACGCCAGAAGCGGCAATTACCGCGGGCGAGACCTCCATTCCCTCGCAGGGGGAGAATATGCCTGCTTATCACGCACGGCCAAAATCGGCAGACGGTCCGCTGCCTATCGTGATTGTGATTCAGGAGATATTTGGTGTTCACGAACACATTCGCGACCTCTGCCGCCGACTGGCGCTGGAAGGGTATCTGGCCGTTGCGCCAGAGCTCTACTTCCGTCAGGGCGATCCGAACGACTACAGCGATATTCCAACATTGCTCAGCAACCTGGTGAGCAAAGTCCCGGACGCGCAGGTGCTGGCCGATCTCGACCACGTCGCCAGCTGGGCGGCGCGCAACGGCGGCGATCCGCATCGTCTGCTGGTCACGGGTTTCTGCTGGGGTGGACGCATTAGCTGGCTGTATGCCGCGCATAACCCGCAGCTCAAAGCCGCTGTCGCCTGGTACGGCAAACTGGTGGGTGAGAAAACGCTGAATTCACCGAAACATCCCGTCGATATCGCCACGGAGCTAAACGCCCCCGTGTTAGGGCTTTACGGCGGTCAGGACACCGGTATTTCGCTGGATTCGGTAGAGACCATGCGCCATGCGCTCCGTGCGGCCAATGCGAAGGCAGAGATCGTGGTGTATCCGGATGCCGGGCACGCGTTTAACGCCGATTATCGTCCGAGCTATCACGCAGAATCAGCCAAAGATGGCTGGCAAAGAATGCTGGCGTGGTTTAGCCAGTACGGCGTTAAGAAAGCGTAATAAAAAAAGCCCGGTGGCGGCTACGCCTTACCGGGCCTACGTATCATCAAGCCTGACGCAGGTTCTGCGCCGCCTTCACCATGTTCGCCAGCGCCGCGCGCGTCTCCGGCCAGCCGCGGGTTTTCAGTCCGCAGTCCGGATTCACCCACAGGCGCTCTGCCGGAATGCGCTGGGCCGCTTTTTTCAGCAGGGCTTCAATCCACTCCACGCTCGGCACGTTAGGGGAGTGAATGTCGTACACGCCCGGCCCGATTTCATTCGGGTAGTCGAACTCTTCAAACGACTCCAGCAGCTCCATGTCTGAACGCGAGGTCTCGATGGTGATCACGTCGGCGTCCAGCGCGGCAATCGAATCCATGATGTCGTTGAATTCGCAGTAACACATGTGGGTGTGGATCTGGGTGTCGTCCTTCGCCACCGCGGCGTTGATGCGGAACGCTTCCACGCCCCACTGCAGGTAGGCATCCCAGTCGCTGCGGCGCAGCGGCAAGCCTTCGCGCAGGGCCGGTTCGTCAATCTGAATAATGCCAATGCCTGCCGCTTCCAGATCCGCCACCTCATCACGCAGCGCCAGGGCGATCTGTTTGGCAATGGTTTCACGAGTCACGTCTTCACGCGGGAACGACCAGCAGAGAATGGTCACCGGACCGGTGAGCATCCCTTTTACCGGCTTGTCGGTCAGGGACTGGGCATACTTCGCCCACTCCACGGTGATCGCTTCCGGGCGGCTGACGTCACCGATAACCACCGGCGGCTTCACGCAGCGTGAGCCGTAGCTCTGCACCCAGCCGTTCTGGGTAAAGACAAAGCCGTCCAGGTGCTCACCGAAGTATTCCACCATGTCGTTACGCTCGGCCTCGCCGTGCACCAGCACGTCCAGCCCCAGGCGTTCCTGCTCGATAATCGCCTGCTTGATGTGTTCCGCGATGCCGGTGCGGTAGTGATTCGCATCCAGATTGCCCTTTTTAAAGTCCAGGCGCAGGCCGCGGATCTCCGTAGTTTGCGGGAAAGAACCGATCGTCGTTGTTGGCCACGCGGGCAGATTGAAGCGGGCGCGCTGCGCTTCAGCGCGCACCTCGTACGGGCTCTGCCGCTGGCTGTCCCGGGCGGTGATGGCCGCCAGGCGTTTTTCCACCGCCGGGTTGTGCACGCGCGCCGAGTGACGGCGCGCCTGGGTCGGCGCGCTCCATTCGGTAATCGCCGCCGTGTCGCCGCTGTTCAGCGCGTCGCGCAGCAGCGTCAGCTCTTCACATTTTTGCAGGGCGAAAGCAAACCAGCTTTTCACCTCGGCATCCAGACGGGTCTCTACGCTCAGATCGATCGGGCTGTGCAGCAGCGAACAGGACGAGGCCACCCACAGCTCACGTTTGCCGACGATGTCTTTGATTTGCGCGTATTTCTCGGTGAGATCGGCGCGCCAGACGTTACGGCCGTTGATCAGCCCGGCAGAGAGCAGCCAGTCCGCTGGCAAACGCTTGTGCAGCTCCGCCACATCATCTTTACCGTGTACGAGGTCAACGTGCAGGCCCTGGACCGGCAGCGCGGTAATGGTCTTCAGGTTCGGCGTCACGCCTTCAAAATAGGTCGTGAGCAGCAGCTTCACCTGCCCGGTGAGCGCGTCATACGCCGGTTTGAAGGCATCCAGCCAATCCTGCGGCAGCTCAAGCACCAGCGCCGGTTCGTCGATTTGCACCCACTGAATGCCGCGTTTGCCCAGCTCACTCAATACCTGTTTGTAGACCGGCAGAATATCTTTCAGCAGGCTGAGTCGGTCAAACGGCTCGCCCTTTACTTTGCCCAGCCACAGGTACGTTACCGGCCCGAGCAGCACCGGCTTCACCTGGTGGCCCAGCGCCAGCGCTTCATCCACTTCGTCCAGAAGCTGCGTCCAGGCCAGCCTGAACTGCTGACCTTTGACGAACTCCGGCACCATATAGTGATAGTTGGTGTTAAACCACTTGGTCATTTCCGCCGCTGCCGCTGGCTCACCCGTCGGCGCGCGGCCACGGCCGATGCGGAACAGGGTATCGATATCTACCGATCCATCTTTGTTCTGATGACGAGCCGGCACGTTGCCAAGCAGCAGGCTGGTCGTCAGAACATGGTCGTACCAGGCGAAATCGCCCACCGGCAGCAGGTCAATGCCCGCCTGTTTTTGCTGATCCCAATGGCGGGCGCGCAGCTCGCGTCCTGCCGCCAGCAGTTCTTCACGGGTGGCATTACCCGCCCAGTAGCTTTCTTGCGCTTTTTTCAGCTCGCGACGCAGGCCGACGCGAGGGAAACCGAGAGTGTGATTGCGGATTGTCATGGTGTGCCCCTTGTGAAATTCGTTATTTAGACGTCCAGATGTTTACACTTCTATAATTGGCAGGTACTGTATATTCCTCAAGCGCAATATGTTCATGGCGAAGTGAAGGACTTTCATGATCGAGATTAAACACCTGAAAACGCTACAAGCGTTGCGGAACTGCGGTTCGCTCGCGGCGGCTGCGGCCACGCTGCACCAGACCCAGTCCGCCCTTTCTCACCAGTTCAGCGATCTGGAACAACGCCTCGGCTTCCGTCTTTTTGTGCGTAAGAGCCAGCCGCTACGCTTTACGCCGCAGGGTGAAATTCTTCTTCAGCTGGCGAATCAGGTACTGCCGCAAATCGCGAGCGCGCTGCAGGCGTGTAACGAACCGCAGCAGACCAAACTGCGCATCGCCATTGAGTGCCACAGCTGTATTCAGTGGCTGACCCCCGCGCTTGAAAACTTCCGCCAGAAGTGGCCGCAGGTGGAGATGGACTTCAAATCCGGTGTGACCTTTGACCCGCAGCCGTCGCTGCAGCAGGGCGAGCTGGATCTGGTCATGACCTCTGACATCCTGCCGCGCAGCGGCCTGCACTATTCGCCGATGTTTGATTATGAAGTGCGCCTGGTGCTGGCGCCGGACCACCCGCTGGCCGCCAAAACGCGCATCACGCCGGAAGACCTGGCGACAGAAACGCTGCTGATTTATCCGGTGCAGCGCAGCCGCCTGGATATCTGGCGCCACTTCCTGCAGCCGGCAGGCATTAGCCCGCAGCTGAAAAGCGTGGATAACACCCTACTGCTGATTCAGATGGTGGCGGCCAGAATGGGTATCGCGGCGCTGCCGCACTGGGTGGTGGAGAGTTTTGAACGCCAGGGTCTGGTGCAGACCAAAACCCTGGGTGAAGGACTGTGGAGCCGGCTGTACGCTGCCGTGCGCGATGGCGAGCAGCGTCAGCCGATTACGGAGGCGTTTATTCGCTCAGCGCGGAACCACGCGTGCGACCATCTTCCGTTTGTGCGGAGCGCGGAGCGACCCATCGGCGATGGACCCACAGCGAAGCCAGGATCACCGCTCCCCCAATAATAAAGCTCGGCCAGTGCGGCTGTTGCTGCCAGATGGCGAGGTTGACCAGCAGCCCTGCCGGAACATGCACGTTGTTCATGATCCCCAGCGTACCGGCGTCTACCTGCGTAGCGCCGTAGTTCCACATGAAGTACCCCAGCCCTGACGCCACTACGCCCAGCCAGACCAGAACGCCCCACTGCACGGCGGTGGTCGGCAGCTTTTGCGGATTACCGAGCATAAACCACGCCGCCACCGCGACAATCGCGGCGCCCATATAGAACCAGGCAAACGCGTTATGCTGCGGCATCGGGCGGGTTTCCATCAGGCGTTTGTAGCCCACCATGCCGATGGCGAAGCTGATGTTGGCAAGCTGGACGAACATCAGCCCGGTCCAGAAGTGATCGCTGACTTTGTCATAGCGAATAATCGCCGCGCCGATCACCGCCAGCGCGGCGCTCAGCAGGTATCCCCAGCGCAGACGGCGTCTGCTGAGCAGGTCATAAATCAGCGTGATATAGAGCGGCGTCAGCACGGTAAAGAGCAGGAATTCAGAGACGGACAGGTAGACGTAGGCCCGGAAGCTGAACAAATACATGATGCCGAGCTGCATCGCTCCCACCAGCATATACAGCACAATCGTTTTCAGCGATTGCCCGCGCGCGCGCAGAAACGGCAGGAACACCAGCGCCGCCAGCCCCACGCGCATCAGCACCGAGAAGTAGCTGTCGACCGAACCGGCAAGGTATTCGCCAATCAGGCTAAAGGAGAAGGCCCACAGGATAGTGGTGATAATGAGTAGCGCCACAATGCTTGTCTCTCAGAAAGAAGGAGAGGCATTGTAGCGAACTCTTTAGTTGACAACTGAGCAATAAACAACCGAATGAAGATTATTCAAGGAACAGTTTGCGCAGATACTTCGGTACCGCGTTGTCAGCGTTAGAACCAATCACTTCCAGCTCAGGGTGCAGATCCTTCAGACGCTGGTGCGCGTTCTGCATGATGCAGCCCTTGCCCGCCATCGAAAGCATCTCGGCGTCGTTCATGCCGTCACCGAAGGCGATACAGTCTTTCAGCCCGAAGCCCAGACGTTTCGCAACGGCTTCCAGCGCGTGACCTTTAGAGACGCCTCCCGCCATTACTTCCAGACAGGTCAGGGTTGAGAAGCTCACGTTGACGCGATCGCCCCAGCGGGCGTTGATCGCCTGTTCCAGCGGGAGCAGCTCTTCGTGGCTGTCACAGGTGAAGAACACCTTGCTGATCCCTTCCGGCTCCAGCAGGCCCGGTTCGTAGAGGGAGTAGTTGAATACCGCTTCCTTGAAGAAACGCATTTCATCCGGGCGATGGCGGTTCATAAACCAGTCGTCGTCGCGGTAAACGTTAGTGACGATAGCCGGGTTGTTATGCACCACGCCGAACAGATCGGCGGCGATATCGCGATCCAGGTTGTGGGTAAAGATCAGGTTGCCGTCGGTATCATGCACGCGCGCACCGTTGGAGGTGATCATGTACGATTTGATCTCAAGATTATCGCGGATCTGCCCCACGTCCACATGGTGGCGGCCGGTGGCGAACACAAAGTTCACGCCACGGGCAGTCAGGAGTTTTAAGGTCTCTTTCGCGTAAGGCGACAGGGTGTGGTCGGGGGAAAGCAGCGTGCCATCTAAATCAGATGCAACAACCTGGTACATAGGGATTTCAACCTCTGGTGGAAAACAAGAATCAATTATGCCTGTTGAAAAATTCAACAATGGCGTTAAGCGCGACTGAGCGCATAGCGTCCTTTTCAAAAAGGATCTCATGGAACGCGCCGTTAATGACCAGCGGTTTACCCCCTTCACAAGGGTGACCGGCTGCAGCGCGCAGTTCACAATAGCGGTCATGCATGCGGTTATCCACCACACGCTCTTCTTCCGCCTGGATCAGAAGCGTCGGCGTGTCATCATCGCCTACGCCCGCCAGCACCTGCTCACCGGCCAGAATCCCCTCCCGCACCCAGTGCCAGGTCGGGCCGCCGACGCGCAAGCGCGGTTCATCGGCATAAAAGCGCAGGTTGCGGCGATAACGCTGCCGGCTGTGGGTTAAGACGTTGATGGCGAACGGCAGCGCACGCCAGCGTCCTGTGCCAATGGCATAACCTTCACGAATGCGCTGATGGCCCTCAGCCCAGTCAAGAAGATGGCGCACCATCCAGTCAGGAAAACGGATCACGATACCGTACATCGGCGCGGTGAGCGCAATGGCGTCGCACTGGTGCGCGTAACGCTGCAAAAACAGCGTCGAAATGGCGCCGCCCATGGAGTGCGCAAGGATATACCGCTTGCGCCAGGGGCCGGGCTGAACGTCCTGCTGCCAGAACGCGGCAAAATCGTCGACGTAATCGCTGAAGCGATCGACGTGCCCGCGGTGCGTGTCCGGCAGCATACGTCCGGACAGCCCCTGTCCACGATGGTCGATGATCAGGACATCGAACCCCATATGGACCAGGTCATAGGCCAGCTCGGCATATTTAACGTAGCTTTCAATACGCCCAGGGCAGACCACTATCACCCGGTCATTTTTTTCATTTCGGAAACGAACGAAACGCACCGGGACGCCCCCGATGCCCGTAAACTCATCTTCCTCACGCTGCCGCCAGAAATCGGTCAGCGGCCCCATAGAGAAAGCAGCAAAAGCGTTTTCTCGTGTTTCCCAGTCCTTTTTCTGCTGAAACATTGGGTTTCCACTCACGTAATCCAGGGAATATCGTTTTTTTCGTCACCGGTCACAAAATGACTCAATAATAGCGTATTGTGGCATAAAAATAGACGGTTCGGGAGTTTCAAATGACCTTCGAATGGTGGTTCGCCTACCTGCTGACATCCATTATCCTCAGCCTTTCTCCGGGTTCGGGTGCTATTAACACCATGACCACCTCCATCAACCACGGCTACCGCGGTGCAGCGGCGTCGATTGCCGGTTTGCAGACCGGGCTGGGCATTCATATTGTGCTGGTCGGGATCGGTCTGGGGACCCTGTTCTCCCGCTCCGTGCTGGCCTTTGAGGTGCTGAAATGGGCCGGGGCAGCGTATCTGATTTGGCTCGGCATCCAGCAGTGGCGCGCGGCAGGCTCCATCAACCTGAATACGCTGGCTCAGACGCAAAACCGCGGCCATCTGTTTAAACGTGCGGTGTTCGTCAACCTGACCAACCCGAAGAGCATCGTTTTCCTCGCCGCGCTGTTCCCGCAGTTTATCGTTCCGCATCAGCCGCAGGTGATGCAGTACGTGGTGCTGGGCGCGACCACCATTATTGTCGATATCATCGTGATGATTGGTTACGCGACGCTGGCGCAGCGAATTGCGGCGTGGATTAAAGGGCCTAAGCAGATGAAGGCCCTGAATAAAGTCTTTGGCTCGCTGTTTATGCTGGTTGGCGCGCTGCTTGCGTCAGCGCGTCACGCTTAGCGAGAAATGATGAGATGAATGCCGAAGCCGGCGAACAGCGCGCCGGCGAAGCCGTCAATCCACTTCGCGATACGCTGATAGCCGCGGCGCATCGCCGGTAAGGCGAACAGGCTGGCCACGATGGTAAACCAGGCAAAGGTTTCAACGACGATCAGCAGGAAGATGCCCCAGCGTGCGCCCGCGCCGACGCTATCGCCGACAAACAGCGAGAACACCGAGCCGAAATAGATAATCGCTTTTGGGTTCGCCAGATTGGTCAGCAGCCCTTTTACAAAGCTGCGACCGCCCGTAGCCAGCTCGACCTTCGGCTCTTGCGGTTTTTTCTCTTCTTTCTTCAGCGCCCCGCGCAGCATCTGGTAGCCCATCCAGCACAGGTACAGCCCGCCGCCGACCATAATGATGTTATGCAGCCAGGCCATCTTCGCCAGGATAAGGTTCAGACCGAGCAGCGCAACGGCCGCCCAGACCATAACGCCCATGGTGATACCGAGCACGCCCATCATCGCCTCTTTGCGGGAGCGGCTGACGGCCGTTTGTGATACGAAGAAAAAATCCGGGCCGGGGCTCATCAGCGCAACGATATGCACCAACGCCACGGTGAGAAATAGCATTAACATAATTAGCTCGCGGGGAAATAATTTAGTGAGTCATCATCCTGGCACTTTTTCGCCCGGCTGACTACTCCTCATCATCACCGTCGGCGTGAGAGCGGATGAGCGCCATAAACTCTTTACCGAAGCGCTCCAGCTTGCGCGTTCCCACGCCGTTGACGCTGAGCATTTCGCTGGCGCTGAGCGGCATCTGCTCGGCCATCTCGATCAGCGTCGCGTCGTTGAACACCACGTAAGGCGGGATGTTTTCTTCGTCGGCGATGGCTTTACGCAGCTTGCGCAGTTTGGCGAACAGCTTGCGGTCGTAGTTGCCGCCGTAGGATTTCTGCATCACGCGTGGCTTCAGGGCGATGACGCGCGGCACGGCGAGCTTGAGCTCAACGTCACCGCGCAGGACCGGGCGCGCCGCCTCGGTCAGCTGCAGGGCGGAGTGCTGGGCAATGTTCTGCGTTGCGAAGCCGAGGTGGATCAGCTGGCGAATAATACTCACCCAGTGCTCGTGGCTCTGCTCCTTGCCAATACCGTAGACCGGCAGCTTGTCGTGGCCCATATCGCGGATACGCTGGTTATTGGCGCCGCGCAGCACCTCCACCACGTAGCCCATCCCGAAGCGTTGATTCACACGGTAAATGGTCGAGAGCGCTTTACGCGCGTCCATCAGGCCATCGTACTGTTTCGGCGGATCGAGGCAGATATCGCAGTTGCCGCACGGCTCCTGGCGCCCTTCACCGAAGTAGTTGAGCAGAACCAGACGACGGCAGGTTTGCGCTTCGGCAAACGCGCCCATCGCGTTGAGCTTGTGGCGCTCGATATCCTGCAGCTGTCCCTGCGGCTTCTCTTCCAGACAGCGGCGCAGCCACGCCATATCGGCCGGATCGTAAAACAGCATCGCTTCCGCAGGCAGACCGTCACGCCCGGCGCGGCCGGTTTCCTGATAGTAGGATTCGATATTGCGCGGGATGTCAAAGTGCACCACAAAGCGCACGTTTGGCTTGTTGATGCCCATCCCAAACGCCACCGTTGCGACCACGATCTGCAGGTCATCGCGCTGGAATTTCTCCTGCACGTCGGCGCGGATGTGGTTCTCTAATCCGGCGTGATAGGCGGCGGCGCTAAAGCCGCGGTTTTGCAGACGCGCGGCGGTGTCTTCCACCTTCGCACGGCTGTTACAGTAGATGATGCCGGACTTGCCGCGCTGCTCCTGGACGTAGCGCAGGAGCTGATCCAGCGGCTTGAATTTTTCCATCAGCATATAGCGGATGTTAGGGCGGTCGAAGCTGCTGACCTGAATATAGGGGTCGTTCAGCCCGAGCAGACGAACGATGTCCAGACGGGTGGTGTCATCCGCCGTGGCGGTAAGCGCCATAAACGGCAGCTCGGGGAAGCGCTGACGCAGCTGGCCGAGAGCGGCGTATTCCGGGCGGAAATCGTGTCCCCACTGGGAAATACAGTGCGCTTCGTCCACCGCCAGCAGGACCGGGTTCCAGTGCGCCAGGTGGTCGAGGAAGTTATCCAGCATCAGGCGTTCCGGCGCGATATACAGCAGGCGGATCTGCCCGGTACGACAACCGGCCATCACCTCTTGCTGCTGCTCCCGGGTTTGGGTCGAGTTGAGACAGGCCGCCGCCACGCCGTTGGCGAGCAGCTGGTCAACCTGGTCTTTCATCAGAGAAATAAGGGGGGATACCACGACCGTCAGGCCGTTAAGCACCAGCGCGGGCACCTGATAACAAAGGGACTTGCCGCCACCGGTCGGCATCACCACCAGGCAATCACGACCTTCCAGCACCGTTTCAATGATGGTTTCCTGGCCGGGGCGGAACTGCTGGTAGCCAAAGGTTTCATGCAAAACCTGTTTAGCCAGCGACTCCTGATTCAATACTTCCGCCTGCGCCACGTTAACCCCATATGCCAGAAATGAAACAGGCGCTATTTTCAGCGCCTGAGAGAGAAACTTCAACGTTTAACGCAAAAACATTCGAACAGCCTAGAGAATATCGTTCAGCATCACGCCCACGCCGATGCGGGTCTGGTTGAAGTTGTAATCGATAAGCGACTCGCCGTAACCGCTGTACACCTGAGTATAGATGCGGACATGCTTCGTCATTGGATAGCTTAAGCCCACTTCCGCACCGCCGTAGCCGGTGTTCCAGTTGTACTGGCCTTTGGCGCTGAGCACAGCATCACCCAACTGATAGCCGACTTTAAGCTGGTAGTAGCCCATATATTTGGTGATATCCGGGTTGTCATCGGTTTCGCCCACCACATACCACGGCTTCACTTCCACCATCCAGTTACCGTTCTGCGCCATCAGACGCGTATAGGCACGGTTCCAGCTGCGCGAGGTAGGGTCAGAGCGACCGTTGGAATCGTGGTTAAAGCCCACTTCGACGTCACGCAGCGTCCAGCCCGCAAACTCATAATCCGTTGCAAAACCGAGGAACAGCTGCGGCTCATAGTTGGTTTCACGGAACGGCGAGGACTCTCCGCTGTTAGACAGCTGCCACCAGGATTTCTGCGTGTAAGACGCCCCGAGCACCGAGTTTGGCCCCAGAATACCGCGCCAGAACGGGAACGCGAGGCTGAGCTGGAACTTCACCTCATCTTTACGCGCATTATCAGACCAGTTATAGGAGCTTATCGCCTCTTTGTTGAGATCGCTGGTCTGGGTATAAATCACGTAGTTGGTGTCATACGGATAGAGCGTGAACGGATTGTCATGCTCCTGAAGAAGGTTCGCGATAATGCTACCGTGAACGGCAGGTTTATCATGCACCTCTTTGATCGTCGCTTCCTGCGCATATGCTGTGAGGGGCAGCGCAACCGCCGCCAGTAACCAGGCCAGATACGTCCGCATCGGTGGTGTTCTCCTGCAAAAGAGTAAAATTAGCTGAATAGTTATGTGGCGAACATTCTACAGACTTCTGCGACAACTGCTGCATCCTCGTTTCTGAAAGTGGAATTCCTTGTTGCCGAGGCATAAAATCAACATTTCGTTAACAATAAGGATGTGATGCCTCATGTCAGCCATGCTTACCGCCGAAGAAGTGTTAAAACTCGTGGGCGAGATTTTTGTTTACCATATGCCGTTTAACCGCGCGCTGGGACTGGAGCTGGAGCGTTACGAGAAAGATTTTGCCCAGCTGAGCTTTAACAACCAGCCGATGATGGTGGGTAACTGGGCGCAAAGTATTTTGCACGGCGGCGTGATTGCCTCCGCGCTGGACGTGGCGGCAGGTCTTGTCTGCGTGGGCAGCACGCTGACCCGCCATGACACCATCAACGAAGACGAACTCCGCCAGCGTCTGGCGCGCATGGGCACCATTGATTTGCGCGTCGACTATCTTCGCCCGGGGCGCGGAAATCGCTTTACCTGTACCAGCAGCCTACTGCGCGCGGGAAATAAAGTTGCCGTGGCACGCGTTGAATTACACAACGAAGAGCAGGTATATATCGCCAGCGCAACCGCCACTTATATGGTGGGTTGAGGCGGCAAAATCGGGTAAAATTAATTCACTTTTTTGTAACGGATTTTCCCGATGGATGCTAAACAGACGCGGCAGGGCGTTTTACTCGCCCTTGCCGCTTATTTTATTTGGGGTATCGCCCCGGAGTATTTCAAGCTTATCGCCTACGTTCCGGCCGATGAGATCCTGACTCACCGTGTTATCTGGTCATTCTTCTTTATGATTGCACTGATGAGCCTCAGCCGTCAGTGGTCGGGCGTCAAAACGCTACTGCAAACCCCGAAAAAGATTTTCCTGCTGGCGCTCTCCGCGGTGCTGATTGGCGGCAACTGGCTGCTGTTTATCTGGGCGGTGAATAACCATCACATGCTAGAAGCGAGCCTGGGGTACTTCATTAACCCGCTGGTGAATATCGTGCTGGGGATGATTTTCCTCGGTGAGCGCTT
The DNA here is from genome assembly GCF_034106085.1 of Enterobacter sp. 302C9. Taxonomy (NCBI): domain Bacteria; kingdom Pseudomonadati; phylum Pseudomonadota; class Gammaproteobacteria; order Enterobacterales; family Enterobacteriaceae; genus Enterobacter; species Enterobacter sp. 302C9. The sequence goes on from NZ_JAWNBW010000017.1 coordinate 31,085, forward strand.
CCGCCGGATGCAGTGGGTGGCGGTGATTCTGGCCTTCTGCGGCGTACTGGTGCAGCTCTGGACCTTCGGCTCGCTGCCGATTATTGCCCTCGGTCTGGCGTTCAGCTTTGCATTCTACGGCCTGGTGCGTAAGAAGATTGCGGTGGAAGCGCAGACGGGGATGCTGTTTGAAACCCTGTGGCTGCTGCCCGTGGCGGCGATTTATCTCTTCGGCATCGCCGACAGCGCCACCAGCCATATGGGCAGCAACCCGTGGTCGCTGAACCTGATGCTGATGGCAGCGGGCGTGGTGACCACCATTCCACTGCTGTGCTTCACCGGTGCCGCGACGCGCCTGCGTCTCTCCACGCTGGGCTTCTTCCAGTACATTGGCCCGACGCTGATGTTCCTGCTGGCGGTGGTGTTCTACGGTGAGGTGCCGGGGGCGGATAAGATGGTGACGTTCGCCTTTATCTGGGTGGCGCTGGCAATCTTTGTTGCGGATGCGATTTATACCCAGCGCAGGGTGCGCAAAGGGTTGTGATGTTGCCCTCACCCTAACCCTCTCCCACTGGGAGAGGGAATTCGATCGTAGGGCGGGTTAGCGAAGCGCCACCCGCCAGATTTTTACAGCCAGTTCCGGCGCTTAAAGTACAGATACGGCGCCAGCCCCGCGAGGATCATGAAGATAATCGCCCCCGGGTAGCCAAAGCTCCACTTCAGCTCCGGCATAAACTCAAAGTTCATCCCGTAGCTGGACGCCACCAGCGTCGGCGGCAGGAACACCACGGACACCACCGAGAAGATCTTGATGATGCGGTTCTGCTCGATGTTGATAAAGCCCATCGCCGCCTGCATCAGGAAGTTCACCTTCTGGAACAGGGATTCGTTGTGCGGCAGCAGGGATTCGATATCGCGTAAGATCTCACGCGCCTGCTCCAGCTGACCGCCCGGCAGACGCGCCTTGCGCACCAGGAAGTTCAGCGCGCGCTGGGTATCCATCAGACACAAGCGCACCTTCCAGCCGATATCTTCCAGCTCCGCCAGCGTGGAGAGCGCTTCGTCGTATTCATCGCCCTGATGGCCTTCCATGATCACGCGGCTCAGCTTTTCCAGATCGCTGTAGATGTTTTCAATTTCGTCCGCCAGCTGTTCAATTTTGGTCTCGAACAGATCGAGCAGCAGCTCGTAAGCGTTACCGTCCACCATTGCCTGGCTGCGGGCGCGCATGCGGTAGAGGCGGAATGCCGGCAGCTCGCGCTCGCGCAGGGTAAACAGACGGCCGTCGCGAATGGTAAACGCCACGGTGGAGTTACCCGCGTGGTCTTCCGCATCTTCAAAGAAGAAGAAGGAGTGAATATGCAGACCGTCTTCGTCTTCAAAAAAACGCGCGGATGCTTCGATGTCTTCCAGTTCCGGGCGGGTTGCCAGGCTTTGCCCCAGTTCAGATTGTACGCGAAGGCGTTCATCGTCGTCCGGCTCGACCAGATCCACCCATACGGCATCAATGAGGGGCTGTGACTCTTCGGCTTCAAGCCGAGTCAGTCGGTTTTTTTCGAGTTGAAATGCGCTCAACATGACCGGGACTCCCAATGCAAAAAATATCGGACAGTTCGGTGGGCACACAGAAACAAATTGGGTTTCAGACCATTAAACAGCCTGACTCAGCGCGACGGGAATAATGCAGGTCGCTGACAACCACTAAGGCCATCAGCAAGAGGAGATAGCCTTAGGAGTTGTTCCTGGATGACAGGGAATTGAGCCAGTATCTACTGGGTGTGTCCAAGGCGAATGTCCTCTTAGCGTAATCGTGCGCGCATGTTACGCCAGCTATAACTATGGCGTCAACACGCAACGGAACGCTGAAGGGCATTAATTGACCTTCGCTGTATAAGGCTAGCAGATTATTACAAAATAATGATATTTTTCTGAATGTTAGACTGTTTCCAGCTTCGCATAGGCCGCCACCAGCCATTTGATCCCCTGCCCCTGGAACGCTACCTGCAGGCGGCTGTGCTCGCCGCTGCCTTCCAGATTCACAATGGTGCCTTCGCCAAACTTCGAATGGCGCACGCGCTGGCCCAGCTTGTAGCCGGTGTCGGTTTCCGCAATCGGCGAGCCCATGCGCTGATGGCTGACCGGACGGCTGATGCTCGCCCGCAGACGCACCTCTTCCACGCACTCCTCCGGCAGTTCGCCGATGAAGCGCGACGGACGGTGATAAACCTCTTTGCCGTACAGGCGGCGGGTTTCGGCGTAGGTTAGCGTCAGCTTTTGCATCGCGCGCGTCACGCCCACGTAGGCCAGACGACGCTCCTCTTCCAGACGTCCGCCTTCATCCAGCGACATCTGGCTCGGGAACATCCCCTCTTCCATCCCGACAATAAACACCTGCGGGAACTCCAGGCCTTTGGCGGAGTGCAGTGTCATCAGCTGAACCGCATCCTGCCAGGTGTCCGCCTGCCCTTCACCCGCTTCCAGCGCGGCGTGGGAGAGGAACGCCTGCAGCGGCATCAGATCTTCGTCTTCTTCGTTGTAGCTGAACTGGCGCGTTGCCGTGACCAGTTCCTCTAAGTTCTCAATACGGGTCTGGCCCTTCTCGCCTTTCTCCTGCTCGTACATGGTTCTCAGGCCGGAGTCTTTAATCACCCGGTCGGTCTGCACGTGCAGCGGCATGTCGGCGGTTTCCTGCGCCAGAGCGTCAATCAGCTCAAGGAAGCGCTGTAATGCGCTGGCGGCACGTCCGGCGAGCGCTTTTTCCTGCAGCAGCTCGCGGCACGCCTGCCACAGCGTCAGCTGGCGATCGCGCGAGGCCTGACGCACAACGTCCAGCGTGCGGTCGCCAATCCCGCGGGTCGGCGTATTGACCACGCGTTCAAACGCCGCGTCGTCGTTACGGTTCGCAATGAGGCGCAGATACGACAGCGCATCTTTGATTTCCTGACGTTCGAAGAATCGCATGCCGCCATAAATGCGGTACGGCATGCTCACCTGCAGCAGCGCCTCTTCCAGCACGCGCGACTGGGCGTTGCTGCGGTAGAGAATGGCGCACTGCTCCAGCGCGCCGCCGTTGTCCTGCCAGGTTTTGATGCGGTTCACCACGAAGCGGGCTTCGTCGAGCTCGTTGAAGGCGCAGTAAATCGAAATCGGTTCGCCGTCGACGCCGTCGGTCCACAGCTTTTTACCCAGACGCCCGTTGTTGTTTTCAATCAGGGCGTTGGCCGCGCTCAGGATGTTGCTGGTTGAACGGTAGTTCTGCTCCAGACGGATAGTTTCCGCGCCGGGGAAATCGTTGAGGAAGCGCTGAATGTTTTCCACCTGCGCCCCGCGCCAGCCGTAGATCGACTGGTCATCATCGCCCACGATCATCACCTTGCCGGTATCACCGGCCAGCAGGCGGATCCACGCGTACTGGATGTTGTTGGTATCCTGGAATTCGTCCACCAGGATATTGGTGAAGCGTTCGCGGTAGTGCTGCAGGATGTGCGGCTTGTTGAGCCACAGCTCGTGGGCGCGCAGCAGCAGCTCGGCGAAATCCACCAGACCGGCGCGATCGCACGCTTCCTGATAGGCCTTGTAGACGTTCTGCCAGGTCTGCTCGACCGGGTTGCCGAAGCTCTGAATGTGGTGCGGGCGCAGCCCCTCGTCCTTCTGGCCGTTGATGTACCACATCGCCTGACGCGGCGGCCACTGCTTCTCGTCGAGGTTCATCGCCTTGATCAGGCGCTTCAGCAAGCGGAGCTGGTCTTCGCTGTCGAGGATCTGGAAATCCTGCGGCAGGTTGGCGTCCATATGGTGCGCGCGCAGCAGGCGGTGCGCCAGGCCGTGGAAGGTGCCAACCCACATGCCGCCCTGGCTGGTGCCCATCAGCTGAGCGATACGGTGGCGCATCTCTGCTGCCGCCTTGTTGGTAAACGTCACCGCCATGATGGAGTACGGGGAGCAGTTCTCCACGCTCTGCAGCCAGGCGATACGGTGAACCAGCACGCGCGTCTTACCACTGCCCGCCCCAGCCAGCACCAGCATGTTGGTGCGCGAGGCGGCAACCGCGTCACGCTGTTTGTCATTAAGGCTGTCGAGCAGGTAAGAAACGTCCATTGGCACCGTCACATAGTATTCAGGAACACAGCGAAGCGCCCGGTGGCGCTTCGCTTACCGGGCCTACAACTGCAAACCCCTGGTAATTTATACAATATTAATGGTGATTATATCAGCGTCGTGAGGGATGCCAACCGTGAAATTTCCACGTGCGGCAGAAGACGGCTGTCGGTTGCGGTCATTAGTTCCGCATTTTCCGGCTTGATCCAGCAGGCCTGCATCCCGCAGCGAATAGCACCGGCCACGTCTGTGGTCAGGTCATCCCCCACGTGCAGAATGTTACCCAGCGGCAGGTTAAGCTTATCCGCCGCCAGATGGTACATATCATTAAACGGCTTCGCGCGCCCGTGCGGGCCCGCGCGCAGCACAAATTCAAAGTAATCGCTGAGGCCAAACAGCTCGGGCTGGGCATTGCCGTTGGTGATGGCCACCAGCGGCCACTTTTCGGCAAGCTTCGCCAGCGTGTCGTGGGTCTCCTGCGGCACGTCGATACGGCTGCGCCATTTGGCAAAGTTTTCCATGGCCGCTTCGGCACCGATGGCCGCGTCCTGCGCGCTCAGGCCAGCATTGAGCATCGCCTGCTCGACCGCACGACGACGCCATTCGGTCACGTCGTGGTAAATGTCCGGCTCGGTTTCCCGCAGGGACTGACGGAGCTTCTGAAAGTCCTTGTTCTGTATCGCTTTCAGCGCGGGGTGGTAGTTCTGCACAAACGCCAGCGACTCCTGCTCGGTACGCAGGATCACCTCGCGGTTGTCGTAAAGGGTGTCATCAAGGTCAAACGTCAGGGCTGAGATCTGACCAAGTGGGCGGTAAAAACGCATTATTTCCCCCGTTTGGCGCGTGGATGCGCCGCGTCATACACCGAGGCAAGGTGTTGGAAGTCTAAGTGGGTATAAATTTGTGTGGTCGACAGATTCGCGTGGCCAAGCAGTTCCTGCACGCCGCGCAGATCGCCGCTCGACTCAAGCATGTGTGTCGCAAAGGAGTGGCGCAGCTTGTGCGGGTGTACGTGGCTGTTCAGCCCCTGCTTAATGCCCCACTCCGCAAAGCGCTTCTGGACGTTACGCGCCGAGATCCGTTTGCCGAGCTTCGACAGGAACAGCGCATCCTCTTCGCTGCCAAACAGCCCGCGCAGGTCAAGCCAGTGCTCAATCCAGGAAATCGCATTGCGGCCAATCGGCAGGCGGCGCTCTTTGCTGCCCTTACCCATTACCCACACTTCACCGGACTCCAGATCGAGGTGTTTGATATCAAGATTAACCAGCTCGGACAGACGCAGCCCGGCACCGTACATCACCTCCAGCATCGCGCGGTCGCGCACGGCGAGCGGATCGTTAAGGTCGATATCCAGCAGGCGGTTTACGTCGTCGATGTCGATATTTTTAGGCAGATGGCGCGGCGCTTTCGGCGTGGCGATCCCCTTTGCCGGGTTGGCTTTTAAGCCCCCCTGGCTAACCAGCCAGTCGAAGAAACTGCGCAGCGCTGAGAGCCTGAGCGCCAGGCTCGCCGGGCTGAGATTTTTTTTACGGCTACGCACGACGAACCCGCGTACCGTCGCAGCGTCACATTGTTGCCAGCTTTTCAGGCCGATGTCGTCGGCGATCTGCATGATGGCATCAAGCTGACGCTGGTAGTTGAGCAGGGTAATGGGGCTAAGCTGACGCTCCACGCCCAGATAGCGCAGAAAGCGCGAGACGTCAGTGGCGAGCAGTCCGTCCATCATACGCGCTCAATCCAGCGCTCCAGCAGCTCGGGCAGCATCAGGGCGATCTCCTGCAGCAGGTGCGTGGCTTGCCCCTGCTCATAGTGATGCGCATCGCGGCTGGTAAATAACATGACTCCCAGATCGCCATCGCGCCCCATCAGCGACATCGCCACCGAGCCAATCGCTTTGGCTTCCGGTAACACCACCAGTAGCTCAGGCCCGTTCAGCGGCCCCAGATAGTGGTGCTCATGGCCCAGACGCTGAATGCGCAGCGGTTCAAACGCCTGACGGCTGAGCGCCAGATGGGTGAACCCCGACGGTGCGCCAATGCGCCAGCGGTCCGGGAACAGGCGAATCGTCGCGCCCGCCAGCCCAAGCTCACGAGCCCAGCGGTGGAAGCGGCTGAGGAACTCGTCAAGACTGTGCGCCGACGCCAGACGCGCCTGCAGGTGCAGCAGACGATAGAACAGGCTTTCGTTGGTGCTGGCCTGCTCCATCAGCAGCGTCATATTCTCTTCAAGCTGATTGATGTGGTTGCGCGAGCGCGCCATGTGCCATTCGACCAGCGACACGGTCCCGCGAACCGGATGCGGCACGCGCATCTCTTCGACGACGCGTGCATTACGAATAAAAAACTCAGGATTGCGCAGCAGATAATCAACAACAGCTCTGTCGTCCAGTTCCGTCACTGTTTCCTGCAGTTCTTCCCCTGGTTGTTTCATAGATGGATAAACCCGTCATAGACATGTGCCGCCGGGCCAGTCATATACAGTGGATGACCCGGTCCTTTCCAGGCGATATCAAGCCGACCGCCCGGTAACTCCACGCGAACCTCTTCAGCCAGTAACCCCTGGGAGATGCCAACGGCCACCGCTGCACAGGCACCGCTTCCGCAGGCCTGAGTCTCGCCCGCGCCGCGCTCGTAAACCCGCAGGCGAATGTGCTCGCGCTTCACCACCTGCATAAAGCCGATGTTCGCGCGCTCCGGGAAACGTTCGTGGCTTTCCAGCACCGGGCCGAGCGTTTCGACCGCGGCGGTTTCCACATCATCAACCTGAATCACGCAGTGTGGGTTACCCATTGAGACGACGCCGCACAATACTGTCTGCTCGGCCGCACGCATAATATAGGTCTTTTCCGCTTTGTTTGCGCGAAACGGCACGACGGAGGGCTCGAAGTTAGGCTCGCCCATGTTCACGCGCACCAGCTCATCATCGGTGACGCTGAGCACCATGCGGCCATTGGCCGTGCTGACGCGAATATCACGCTTGTTGGTCAGCCCTTTCAGGCGGACAAAGCGGGCAAAACAGCGCGCGCCGTTGCCGCACTGATTAACTTCGCTGCCGTCCGCGTTAAAAATACGGTAGTGGAAATCGAGGTCGGGATCGTACGGTGGCTCAACCACCAGCAGCTGATCGAACCCCACGCCCAGATGCCGATCCGCCAGGCGACGGATCAGTTCCGGGGAGAAAAACACATTCTGCGTTACCGCGTCGACGACCATAAAATCGTTGCCAAGGCCATGCATTTTAGAGAACTGCATCATTTGCTCCATTGCGCGGGTACAGAACGTTGTCGTCAGAGATTAACCTGAGTCGGGCCACCGTTGTCGCCACGATCGTTAGTATTTGGCGTGGTGGACTCAATGCCGCTTTGCACGGGTTTCGTCGGCGGCGGCGCGGTTTTATCCGCAGGTGGGAAGTACAGTGGTCCCTTCAGTCCGCAGCCAGTCAGGCTAAACAGCGTGATGAGAACGGCAAGCGTTCGGAAAGCGTTTTTCATTATAAAGTTGCCCGTAAGTTCAAATCTGTTTCTATCATCGCAGGAGAAGACACAAAAGCAAGAGTTTGCCGCTTTCCTGCAACGGGAATTATTTAGGGTTATACTGCCGGCATCACGAAAAACAGGAACAAAACCATGAACGACAGTGAATTCCATCGCCTTGCCGACAACCTGTGGATGACCATCGAAGAGCGTCTTGACGACTGGGATGGCGACAGCGATATCGATTGTGAAATCAACGGCGGCATTCTGACCCTGAGCTTCGAAAATGGCAGCAAAATTATTATTAACCGCCAGGAGCCGCTTCACCAGGTGTGGCTGGCCGCGAAACAGGGCGGCTATCATTTCGATCTGAAGGACGGGGAATGGGTTTGCGACCGTAGCGGCGTACCGTTCTGGGATCTGCTGGAACAGGCGGCGACCGCGCAGGCGGGTGAGGCTGTGAGTTTCAGGTAGTTTTGTTGCCGGGTGGCGCTGCGCTTACCCGGCCTACGGGTTCGAGCTGTTGTAGGCCCGGTAAGGCGTAGCCGCCACCGGGCGAGCGAAAAGGCTCAGGAGAAATACTGCTGCAACAGCGGCGCGGTGTCCTGATTGGCAGGCGCGGCAGGCGTTACGGCCTGGGTGCGGAACGGGATCACCTGCGTACGACCGTCGACGTTCACAATCTGGTAGAACTGCGGCAGGTTAAAGTTGATAAAGCTTGAGCCATAGGTGAAACGGTCGTGCGAAGAGGAGTAGAAGCGGCTGACGTCGCGCACCAGCTCCTCTTTACTGCCTTCACAGTGGTGATACACCTCGGCGCGGTTGGTTTCATCCAGAATGTAGATATTGAACCCGGCATCGTCGCCCGACTCTTCAAAGAAGAACTGAATAATCCCTTCGCTGGCGAATCCGTCCACCACCTGCGGCAGCTTAACGTGGTTGGTTTCCACCTGCACAGACAGGCCATGCAGCTTGTTGTGTGAAATCGCGCCGTAGAACTCGATGGCGTTTTCCAGCTTCTGTACCGACACGTTCAGGCGTTCGAAGAACAGGCCCCAGGTCTGACCGGAGACGCGCAGCGCTTTAAAGCGCCCGGTTTCCTGGCGGGTGCTGGAGAGACGCAGTTCGATACACTCAGAAACCAGCTGCTGCACGCGGGTACGAATTAAACCGCGCAGGTGCTGGCTGTAGCAGAACACCTCAACGCTGTCCGGCGGTGCGGCATCCTGGTGCATCTTGCCGAGAATCGTTTTCAGCGCTTCGATCATCGCCTGCTCGCCGTTGAAATGCAGGGTACGCACTTCGTTCCACGAGTTGCGGTACAGCAGATCGACGCTGCCCACCAGGCAGTTTTGCTGCTCGCCAAAGCTGAAGACGTCCAGCTTGCGGAAGTCAAAATGAACCACCTGATTGCGGAAGGCCGCCGTCGGGTCGTATTCCAGGTTGACGATAATCGCCAGATGGCGAATTTCGCACGGGCTGTAGAGCGCTTTCGGCGTTGGGGCAGGCAGACGCAGCGGGAAGTGGTGCGAGACATCCGCGACCATCTCCTGCAGCTTAGCGAGATCAACCACCTCGTTGCCTTTGATAAACAGGCGCGTGCGCGAGGTCAGCAGGCCGTTAAACCAGGCCCAGGCCACCAGCTTGTTCAGGTAGCGGTTATACTCCAGCGGCTGATGGCTGATGATTGAGTCCATGCTTGGCGCACGGTTATACAGATACCACCCGGTGCGGTTTGCGCGGCCCGGCGGCACGTAGATAAAGGTCAGGTTCGGTTCTGACAGGTCTGGCGAAATCTGCGGGTTAACCAGGGTGACTTTACCCGGCAGCGCTTCAAACGCGGCGTACAGCTTGCGGGTCAAGACCCCGATGTCCTGCGGGCTGGCGGAAACGCTGAGGTTGTTACGGCGCGCAAAGCGGATCAGGTTACGGTAGCTTTGCATCATCGCATCGAGCAGTTCGTTGTGCGCTTCACGCACCTGATCGATTTTCCAGTTGGCCCGGTTGTCGAGCATCGACAGACGCGCTTCGTCCCATCCCCACTCTTTCACTAACTGACTGACCACTTCACGACGCCAGCCCACACAGGCGCGCTCGCGGCTCAATTTCTCACAGACTTTGAGATAGAAACATCGACGCACCAGGTCAAGACGCGTGGTGTCATCAATAGCTTTCAGGTATTCGGTCACGCGCTCCAGCATCATGCAGTAGGCGTCCAGCCCGAAGGAGACGATCTCCCCGTCGTGCAGACGCTGCTTGATATCTTTCGCCAGCAGGCGCGGCGTAGGGTATTCCCAGGAATAGGCTTCCAGCAGCAGCGTTTTCAGCACCGCTTTGTACGGTGAGTCGATACTCTTATAGAGCTGCCAGAGGCTTGCGCCAAAGTATTCTTCGGCTGACAGAGAGCTGAGGCCGCCGAGGTCCAGCCATTCGTTTGGCGTCAGTACACCCTGCGCGTAAAGCGACATGACGTAGTCATCGTAATGCTCTTCTTCTTCGCAAGGGACCATATTCCACAGAATACGCTTTCCGGCCAGACGCACAGCAGTACGGTAAAATTCATCCAGCAGTAAGATGTGCTGGGTCGAGCCGCAGTCCTCACCACCCAGACTGCCGCTTTCATTATGGCGGAAACGGTTTTCATCAATCAGGAAGAAGCTTACTTCCACGCCGAGCGAGGCCGCCCAACTCTCCAGCAGGCTGCACTTGCGCTGCAGCAGCTGACGCTCGTCGTTATCGAGCCAGGACTGATGGCAGACCCAGATGTCCAGGTCCGAAGAACAGCTTTGCCCTACCGATGAGGTGCTCCCCATAGAGTAAACGCCGGTAATCGGCAGTTCACCTTTTGGAGACTCCTGTGGCGGCATGCCGCGGTAGAGTTCCAGCTCGTTCAGGTAATGCTGTTGGGTTTCATCAGGCGTGAAAAGGCAAATGCCCTGGGGAACGTTACCGTCAAGGTAGCCAGGCATCAGCGGATGGTGATAGTGCAATAATGTCGGCAGCAGACTGTATACCTGCTGGAAAGCAGGGCCCATGGCAGCAAGCGCGCGATCCACACGCAGTTGATTAATGGCATCCAGTCTCTGTTTCAGAGTCTCAATATAGAGGTACAAGACGTATCGCCTGATGTTTCCGGGTGTCGCAAGCTATTCAAAACACGAATAACAGCGGACCCGCAGTATTTCAAAAAGATAACCGTTACCCTTTTTCGCCCTTATCATTTTTGGTGGTAGCGACGAAAAAATGGTCTAAAACGTGATCAATTTAACACCTTGCCGGTTGACCGTAAAGAAAGATGCGCTACATACAAGTGTAGCACCGTTCTGTACGTGTAAATTCCTGAATACGGCTATGGCTGACGAATACGCCGCCTTGTCCCTCTCACGCTTCATCAACCGTAAAACTGCCATCCCAGAGTCAACAATGTTAGGATGGTTAGCGATTGATAATGACGGTAACAAGCATGTTAGACAATGTTTTGAGAATTGCCACACGCCAAAGCCCCCTCGCGCTCTGGCAGGCACATTATGTGAAGCAGCGCCTTGAAGCCTGCCACAGTGGATTGCGCGTCGAGCTGGTGCCGATGGTCACGCGCGGTGACGTGATCCTCGATACGCCCCTGGCGAAAGTGGGCGGCAAAGGCCTGTTTGTCAAAGAACTGGAACTGGCATTGCTTGAGAACCGCGCCGATATCGCCGTACATTCAATGAAAGACGTGCCCGTCGAGTTCCCGGAAGGGCTGGGGCTGGTGACCATCTGCGAGCGCGAAGATCCGCGCGATGCGTTTGTCTCTAACCACTATGACTCCCTCGACGCGCTGCCGGAGGGTAGCGTGGTTGGCACGTCCAGTTTACGCCGTCAGTGTCAGCTGGCAGAGCGCCGTCCTGACCTGATCATTCGCTCGCTGCGCGGTAACGTCGGAACGCGTCTGGGCAAGCTGGATAACGGCGATTACGATGCCATTATCCTCGCCGTTGCCGGCCTCAAGCGTCTGGGGCTGGAGTCGCGCATTCGCGTGGCGTTGCCGCCAGAGCTGTCGCTTCCGGCCGTGGGCCAGGGTGCCGTAGGCATCGAGTGCCGTCTGGACGATGCGCGTACCCGCGAACTGCTCGCACCGCTGAACCATGACGAGACCGCTATCCGCGTAAAAGCCGAGCGTGCGATGAATACCCGCCTCGAAGGAGGATGTCAGGTACCGATTGGCAGCTATGCTGAATTAACAGAAGGTGAACTGTGGCTGCGCGCGCTGGTGGGCGCTCCGGACGGTTCCCAGATGGTACGCGGCGAACGTCGCGGTAAAGCGCAAGATGCCGAGCAGCTTGGCGTGTCGCTGGCGGAAGAGCTGCTGGATAACGGCGCCCGCGAGATTCTGGCTGACGTTTATAATGGAGAGCCCCCTGCATGAGTATTCTTGTCACCCGCCCTTCTCCCGCAGGAGAGCAGTTAGTGAGCCGTCTGCGCACACTGGGGCAGGTGGCCTGGAGTTTTCCGCTCATTGAATTCTCCCCCGGTCGGGAGCTCTCTGCACTCGCCGACCAGATGAATACCCTTCAGGAAGGCGACCTGCTGTTTGCGCTGTCGCAACATGCCGTGGAATTTGCCCACGCGCAGCTGCAACAGCAGGGTTTAGCCTGGCCACTTGCCCCCCGCTATTTCGCGATTGGCCGCACAACGGCACTGGCGCTGCATACCGTAAGCAGCGCGGACGTTCGTTACCCGTTAGATCGGGAAATCAGCGAAGTCTTGCTACAATTACCTGAATTACAAACTATTGCCGGAAAGCGTGCGCTCATTTTGCGCGGCAACGGTGGTCGCGAGCTGCTGGGCGAAACGCTGCGTGAACGCGGTGCAGACGTAACGTTCGTTGAGTGCTATCAGCGCTGTGCAAAACACTACGATGGCGCGGAAGAGGCGATGCGCTGGCACGCGCGCGGCATTAATACGCTGGTGGTCACCAGCGGTGAAATGTTACAACAGCTTTGGTCGCTGATACCGCTCTGGTATCGCGAAAACTGGTTACTCCGCTGTCGGCTTCTGGTCGTCAGTGAGCGTCTGGCGAACCAGGCCCGGGAACTGGGCTGGCAGGATATTCGGATCGCTGATAACGCCGACAACGATGCGCTGCTGCGCGCATTACAATAACTCTCAAATGGGAAGCCATAATGACGGAACACGACAAATCCTCCGCCGTGGTTGAAGAGACCAGGGAGACTGTGGAGACGACGCCACAGCCAGAGACGACTGAGAAAACCGCTGAGAAGAAAAACGGCAGCAACAAAACGAGCCTCGCGCTGAGCGCGATTGCCATCGCCATTGCGCTGGCAGCAGGGGTTGGCCTGTACGGCCTGGTGAAGCAACAGGGTGCGAATCAGACGTCCACCAGCGATGCGCTTGTGAATCAGCTCACTGCCCTGCAAAAAGCGCAGGAGACGCAGAAAACCGAGCTCGAAACGGTGATTAAGCAGCAGGCCGCCGCGCTTGCCGAGGCGAACAGCAAACAGGAAGAGCTGGCTAAACAGCTGGGCGACGTGCAGCAGAAAGTCGCCACGATTTCCGGTACCGATGCCAAAACCTGGCTGCTCTCGCAGGCTGACTTCCTGGTGAAGCTCGCCGGACGTAAGCTCTGGAGCGATCAGGACGTCACCACTGCCGCCGCGCTGCTGAAAAGCGCCGATGCGAGCCTGGCAGACATGAACGACCCGAGCCTTATCACGGCCCGTCGCGCGATCACCGAGGACATCGCCAGCCTCTCCGCCGTCTCGCAGGTGGATTACGACGGCATTATCCTTAAGGTGAACCAGCTGTCGAATCAGATTGATAACCTGCAGCTGGCGGATAACAACGACGACGATTCCCCGATGGATTCCGACGGTACCGAGCTTTCCAGCTCCCTGAGCGAATGGCGCATAAACCTGCAGAAAAGCTGGCAAAACTTTATGGACAGCTTCATCACTATCCGCCGTCGCGACGAAACCGCCGTGCCGCTGCTGGCGCCGAACCAGGATATCTATCTGCGCGAGAACATTCGTTCCCGCCTGCTGGTGGCGGCTCAGGCCGTGCCGCGTCATCAGGAAGAGACGTACAAACAGGCGCTGGATAATGTCTCAACGTGGGTACGCGCCTACTACAACACCGATGATGCGACCACCACAGCCTTCCTCGAAGACATTGATAAGCTGAGCCAGCAGAACATCACCATGAACGTGCCGGATAAGCTGGCCAGCCAGCCGATTCTGGAGAAACTGATGCAGACGCGCGTACGTAACCTGCTGGCGCAGCCGGGCGTACCGGCAGAGCCGACGGACGGAGCGGCACCTGCCCCGGCTCCGGCGCCTGAAAGCGCACCGCAAGGAGAGTAATGATGCTAAAAGTTCTCTTACTCTTCATCCTGCTGATCGCCGGGATCGTGCTGGGACCTATGCTTGCGGGTCATCAGGGTTACGTCCTGATCCAGACGGATAACTACAACATTGAAACCAGCGTAACCGGCCTGACGATCATTCTGATCCTCGGCGTGGTGGTGCTGTTTGCGATCGAGTGGATCCTGCGCCGCATTTTCCGCACCGGTGTCCACACGCGCGGCTGGTTCGTTGGCCGCAAACGCCGCCGCGCCCGCAAGCAGACCGAACAGGCGCTGCTTAAGCTTGCCGAGGGTGACTATCAGCAGGTTGAAAAACTGATGTCGAAAAACGCCGATCATGCCGAACAGCCGGTGGTGAATTATCTGCTCGCTGCCGAAGCGGCGCAGCAGCGCGGTGACGAAGCCCGCGCCAATCAGCATCTGGAGCGGGCGGCAGAGCTGGCTCACGGCGACCCGATTCCGGTAGAAATCACGCGCGTTCGCCTGCAGCTGGCGCGCAATGAAAATCACGCGGCGCGTCACGGTATCGATCGCCTGCTGGAAGTTGCGCCACGTCATCCGGAAGTGCTGCGTCTTGCCGAGCAGGCGTATATTCGTACCGGCGCCTGGGGCTCGCTGCTGGACATCATTCCGTCGATGGCGAAGGCCGAGGTGGGCGACGATGAACATCGTGATGAGCTTCAGCGTCTGGCATGGATTGGCCTCATGGATCAGGCGCGCGCCGACCTGGGCAGCGACGGTCTGAAAACGTGGTGGAAGAATCAGAGCCGTAAGACGCGCCAGCAGGTTCCTCTGCAGGTCGCCATGGCGGAACATCTTATTGAATGTGACGATCATGACACGGCTCAGGAGATCCTTCTCGATGGCCTGAAGCGCCAGTATGACGATCGTCTGGTGATGGTGATCCCGCGTCTGAAAACCAATAATCCTGAGCAAATCGAAAAAGTGCTGCGTCAGCAGATTAAAACCGTCGGTGACCGCCCGCTGCTGTGGAGCACGCTCGGTCAGTCGCTGATGAAGCACGGAGAATGGCAGGAGGCGAGCCTCGCCTTCCGCGCGGCGCTGAAGCAGCGTCCGGACGCGTTTGACTACGCGTGGCTTGCCGATACGCTGGACAAGCAGCACAAGCCGGAAGAGGCAGCCGCCATGCGGCGTGATGGGTTGCTGTTAACGCTGCAAAATAACGGTACGCAGCCGTAAATAAAAGGAGGCCAGAGGGCCTCCTTTTTTTATCGCCTTTCTCCTGCTACATTCTTTACACCCACATCCGCAAACGAATCCGCCAATGTAACGATGTCTTTTCATTAACCTTTTTTCACACACGCGCACATTTTGCAGCGTGGACTAAATCGTTTTTGAAAGGAAATCTCCATGAACTCGCTTTTGTATGCGCTTATCCAGGCGCTGCGCTGCCACCGCTGGCTGCGCCTGCTTGCCTGTGCTTTTATCTTTTCTTCGCTGGGGAATGGTCTAACCCAGGTTGTGGTCTTCGGTTTGCTGCTGGCGTGGTCAGCCCCGCCCGCTCTGCTCACACTCGCTTTTCTTTTCGCTACGGTACCAGGGTTCATCGGCAGTATCTTCGGCGAAAAGCTATGCTCACGCTTTTCGCCGATATCCCTGCTGATACTGACCGAGGGGCTGGGCCTGCTCGCCCTGCTCTTTCCCCTGCTTGGTGTGGGTTACCACAGCGTTGCCGCATTGCTCGCCGTGCAATCCACCGAAGCCCTGCTCAGCGGGATGAGCTGGCCCGCGCTGACATTGCTCTTTAAGCGCGGTCTCAGCGAAGCGGAGCTGCCCGCTGCAACCTGTCTGGAAAATGTGATTTTTGCTTCTCAGGTGTTGTTAGGGACCGGCCTGGGCGTGGTGCTGTTTCAGAAGACGTCCGTGTTTACCCTGCTGGCTATTGATGCCGCCAGCTTTCTCGGGTCAGTGGTACTACTATGGCTGGCTGGGCGCCGGTTTTCTCCGGCACCACATCCCACCGCTATGGAAAGGGGAGTTTCTGCAACATTACGCTGGCAGGCGTTGACCGTTCGGCAAAAACGCAGCCTGCTCATCCTGCCGGCGCTGGCTGCCGTCGGCTCACCGGCGATGGCGCTTCTTCCGGCACTGGCCCAGCAGCTTAGTCCTCAGGATGCGGCGGGCCTTGCTTTGCCTCTGCTTTTCGCGAGGAGTCTGGGGCAGCTTTGTGGCCCCCTGCTGCTAAAAAAAGAGAGCCTGACGCGCATTGCGGCCCACACGCCGCGAATAATCGTTTGCCTGAGCATCTTTCTGGCCGCTTATGGCATGCTGCCTTTTTTGTCCGGGTGGACAGTATGCGCGCTGGGGATGATCTTTATCGCGCATCTGGCCTCGAATGTTCTCTTCGCAGCGGGCACGTTTGGGGTACTCAGTAGTTTTCATCTCACGCAAACCGCTTCGGCCAGCGGTAAAGCCTGGCGCTGGCAAACGCTCAGCGCCTCTCTTTTCACCGGCATTGCAGCGGCGGTGGCTTCAGGGTTTGGCTCAGTACAGGCGCTCTATGCTGTCTCTGTATCGGCCCTGCTGATGGTTGCCCTGATCATGCGCCTGTATCGGGAATAAGGCATAAAAAAACGCCTGCTATAAAAGCAGGCGTTAAAACAGGTCTGTAAGACAACATATTTGGTGCTTCACTCAACGTTGTGTCCATGGTGTCTGATGAGGCCGAAGCGACATCTGTCAGTGGACGATAAGCACCGTAAATGGCTCTGCGTCATTCCTGAGTTTATGAGGCACTAAGGCGAACATAAGAGATGGAATGAGCATCTACACGCATATTATTGCACGTAACGTGCCAACATGACACCCAGAACTTTTACATGACGCAACATTTTAAGATAAAAGGAAATTATGCTGCCTGGCACCGTCTTAGGCTCTACAACGTATCGGGAAAAGACGGGAATATGTCTCCAGAAGGAGACAGCAAAACCCATAAATGGTTATTTTTTTAATTTTCAATGAGTTGCATGTCGCTGGATTGCGACAAAGAAAAAGGGCGCTGTCGGGGCATGACTACAGGAATGAGAGCTCGCAGAAAACAAAAAACCCCGCCGAAGCGGGGTTCAAAATTGGTCGGCGAGAGAGGATTCGAACCTCCGACCCACTGGTCCCAAACCAGTTGCGCTACCAAGCTGCGCTACTCGCCGATGTACTGCTTTTTGAATTTTTAGTTCAATTCATTTAAAAAGTCGTGGTGCGAGGGGGGGGACTCGAACCCCCACATCCAAAGGACACTAACACCTGAAGCTAGCGCGTCTACCAATTCCGCCACCTTCGCAATTCACAACTCTTTCAAATAATGGGGTGGCTAATGGGATTCGAACCCACGACAACTGGAATCACAATCCAGGGCTCTACCAACTGAGCTATAGCCACCACTGTATTCTTTCACGCGGTACTGACTACTTCTCAGACCACCGCAGCTCTAGCGCCGGGACTAAAATGGCGCGCCCGACAGGATTCGAACCTGAGACCTCTGCCTCCGGAGGGCAGCGCTCTATCCAGCTGAGCTACGGGCGCTTAGCGCCGTTGCGGGGCTGGATATTACGTACCTCCGTCCCCGCTGTCTAGTGCTTTTTTGAAAAAAATGCGCGTTTGGTTATGGTTTGCACATTTTGCCGCTTATTCCTCCACTTTCTGCGTGGTGCCGCGGCGACCCAGGCCAAAAAGCTTATATGCAGCCGTTACAGCCGCCAGGAAGATCATCCCGACAAACAGCGACATGCGGGTATCTTCATTAAAGTACATGCCGATTAATACGCAAATCAGGAACGCCATCGTCAAATAGTTCGCATAGGGGAACAGAATTGAGCGGAACGGATGGCTTTCAATCGCTTTTTTATGCGCATGACGGAAACGCAGCTGGCTGATGAGGATAACAAACCACGGCACCATGCCCGGCAGTACGCTGGCGCTGTAGACGTAAACGAACACGCGCTGCGGGTTAGGAATGATGTAATTCAGGCAAGAGCCAATCAGCAGGATTACGATGGAGACCGCCACACCCGCCACCGGTACGCCGGCACGTGAGACTTTACTCATCGCCGCAGGCAGCTGGTTATTCTTCGAAAGCGCATAGAGCATACGCCCGCAGCTGTACATCCCGCTGTTACAGCCTGATAGCGCTGCCGTCAGGACCACAAAGTTGATAATACCCGCCGCCGCCGTGATACCAATTTTGGCGAAGGTTAATACAAACGGGCTACCCGTCGTGCCAATTTCGTTCCACGGGAAGATGGTCACGATGACGAAGATCGCGCCCACATAGAAAATCAGAATACGCCACAGCACTTTGCCCACCGCGCTACGCAGCGTGACCTGCGGGTTTTTCGCTTCACCGGCGGTAATACCGATCAGCTCCACGCCCTGATACGAGGCCACAACGATACACAGCGCCGTCAGGAAGCCCTTCCAGCCGCCGGCGAAGAAGCCGCCGTTTTCGGTCAGGTTGCCAAAGCCGATAGCGTGCCCACCGTTGCCAAAGCCGAAGAAAATCACGCCCAGGCCGACGACAATCATTACGATAATCGTGGTGACTTTGATCATTGCGAACCAGAACTCAATTTCACCGTAAAGGCGCACGGCGGCCAGGTTTGCCAGCGCCACCAGCCCCACGGCAATGAGCGCGGGTATCCACTGGACCATGTCCGGGAACCAGAACTGGACGTAGACCCCTATCGCGGTGATCTCTGAGATGCCCACCGCCATCCACATAAACCAGTATGACCAGGCCGTCAGGTAGCCGAAGAACGGGCTCATATAGCGATGCGCGTAAACGGCGAACGAGCCGGTTACCGGCTCCAGGAAGAGCATTTCGCCCATGGAACGCATAATGAAGAAAACAAACAGCCCGGCGATAATATACGCCAGTAATACGGAAGGGCCTGCCCATTTGAGCGTGCTTGCGGAGCCCATAAACAGGCCTACGCCGATAGTGCCGCCCAGCGCTATCAGTTCAATATGACGAGCTTCCAGCCCACGCTGTAGCTCCGGTTGTTTCTCTGCCATAGATCCTCGATTGTGTTTGCTGTTTCCCGGCTTAATACCGGGTATTGTTTTTTAGGGGTACTAAAATACGGAGCGAATGGTTTCCTAAAATCTGCCAAATGGCAAACGATGCATTAAAAAAATGAATGCATTGCACAGATTATCAGCAGTTTTGCAGGCGAGTTGCAGCGCGAATAGCATATCGCGCTACATTTTGATTACATTTTCCCGGTGTAATGCCAGGCGAGGTAGCGAAGCAGACGGATCTGTCGTTTAATGCGCGTCGGTTGCGATAGCAGGCGGTACAGCCACTCCAGCCCCAGATTTTGCCAGACCTTTGGCGCACGCTTAACGTGGCCGGTAAAGACGTCGTACGTGCCGCCGACGCCCATGTAGAGGGCATCCGGACAGACCAGACGGCAGTCGCGCATCAGGATCTCCTGGCGCGGGGAGCCCATCGCCACGGTGACAATTTTCGCCCCGCTGTCACGAACGCGCTCAAACAGAGCCTGCCGATCTTCCGGTTTGAAGTAACCATCCTGGCTGCCGACAATATTAACATTCCATTGACGACGCAGTTTCCCCTCCGTCTGGGCCAGTATCTCCGGCTTTCCGCCAATCAGGAACACGGGCGTACCCTGCGCACCAGCCCGGGCCATAAGCTGCTCCCAGAGATCGGCCCCCGCCACACGGGATACATTAGCGTCAGGATACTTTTTACGGATAGAGCGGACCACGCTGATCCCGTCCGCGTATTTAAATTCAGCCGCTTCAATCAGGCTTTTGACTTCCGCATTATCCTCAACCGCCAGCATTTTTTCCGCGTTGATGGCCACCAGCGTACCGGATTTCATCTGGCCGTCGGCGAACAGAAAGTCCAGCGCGTGCTGCATGTCGCGCCAGCCAATAAGCTGCAGGCCACGTAGCGCGTAGCGCGGTGCAGAAATTTTATCAGTCATTACTATCCTTACTCAGACTTGCGACAGCGTTGTGCTGCCCTGCCGCTCGCGCTTGTGCACGAGCCCTGCGCTGTCAAACAGCCAGTACAACAGTTTGGCCAGCAACAGGCAGAGGCCGAAAACAACCATGAAGAACACCACGCGCGAAACGAACGAGTCCAGCCCTTCGCGCGCCAGAACGATCATATTGAAAATGGCACCAAAGCAGAAACTGTGCAAAATGGCGGCTTTATAGCGGTTGGTCTCTTCGTTGCCGCGCAGGTAAAGCCAGTCGAACCACTTGATAATCAGCCCCACGGCAACCGCCCCGGGCAGAATGAACCACGCCCCCCCCATCACCACCAGGGAACCAATCAGCGTTGGCGAGATTGCCAGACCGGAATGGTTGTTCAGCACTTCCCAGGTAAAGTAATTCGCCGTGTTAAGCACCACGCCGGGCCGGTCCGGCCATAGCCAGGAAGGGATAAAGACGTAGAAGTCGCGAACAATCGGCGCCAGCCCCTGGAAATCAATCTTGTCGTAGTTTTGCAGCAGCAATGCCAGGTTTTCCCACGGCGAGAAGGTATCACGCGTCAGGTAGAGGAACGTGTAAAACGCCTCATCGCCCGCCACGTTCATCCCGTAGCGCTTCAGCGCCAGCCAGAACATCCCGACAATGCCAAACACGCCTGCCGCAACCAGCATCCACAGCGAGATCCAGCCGCGGATGATGCCGATAAACAGGAATATGGCGAAGGCGATGATGATGTTCGCGCGCGTGCCGCCCACAATCATGTAGGTCAGAATGCCAAACGCGACGGTGCTGACCAGAAAGAACAGCCACGCTTTGCTGTCCTGGCGCAGGAAAAAGACCACCAGCATCGCAGGGATGAAGAAGTAGAAGAAACGCTTAAGCGCCACGCCCGAGACTTCGGCCGAAAAAATCTGGCTGTAGGAGTGGAGCTTAAACAGCAGAAAGCCGTTATGCATGAAGAAGATACCGACGCTGACCAGGGCGATGGTCATCAGCATCACCCACGTCAGGTGGGTTTCCACCCGATTCATGGTAAAAAGCGGCCGACGCGGGACTGCAGCCTGCGCTGAACGTAGACGCGTTTTATAGGTGACGTAGTAGACGGCATAGAAGCAGGTCGCCGCCAGAAGGGCCTGGAGCAGGATTTCCGGCGGTGCGACGCTCACGTCAAAACGGAAGACCAGAATGCTGGTCAGCGGGAAGCCGAAAAAGAAGGTCAGCAGAAACAGTAACGAGAAGAATACGTTAAAGTTGAACCGCACCCGGCGGAATTCAAACCAGGTAAGCGTGGCGATAAACAGGGCGCTCAGAAGCCAGACAACCAGTAAGCCGCTGAATTGCAACTGACTCATGCTTTGTCTCCTGAAGCGATACGCAGCGCGCGGTGCCACGGCGTGAGGTAATTCGGGCTGAAAAAATCGATGCTATTTTTATCCACCAGCGTGAGCTGGCGTTGGGCTTCCCGTACCACCTCGACATTCAGCGTGTCTGAGGTAAACAGCACCGGAATATGCTGCTCGGCCATGTCCTGCCAGAACGGGTTGTCGCGGTTGAGCACGCACGGTACACCCGCCTGAATCAGCAGACACAGCGTGCCGATTCCCTGCTGTCGGGCGAAGATGAAATAGCCAAGATCGCATTTTCTCAGCAGCGCAAGATACTCATCAAATTCCAGCTTATTGCTGAGAATGTGCAAATTTTCTGCGCTAAACAGCGCAAGTCCCTGCTGGCGAACCTCAGCAATATAGGCGTCGTTGTTGGCGGGATAGCCCATCGGCACCACCACGTTCACCGTGTCGCCAAACTGCTGATGCACCGCCCTGAGCGCCGAGACGTGTTCGTTACTGCGATCACCGGAATTTCCCACCAGGATCGTTAGCTTGCCTTCACGCACCGCGTCATTCGCCATGGCGTTCAGCGCCGGATCCATGCGGGTTGGGAAATAGAGTAGTTCTCCGCGCACGTTCGGGTGCTGTTTAGCAAAATAGTTGAGATCGCCTCGGGTGGCAAACACGCAGCCTACGCGCCCCTGCGCCATGCGGCGCAGCGGATAGAAAAGACGGAATTTCCAGCCGCGGGAGACTTCGTAGAGATCGGCTCCCCAGATATGCCAGCTGAACTGGGAGGGTTTAATCCCCCCGCTGAGCAGCGCCAGCCACAGGCCGGTATTGAACTGCCCGTGGAAAAAGAAACGTTGCTTACGATCCGCCTTGGCTCTGGCAACGACCGCCTTCGCCAGCGCGGCCTTATCCGGCCAGAAGCGAATCGTCAGCGCCGGAAACGCCTCGCTCAGGCCCTTATCCTGACCTGCAACCATAAACTCACGCGCATCAGGATTACCCGATGCCAGCTCGTCGTTGAAGAACCGCAAAACGGTCTGGTTATGGTGTGGGATATCCGATCCCAGGATGTGAATCAGTGCAGTCATGCGCGTTTACGCCACAATAAAAATACGCCGCAACAGGCGGCGAAATAAACGATATAAGTTGTCATGTAGGCCTGAGCCGCCCCCAGCGCACCGTGCGCGGGTATCAGCCAGTGTGAAAATGCTGTCAGTAACGCAAACTGGCTAATTTCCGCCAGGATATACATCCGCAGGGACGCTTTTGCAATCACCAGATAGCCAAAAACGTAAGCACCCACTTTCAGCACATCACCCACCAGCTGCCAGGCAAAGAGATCGCGCATGGCGGTGAACTTCGCCGAGAACAGCAGCCAGATGGCGACATCGCGCAGTAGCCAGACGGTAAAGCTGGCCGCCGCGACGGCTGGCAGCACAAAGCGCAGCGATCGGAAAATCTCACGGGTAATATCCTGTCTGGACGTCAGACGCGATAAGGTTGGCAGCAGGTAAACGCTAAAGGAAGCCGTAATAAACTGGAGATAGGCGTCGGAAATACTGCTTACGCCCTGCCAGATCCCCACCTCATCCCAGCTATAATGTGCCGCCAGCAGGTTTCGCATCATCACGTAGGCCACCGGCAGCGTGACGGAGGTGATGAGCGCCATCAGGGTAAATTTACCCAGCTGGCTGGCAAGCATCGTGTCCCATTGCGGTTTCAGGTAGCTCAGAGGGATGACGCCCCGACGCATCAGCATAAATGCCGCAGGCACAACAACCAGTGCCGGGACCAGCGCCAGCCCCAGCAGTGCGCCTTCATAGCCGCCCAGGCGATAGCAAAAGTAATAGGCAATCACGCCGATGACGCTGCCCAGGATTAAGGCAAGCGCGTTCCCGGCGGCATCACGAAAACCTTTCATCAGCGCCAGCAGCAGGTTAGCCCAGGCAATACCCATCTGAACCAACGCGACCAGACGCACCAGCCCCTGATAATGGGTATGACCGAACAATCCCTGACTGATGGGCGCCGCCGCCAGCAGAAAGACAATCGCCATCAGGGTCGAAAAACCCGTGACCATCGCCGAAGAGGTACCCACCACTCTGCGCAGCTGAGCCGCATCATCGTGATACTGCGCAACGTATTTGGTGACGCCGTTGAAGATACCGGCACCGGCCAGCACGCCAAGGACGGTGACAAGCTGGCGGAAATTACCCGCCAGCCCCACACCAGAGGGGCCAAATGAGACGGCCAACAGCTTGACGACCAGCAGCCCGGCGCCAATTTTTACAAGCGTGGACGCGGCGGTCCACACCGATGCTTTTGCCAGAGACATATCAGCCGAAATAACTCAGAAGGGTATTAATTACCGTACGCTGGTTAACAGGCGCGAGGTTGTAGAACAGTGGCAGGCGAAGCAAACGCTCACTTTCTTTGGTGGTGTAACGATCTTCACCCGCGAACGTGCCAAACGCTTCGCCGGCCGGGCTGGAGTGCAGCGGGATGTAGTGGAACACCGCCATAATTTCGGCCTCTTTCAGCCAGGCGATGAGCTCGCTGCGGTCGTCGTTATCGCGCAGCTTGATGTAGAACATATGCGCGTTGTGGACGCAATCTGACGGGATGGTCGGCAGCTCAATACGCCCGGCTTTGGCCAGAGGCTCAAGCGCATCGTAATACGTTTGCCACAGGGAAAGACGCTGAAGGTTGATACGTTCCGCCGCTTCCAGCTGCGCCCACAGGTACGCCGCCTGCAGATCCGCCATCAGATAGCTGGAGCCGATATCGCGCCAGGTGTATTTATCTACCTGTCCCCGGAAGAACTGGCTGCGGTTGGTGCCTTTTTCGCGGATCACTTCCGCACGCTCCACGAGAGCCCGGTCGTTAATCAGCGTCGCGCCACCTTCTCCACCCGCCGTGTAGTTTTTGGTTTCGTGGAAGCTAAAGCAGCCAATGTGGCCGATCGTGCCCAGCGCGCGTCCCTTGTAGGTGGACATCACGCCCTGCGCGGCATCTTCCACCACGAACAGATTATGTTTTTTGGCGATGGCCATGATGGTGTCCATTTCACAGGCCACGCCCGCGTAGTGAACCGGCACGATCGCGCGTGTTTTGTCAGTGATCGCCGCTTCAATCAGCGTCTCATCAATGTTCATGGTGTCCGGGCGGATATCCACAAAGACGATTTTCGCTCCGCGCAGGACAAAGGCGTTTGCGGTGGAAACGAAGGTATAGCTCGGCATAATCACTTCATCACCGGGCTGGATATCCAGCAGCAGTGCCGCCATTTCCAGCGATGCCGTACAGGACGGGGTCAGCAGCACTTTGGCGCTGCGAAAACGCTGTTCCATCCACTGCTGACAGCGACGGGTAAAACCGCCGTCACCACAGAGTTTGCCGCTGCCCATGGCAGACTGCATATAGTCGAGTTCAGTTCCGACAACGGGTGGTGCGTTAAATGGAATCATCTTGTCACCTGTATAACCAGTAGGCGGTGGCGTCGATGTTGGCACCACTCGCAATGTAACGTTTAAGCGCGGCGGTGTTGCCCAGTTGGGTCGCGACCCGCAGCGTCACAAGCTGTTGCTGCTGCGCCCAGTGCAGCGCCGCCTGCATGAGTTTCTCACCCATGCCGCGCCCGGCTAATAAGCCGATACGCGCCTCGCGCTCGTTGAGCTTACGCAGCGAGACGAACCCCTGGATTTGACCGTCCCCTGCACGAAAAACCAGGCAGACGTGGTCAAAGGTGCCTTTGACCGCATTTTCTATCCACTGGGCATAGAAACGTCCGCTATCGTCAGGTGCATACCAGGGCGCACGAAAGCGGCTCTGAGCAAATGCCTGGGCCGCCATCTGACGCAGCGCGGGGATGTCCTGCTCTGTTGCAATTTCCGCGCCGGACGCATCGTGCCAGGTAAGGGTAATGGAAAGGTCTACCTCACCTTCAACCAGCTGAAAGCCGTGTTGCTGCAGCGCATCAAGCAGATCGGCACGCTCCGTCGGGATCTTAGCCTGCACCCGTTGCCAGGCGATAAAATCCGGTTCAGCCAGCACCGGCGCGTCATCGCGCAGACGCACGATGGCCGACGGCAGGCCGAAAAAGGCACTCTCCCACTGCAGGGACTCGAGCACCCCATTCAGGCTGTTCAACGCCAGACACCTTTGGTATCCACAATATACTGCTGACGAACGGCATCGCCGGACGTCGCTTTAAACTCTTTATGATCTACCAGCAGCACCAGCACGTCCGCCGTCGCCAGCGCGTCGTCCAGCGCCGTCAGCGTGCAGTGCCCCGCCAGTTTTGCCGGTAATTCATGGATATTCGGCTCAACCACCAGCGTTTCACCCTTGTGCCATTCGGCAATCATCTCGGCAATTTCCATCGCCGGGCTTTCACGCAGATCGTCAATATTGGGTTTGAATGCCAGACCAAAGCAGGCAATTTTCAGCTCGCTGGCGCGCTTGCCGCTCTCTGCCAGACAATCCGCTACCGTCGCTTTAACCTGATTGAGCACCCAGTGAGGCTTGCTGTCGTTCACTTCACGCGCGGTGCGAATCAGACGCGCCTGCGCCGGATTTTGCGCCACGATAAACCACGGGTCGACGGCGATACAGTGTCCGCCCACGCCCGGACCTGGCTGGAGAATGTTCACGCGCGGATGGCGATTCGCCAGACTAATCAGCTCCCAGACGTTAATCCCCTGATCGGCACAGATCAGCGACAGTTCGTTCGCAAAGGCGATATTGACGTCGCGGAAGCTGTTTTCCGTCAGCTTGCACATCTCGGCAGTGCGGGAGTTGGTCACCACGCACTCACCTTCCAGGAAAATCTTGTACAGCGCGCTGGCACGTTCGGAACAGACGGGCGTCATACCGCCAATGACGCGGTCGTTTTTAATCAGTTCGACCATGACCTGGCCTGGCAGCACGCGCTCCGGACAGTAGGCGATGTTGATATCCGCCTGCTCACCCGCCTGCTGCGGGAAGCTTAAATCAGGGCGCGCGTCGGCCAGCCACTGTGCCATCTGCTCGGTAGCGCCGACCGGAGAGGTCGATTCCAGGATCACCAGCGCCCCTTTCTTCAGCACAGGCGCGATGGATTTTGCCGCCGCCTCGACGAACGCCATGTCGGGCTCGTGGTCGCCTTTAAATGGAGTGGGGACGGCAATCAGGTAGGCATCCGCTTCAACTGGCGTCGTGCTGGCACGCAGGAAGCCTCCCTCCACCGCCTCTTTCACCACACGGTCAAGATCGGGCTCCACAATATGAATCTCGCCACGGTTAATGGTTTCTACCGCCCGTGCGTTGATATCCACACCGACAACCTGTTTCTGACGAGAGGCAAACGCGGCCGCAGTAGGCAAGCCAATGTAGCCAAGACCAATGACCGAGATGGTAGTAAAACTCATAGCGATACCCGATTGTGTTTAAGTGCTTGCAAAATACGGCCACAAGCCTGCCCGTCTCCGTACGGATTATGGGCCCGGCTCATCGCCTGATACGCTTCATCGTCATGCAGCAGGCGCGTGACCTCTTCGACGATGAGCTGCGCGTTGGTGCCGACCAGCCGCACCGTACCGGCTTTGACGGCTTCCGGACGTTCGGTCGTTTCACGCATCACCAGCACCGGTTTGCCGAGGGATGGCGCTTCTTCCTGAATTCCGCCGGAATCGGTGAGGATCAGCCAGGCGTGGTTCATCAGCCAGACAAACGGCATGTAGTCCTGAGGTTCAATCAGAAGGACATTGTCGACATGGCCCAGGATCCGGTTAACCGGCTCGCTGACGTTAGGGTTAAGGTGTACTGGATAGACAATTTGCACATCATCGTTCTGCGCGGCGATTTCAGCCAGCGCGTGACAGATTTGCTCGAAACCCCGGCCAAAGCTTTCGCGACGGTGGCCAGTAACCAGAATGGTTTTTTTACCGTTGTGAAGGAACGGATAGCGGGCAGCGAGCTCTTTCTGAAGCTCGCTATTTGCCAGGACGCGGTCACGTACCCAAATTAACGCGTCAATGACCGTATTGCCGGTCACAAAGATTTTGTTATCGGCGATATTTTCACGCAGCAGGTTCTGACGGGAGTTTTCCGTTGGCGCAAAGTGGTACATCGCCAGATGACCCGTTAACGTGCGGTTGGCCTCCTCCGGCCACGGCGAATAAAGATTGCCGGTACGCAGACCCGCCTCAACATGCCCCACGGGAATTCGCTGGTAAAACGCGGCCAGGCTTGTCGCCACGGTTGTGGTGGTGTCACCGTGAACCAGCACCACGTCAGGCTTGAATGACTCCAGGATCGGCTTAAGCTCTTGCAGAATGCGACAGGTTATCTCCGTTAATCCTTGCCCCGGTTTCATAATATTAAGGTCGTAATCCGGGACGATGGAGAAGAGCGTTAAAACCTGATCGAGCATCTCACGGTGTTGGGCAGTGACGCACACTTTCGCTTCAATATCAGGATCGCAGGCCAGCGCATGAACCAGAGGTGCCATCTTAATGGCCTCCGGCCTGGTGCCAAATACGGTTAGTACTTTCACATCGATTCTCTTCGATTAGGCGATGAAGGCCGCAGCCTTCATCGTAGACGGCGTTCTTAGTTTTTGCGACGACGCGTTAACGCCACGCCAGCGCCCGTCAGTGCGCCTACAATCCCCCACATAATCATCAGGAATGCACGACGCGGACTATCGCGTTTTACAGGTTCTTCAGGCGTTCGCAAATAACGATAGGTCTGAAAACGCGGGTCCAGAGATGGACCAACATTAAGCGTATTGAGCATCGCGCGATTTTGATCGTAATCGAGGTCAAAATCAGGACCGACGGCCTGGAGGTTTTCCAGACGCGCCTGCAACATAGGGCGACCAAGGAGGAACATCTCTGAATCAGGCAGCTCATCGGCCGGCACGTCAGTCTCAGTACGGGAAATATTGCGCTGTTCCGCAATTTTCAGCGCCTGCTCAATGTTATGCACGCGGCGACCGAAAATGGTATTCGCCACCTCTTCCTGACGTTTCACCTGGGCTTTCATCTGGATGGTACGAGCCGCCCAGGCACCTTTAAGCTCTTCGTTAAGATGGCTTGCGGCACGCTGGCTGGCAAAGGCGACGTACTGACGCAACAGGTTGTTGGCATCCGGCGCGGTTTCTGCAATCAGCTTGACGCTGTCATTCACGTTACGCAGCGCGTCGCCCGGCATAAACTGAATATTGTTAATCAGATCGTCCAGCAGGGCGGCGTCGGCTTTTGTATTATCAACCCGACGCTGCTTGTAGTAATCCGTCTGGGACCAGAAATCGCGTCGGGTATCCCACGAAGCCAGCTGCATCACAAACTCTTTATAGGCTTCATCCATAACGGAAGCCTGGTCTGGCGTTGCAAGACTGGCTTTGATGTCCAGGTTACGCAGGAATTGCTGCTGGGAATAGTATCCCCCGAGCATGTTAACCGTTGGCTTGTCTGTGATTGCCGTGGCGCTCCACTCTTGTTTTGCAAAGAACGTATAGGCCAGCGCTAACAGTGCAAACCCCAGCGCGATCCCCGCAATCCAAAGTTTGCCTGCCCATAACACGCGAAACAAACCCCGAATATCCAGTTCATTCTCAGTTACCACTGATTTCGCTCCCGCCAACGGTTGAGTCATCATAGTCCCGGTTTTACTTAGTTAATGTTGTATTTTTGCCACTGTTACGACGCATCCTGCGTTTAAGACGTTTAATAAATCGCGCCACTTTCCATGCGCGTTTAATGCAGTAGCCGTACAGGAAAAACGCCAGCAAGAATAATGCCAACATAACCCACTCAGGAATAATATGAGAATATTCTGCAGCTACACCAATCGCGGCCAAAATAGCGGCGGCCAGAGTAATCAGCACAAACGCCTGACGAGAAGTAAAACCCGCACGCATGATGAGATGATGAATATGTTGGCGGTCAGGAGAGAAAGGACTCATCCCTTTGCGCAGGCGGCGATACATAATCGCCACCATATCCATTAATGGAATGGCAATAATCCACAGCGCGGTTACGGGACTTATCGGATGGGTTTGACCCTGTGTGGTTTCAAGCAGGATCCAGATAACCGTAAAACCAATCAGCGTACTACCCGCGTCTCCCATAAAGACTTTATAGCGACGGCCCAGCACACCGAGGTTTAGGAGGATATAAGGCAGAATGGCGGCAATCATGGCAAAACACCACATTGCCAGACTGTACTGACCATCAAACCATAAAATAATGCCGATTGCGGCGAACGAGACGGACGACAACCCACCGAGCAGGCCGTCAATGCCATCCACCATGTTGAAAGCATTGATTGCCGCCCAGACGGCAAAGAGTGTCAGGAAGAAGCCAAATGGACCCAGGACTAACTCCCAGGGGCCAAATACATAGCCGAGGCTTCGCAGATACAGTCCGCCCACTACCATCATCACCACGCCAATGGCCGCCTGAACGGTAGCGCGTATTTTCACCGCAATATCGAACCGGTCATCAAGGGCCCCGACTAACACCAGGACACCGGCGCAGGCAATGTAGAGGGCGGCATGCGGGATATAATAATCGGCAATACCAAACGTGAAGCAAATCCCTGCGTAAACAGAAATCCCGCCGACTAAAGGAATAAGTCCCTGATGGCGTTTACGAAAATTTGGCTTATCCACCAACCCTATTCGTTTTGCCACCTTGCGCGCAATGAACAAAAAACAGGTTGTGAATAAAAAAATACTGATCAGTTCAGTAACGGCGGTGAATAGATTCACAATGGATTGCTCTCAACAAATGTTAGTCCCGGAAGTATAACCATGAAGCCACAACCTCAGAAGTAATAAAGATGGCTTCTGGCTACTCCCTTTGTATATTTTTCAATCAATTATTTCTTTAGCTGCACAAACGACCCTATTGTCGCACCGACCGGTCAAAATTGGGAGTAGATGGTACTAGCGTATAGTCCATAAAAGAAAAACGCCACGTAAAAACGTGGCGTTCGCTGGCTTTATTTGCGTTACGAGCGTTTCATCATGTCGAAGAAATCGTCGTTGGTTTTGGTCATCGCCAGTTTGTTAATGAGGAACTCCATCGCGTCAATTTCACCCATTGGATGGATGATTTTGCGCAGGATCCACATTTTCTGCAGCTCTTCCTGCGTGGTGAGCAGCTCTTCTTTACGGGTACCGGAACGGTTGTAGTCGATAGCCGGGAAGACGCGTTTCTCAGCGATTTTACGAGAAAGGTGCAGTTCCATGTTACCTGTACCTTTAAATTCTTCGTAAATTACTTCGTCCATTTTAGAACCGGTATCGATCAGCGCCGTGGCGATGATGGTCAGGCTACCGCCCTCTTCCACGTTACGTGCGGCACCGAAGAAGCGTTTCGGGCGATGCAGGGCGTTAGCATCCACACCACCGGTCAGTACTTTACCTGACGCCGGAACGACGGTGTTGTAGGCACGCGCCAGACGGGTGATGGAGTCAAGCAGGATGATCACGTCTTTCTTGTGCTCAACCAGGCGTTTCGCCTTCTCGATAACCATTTCCGCAACCTGAACGTGGCGAGATGCCGGTTCGTCGAAGGTAGAAGCAACCACTTCACCTTTAACCAGACGCTGCATCTCGGTCACTTCTTCCGGACGTTCGTCGATCAGCAGCACCATCAGCACGCAGTCTGGGTGGTTATAAGCGATGCTCTGCGCGATGTTCTGCAGCAGCATGGTTTTACCCGCTTTTGGCGGTGCCACAATCAGACCACGCTGGCCGCGACCAATTGGTGATGCCAGATCCAGAACACGCGCGGTTAAGTCTTCAGTTGAACCGTTACCACGCTCCATGCGCAGGCGAGAGTTCGCGTGCAGCGGCGTTAAGTTCTCGAAGAGGATCTTATTACGCGAGTTTTCCGGTTTGTCGAAGTTAACTTCATTGACTTTCAACAGCGCAAAGTAGCGTTCACCCTCTTTAGGAGGACGAATCTTACCTGAAATGGTGTCACCAGTGCGGAGGTTGAAACGGCGGATTTGGCTGGGGGATACGTAGATGTCGTCAGGGCCGGCGAGGTAGGAGCTGTCTGCAGAGCGGAGGAAACCAAATCCGTCTTGCAATATCTCCAGCACACCGTCGCCAAAGATATCTTCGCCACTCTTAGCGTGCTGCTTCAGGATGGCGAAAATGATGTCCTGCTTGCGCATACGGGCCTGGTTTTCCAGTCCCATATTTTCGCCGAGAGTGATCAGCTCAGAAACCGGCGTATTCTTTAATTCGGTAAGATTCATAATGGTGTGGGTTCTTAAACTCGGGGTGATTCTCGAACTTAATGTTGTGAATGGTATGGCAGGGTCATCCATGCCTGTTTAGCGGCCATCAACTCATGTCTGTTCGCTGTCTGGTCACAGGGAAAGAACGCAGAACTGAAACGACAAGACGGATTGAGTGACAAGCCCGGAATTTAGCCACTTCACGCACTGTTCATGTTAACAACGGGAAGTATCGGGTAAAACAAGATTCAAACAACAAGATATGTTTAAAACGAAGTCATAGCTAACTTAGCACGACTTCAGCCGGGCGTCCAGAGTTCCACATCATTTAGCCGGGAGCCCTGAACGCACAGCGGAGAAACCTTACGCCAGGTTAGCGTCCAGGAACTCTTTCAGTTGACCTTTGGACAGCGCGCCCACTTTGGTCGCTGCCACTTCGCCGTTTTTGAACAGCAGAAGGGTTGGGATGCCACGGATACCGTATTTTGGTGCGGTGCCCGGGTTCTGGTCGATGTTCAGCTTGGCAACGGTCAGTTTGCCCTGATATTCGTCAGCGATCTCATCCAGAATCGGGGCGATCATTTTGCAAGGACCACACCATTCAGCCCAGAAATCGACGAGGATCAGTCCGTCAGCCTTAAGTACGTCCGTGTCAAAACTGTCGTCAGTCAGGTGAATAATTTTATCGCTCATATATAACTCCACAGGAATAAGCCTGGTACGTTGGTTTTGTCTCCACCAACGACGTGTTGATGTCGCATTAACCAACTAAAGGTTGACTTTATTTCACCGGATACGCTTTCGTAAAGCAATAGTAAGCTGATATTCTACCACACTATGAGCAAAACACATTTAACAGAACAGAAGTTTTCCGACTTCGCGCTGCACCCGAAGGTGATTGAAGCCCTTGAAAATAAAGGGTTTCATAACTGCACGCCCATTCAGGCCCTCGCGCTGCCGCTGACGCTGGCCGGTCGCGATGTTGCCGGGCAGGCGCAAACCGGTACCGGCAAAACGATGGCGTTTTTAACGTCAACGTTTCATTATTTACTTTCTCACCCAGCGATTGCAGACCGCAAAGTTAACCAGCCGCGCGCGCTAATTATGGCACCGACGCGAGAACTGGCGGTACAGATCCACGCAGACGCTGAACCCCTGGCGCAGTCTACCGGACTGAAGCTTGGCCTGGCCTATGGCGGCGACGGCTACGATAAACAGCTGAAAGTGCTGGAAAGCGGTGTGGATATCCTGATCGGTACCACCGGCCGTCTTATCGATTACGCCAAACAGAATCACATTAACCTCGGCGCAATCCAGGTTGTGGTGCTCGATGAAGCTGACCGCATGTACGATCTGGGCTTCATTAAAGACATTCGCTGGCTGTTCCGCCGCATGCCGCCGGCCAATCAGCGTCTGAACATGCTGTTCTCCGCTACCCTTTCTTATCGCGTACGCGAGCTGGCGTTCGAACAGATGAACAACGCCGAATATGTAGAAGTGGAACCTGAGCAGAAAACGGGTCACCGCATTAAAGAAGAGCTCTTCTACCCTTCCAATGAAGAGAAAATGCGTCTGCTGCAAACGCTGATTGAAGAAGAGTGGCCAGATCGCGCCATTATCTTCGCGAACACCAAACACCGTTGTGAAGACATCTGGGGCCATCTGGCTGCAGACGGTCACCGTGTTGGTCTGCTGACCGGCGACGTGGCGCAGAAAAAACGCCTGCGTATTCTTGAAGAGTTTACCCGTGGCGATCTCGATATTCTGGTCGCAACCGACGTTGCTGCTCGTGGTCTGCACATTCCGGCCGTGACGCACGTCTTTAACTACGATCTGCCAGACGACTGCGAAGACTACGTACACCGCATCGGTCGTACCGGTCGTGCGGGCGCAAGCGGTCACTCGATTAGCCTGGCGTGTGAAGAGTATGCGCTGAATCTCCCGGCCATTGAGACGTATATCGGTCACTCTATCCCGCAGAGCAAATACAATCCGGAAGCGTTGTTAAGCGAACTGCCGCCGCCTAAGCGTCTAACCCGCCCACGCTCCGGCAATGGTCCGCGTCGTTCAGGTGGCGCGCCGCGTAATCGTCGTCGTTCAGGTTAAGAAAATATGCTCAGCTCCACCTCGCTTTATGCGGCAATTGATCTCGGTTCGAATAGTTTTCATATGCTGGTTGTGCGCGAGGTGGCGGGAAGCATACAAACGCTGACGCGCATCAAGCGCAAGGTCCGCCTCGCGGCGGGCCTGAGCAGCGATAATCACCTCTCCCCTGAAGCCATGGAACGTGGCTGGCAGTGTCTGCGGCTCTTTGCCGAACGTCTGCAGGATATCCCGCACGCCCAAATCACCGTGGTCGCCACTGCGACACTCCGCCTGGCGGTCAACGCCGTGGATTTCATTGCCAGAGCGCAGGAAATTCTGGGTTGTCCGGTACAGGTTATCAGCGGTGAAGAAGAGGCCCGCCTGATTTACCAGGGCGTTGCACACACCACGGGAGGTGACGATCGCCGTCTGGTGGTGGATATCGGCGGTGCCAGTACCGAGCTTGTGACCGGCACCGGCGCGCAGGCAACGTCGCTGTTCAGCCTGTCGATGGGCTGCGTGACCTGGCTTGAGCGCTACTTTACCGATCGGAACCTGGGGAAAGAGAACTTCGACGAGGCAGAAAACGCCGCGCGCGAGGTATTACGCCCGGTGATGGACGAGCTGCGCTATCACGGCTGGAAAGTCTGCGTGGGTGCCTCGGGTACCGTGCAGGCTCTGCAGGAAATCATGATGGCGCAGGGAATGGACGAGCGGATTACGCTTGCCAAACTTCAGCAGCTGAAACAGCGCGCCATTCAGTGCGGACGCCTGGAAGAGCTGGAAATTGAAGGCCTGACGCTGGAACGCGCGCTGGTCTTCCCGAGCGGACTGGCTATTCTTATCGCCATTTTCACCGAGCTGAACATCCAGTGTATGACCCTGGCCGGCGGCGCGCTGCGCGAAGGTCTGGTCTACGGGATGTTACATCTGTCGGTCGATCAGGATATCCGCAGCCGTACCCTGCGCAACGTTCAGCGTCGTTTTCTGGTTGATATCGATCAGGCAGGACGCGTATCGCAGCTGGCGTCACGCTTCGCCGATCAGGTTGCTAACGTCTGGGATCTTGACTATCTGAGCCGGGATTTACTGCTGAGCGCCTGTGCGCTACATGAAGTGGGGCTGAGCATTGATTTTAAGCAGGCACCGGCTCATGCAGCGTATCTGGTGCGAAACCTGGATTTACCGGGCTATACGCCTGCGCAGAAAAAATTGCTGGCCACGCTGCTGCTGAACCAGACCAACGCCGTCGATCTCTCCTCTTTGCATCAGCAAAACGCCGTACCGCCGCGCGTGGCCGAGCATCTGTGCCGCCTGCTGCGTCTGGCGATCCTGTTTGCCAGCCGCCGCCGCGATGATTTGCTGCCGGCCATTAATCTGGTGGCCGATGACGAGAAGCTTTCGCTGACGCTGCCGGAGAACTGGATTGATCGTCACCCATTAGGGGCAGAGATGATCGAGCAGGAGTGCCAGTGGCAGAGCTACGTGCACTGGGTGCTTGAGGTAAAGTAATACGCTGAACATTGCCGGGTGGCGGCTTCGCCTTACCCGGCCTACAACCCCTTCGAACTCATCCTTTTTCTTTGGCTTTTGCCAGCATAGCGCGGATGTTCGCCACGTTAGCCTGACCCTTGTGCATCCGCTCTTCTGCGGTAATCACTTTGCGCTCCTGTTCCCAGATCACGTCATCCTGCGGCAGTTCCAGCAGGAAACGACTCGGCTCCGGGCGTACCAGTTCACCATACTGGCGGCGCTCTTTACACAGCGTAAACGTCAGCTCTTTCTGCGCGCGGGTGATCCCCACGTAGGCCAGACGGCGCTCCTCGTCGACGTTGTCTTCATCAATGCTGCTCTGGTGCGGCAACAATCCCTCTTCCATGCCGACCAGATACACATACGGGAACTCCAGCCCTTTTGACGCGTGCAGCGTCATCAGCTGAACCTGATCGGCCTCTTCTTCGCTCTCGCCGCGCTCCATCATGTCGCGCAGGGTAAAGCGAGTGACCACCTGCGTCAGGGTCATCGGCTCGTCGATTTCAGAGCCCTCAAGCATTTCGGTCATCCAGCTGAAGAGCTGGTTAACGTTTTTCATGCGCATCTCAGCCGCCTTCGGGCTGGCTGAGGTTTCATACAGCCAGGACTCATAGTCGATGCCGTGAATGAGATCGCGCACTGCCGCCACCGGCTCGCGCTCCGCGAGACGCTGCACTTCGCCGAGCCAGTGGGTGAAGCGGGTTAACGAGTC
This sequence comes from Enterobacter sp. 302C9, assembly GCF_034106085.1. Taxonomy (NCBI): domain Bacteria; kingdom Pseudomonadati; phylum Pseudomonadota; class Gammaproteobacteria; order Enterobacterales; family Enterobacteriaceae; genus Enterobacter; species Enterobacter sp. 302C9. Next base: position 66,883 of record NZ_JAWNBW010000017.1, read on the forward strand.
ATACCCGCGTCCGGTTAACGTCTGGCTCAGCCCCATGTCGAAGCTGGCGGTAAACATACTTTTGTTGCGGGTCATCGCCCACTCGCCGAGCTTTTGCAGCGTCGCCGGGCCAATCTCGCGTTTAGGCGTATTCACGATGCGCAGAAACGCGCTGTCATCATCCGGGTTTGTGAGCACGCGAAGATAGGCCAGCAGATCTTTGATTTCTGGCCGCGAGAAGAACGACGTGCCGCCCGAGATTTTGTACGGAATGCGGTTCTGCATCAGCATCTTTTCAAAGACGCGCGACTGGTGATTGCCGCGATAGAGGATCGCGTAATCCTTATATTCGGTTTTGTTGACGAAGTGGTGAGCGATGAGTTCGCCCGTCACACGCTCCGCTTCATGGTCCTCATTGTTGGCACTGAGCACTTTCAGCTCCGTGCCGTAGCCCAGTTCGGAGAAGAGACGCTTCTCAAACACGTGCGGGTTATTGGCAATCAGGATGTTTGCCGCCTTCAGGATACGCCCGGAGGAGCGGTAGTTCTGCTCCAGCTTAATCACCTGCAGGGCGGGGAAATCTTTGCTCAGCAGCACCAGGTTTTGTGGGCGTGCACCGCGCCAGGAGTAAATTGACTGGTCGTCATCGCCTACCACGGTGAAACGCGCGCGCTGCCCCACCAGCAGCTTCACCAGCTCGTACTGGCTGGTGTTGGTGTCCTGATATTCATCCACCAGCAGGTAGCGGATTTTATTCTGCCAGCGCTCGCGCACCTCTTCATTGCGCTGCAGTAGCAGCGTGGGCAGCAGGATCAGATCGTCAAAGTCCAGCACGTTACACGCTTTCATATGCGCATCGTACAGACCGTAGCAGTGGGCGAAAATCCGATCCCGTTCGCCTTTGGCGATCGCCGCGGCCTGGGCCGGCGTCATCAGATCGTTTTTCCAGTTCGAGATCGTCGAGATCAGCTGCTGCAACAGCACTTTATCATCTTCGATCAGCCCCTCGGTGAGCTCTTTGAGCAGCGCCACCTGATCGGTATCGTCAAAAAGCGAGAAGTTGGACTTCATTCCCAGCGCCGCATACTCGCGTTTGATGATATCCAGCCCCAGCGTGTGGAAGGTGGAGATCATCAGGCCGCGCGCCTCTTTACGACCCAGCGTCTGACCGACGCGCTCTTTCATCTCGCGCGCCGCTTTATTGGTAAAGGTGACCGCCGCAATGTGTCGCGCCTGATATCCGCAGTTGTGGATCAAATGGGCGATTTTGTTGGTGATCACGCGGGTTTTACCCGAACCGGCCCCTGCCAGCACCAGGCATGGTCCAGTAACGAATTCGACCGCTTGTTGTTGTCCAGGGTTTAAACGCATGGGAGTGTTGCTCAATCTTCGAACGGGGTGTGGATTGTAGCAGAAAGCCGGGCGCAGATTTACCGGCTAATGATAAAGTGGAGAAATCGCGTTTAACCCGTAGAGCAGAACCATGAAAAAGACCGCAGCAGCCCTGCATATTCTGGTAAAAGAAGAGAAACTGGCTCAGGAGATCCTGGTCAAGCTGGAGCGCGGCATCAGCTTTGATCATCTGGCGAAGCGTTACTCTAAATGCCCGTCCGGGCGCAATGGCGGGGATCTCGGCGAGTTTCAACAAGGTGCGATGGTCGGCCCGTTCGATCGGGCGGTCTTTAGCTGCCCTCTCCTGAAGCCCTACGGCCCGGTAAAAACCAAATTTGGCTACCATATCATTAAGGTGCTTTATCGCCGCTGACGCGTGGTATATTGCGCCCCGATTTATTTCAACCTATTCAAGGCACGATCATGGCAAAAACAGCAGCAGCAGTGCACATCCTCGTTAAAGAAGAGAAACTGGCTTTAGATCTTCTGGAGCAGATTAAAAACGGTGCCGACTTCGGCAAGCTGGCGAAGAAGCACTCCATCTGCCCGTCAGGCAAACGCGGCGGCGATCTGGGTGAATTCCGCCAGGGCCAGATGGTTCCGGCGTTCGATAAAGTGGTGTTCTCCTGCCCGGTGCTGGAGCCAACCGGCCCGCTGCACACGCAGTTCGGCTACCACATTATTAAAGTACTGTATCGGAAATAAACAGCAAGGCCTTCTCTTAGAGAAGGCCTTGAATGTTTGCCCCCTCTCCCAGTGGGAGAGGGGCGGGGTGAGGGCATCAGCCCGCACCAGGTGTTAACCCGCTACCGCGATACGCTTCATATCGGTCATGTAGCCACGCAGTTTGTGACCCACTTTCTCGATCTGGTGGCTGCGAATCGCTTCGTTCACATCACGCAGCTGCGCGTTATCCACGACACCTTCCGCAATCGCTTTACCCAGATCGCCCGTCTGCAGAGTGGTCATAAACTCTTTCAGCAGCGGTACGCAGGCGTAAGAGAACAGGTAGTTACCGTATTCTGCGGTATCAGAAATAACCACGTTCATTTCGTACAGACGCTTACGGGCGATGGTGTTCGCGATCAGCGGCAGCTCGTGCAGAGATTCGTAGTACGCGGACTCTTCGATGATGCCGGAATCCACCATGGTTTCGAACGCCAGCTCAACGCCTGCTTTCACCATCGCGATCATCAATACGCCTTTATCGAAGTACTCCTGCTCGCCGATTTTACCTTCGTACTGTGGCGCGGTTTCGAACGCGGTTTTACCGGTCTCTTCACGCCAGGTCAGCAGGTTTTTATCGTCGTTCGCCCAGTCCGCCATCATGCCGGAAGAGAATTCGCCGGAGATGATGTCGTCCATGTGTTTCTGGAAAAGCGGTGCCATGATGGTTTTCAGCTGTTCAGACAGCGCGTAAGCACGCAGTTTTGCCGGGTTGGACAGACGGTCCATCATCAGCGTAATACCGCCCTGCTTCAGCGCTTCGGTGATGGTTTCCCAGCCGAACTGGATCAGTTTTTCCGCGTAGGCCGGGTCGGTACCTTCTTCCACCAGCTTGTCAAAGCACAGCAGAGAACCGGCCTGCAGCATGCCGCACAGAATGGTCTGCTCGCCCATCAGGTCAGATTTCACTTCGGCAACGAAGGACGATTCCAGAACGCCCGCACGGTGGCCGCCGGTCGCCGCTGCCCACGCTTTGGCAATCGCCATGCCTTCGCCTTTCGGATCGTTTTCCGGGTGAACCGCGATCAGGGTCGGCACGCCGAAGCCACGTTTGTATTCTTCGCGTACTTCCGTACCCGGACATTTCGGCGCCACCATCACCACGGTGATGTCTTTACGGATCTGCTCGCCCACTTCAACGATGTTGAAGCCGTGGGAGTAACCCAGCGCGGCGCCGTCTTTCATCAGCGGCTGTACGGAACGCACAACGTCAGAGTGCTGTTTGTCCGGGGTCAGGTTAACCACCAGATCCGCCTGCGGGATCAGCTCTTCGTAGGTGCCCACTTTGAAGCCGTTTTCGGTCGCTTTGCGCCAGGAAGCACGCTTCTCGGCAATTGCTTCTTTGCGCAGGGCGTAGGAGATATCCAGACCGGAGTCACGCATGTTCAGGCCCTGGTTCAGACCCTGTGCGCCACAGCCGACGATGACCACTTTTTTACCCTGAAGGTAGCTCGCGCCATCGGCAAATTCATCGCGCGCCATGAAGCGGCATTTGCCCAGCTGCGCCAGCTGCTGGCGCAAGTTCAGTGTATTAAAGTAGTTAGCCATGGGTGATACCTCGTGATGTTGTGTGTCTTATTGTTCGGTTCGCGTTTCAGCGAGAATGTACCCACATTACAACAGGAAATTTATTGCGGAAATTGATATATTCACAACGTCATATTGCAATTTTTGCAATGTAAAAAGAGGGAGTGGAATCGGTGGATTTACGCGATCTGAAAATGTTCCTGCACCTGGCGGAAAGCCGCCATTTTGGCCGCAGCGCCCGGGCGATGCACGTTAGCCCCTCCACGCTTTCACGCCAGATCCAGCGCCTTGAGGAGGACCTCGGCCAGCCGCTGTTCGTGCGCGATAACCGCACCGTCACCCTCACGGAAGCGGGTGAAGAGCTGCGCATTTTTGCCCAGCAGACGCTGCTACAGTACCAGCAGCTGCGACACTCAATTGACCAGCAGGGGCCGTCGCTTTCCGGCGAGCTGCATATTTTCTGCTCCGTGACCGCCGCCTACAGCCATCTGCCGCCCATTCTTGACCGCTTCCGCGCGGCGCATCCGTCGGTTGAAATTAAGCTCACCACCGGCGACGCCTCCGACGCAATGGAAAAAGTGGTGACGGGCGAAGCGGATCTCGCCATTGCCGGGAAACCTGAAACCCTGCCGGGCGCGGTGGCATTCTCAATGCTGGAGAATCTGGCGGTGGTGCTGATCGCGCCGGCGCTGCCCTGCCCGGTGCGTAACCAGGTGTCGGTGGAAAAACCGGACTGGTCGACGGTGCCGTTTATCATGGCCGATCAGGGGCCGGTGCGCCGCCGTATCGAGCTGTGGTTCCGTCGTCAGAAAATCAGTAATCCGTCGATTTACGCCACGGTCAGCGGCCATGAGGCGATGGTGTCGATGGTGGCGCTGGGCTGCGGCGTGGCGCTGCTGCCGGAAGTGGTGCTGGAAAACAGCCCCGAACCGGTGCGCAATCGCGTGATGATTCTGGAGCGCAGCGACGAGAAGACGCCGTTTGAGCTTGGCGTATGCGCACAAAAAAAGCGGCTGCATGAGCCGCTTATTGATGCGTTCTGGCAGATATTGCCGAACCACTAAAGCCGGGTGGCGCTGCGCTTACCCGGCCTACCCGCAGCTTAGCCCTTAGCCCGCCAGGAAGAAGCGGAAGGCCGGGTTATGGGTTTCGTCGTGACACTCATAGCCCAGCTCGTTCAGCCGCGTTTCGAAATCCGGCTCGTGCTCGCCCAGTTCGAACGCCGCCAGCACACGGCCATAGTCGGTGCCGTGGCTGCGGTAGTGGAACAGAGAGATGTTCCAGTGCGTGCCCAGCGTGTGCAGGAACTTGAGCAGCGCGCCCGGCGATTCCGGGAACTCGAAGCTGAACAGACGTTCCCTGAGCGGCTTCGATGGACGCCCGCCGACCATGTAGCGCACGTGCAGCTTCGCCATCTCGTCGTCAGAGAGATCGACCACGCTGTAGCCGCCCTCATGCAGCAGGCTGAGGATCTCTTTGCGCTCCTCCACGCCGCGGCTCAGACGCACGCCGACAAAAATGCAGGCGTCTTTGGCATCGGCAAAACGGTAGTTGAACTCCGTCACCGAACGGCCACCCAGCAGCTGGCAGAACTTCAGGAAGCTGCCCTTCTCTTCAGGAATCGTCACCGCCAGCAGCGCTTCCCGCTGTTCCCCCAGCTCGCAGCGCTCGGAAACGTAGCGCAGACCGTGGAAGTTCACGTTCGCTCCAGACAGCACGTGCGCCAGCCTCTCGCCGCGAATGTTGTGCTGCGCGATGTATTTTTTCATCCCCGCCAGCGCCAGCGCGCCTGACGGTTCCGCCACCGCGCGCACATCCTCGAACAGATCTTTCATCGCCGCGCAGATAGCATCGCTATCAACCGTGACGATATCGTCGAGATACTCCTGGCACAGGCGGAAGGTTTCGTCCCCAATGCGCTTCACCGCCACGCCCTCGGCAAACAGCCCGACGCGCGGCAGATCTACCGGATGACCCGCATCCAGCGCCGCTTTCAGGCAGGCAGAGTCTTCCGCTTCAACGGCAATGACTTTGATCTGCGGCATCAGCTGTTTGATCAGCACCGCCACGCCTGCGGCCAGGCCACCGCCGCCTACCGGGACGAAGACGCGGTCGAGATGGGCATCCTGCTGCAGCAGTTCCAGCGCCAGCGTGCCCTGCCCGGCAATCACCATCGGATGATCGAACGGCGGCACCCAGGTGAAACCCTGCTGCTGCGCCAGCTCGATCGCTTTGGCTTTGGCTTCGTCAAAGTTAGCCCCGTGGAGCAGCACTTCGCCGCCGAAACCGCGCACCGCGTCGACTTTGATATCTGCGGTAGCGACCGGCATCACGATCAGCGCCTTCAGCCCCAGACGAGCAGACGAGAACGCCACGCCCTGGGCGTGGTTGCCCGCAGACGCGGTAATCACGCCGCGCGCTTTCTGCTCGTCGGTCAGCCCGGCCATCATCGCGTAGGCGCCGCGCAGCTTAAAGCTGTGCACCGGCTGACGGTCTTCGCGCTTGACCAGTATGACGTTGTCGAGGCGCGAAGAGAGTTTTTCCATTTTCTGCAGGGGCGTGACCTGCACGGCTTCATAGACCGGCGCGCGTAACACCGCTCTCAGGTATTCCGCCCCCTCAGGGGCGGCGGATAAGGGTTGTGACTCGGCCATCATTAGCCCCCAAGTTTAGATTTATCGCGCACCGCGCCTTTATCTGCACTGGTGGCAAGGCTCGCGTAGGCGCGCAGGGCGAAGGAGACTTCACGCTGGCGGTCTTTCGGCGTCCAGGCTTTGTCGCCGCGGGCTTCCTGCGCTTCACGACGGGCCGCAATTTCCTGGTCGCTCAGCTTCAGCTGAATGCCGCGATTCGGAATGTCGATTTCGATCAGGTCGCCATCTTCGATGATGGCGATGTTGCCGCCGCTTGCCGCTTCCGGCGAAACGTGGCCGATAGAGAGGCCGGAGGTGCCGCCGGAGAAACGTCCGTCGGTGATCAGCGCACACGCCTTACCGAGTCCCATGGATTTCAGGAAGGTGGTTGGGTAGAGCATCTCCTGCATGCCCGGGCCGCCTTTCGGCCCTTCGTAGCGAATGACAACCACGTCGCCTTCCACCACTTTGCCGCCGAGAATCGCGTCTACCGCTTCATCCTGGCTTTCGTATACCTTCGCCGGACCGGTGAATTTCAGGATGCTGTCGTCCACGCCTGCGGTTTTCACGATGCAGCCGTTTTCCGCGAAGTTACCGTACAGCACGGCCAGACCGCCGTCTTTGCTGTAGGCATGTTCCAGCGAGCGGATGCAGCCTTCGGCACGGTCATCGTCCAGAGTGTCCCAGCGGCAATCCTGCGAGAACGCCTGGGTGGTACGAATACCGGCAGGACCGGCGCGGAACATCTTTTTCACCGCGTCGTCTTTGGTCAGCATCACGTCGTACTGGTCCAGCGATTCCGGCAGCGTCAGGCCGAGCACGTTTTTCACTTCACGGTTCAGCAGCCCAGCGCGATCCAGCTCGCCCAAAATGCCCAGCACGCCGCCCGCGCGGTGTACGTCTTCCATATGGTACTTCTGGGTGCTCGGCGCGACCTTACACAGCTGCGGGACTTTGCGGGACAGCTTGTCGATGTCGCTCATGGTGAAGTCGATTTCGGCTTCCTGCGCGGCAGCCAGCAGGTGCAGAACGGTGTTGGTAGAGCCGCCCATGGCGATATCCAGCGTCATGGCGTTTTCGAACGCGGCTTTACTGGCAATGTTGCGCGGCAGCGCGCTGGCGTCGTCCTGCTCGTAGTAGCGTTTGGTCAGCTCAACGATGCGCTTACCGGCGTTGAGGAACAGCTGCTTACGGTCGGCGTGGGTCGCCAGCAGCGAACCGTTGCCCGGCTGAGAAAGGCCCAGCGCTTCGGTCAGGCAGTTCATGGAGTTGGCGGTGAACATACCGGAACAGGAGCCGCAGGTCGGACACGCGGAGCGTTCCACCTGGTCGCTCTGCTCGTCAGAGACTTTCGGGTCCGCGCCCTGGATCATCGCATCAACCAGGTCGAGCTTGATGATTTTGTCGGAGAGCTTGGTTTTCCCCGCTTCCATTGGGCCGCCGGAGACGAAGATCACCGGAATGTTCAGGCGCAGGGAGGCCATCAGCATCCCCGGGGTGATTTTGTCGCAGTTGGAGATGCAGACCATCGCATCGGCGCAGTGGGCGTTAACCATATATTCTACGGAGTCGGCGATCAGCTCGCGCGACGGCAGTGAATAGAGCATGCCCCCGTGCCCCATCGCGATACCGTCATCCACCGCAATGGTGTTGAACTCTTTCGCCACGCCGCCGGAGGCTTCGATTTGCTCGGCAACCAGCTTACCGAGATCGCGCAGGTGCACGTGGCCCGGTACAAACTGGGTGAAGGAGTTCACCACGGCGATAATCGGCTTGCCGAAATCGGCGTCGGTCATTCCGGTGGCGCGCCACAGCGCGCGGGCTCCCGCCATATTACGGCCGTGGGTGGTGGTGGCTGAACGATACTTAGGCATGCTTTATTGACTCCCGTCTGACTATTTAATGGGACGGTGCGTGCCGTCCCAAATTTATGCTTAGTGATTAACCTGATCCAACCAGCCGTATTTATCTTCTGTTTCGCCGGTGAAGAGGCCGAAGAACGCTTGCTGAATACGTTTGGTGACCGGACCGCAGCGGCCTTCGCCCACCTGGATACCGTCCACGCTGCGTACCGGCGTGATTTCAGCCGCCGTACCGGACATAAACACTTCATCCGCGAGATACAGGGATTCGCGAGACAGCACCTGCTCGCGCACTTCGATACCCAGATCTTTCGCCAGCTTGATGATGGCGTCACGGGTGATGCCCGGCAGCGCGGACGAGGTGAATGGCGGCGTGAACAGAATGCCGTCTTTCACTTCAAACAGGTTTTCACCCGCACCTTCTGAGATGTAGCCATTTACGTCGAGGGCGATACCTTCCTGATAGCCGTGGCGGCGCGCTTCGCTACCGACCAGCAATGAGGAGAGATAGTTACCGCCTGCTTTCGCGGCGGTCGGGATGGTGTTTGGCGCCACGCGGTTCCAGGAAGAGACCATTGCGTCGATCCCCTGCTCCAGGGCTTCTGCACCTAGGTAAGCACCCCACGGGAACGCGGCAATGATCACATCTGTGGTATAGCCGGCTGGCGGGTTCACGCCCATACCGACATCGCCCACAAACACCAGCGGACGAATATAGGCGCTGGTCAGGTTGTTCTTGCGAATCACGTCGCGACAGGCTTCCATCAGCTCATCGACGCTTTGAGAAACCGGGAAACGATAAATTTTGGCTGAGTCATGCAGACGCTGCATGTGTTCGCGATGGCGGAACACCACTGGCCCTTTGTGAGAATCGTAGCAGCGGATGCCTTCAAATACGGAGGTACCGTAGTGCAGCGCGTGGGACATCACGTGGACCTTCGCGTCCTCCCAGCGAACCATCTCACCGTTGAACCAAATGTAATCAGCTTTTTTTGTCGTCATTTTTTCGTCCTGTCACGCTTAAGCGCGGATTTGTTGTGATGTGGTTGTGCTCTGGCAGATGGCAACATGGGCAACGTCTACCAGCTTTGATAACTGACTAAACAGTAAGTCGACCGACCGCGGGCTGGCAACGGTTAATTCGATACTGATATTCCGGGCGTCAGTGGCCGTCTCCATATTCATAGAGCAAATCTGAAAACCACGATGACGCACCACACGCAAAACGCGTTCTAAGGTTTCCGGGTTGAAGCGAGCCTGTACGGCGACCTGATGCTGCATCATGATAATTTCTCCATCATTTGTGAGTTGCTGGCACCAGGCGGTACCAACGGCCAGACGTTCTCGAGTTCGTCGATTGAGACATGAAGCAGGTAAGGCCCATCGCTGTTCAGCATGGTGTCGAGCGCCGCTTCAACCTGATCTTTACGGGTGATGTGCTGACCAGGGATGCCGAAGGCGCTGGCCAGGGTGAGGAAATCGGGGTTATCGGTGAGAGTCGTTTCGCTGTAGCGCTCCTGGAAGAACAGCTGTTGCCACTGGCGAACCATCCCTAAACGCTGGTTGTCGAGCAACACGATCTTCAGCGGCAACTGCTTACGCTTAACGGTGCCGAGCTCCTGAACGTTCATCATGAAGGAGCCGTCACCGGAGATACAGATAACGGTATCGTTCGGGCGGGCAACCTGCGCGCCAACGGCTGCCGGCAGACCGAAGCCCATCGTCCCTAACCCGCTGGAGGTGATGAAGTTTTCCGGACGGGTGTAGGTCATGTGCTGCGCGGACCACATCTGGTGCTGGCCTACGTCGGTGGTGACGACGCTGTCAGCCGGTTTACGGTCGGACAACTGCTTCAACAGCAGCGGCGCGTAGATGGCCTCGCCGGGGTGGTCGTAACGCCAGGCGTGCTCGGCGCGCATATCAGCGGTGTGCTGACGCCATGCGTTGATATCCAGCGGCTGCTGCAATGCCGGTAACAGCGCGTTGAGATCGCCCTGCAAGGCGACGTGCGCCTGACGCAGCTTGTTCATCTCCGCCGGGTCGATATCCATATGGATGACTTTGGCGTTCGGCGCAAAGGTATTCAGCTTGCCGGTGACGCGGTCGTCAAAACGGGCACCTACGGCGATGAGCAGATCGCACTCCTGCACCGCCAGGTTTGCCGCTTTGGTGCCGTGCATCCCCAGCATGCCCAGATAGTAGGGGTAATCCGCGTCGACTGCACCGAGACCTTTCAGCGTGCAGGTCGCTGGCATCTGCGTTGTTGCGATAAATTCGCGCAGGGCAGGAACGGCCTGTGCCATGCCTACGCCACCGCCGACGTACAGCATCGGCTGTTTCGCCTGGGCCAGCATCTGACGGGCCTCTTCAACTTCCGCTTCCGGAAAGGCATCGTCGCTTTCAACGGTAGAGAAGTGCGGTTCCAGATCGCCGAGTGCCACCTGGATATCTTTCGGGATATCAACCAGAACCGGACCGGGACGACCGGAGTTTGCCACATCGAACGCTTCTGCCATTACGCGCGGCAGCTCTTCCAGAGACTGGACGAGGAAGCTGTGTTTAGTGCAGGCCAGCGATAAACCGAGGACGTCAACTTCCTGGAAAGCATCGGTACCGATGAACGGAGACGCCACCTGCCCGGTGATGGCGACAACGGGAACGGAATCCAGCAGCGCGTCAGCCAGGCCGGTGATCAGGTTCGTTGCGCCCGGGCCTGAAGTCGCCATACACACGCCGGTTTTACCGGTCGCGCGGGCGTAGCCAATGGCTGCCATCGCTGCGCCCTGCTCGTGTCGGCACAAGAGATGTTCCACGCCGCCGTCATACAGTGCATCGTAAATCGGCATAATTGCGCCACCCGGATAACCGAATACGGTTTCGACTCCCTGCGCGCGCAACGCATGTACTACCCACTGTGCCCCATTCATAGTTAGTTCCCCGTCATAAATCGGGAGAAACAGAATTTTGTGCTAGTCGTCATTCTCTGCTCCTCATTTACGTTTTTTAGTCATAAAAAAACCCCCGGACCTTTCGGTGCGGGGGTCTTAGTTCGTTAAGGCTTGATTTCTAAGCCTTTCCTCGTCCAAGTGCAGCCCCGCACGGTGGGATAATAATCACCACCACGCTAATCACGACCAGGCTAATCACTCGTAGAAGGGCTGTCATTTTCAGTTCTTTTTGCATCTTGTTCGAAGGAATACCTAAAGAGTTATCACAGTTTTTAAATCAAACACAAGATTTATTTATGACGGATTTGATTAGGCCGCGAATCATATTTCTTAAAACCGTTGTTTTATATACGGAAATTAGAAAATGAATATTTTTCATTTTTTACTGTCGGTCTTAGCGTCAAAACGGGGCTTTTTACATTCTACGAGAAGGCTTCCACGGTTATGCAAGGGTTTCATTGTGTGTTTAAAATCTCTGAACAGGCGGCGTAAATTCGCAAAATGACGCTAAACAGACAAAACAGGCGCTGGCATAGTCACACCAGGAGGTAGTGCAAATGTCACTGTCAGTTGTTTATACGCGTGCGGCTCTCGGGGTAAAGGCACCGCTTATTTCCGTCGAGGTTCATTTGAGCAATGGGCTACCCGGACTCACGCTTGTCGGGTTACCTGAAACGACGGTTAAAGAGGCCAGGGATCGCGTTCGCAGCGCAATAATAAATAGCGGTTATACCTTCCCCGCGAAAAAGATCACTATCAACCTTGCCCCCGCCGATCTGCCTAAAGAGGGGGGACGATACGATTTACCTATCGCAATTGCCCTTCTCGCGGCTTCTGAGCAGCTTAATACGACACGGCTAGGCTCGTATGAGTTCGTTGGCGAACTCGCGCTCACAGGCGCGTTAAGAGGCGTTCCCGGTGCGATATCGGGAGCCCTGGAAGCCATACGAGCAGGGCGGCAAATCATTGTCGCCAATGAAAACGCATCAGAAGTGAGTCTTATCGCCAAGAAGGGGTGTCTCATCGCCGGGCATTTACAGGAAGTTTGTGCCTGGCTGGAAGGGCGGCATGAACTGTCCGAGCCGGAGGAGTGTGATGATGTTATAGATGCACCAGAGGATCTCAGCGAGATTATGGGACAGGAGCAAGGGAAACGGGCGCTGGAGATTACGGCTGCAGGTGGACACAATCTTCTGTTAATTGGCCCGCCAGGTACGGGTAAAACCATGCTGGCAAGCAGGTTGAGTGGATTACTTCCACCGCTCAATAATCATGAAGCGCTGGAAAGCGCCGCCATATATAGCCTTATCAGTTCGACGTCGTTGCAAAAACAGTGGCGCCGTCGACCTTTTCGTTCCCCGCATCATAGCGCTTCACTGACGGCAATGGTCGGCGGCGGGGCGATTCCGGGGCCGGGAGAGATCTCGCTGGCACACAATGGCATTCTGTTTCTTGATGAACTGCCTGAATTTGAGCGCCGTGTGCTGGATGCACTAAGGGAGCCCATTGAATCCGGTGAGATACATATCTCACGCTCGAGAGCCAAAATAAGCTATCCCGCACAGTTTCAGCTGGTCGCGGCGATGAATCCCAGCCCGACGGGTCACTACCAGGGCAACCATAACCGCTGTTCGCCAGAGCAGACGTTGCGCTATCTGGGTAAGTTATCCGGCCCGTTCCTCGACCGTTTCGATTTATCCCTCGAAATTCCCCTTCCCCCGCCGGGTCTGCTCAGGCAAACGGGCATAACGGGTGAAAGCTCAGCGGAGGTACGCGAACGCGTGATTGCAGCCCAGACGCGGCAGTACACTCGTCAGAACAGGCTGAATGCACGGCTGGATAATGCCGGGATCCGGCAGTTTTGTTCACTTAACGTTGAGGATGCGGGATGGCTGGAGGAGACGTTAACGCGGTTCGGGCTGTCCATACGTGCGTGGCAGCGTTTGCTGAAGGTGGCCAGAACCATTGCTGACGTAGAGGGATGCACTGACATTGAGAGGAAACATTTGCAGGAGGCGCTGAGCTACCGCGCTATCGATCGTTTGCTGCTGCATTTGCAGAAATTGCTGGCATAAAAAAAGGGGCCGTAGCCCCTTCTCTTCATTTTAGTCATCAGACTCGGTGTAGTCTTCTGCACCTTCCATCTGCGGCTTGCCGCCAGACAGCGTATGGAAGCGCTTTGGACGCTTAATTCGCGCCATGTACTTGATCCATACACGTTCCGCTTCTGACTCCGGCTCACGCTCACCACGGCAAACAGAAACAAACTGTTTCTCGTCTTCGGTAGCAGGTTCACGCTTCCCCAGATCCAGCTCGTTAAAGGCATAACCATGGCGCTCAAGCAGTTGAGCTTCTTTGATGGTGAAATCGCCGTGACGAGAGAACCCGCGCGGATAATGTTTATTGTCGAAAAAACGATTAGTCGTCGTAAAGCTTTCCGCCATCCTACACGCTCCTAATTCTTTGGCCGAGCTATTTATGGCGCGGAGTATTAGTTACGCTTGACAGAGTGTAAAACAAAACATTTAAATCATAACGACAAATAATTTTGCGGAGAAAGATGTGGATACGGAATTGCTTAAAACTTTCCTTGAAGTGAGCAGAACACGCCACTTTGGGCGAGCAGCTGAAGCCCTTTACCTGACGCAGTCAGCAGTCAGTTTTCGTATTCGACAGCTGGAAAATCAACTGGGTGTGAATCTTTTTACCCGCCATCGCAACAATATTCGCTTAACGCCTGCCGGTGAGAAACTGCTGCCGTACGCAGAAACGCTCATGAATACCTGGCAGGCGGCACGTAAAGAGGTGGCACATACTTCGAGGCATAATGAGTTCTCGATAGGGGCAAGCGCTTCTCTGTGGGAATGCATGCTAAGTCAGTGGCTTACCCGACTGTATCATTCACATGGCCACCTGCAATTTGAAGCCAGGATTGCGCAACGGCAGTCGCTGGTTAAGCAACTTCATGAACGCCAGCTTGATCTTCTGATCACAACCGAAGCCCCCAAGATGGACGAATTTAGCAGCCAGATTGTGGGCCAGTTTGGCCTGGCACTTTATGCGTCCGAACCTTCGATGATGAAGGCAGACCTGACCTATTTACGCCTAGAATGGGGACCGGATTTTCAGCAGCACGAGACGGGACTGATTGCACCTGATGATGTTCCGCAGTTAACGACCAGCTCGGCAGAGATCGCCTGTCAGCAGCTGCCTCTGCTAAAAGGTTGTACCTGGTTACCTGTTCGCTGGGCAGACACTAAAGCAGGGCTGCACACCGTGATGGATTCCACCACGCTTACCAGGCCGCTGTATGCAATTTGGCTGCAAAACAGTGATAAGCAATCTCAGATAAAAGATCTTTTAAAAATCAATGTAATGGATTGATGCATCAGCCAGCAGGGATGCTGGCTGAAATTAAGAAGAGAATTATCTGCCGTGTTTCAGGCAAAAAAAATCCTTTGCCGAAGCAAAGGATTCTATATGGCAGGGGCGGAGAGACTCGAACTCGCGACACCCGGTTTTGGAGACCGGTGCTCTACCAACTGAGCTACGCCCCTAAAGTTTTTTGCCATTAAGCCTGCCAATTAGGCAGGCTTAATGTCTTAATAAGTGGCGGAACGGACGGGACTCGAACCCGCGACCCCCTGCGTGACAGGCAGGTATTCTAACCGACTGAACTACCGCTCCACCGAAGACTGCTGTAACCACCGGAT
>NZ_JAWNBW010000018.1:0-29198 GCF_034106085.1 Enterobacter sp. 302C9
TAAAGAGCAGTGCAACGCGGCTTTCGCTCACCGTTGCGAGGTGGCGTATATTACGCTTTCCTCTTTCAGAGTCAACCCGTTATTTCAGAATTTTTCTCTTCAACCGAACCGCTTGTTGTGTGAAGTGATTCACATCCGCCGTGTCGATGGAGGCGCATTATAGGGAGTTCTCAGCAGGCCGCAACCGCTAAATGTCAGAAAAATGACTGACTGCTGCATTCCACAGCAAAACCCCGCCTTATACCTTTTTACACACAGACTTATCCACAATGATACGAAAAAGTGAAAATGTGCGAGCGTTGCGCAAACGTTTTCGTTAAAATGCTCGCGCTTAATAAGGATGCCCCGTCAGGTGTGTTAGATGAGTTTTTCGCAGGAAAATTCATCTAACGCTCTCTGTAATCGTGAAATCCAGGGGATTTACCATGCAACAACGTCGTCCAGTCCGCCGCGCTCTGCTCAGTGTTTCTGATAAAGCCGGTATCGTCGAATTCGCTCAGGCACTTTCCGCACGCGGTGTGGAGCTGCTTTCTACAGGCGGTACCGCTCGCCTGTTAGCAGATAAAGGTCTGCCGGTAACCGAAGTGTCCGATTACACCGGTTTCCCGGAAATGATGGATGGACGCGTCAAAACTCTGCACCCGAAAGTGCACGGCGGAATTCTTGGCCGTCGTGGTCAGGACGACGCTATTATGGAACAGCATGACATCGCCCCAATCGACATGGTTGTCGTTAACCTCTACCCGTTTGCCCAAACCGTAGCCCGCGAAGGCTGTTCTCTGGAAGATGCCGTAGAGAATATTGATATCGGCGGCCCAACCATGGTGCGCTCCGCGGCCAAGAACCATAAAGATGTGGCCATTGTCGTAAAGAGCAGCGATTACGAAACCATTATTAATGAGATGGATGCCAACGAAGGGTCACTGACTCTGGAAACGCGTTTCGACCTCGCCATCAAAGCCTTCGAGCACACCGCGGCGTACGACAGCATGATCGCCAACTACTTCGGTAGCCTGGTGCCTGCTTACCACGGTGAAAGCAAAGATCCTTCTGGCCGCTTCCCGCGCACCCTGAATCTGAATTTCATTAAGAAGCAGGATATGCGTTACGGTGAGAACAGCCACCAGCAGGCTGCCTTCTATATAGAAGAAGAGGTAAAAGAAGCCTCTGTTGCGACCGCTCAGCAGGTTCAGGGCAAAGCGCTCTCCTATAACAACATTGCCGACACCGATGCCGCGCTGGAATGCGTGAAAGAGTTCAGCGAGCCGGCCTGCGTTATCGTTAAGCACGCGAACCCATGCGGCGTTGCCGTGAGCACCTCTATTCTGGACGCCTACGATCGCGCCTACAAAACCGACCCGACCTCCGCGTTCGGCGGCATTATCGCCTTCAACCGCGAGCTGGATGCTGAAACCGCTCAGGCCATCATCTCCCGCCAGTTCGTTGAAGTGATCATCGCGCCATCCGCATCCGAAGAGGCGCTGAAAATCACCGCGGCAAAACAGAACGTGCGCGTGCTGGTTTGCGGCCAGTGGGCAGAACGCGTGCCGGGCCTGGACTTCAAGCGTGTAAACGGCGGCCTGCTGGTTCAGGACCGCGATCTGGGTATGGTGACAGAAGCCGACCTGCGCGTGGTAACCAAACGTCAACCTACCGAACAGGAACTGCGTGACGCGCTGTTCTGCTGGAAGGTCGCGAAGTTCGTTAAATCCAACGCCATCGTCTACGCCAAAGAAAACATGACTATCGGGATAGGCGCAGGCCAGATGAGCCGCGTTTACTCCGCGAAAATCGCGGGCATTAAAGCAGGCGATGAAGGTCTGGAAGTGAAAGGCTCCGCCATGGCTTCTGACGCCTTCTTCCCGTTCCGTGACGGTATCGACGCGGCGGCTGCAGTGGGCATCACCTGTGTGATCCAGCCTGGCGGCTCAATTCGCGACGACGAAGTGATTGCCGCTGCCGACGAACATGGCATTGCAATGATCTTCACCGACATGCGCCACTTCCGCCATTAATTCCCGGAGCAGAAAATGAAAGTATTAGTGATTGGTAACGGCGGACGCGAGCACGCTCTGGCGTGGAAAGCGGCGCAGTCTCCGCTGGTGAAAACGGTCTTCGTGGCACCGGGCAACGCCGGTACCGCGCTGGAACCCGCGCTGCAAAACGTGGCTATCGGCGTGACCGATATCCCGGCGCTGCTGAGCTTTGCCCAGAGCGAGAAAATCGATCTAACCATCGTCGGCCCGGAAGCGCCGCTGGTGATTGGCGTCGTCGATGCCTTCCGCGCGGCGGGCCTGACAATCTTCGGGCCAACGGAAGGCGCCGCGCAGCTGGAAGGCTCCAAAGCCTTCACCAAAGATTTCCTCGCGCGTCACAACATCCCGACGGCGGAATATCAGAACTTCACCGAAGTGGAGCCAGCCCTGGCCTACCTGCGTGAAAAAGGTGCGCCGATTGTTATCAAGGCCGACGGTCTGGCCGCTGGTAAAGGCGTGATCGTGGCGATGACGCTCGAAGAAGCGGAAGCCGCGGTTCAGGATATGCTGGCGGGTAACGCCTTTGGCGATGCGGGCCACCGCATCGTGATCGAAGAGTTCCTCGACGGTGAAGAGGCCAGCTTTATCGTGATGGTCGACGGCGAGCACGTTCTGCCGATGGCCACCAGCCAGGATCACAAGCGCGTGGGCAATGGCGATACCGGCCCGAATACTGGCGGAATGGGCGCTTACTCCCCCGCTCCGGTAGTGACTGACGAAGTCCACCAGCGCACCATGGATCGCGTCATTTGGCCAACCGTGAAAGGGATGGCGGCGGAAGGCAACACCTACACCGGTTTCCTCTATGCGGGTCTGATGATCGACAAACAGGGTAACCCTAAGGTCATCGAATTCAACTGCCGCTTTGGCGATCCGGAAACGCAGCCCATCATGCTGCGCATGAAATCCGATCTGGTGGAACTGTGTCTGGCAGCCTGCGAAGGCAAGCTCGACGAGAAAACCTCAGAGTGGGACGAGCGTGCGTCTCTGGGCGTGGTGATTGCGGCGGGTGGTTACCCGGGCAACTACAACACCGGGGATGAGATCCACGGCCTGCCGCTGGAAGAGATTGACGGTGCGAAGGTGTTCCATGCGGGTACGAAGCTGGCTGACGACGATCGCGTCCTCACCAACGGCGGACGCGTGCTGTGTGCAACCGCGCTGGGTCATACCGTAGCAGAAGCGCAGAAACGCGCCTATGCGCTGATGGCGGATATTCACTGGAACGGCAGCTTTAGCCGTCAGGATATCGGTTATCGTGCAATTGCGCGCGAGCAGGGCGAGTAATTTCACACCCTCACCCTAACCCTCTCCCTCAAGGGAGAGGGGATTTAAATCAAAAACTTTTTTCCGTCGGCTGCCAGGTGCAGAAGTCTTCGTTCGCCACCAGCAACAGCTGAGAGCCTTCCGGCGCTTCCAGCCACGCCACACTCACTTCCATTGATGAATGACGCTGACGGCGTTGAATGTGTTCGGTTGCCCAGGATTCGAGCTCAGGCTTGACCGTCTGTCCTTCGCAGGTTGTCACCGTCCCATCGGCATGCCAGCGCCCCTGGCGCAGCACAACGCGTCCCAGACGAAGCGCATCGCTGGTCTGGCGGATTTGTTCGGCACGATAACGGTAGAGGGCGATTTGATCGCTGGAAAGCTGCTGTTTTTGGCCGCTGACTTCGCGCTGCATAAAGCTCAGCTCACCATGGTCGTCAAAACGCACTTTCACGTGTTCGGGGGTCTTGCTGTAGACGTTCAGTTCAATCAGCGACAGGTCATCTCCCTGCCAGCGATATTCCGCAGTTGACGTATTGCCGTTATGCCACGGGCTGAAGGCAGAAAGCAGATGCACTTCGCCGCCGGAATCTTTGCGCCAGATCCTGACCGCGCCCTGGTTGTCCGCGTAGCCGCTGGCGGTAAACGGCGGCAGGGAGGTGTCGTGGCTGCAGGCTGACAGCAGCAGCATGCCTGCCAGCGCGAGCGTTCCACGCCAGAAAGACAAAAGGGGCGTTGCCGCCCCTTCGCTAAAACTGTTCACTGCCACGCGTCTTACTTAACAGCGTCTTTCAGTGCTTTACCAGAAACAAATGCCGGCACGTTAGCTGCGGCGATTTTGATTTCTTTACCGGTCTGCGGGTTGCGGCCAGTACGCTCAGCGCGGTGGTTCACTTTGAAGGTACCGAAACCAACCAGTTGCACAGCATCGCCTTCTTTCAGAGACTCAGTAATAGCAGCCAGGGTAGATTCCAGAGCAGCTTTAGCCTGCACTTTAGACAGATCAGCCTTGTCCGCAATTACATCAATCAGTTGAGTCTTGTTCATAAGTTATCCTTTCAATGTGTTTATCGCTTGCTAAGCATCGAGTGCGACGAAAATGCCAAAAAAGCACTCTCCTGCATACACGCACCGATAGCCACTTTTTTTCGCCCCCCAAATGTAGACCAGACAAGGGGCGAAAGGGAAGAGTCGAGGAGCGACAAAACGGGCGTTATCTCAAGTTTTCTTGTCTCATTGGTTAAAAATTATACCAATATTGCTCTCGGCAGCCTCTCGTAAGTCCGCGCGCAGCCCTTTTATTAGCTCAATATCGCGTTCTTCACACTCTGCCAGCAGGCGGAAAATTTCCCACTGAATGTCCCATTCTTGCTCAACCGCCGGGTTTGCACGCA
Source organism: Enterobacter sp. 302C9 (assembly GCF_034106085.1). Lineage (NCBI taxonomy): Bacteria > Pseudomonadati > Pseudomonadota > Gammaproteobacteria > Enterobacterales > Enterobacteriaceae > Enterobacter > Enterobacter sp. 302C9. Next base: position 4,697 of record NZ_JAWNBW010000018.1, read on the forward strand.
GCTCTTCGTCGGTCATCTCGCGACCTTCCTGGGTCATTTCCAGCATCGCGACGGTTGTAATCGATGCCTTACTGACTTCAATTGCATGCTCCAGCGTTTCACCGCTCAGACGGGAGTGAAGCAGTTCGCTTAACGCCACGCAGGCATCAATCGCCGGGTAGACACCGTACAGGTCAAAATCATCCGCAGCCGGAATCGCCTCTTCCAGCTTTTCCAGCTGGGAGTCGAAGTTCACCTTCGCGTCTTTCACCGTCAGCGTTTCCCAGATCAGATCCAGAATGCGGCGGTAGATATGGCCATCACCAAAGCCCGTCTCCTTACAGAACGCGGCATAGTTGGGATACATGCGCTCGCACAGGCAAGCCATAAACGTCACGTGCTGCCAGCTTTCAAGTTTCTCAAGGCGCAGGTGAATCGGGTTTTGTAGCATGATGATCTCTCGAATCGAAAATTAGGCGCAGTTTACCTGAATCATCGCTGAATTTCCTGCCAACGAACAAAAGCCGGACGCGAAGAGGCCACGGCGTCTGCCCAGCGCGTCGGCTCCGGCAAGCGGTAACCCTTCATGCAGCGCTGCACCCACGCCAGGGCGCTGTCCATGCTCACCCGGTGCCCCGTGGCGATAAAGAGCGGATTACAGCGTGCCTTGCTGCGCCAGACCCACGCCAGCTGTTCACCTTTATGGATGAGCGGCGCCAGCGCGCCCGGCTCGGCTGAAAGAGGTTCAAACGCGCCGCACAGGCGTTTCTTGGCAACGCCAATGGTCGGCACATCCACCAGCAGCCCAAAGTGGCTGGCAACGCCTAAACGGCGCGGGTGTGAAATACCGTGTCCGTCGACAAACAGCAGGTCAGGTTTTTGCGAGAGTTGCTCCCACGCTGCCAGCAGCGCGGGATATTCGCGGAAGGAGAGAAAGCCCGGAATGTACGGCATGGTGGTCGCGATACGCGCTACCTTGTACTCCACCAGCTCAAGCGAAGGATATTTCAGTACCACCATCGCCGCTCGCGTCACTTCCCCACCCTGCTCGAATCCGACGTCTGCTCCGCCAATGTACTGCGGAGGATCCTTATCCAGACGATCCTCGCGGATCACCGATGAGGCCAGTTCGATTTGTTGAGCGCGTAGCGACGCGAGATCCATAACCACTCCTTACTTGTGATACTGGGCAGAAAGCCGATGCACCGCCTCCACAAATACGCCTGCGTGTTCTGGCGGCACATCCTGATGAATGCCGTGGCCGAGGTTAAAGACGTGGCCTTCACCCTGGCCGAAACCAGACAGTATAGTCGACACTTCTTCTTCAATGCGCGCTGGCGGCGCATAGAGCATGGACGGGTCCATATTGCCCTGCAGCGCCACTTTGTCGCCCACGCGACGACGCGCATCGGCAATATCGGTCGTCCAGTCGAGGCCCAGCGCGTCGCAGCCGGTTGCCGCCATCGCTTCCAGCCACTGGCCGCCACCTTTGGTGAACAGCGTCACCGGCACGCGGCGGCCTTCGTTTTCACGCAGCAGGCCGTCGACGATTTTGTGCATGTAGTACAGGGAGAACTGCTGATAATCGCGCCCTGTCAGCACGCCGCCCCAGGTATCGAAAATCATCACCGACTGCGCACCCGCCTTAATCTGCGCGTTCAGGTAGAGGGTGACGCTCTTCGCCAGCTTGTCGAGCAGCGCATGCAGGGCCAGCGGCTCGGCGTACATCATCTTTTTAATCATGGTGAAGGCTTTGCTGCTGCCTCCTTCAACCATATAGGTCGCCAGGGTCCACGGGCTGCCGGAGAAGCCAATCAGCGGCACTTCACCTTTCAGCTCACGGCGAATGGTGCGCACGGCGTTCATCACGTAGCCCAGCTCACCTTCCGGATCGGGGATCGGCAGCTTATCCACGTCGGCTTTGCTTTTGATTGGGGAGGTGAAACGCGGGCCTTCACCGGTTTCGAAGTACAGGCCAAGGCCCATTGCATCCGGAATGGTCAGAATATCCGAGAAGAGGATCGCAGCATCCAGCGGGAAGCGGCGCAGCGGCTGGAGCGTCACTTCGCAGGCCAGCTCGGCATTTTTGCACAGCGACATAAAATCGCCCGCCTGCGCGCGCGTGGCTTTGTACTCCGGGAGATAGCGTCCCGCCTGGCGCATCATCCATACCGGGGTGACATCAACGGGCTGGCGCAGCAGCGCACGCAGATAACGATCGTTCTTCAGTTCGGTCATTTTTGCAGTTCCTTAAACGTCATGGCCTCAGTGTAACACTACTCATACTCGGCCCGACACATCGCCACGGTATCTTCTATCAGCCGACGCGCCACGGTGCCCGGCGGAGGCAACAGCGGTAGATCGTCATAGCGATACCAGTTTGCCTCCAGCAGCTCTTTCTGATCGATAACGATCTCGCCGCTGTCGTATTCGGCCATAAATGCCGTCATCAGAGACTGCGGGAACGGCCACGGTTGGGAGGTAACGTAGCGCAGGTTCTTCACTTTGATCCCGCTCTCCTCCATCACCTCGCGCGCTACCGCCTGCTCCAGCGTTTCGCCCACCTCGACGAAGCCGGCCAGCACGGTGTGAATGCCGTTGCGATGGCGGGTATGCTGCGCCAGCAGGATGGAATCCTCCCGGCGGATAGCGACGATAATGCACGGCGCAATCTGCGGATAGTAGCGTTCGCGGCAGTGGCTGCAGAGCATCGCCCACTCGGTTTTGCTCGGACGCATGGTATGACCGCAGTAGCCGCAGTATTTATGCGAGCGGTAAAACTCAGAAAGCTGCACGCCGCGCCCCGCCAGCTGGAACAGCCCCACGTCCAGATCCAGCACCTGGCGCACCGATCCCATATCCTGGCGGCGGGACTGTTGGATCAACCACACCGGCTCACCCTGCCACTCGCCGATCTTCAGCGCAGGCTGGCCAACAAGATCGAACGCCTCAGCTGCACCGTAGGGGATTTCCCCGGCAGGAAGCCATAATTTTTGTTCGTGACTGACGATCCACCAACCAAGATCTGATTTTTCAATAATACGATCCATATCTATTGCACTACCTTCGCTTCACTGACATGTTGTTAGCATTGTGGTTACATTCTGGATAAGCAGATTCAATCCTACATTTTGCGGAGTCGACCATGTTAAACCAGCTGGAAAGCCTGACTGAGCGCGTTAGAGGAAATAACAAACTGGTGGATCGCTGGCTACATGTACGCAAGCATCTACTCGTGGCTTATTACAATCTGGTCGGTATTAAGCCTGGCAAAGAATCGTTTATGCGACTGAATGAAAAAGCGCTGGATGATTTTTGTCAGGGCCTGGTCGACTATCTGTCCGACGGCCATTTCAATATTTATGAACGCATTATCCGCGAAATGGAAGGGACAACACCCTATTTAGCGGCCAGCAAGCTCTATCCCCTTCTGGAAGCCAACACCCAGCAGATCATGGATTACTATGATTCCGCGCTCGAGAACGCTATCGACCACGATAACTATCTTGAGTTTCAGCAGGCGCTATCCGACCTCGGTGAAGCGCTGGAAGAGCGATTCACGCTGGAAGATAAGCTGATCGCCCTCGTGCTGGATAATGATTTGAACATCAGTAACGAAGAGAACGTCGCGCGCCCTGCTTGAGTTCTTCACCGTTAACGAGTAATTTACAACCATTCGCCCCTCTCACGAGGGGGATTTTTCTTGTCGGAGTGCCCAGCGCCTGAAAGCGCGGGCTGAGACCGTTAATTCGGGATCCGCGGAACCTGATCAGGCTAATACCTGCGAAGGGAACAAGAGTCACACTGCTGTTGTATCGCCTGAGGGCGATCCTCTCTTGCTTCATCCGTCGTCTGACAAGCCATGTCCTTCACTTTTGGAATGAGCTATGTCTACTGCAAAACTGACCCGCCGCGAACAGCGCGCACAGGCCCAACACTTCATCGACACGCTGGAAGGCACCGCTTTCCCGAACTCGAAACGCATCTATATTTCCGGCTCGCAGGCCGATATCCGCGTCCCAATGCGCGAAATTCAGCTTAGCCCGACGCTTATCGGCGGCAGCAAAGATAACCCCCAGTATGAAGACAACGAAGCCGTGCCGGTATATGACACCTCCGGTCCTTACGGCGATCCTGATGTTGCCATCAACGTCCAGCAGGGTCTGGCAAAGCTGCGCCAGCCGTGGATTGATGCGCGCAACGACTGTGAAGAACTGAGCGTACTCAGCTCTGCCTACACCAAAGAGCGCCTGGCCGACGACGGTCTGGACGAGCTGCGCTTTACCGGCCTGCTGACGCCAAAACGCGCTAAGGCGGGCAAATGCGTGACCCAGCTGCACTACGCGCGCCGGGGCATCGTCACGCCGGAGATGGAGTTCATCGCCATCCGCGAAAACATGGGTCGCGAGCGCATCCGTAGCGAAGTGCTGCGCTATCAGCATCCGGGTGAAGGCTTTGGCGCTCGCCTGCCGGAGAACATCACGCCGGAATTTGTGCGTGACGAAGTGGCCGCAGGCCGCGCGATTATCCCTGCCAATATCAACCACCCGGAATCCGAGCCGATGATTATTGGCCGCAACTTCCTGGTGAAGGTCAACGCGAACATCGGTAACTCGGCCGTCACCTCCTCCATCGAAGAAGAGGTGGAGAAGCTGGTCTGGTCCACGCGCTGGGGCGCTGACACGGTAATGGACCTCTCCACTGGACGCTATATTCACGAAACCCGCGAATGGATCCTGCGTAACAGCCCGGTACCGATTGGCACCGTCCCGATTTATCAGGCGCTGGAGAAGGTCAACGGCATCGCCGAAGACCTCACCTGGGAAGCGTTCCGCGACACGCTGCTGGAGCAGGCCGAACAGGGCGTGGACTACTTCACCATTCACGCGGGCGTGCTGCTGCGCTACGTACCGATGACGGCAAAGCGTCTGACAGGCATCGTCTCGCGCGGCGGTTCCATCATGGCGAAGTGGTGCCTGTCCCATCATCAGGAAAACTTCCTCTACGAACACTTCCGCGAAATTTGCGAAATCTGCGCCGCGTACGATGTCTCTCTGTCGCTGGGCGACGGCCTGCGTCCGGGCTCTATTCGCGACGCGAACGACGAAGCGCAGTTTGCCGAGCTGCACACGCTGGGCGAACTGACCAAAATCGCCTGGGAGTATGACGTGCAGGTGATGATTGAAGGCCCGGGCCACGTGCCGATGCAGATGATCCGCCGCAACATGACCGAGGAGCTGGAGCACTGCCACGAAGCACCGTTCTATACCCTGGGGCCGTTGACCACTGATATTGCGCCGGGCTATGACCACTTCACGTCGGGCATTGGCGCGGCGATGATCGGCTGGTTCGGCTGCGCTATGCTCTGCTACGTCACGCCAAAAGAGCACCTCGGCTTGCCAAACAAAGAGGATGTGAAGCAGGGGCTGATCACCTACAAAATTGCCGCCCACGCCGCGGATCTGGCCAAAGGCCATCCGGGCGCGCAAATTCGCGATAACGCCATGTCGAAGGCGCGCTTTGAATTCCGCTGGGAAGACCAGTTCAACCTGGCGCTGGACCCGTTCACCGCCCGCGCCTATCACGACGAGACACTCCCGCAGGAATCAGGCAAAGTCGCGCACTTCTGCTCTATGTGCGGGCCGAAGTTCTGCTCGATGAAAATCAGCCAGGAGGTGCGCGACTACGCCGCCGCGCAGACCATTGAAGTGGGGATGGCGGACATGTCTGAAACCTTCCGCGCCAGAGGCGGCGAAATCTACCTCAAAAAAGAGGAGGCGTAATGTATAAGCCCAATTTCCCGCCTGTCCCCTACCGTTTAGGGCTCTATCCGGTGGTGGACAGCGTGGAGTGGATAGAGCGCCTGCTGGAGACAGGCGTTCGAACGATCCAGCTGCGCATCAAGGATAAACGCGATGACGAGGTGGAAGCCGATGTGGCTGCCGCCATCGCGCTTGGGCGTCGCTACGATGCCCGTCTGTTTATCAACGATTACTGGCGGCTGGCCGTTAAGCACCAGGCGTACGGCGTGCATCTGGGTCAGGAGGACCTGGAAACAACGGATCTGAGCGCTATCCGCGAAGCCGGGTTGCGTCTTGGCGTTTCAACACACGATGACATGGAGATCGACGTGGCCCTGGCGGCCCGTCCCTCTTACATCGCGCTGGGTCACGTCTTCCCGACGCAAACCAAGCAGATGCCCTCCGCACCGCAGGGGCTGACGCAGCTGGCGAGTCACGTTAAACGCCTTGCCGATTACCCCACCGTCGCCATCGGCGGAATCAGCCTCGAACGCGCCCCGGCGGTGCTGGAGACCGGCGTCGGCAGTATCGCCGTCGTCAGCGCCATCACCCAGGCCGCAGACTGGCGTCTCGCCATCGAACAGCTGTTACAGCTGGCAGGAGCGGGTGATGAACGATCGTGATTTTATGCGCTATAGCCGTCAGATCTTGCTGGAAGATATCGCCATCGACGGACAGCAAAAACTGCTCGCCAGCCGGGTGCTGATTGTCGGTCTGGGCGGGTTAGGCGCGCCCGCCGCGCTTTACCTGGCAGGCGCAGGTATCGGCACGCTGGTGCTGAGCGACGACGACGAGGTTCACCTCAGCAACCTGCAGCGACAAATCCTCTTTACCACCGAGGATATCAACCAGCCGAAAGCGCAAATCACCCGGCAGCGCCTGAACCAGCTCAACCCGGATATCGCGCTGATTGCCCTGCAGGATCGGCTCAGCGGTGAAAACCTGCGCCGTGAGGTCGCCCTTGCCGACGTGGTGCTGGACTGCACGGACAACATGGCGACGCGCCAGGCGATTAACGCCGCCTGCGTGGCAAATAATACGCCGCTTATCACCGCCAGCGCGGTGGGGTTCGGCGGGCAGATGATGGTCCTGACCCCGCCGTGGTCGCAGGGCTGCTATCGCTGCCTGTGGCCGGATGATGCAGAGCCGGCGCGCAACTGCCGTACGGCGGGCATTCTTGGTCCGGTGGTCGGCGTAATGGGCACAATGCAGGCGCTGGAGGCCATCAAGCTGCTCAGCGGCATGGAGACGGAACGCAATACGCTGCGGCTGTTTGATGCCCGCTCCAGCGGCTGGCGTCATCTGGCGTTACACCGCGCCAGCCGCTGCCCGGTATGCGGAGGCCGCGATGCGCATTCTGTTTAACGATGAGCCGATGAAATGCGACGACGGGCTCACCGTTGCGGTACTGCTCGACAAGCTGCGCCAGCTCAAGCCGGGAACGGCGCTGGCGCTCAATCAACAGATCCTGCCGCGCGAGCAGTGGGAACATCAGCAGGTCAATGACGGCGACCAGATCCTGCTGTTTCAGGTTATCGCAGGGGGCTGAGATGTTACGTATTGCCGATAAAGTCTTTGATTCACATCTGTTTACCGGAACCGGAAAATTCGCCTCGCCGCAGCTGATGGTGGATGCCATTCGCGAAAGCGGCAGCCAGCTGGTGACGCTGGCGCTCAAGCGCGTGGATCTGCGCCATCACAGCGATGCCATTCTGGCGCCTTTACTGGAGGCTGGCGTCACGCTGCTGCCCAACACCTCCGGTGCCAAAACGGCCGAAGAGGCGATTTTTGCCGCGCAGCTGGCCCGCGAGGCGCTCGGCACCCGCTGGCTGAAGCTGGAAATTCATCCTGACGCCCGCTGGCTGCTGCCCGACCCCATCGAAACGCTGAAAGCGGCGGAAAAGCTGGTGCAGCAAGGGTTTACCGTCCTGCCTTACTGCGGTGCCGACCCTGTTCTGTGTAAACGGCTGGAAGAGGTCGGGTGCGCCGCCGTCATGCCGCTGGGTGCCCCCATTGGCTCCAATCAGGGGCTTGAAACCCGCGCAATGCTGGAAATCATTATTGAGCAAGCTACCGTGCCGGTGGTGGTTGATGCGGGCATTGGCGTGCCCAGCCATGCCGCGCAGGCGCTGGAGATGGGCGCCGACGCGGTGCTGGTCAACACAGCCATCGCGGTTGCCGACGATCCGGTCATGATGGCGCGTGCGTTCCGCATGGCCGTAGAGGCTGGCCTGCTGGCAAGGGAATCCGGCCCCGGCTCGCGCAGTTTCCAGGCACAGGCCACCAGCCCGCTGACCGGTTTTCTGGAGGCGATCTCATGAGCACGTTTACCGAGCGCTGGCGGCAGCTTAGCTGGGACGACATTGCCCTGCGCATCAACAGCAAAACGGCGGCTGACGTAGAGCGCGCGCTGCATGCCCGCCATCTGACCCGCGAGGATCTGATGGCCCTGCTCTCCCCGGCGGCCAGCGCGTACCTCGAACCGATGGCCCAGCGAGCGCAGCGGCTCACACGCCAGCGTTTTGGCAACACGGTGAGCTTCTACGTGCCGCTCTATCTCTCAAACCTGTGCGCCAATGACTGCACCTACTGCGGTTTTTCCATGAGCAACCGCATCAAACGTAAAACGCTCGATGACGATGAGATCGCCCGCGAGTGCGCGGCCATTCGTGAAATGGGCTTTGAACATCTTCTGCTGGTCACGGGCGAGCATCAGGGAAAAGTGGGAATGGACTATTTCCGTCAGCACCTTCCCGCCATTCGTCGTCAGTTTGCGTCGTTGCAGATGGAAGTGCAGCCCCTGGCGCAGAAGGAGTATGCGGAGCTCAAAACCCTTGGGCTGGACGGGGTCATGGTCTACCAGGAAACCTATCACGAGGCGACGTACGCCCGGCATCACCTGAAGGGCAAGAAACAGGATTTCTTTTTCCGCCTGGAAACGCCGGACAGGCTGGGTCGCGCGGGGATCGACAAAATCGGTCTGGGGGCGCTGATCGGGCTCTCTGACAGCTGGCGGGTGGATTGTTACATGGTGGCGGAACATTTGCTGTGGCTTCAGCAGCACTACTGGCAGAGCCGTTATTCCATCTCCTTCCCGCGCCTGAGACCTTGCGCGGGCGGGATTGAACCGGCTTCGCTGATGGATGAACGCCAGCTGGTGCAGGCCATCTGTGCGTTTCGCCTGCTCGCCCCGGAAGTGGAATTATCGCTCTCAACGCGTGAATCCCCGGCGTTTCGCGATCGCGTTATCCCGCTTGCTATTAACAACGTCAGCGCGTTTTCCAAAACGCAGCCTGGCGGCTACGCCGACGATCGTCCGGAGCTGGAGCAATTTGTGCCGCATGACGGACGACGTCCGGAAGCGGTCGCCGCAGCCCTGACGGCGCAGGGTCTTCAGCCTGTCTGGAAAGACTGGGACAGCTGGCTGGGAAGAGCCTCGCAATGACGCTGAAACGCACTGCAACACCATAAAAAATTGTCGAGGCGCGACGAAAAGGCAAAACCGGGTGGTTGTCAGCGATCGTCCGGTTTTTTATTGTCACACGGTCAGCAACGGATGCTGACCAGGGCGAAAAGCTTCTTCCTCGTTTCGCCCTGCCTCTGGTTCATTGCGCACACGGCCGCCAGCAGGTTGAATAAGTATTTTCTTAATGGTTATTAAGATAAATCATCCCGCCAGAAATCGTGTGCCGTATAATTCACCGCTAACCGCAGGACAGCGACTATGCTGAGAGGATATCGGCAGACGAAAAGTATTCACCATCAGGAACGATGTACAGCTCATGGCACTTCACAGCAAAAAGCTCTCTTTTACCCGGCCAATCATGCTCAGCTTCGCGGGGATCCTCTGCAGTTTTGCGGTGATCGCGATCGCGGTGACGCTTTCGCAACGAAAGGATTTTCTTGAGGATTATCATCAGATCAACAGCAATTTCACGCACAACCTGGCGGTGAACTACACCGAATCTATCCTGCGTGAAAACGACTATATCCTGGGCCGTTCCGCGATGTACTTTGCCCGCGACGACAGGCTAAACGAGACGCTCAACGTCAACCCGACGCAGGGGCTTCAGATGATGATGCATTTGCAAAACCTGATGCCGACCGTGTCCTCCATCTCGCTGGCGGACACGCAGGGGCATTATCTCCGCGCGCCGGAAGTGCTCCCCACGGAGAAGAGTAAAACCTTCGATCCCCGGACGCGGCCGTGGTTTATCGCTCAGGCCGAAGCCAGTATCTTCAGCCACTATACTCGCCCGTACATGGACTACTTCACCGGCCATCCGACGGTCACACTTTATAAGCCCTTGATTTCACCCGAAGGCAGACTGAAGGGAACGATCGCGTTTCATCTCGATTTGACGTCAATGGGCTTCACCCTGCGTCAGATGGTGGCGCCCGTCCAGGGAGAATTCTTCGTCGTTGAACGCGACGGCGCCGTTGTGCTTCACCCGGATACAGGCGCGCTCTTCAAACAATACGTGAGCGAAGCGCTGATGGACAAAATGCCCAGCGGCGAAGGCCACCTTTACGATAAGAAAAGCAACGCCTGGTACTACTACTACTCGTTTACCAATCCGGACTGGTTTGTCATCTACCGGGTCTCTGGCGAGACGCTCACCGATATCACCCGCCACGAAACGACGATTGTTGGCTGGGGGTTTGCGCTGGCCGCAATCATCATCATCCTCTTCGGCTTATACCTCCGTCACGCCTCGCGTACCGTGCTGATGCACATTATCAATGCCATTAAAACCGGCGACGTCAGCGAGGCGCCGCGCCTGGAAGCGATGCTGAGCCACACTATCCAGTCCAATAAAGAGCGTGAGATGGCCTATGTGCGCCAGGCCACTCACGATGCGCTGACGGGCTGTAAAAACCGCCGCGCGTTCGATAGCGATATCGCGGAGCTGCTGAATGCCCAGCAGCCTTTCGCGCTGGCGCTGGTGGACATCGATAACTTCAAGTCGATTAACGACACGCTGGGCCACCTGACCGGTGATATCGTTCTGCGCAACGTGGCCCGCGAAGGGATCCAGATTATGCAGCCACATCACGTCTCGATTTACCGGTACGGTGGAGAAGAGTTCGCGGTAATCTTCCAGGCTGAGCAGATGACGTCTGCGCTCTCATTGCTGGAAGCCTGGCGTACCGCAGTTGAAAAACGCGTCTGGCGAGAAGAAAACCTGCGGGTTACATTCAGCGGCGGTCTTGGGGAGTGGCATTTTGAACCGCTGGAGCAATTTGTCGGAAGCGTTGATAGCGCCCTCTACAGCGCCAAACAGCAGGGCAAAAACCGCATCAATCGAACGTCCATCAGCTAATCCTCCCACTTTCACCCTGCCCGTTTCCACGGGCCGGGTACCCGACAATGTAAAATTGTAACCGGTTTCAGAAAATCGCCGGTTTCTTTGTGATGCCTGACACACAATCGCGGTAAACCGGTTGTTGAAGCGCTCTGCACGGGATAATTATCAATAAACACATGTAGATCGAGGCTGATTATGAAGAACATCGTTTTATGCTGTGCAGCGGGAATGTCAACCAGCATGCTGGTTCAACGTATGAAAGACGCCGCGCAGAAAAAAGGGGTTGAAGTCACCATTAAAGCCGTTCCGGTTGCGGAGTTTAAAGACAACATCGCGACGGCCGACATCGTATTGCTGGGGCCACAGGTTAAATACGAGCAGGCCAAGCTACAGGCGCAGGCCGAGCCGCTGGGTAAAAAGGTCGCGGTGATCGACATGATGGATTACGGCATGATGAAAGGCGATGCCGTCCTGGAAAAAGCGCTCAAACTTCTGGAGTCATAATGGAAGACTTAGAAACCACGATTATGGAACTGCTGGTCAACGCAGGCGCGGCGCGCAGTGCGGCCCTGACGGCGCTACAGATGGCGCGTAAAGGTGAGTTTGACGAAGCAGAAAAAGCGATGGAAGAGTCGCGCGAATATGTGAAGCATGCGCACACGATCCAGACGCAGCTTATCGGTTTTGACGAAGGGACCGGGAAGCTTCCGGTTAACCTGATCACCGTCCACTCTCAGGATCACCTGATGAACGCGATGGTCATTCAGGATCTGGCGGGCGATATGATTGAGCTTTATCGACGGATCCCGTTGGTAAACTGATTACCTACAGATGTAAAAAAACCCGCCGAGGCGGGTTTTTTATTGTCGGGTGGCACTGAGCTTACCCGACCTACGAGGCACATGCCCGGTAATGTTCATCACCGGGCATCAACGATTACTCGTTGTCGGAACCGCCCAGACCTGCGTTCAGCAGTTCTGCCAGGCTCGCGGATGCATCTTCAGCAGTCACCTGCGGTGCAGCTGGCAGTTCGCCCGCAGCACGACGACGCATACGATCCTGGTGGTACGCATAACCGGTACCCGCCGGGATCAGACGACCCACGATGACGTTCTCTTTCAGACCGCGCAGTTCATCACGTTTACCAGCAACAGCGGCTTCGGTCAGGACACGAGTCGTTTCCTGGAACGATGCTGCAGAGATGAAGGACTCGGTTGCCAGAGACGCTTTGGTGATACCCAGCAGATCGCGCGAGAAGGTCGCACCGATTTTGCCGTTCGCTTCCAGTTCGCGGTTAGCGATCTTGACGCGTGAGTATTCAACCTGCTCGCCTTCCAGGAACTCGGAGCTGCCTGCGTTTTCGATGGTTGCTTTACGCAGCATCTGACGAACGATAACTTCGATGTGCTTATCGTTAATCTTAACGCCCTGCAGACGGTAAACGTCCTGTACTTCGTTGGTGATGTAACGCGTTACCGCGTGGACGCCACGAAGACGCAGAATGTCGTGCGGAGCTTCTGGACCATCGGAAACCACGTCACCACGTTCTACACGTTCACCTTCGAACACGTTGAGCTGACGCCACTTAGGAATCATCTCTTCGTACGGTTCGCTGCCATCTACTGGAGTGATAACCAGACGGCGTTTCCCTTTGGTCTCTTTACCGAAGGAGATGATACCGCTGATTTCAGCCAGGATTGCAGGCTCTTTCGGACGACGTGCTTCGAACAGGTCCGCAACGCGTGGCAGACCACCGGTGATGTCCTTGGTACCGCTGGATTCCTGTGGAATACGCGCCAGAGCATCACCCGCACCGATCTGAATGCCATCTTCCAGCTGAACGATCGCTTTACCTGGCAGGAAGTACTGCGCAGGCATGTCGGTACCAGGGATCAGAACGTCGTTACCCTGAGCATCAACGATTTTCAGTGCAGGACGCAGATCTTTACCACCGGTAGTACGTTCAGCAGAATCCAGAACCACCAGAGAAGACAGACCGGTCAGCTCGTCGGTCTGACGAGTAATGGTCTGGCCGTCGATCATGTCAGTGAAGCGGATGAAACCACTTACTTCGGTGATAACCGGCATGGTGTGTGGATCCCAGTTTGCAACGGTTTCACCGCCGGCAACCTGCTCGCCATCACCTTTCGCCATAACCGCACCGTAAGGCACTTTATAGCTCTCTTTGGTACGACCGAATTCGTCGATCAGCTTCAGCTCGGTGTTACGAGAGGTCACAACCAGCTTGCCAGCGGAGTTAACAACAGACTTCGCGTTGCTGAGCTTGATGCTACCTTTGTTTTTCACCTGGATGCTGGATTCAGCAGCCGCACGAGATGCCGCACCACCGATGTGGAACGTACGCATCGTCAGCTGTGTACCCGGCTCACCGATCGACTGTGCCGCGATAACGCCGATTGCTTCACCTTTATTGATGATGTGGCCACGCGCCAGGTCACGACCGTAGCAGTGCGCACATACACCAAAGTCGGTGTCACAAGATACAACGGAACGTACTTTCACGGAGTCAACAGAGTTCGCTTCCAGCAGATCACACCAGTGCTCGTGCAGCAGCGTGTTGCGTGGAACCAGAATGTCTGCAGTGCCCGGCTTCAGAATGTCTTCCGCGGTCACACGACCCAGAACGCGATCGCGCAGTGGCTCTTTAACATCACCACCCTCGATAACCGGGGTCATGGTGATACCTTCGAGGGTGCCACAATCGTCTTCGGTCACAACCAGATCCTGAGCAACGTCAACCAGACGACGCGTCAGATAACCGGAGTTCGCAGTTTTCAGTGCGGTATCCGCCAGACCCTTACGAGCACCGTGGGTGGAGATGAAGTACTGGAGTACGTTCAGACCTTCACGGAAGTTCGCGGTGATTGGCGTTTCGATGATGGAGCCATCTGGCTTCGCCATCAGACCACGCATACCTGCCAGCTGACGAATCTGTGCTGCGGAACCACGCGCACCGGAGTCGGCCATCATGTAGATGCTGTTGAAGGAAACCTGCTGCTCTTCTACGCCGTCACGGTTAATCACGGTTTCGGTCTGCAGGTTATCCATCATCGCTTTGGATACACGATCGTTCGCCGCTGCCCAGATATCGATAACTTTGTTATAGCGTTCGCCCGCGGTAACCAGACCCGACTGGAACTGCTCCTGGATCTCAGCAACTTCGGCTTCCGCTTCAGAGATGATCTCGTGTTTCTTCTCTGGGATGACCATGTCATCAATACCAACAGATGCACCTGAACGCGCTGCATAAGCAAAGCCGGTATACATTGTCTGGTCAGCGAAGATAACGGTCGGCTTCAGACCCAGAATGCGGTAACAGGTGTTCAGCATTTTGGAGATCGCTTTCTTGCCCAGCGCCTGGTTGACGATGGAGAAAGGCAGACCTTTCGGTACGATCATCCACAGAATGGCACGGCCAACGGTCGTGTCTTTCAGGCTGGTTTTCGCAACGAATTCGCCGTTTTCATCTTTTTCGTATTCGGTGATACGCACTTTAACGCGCGCATGCAGAGAGGCCAGGCCAGCGCGATAAATACGCTCAGCTTCTTTCGGGCCAGTCAGCACCATGCCTTCGCCTTTGGCGTTAACACAGTCACGGGTCATGTAGTACAGACCCAATACAACGTCCTGAGAAGGAACGATGATAGGTTCACCGTTCGCTGGGGACAGGATGTTGTTGGTAGACATCATCAGCGCACGCGCTTCGAGCTGGGCTTCCAGCGTCAGCGGTACGTGAACAGCCATCTGGTCACCATCGAAGTCGGCGTTATATGCCGCACAAACCAGCGGGTGCAGCTGAATAGCTTTACCTTCGATCAGGACTGGCTCAAATGCCTGGATACCCAAACGGTGCAGAGTTGGTGCACGGTTCAGCAGTACCGGGTGTTCGCGGATAACTTCGTCCAGGATATCCCAAACGACAGCTTCTTCACGCTCAACCATTTTCTTAGCGGCTTTGATGGTGGTGGCCAGGCCACGCAGTTCCAGCTTGCCGTAGATGAACGGTTTGAACAGCTCCAGTGCCATTTTCTTCGGCAGACCGCACTGATGCAGACGCAGGTATGGACCTACGGTGATTACAGAACGACCGGAGTAGTCAACACGCTTACCGAGCAGGTTCTGACGGAAACGACCCTGTTTACCTTTGATCATGTCGGCCAAAGATTTCAGAGGACGTTTGTTAGAACCGGTGATCGCACGACCGCGACGACCGTTATCCAGCAGGGCGTCAACCGCTTCCTGCAGCATACGTTTTTCGTTGCGTACGATGATGTCCGGCGCAGCCAGATCCAGCAGACGTTTCAGACGGTTGTTACGGTTGATAACGCGACGATACAGATCGTTCAGATCGGACGTTGCGAAACGACCACCATCCAGCGGAACCAGTGGACGCAGATCTGGCGGCAGAACCGGCAGAACGGTCAGGATCATCCACTCTGGTTTGTTACCAGACTGAACGAACGCTTCCAGCAGTTTGATACGCTTGGTCAGCTTTTTACGTTTGGTTTCGGAGTTGGTTTCGTTCAGCTCTTCACGCAGCTGCTCGCACTCTTGCTCCAGATCCATGCTCTTCAGCAGGGCCTGAATAGCTTCCGCACCCATCTTCGCGTCGAATTCGTCACCGAACTCTTCCAGCGCGTCCAGATACTGCTCTTCAGTCAGGATCTGATGACGTTCCAGGTTCGTCATCCCGCCTTCGATAACCACATAAGATTCGAAGTACAGAACACGTTCGATATCGCGCAGCGGCATATCCAGCAGCAAACCGATACGGGACGGCAGAGATTTCAGGAACCAGATGTGAGCGGTCGGAGACGCCAGCTCGATGTGGCCCATGCGCTCACGACGCACTTTGGTCTGGGTCACTTCAACGCCGCACTTCTCACAGATCACACCACGGTGTTTCAGGCGCTTGTACTTACCGCACAGGCACTCGTAATCTTTTACTGGCCCGAAAATACGCGCACAGAAAAGGCCGTCACGCTCAGGTTTGAACGTACGGTAGTTGATGGTTTCCGGCTTTTTAACTTCACCGAATGACCATGAACGGATCATGTCTGGCGAAGCCAGAGCAATTTTGATCGCATCAAACTCTTCGGTTTTAGTCTGCGCTTTCAGAAACTTTAATAAATCTTTCACGGATTTGCTCCCGTCGGAGTTAGCACAATCTGGTGCCGGGGGTTAACCCGGCACCAGTGACCTGTTTGAGCGAGAATTACTCGTCTTCCAGTTCGATGTTGATACCCAGCGAACGAATCTCTTTCAACAGTACGTTGAAGGATTCTGGCATGCCCGGCTCCATCTGATGGTTGCCGTCCACGATGTTTTTATACATCTTGGTACGACCGTTCACGTCATCAGACTTAACGGTGAGCATTTCCTGCAGGGTGTATGCCGCGCCGTATGCTTCCAGCGCCCACACTTCCATCTCCCCGAAGCGCTGACCACCGAACTGTGCCTTACCACCCAGCGGCTGCTGAGTAACCAGGCTATAAGAACCGGTAGAACGAGCGTGCATCTTGTCGTCGACCAGGTGGTTCAGTTTCAGCATGTACATGTAACCTACGGTTACCGGACGCTCGAACTGTTCACCGGTACGGCCGTCAAACAGCGTAATCTGACCAGACGTTGGCAGACCACCCAGTTGCAGCAGCTCTTTAATTTCAGCTTCTTTCGCACCATCGAAGACCGGCGTTGCGATTGGCATACCTTTTTTCAGGTTCTCAGCCAGACGCAGCACTTCTTCATCGCTGAAGGTATTCAGGTCGACTTTCTGACGCACGTCGGTACCCAGATCGTAGGCACGCTGGATGAATTCGCGCAGTTTCGCGACTTCTTCCTGCTGCTTCAGCATGGCGTTAATCTTGTCGCCAATACCTTTCGCAGCCATACCCAGGTGAGTTTCCAGGATCTGACCGATGTTCATACGAGACGGTACGCCCAGCGGGTTCAGTACGATATCTACCGGCGTACCGTTAGCATCGTGCGGCATATCTTCGATCGGGTTGATCTTAGAGATAACACCCTTGTTACCGTGACGACCTGCCATCTTATCACCAGGCTGGATCTGACGTTTAACAGCCAGATACACCTTAACAATCTTCAGCACGCCTGGTGCCAGATCGTCGCCCTGAGTGATTTTGCGGCGTTTCGCTTCGAGTTTTTTCTCGAACTCGTGTTTCAGTTCGTCATACTGCTCAGCCAGCTGTTCCAGCTGATTTTGTTTCTCTTCGTCGGTCAGGCCCAGTTCCAGCCAGCGATCGCGTGGCAGTTTGTCGAGCTTCTCAGCTTCAACGCCACCGGCAACCAGCACCGCATAGATACGGCTGAACAGACCCGCTTCGAGGATCTGCAGTTCTTCAGACAGGTCTTTCTTAGCCTGTTTGAGCTGCATCTCTTCGATTTCCAGCGCACGCTTATCTTTCTCAACGCCGTCACGGGTGAAGACCTGAACGTCGATAACCGTACCGGAAACACCGTTTGGTACGCGCAGAGAAGAGTCTTTAACGTCAGACGCTTTCTCACCGAAGATTGCACGCAGCAGTTTCTCTTCTGGCGTCAGCTGGGTTTCACCTTTCGGTGTAACCTTACCAACCAGAATGTCGCCGCCGGTCACTTCCGCACCGATGTAAACGATACCGGATTCATCCAGTTTGGAGAGCGCAGCTTCACCCACGTTAGGGATGTCAGCGGTGATCTCTTCTGGCCCCAGCTTGGTGTCACGGGACACACATGCCAGTTCCTGAATGTGGATGGTGGTGAAACGATCTTCCTGAACCACACGCTCGGAGACGAGGATGGAGTCTTCGAAGTTGTAACCGTTCCACGGCATGAACGCTACGCGCATGTTCTGACCGAGCGCCAGTTCACCGAGGTCGGTGGACGGACCGTCTGCCAGCACGTCGCCGCGCTCAACTGGCTCACCCAGAGATACGCAAGGCATCTGGTTGATACAGGTGTTCTGGTTAGAACGGGTGTATTTGGTCAGGTTATAAATATCGATACCAGCTTCGCCCGGATACATCTCGTCTTCGTTAACTTTGATAACGATACGGGATGCATCGACGTACTGAACAGTACCGCCACGTTTAGCAACCGCAGTAACACCGGAGTCAACGGCAACAGCACGTTCCATACCGGTACCAACCAGCGGCTTATCAGCGCGCAGAGTTGGAACGGCCTGACGTTGCATGTTCGCACCCATCAATGCACGGTTGGCGTCATCGTGTTCCAGGAACGGGATCAGGGACGCACCGACGGATACCACCTGCTGGGTGGATACGTCCATGTAGTCAACCTGATCGCGACTGAACAAGCTGGATTCGCCTTTGCTACGGCAGGTAACCAGATCTTCTACAAAGTGGCCTTCGTCATCCAGGTTGGAGTTCGCCTGAGCGATAACGTAGTTGCCTTCTTCGATAGCAGACAGGTAGTGAATTTCGTCGGTTACAACACCGTCAGTCACTTTACGGTACGGGGTCTCGAGGAAACCGTATTCGTTAGTCTGTGCGTACACGGACAGGGAGTTGATCAGACCGATGTTTGGACCTTCAGGCGTTTCGATTGGACATACGCGACCGTAGTGCGTCGGGTGTACGTCTCGAACTTCAAAGCCTGCGCGTTCACGGGTCAGACCGCCTGGGCCGAGTGCAGAGATACGACGTTTGTGCGTAATCTCAGACAGCGGGTTGTTCTGGTCCATGAACTGAGACAGCTGGCTTGAACCGAAGAACTCTTTCACTGCTGCAGAAATCGGCTTGGCGTTGATCATATCCTGAGGCATCAGGGTATCCAGATCGCCCAGAGACAGACGCTCTTTCACCGCACGCTCTACACGTACCAGGCCAACGCGGAATTGGTTTTCCGCCATTTCGCCTACGGAACGGATACGACGGTTGCCGAGGTGGTCGATATCGTCCACTTCGCCTTTACCGTTACGGATATCGATGAGCTTCTTCATCACTTCGATGATGTCGTCTTTGCTCAGGATACCGGAACCTTCGATTTCGTCGCGCAGCAGAGAACGGTTGAACTTCATACGACCAACCGCGGACAGATCGTAGCGGTCTTCGGAGAAGAACAGGTTCTCGAACAGGCTTTCCGCCGCTTCGCGAGTTGGTGGCTCACCAGGACGCATCATGCGGTAGATTTCTACCAGCGCGCTCAGACGATCGGTGGTTGGGTCAACGCGAATAGTCTCAGAGATATACGCGCCGTGATCCAGATCGTTGGTGAACAGCGTTTCGATACGTTTGTGACCAGACTGGCTCAGCTTAGCCAGCAGATCCAGGCTCAGCTCCATGTTCGCTGGGCAGATCAGCTCACCCGTTGACTCATCAACGTAATCTTTCGCGGCTACTTTTCCTGCAATGTACTCAACCGGAACTTCGATGAGTTTGATATCATCTTTTTCCAGCTGGCGGATGTGGCGCGCGGTGATACGGCGACCTTTTTCCACATACACTTTGCCGTCGGCTTCGATGTCGAACGACGCGGTCTCGCCACGCAGACGTTCCGGCACCAGCTCCATCTGCAGCTTGTTGTCGCGGATTTCAAAGATCACTTTCTCAAAGAACAGGTCCAGGATCTGTTCAGTGGTGTATTGCAGCGCACGCAGAATGATGGTTGCAGGCAGCTTACGACGACGGTCGATACGGACAAACAGGTTGTCTTTCGGATCGAACTCGAAGTCCAGCCATGAACCACGGTAAGGAATGATGCGTGCGTTATACAGTACTTTACCGGAAGAGTGTGTTTTACCTTTATCGCTGTCGAAGAAGACGCCCGGGCTACGATGCAGCTGGGAAACGATAACACGCTCAGTACCGTTGATAACGAAAGTACCGTTGTCTGTCATGAGTGGAATTTCACCCATGTAGACTTCTTGTTCTTTAATGTCTTTTACGGTGCCTTCCGGCGCTTCGCGCTCGTAGATCACCAGACGCAGTTTTACGCGCAGCGGTGCGGAATAGGTCACGCCACGGATCTGACATTCCTGAACGTCAAACACCGGTTCGCCAAGGCGGTAGCTGACGTACTGCAGCTCGGAGTTACCGCTGTAGCTCTGAATCGGGAACACGGAGCGGAAGGCTGCTTCCAGACCGTACTGCCCTTCAGGATCTTGCTCGATAAACTTCTGGAACGAGTCAAGCTGGATAGAAAGGAGATATGGAATGTCCAGAACTTGTGGACGTTTACCAAAATCCTTACGAATACGTTTTTTCTCGGTATAGGAGTAAACCATAGGGTTCCTCAGCTCGCTGACAAGTCGACCCATCTGTCCGACGAAGGGACAGTTTGTGCAACACCATTTTGTGGACCGGAAAATTGAATACTTTCCGCAATACCTGTTGCTATCACGCTTAAATCATTTCGTCGCGATTTACACAGAGCGAGCACCCTGTCGCAATATATTAAGTCGTCGATAGAAACATGCATTGTCAGGACAATCAGCAGTCAAACAGTGTGAAATGCTACTGATGCCTTACAGCGCAAAAAGGCTGGTGACTAAAAAGTCACCAGCCATCAGCCTAATTACTCAGGCTGCAACCAGAAAAGTTGGCTTATTTAACTTCAACTTCAGCGCCAGCTTCTTCCAGAGATTTTTTCAGTGCTTCTGCGTCGTCTTTGCTCACGCCTTCTTTCAGCGCAGCTGGAGCAGATTCTACCAGGTCTTTAGCTTCTTTCAGACCCAGGCCAGTTGCGCCACGTACTGCTTTGATAACAGCAACTTTGTTAGCGCCAGCAGCTTTCAGAATTACGTCGAATTCAGTTTTTTCTTCAGCAGCTTCAGCCGGGCCCGCAGCTACAGCTACAGCAGCAGCAGCAGAAACACCGAATTTTTCTTCCATTGCAGAAATCAGTTCTACAACGTCCATTACGGACATAGCTGCAACTGCTTCAATGATTTGATCTTTAGTGATAGACATTTAAATTGTTCCTGAAAATCAGAATAAGTTTATACGTAAGCAAATGCTTTATAAAGATAACTGCGATTAAGCAGCTTCTTTCGCATCGCGAACAGCAGCCAGAGTGCGAACCAGTTTGCCAGCCGAAGCTTCTTTCATGGTTGCCATCAGGCGTGCAATTGCTTCTTCGTAGGTCGGCAGGGTTGCCAGGCGATCGATTTGCGATGCCGGGATCAACTCACCTTCAAAGGCTGCAGCTTTGACCTCAAATTTTGCATTCGCTTTCGCGAACTCTTTGAACAGACGAGCAGCAGCGCCCGGGTGTTCCATAGAGTATGCAATCAGGGTCGGACCAACAAACGTGTCTTTCAGGCACTCGAACTGAGTACCTTCAACTACGCGACGCAGCAGGGTGTTACGAACAACACGCATGTATACGCCAGCTTCACGACCTGCTTTACGCAGTTCAGTCATTTTGTCTACAGTAACGCCACGGGAATCCGCAACTACTGCAGACAGCGCGCCTTTGGCTACTTCGCTGACTTCAGCAACAATCGCTTGTTTGTCTTGAAGATTTAAAGCCATTAGCTTTGCTCCTGGATGTTTGCCGGAACTCATGTTCCGGAACTCACTTCACTCTCCCAAACGGAAAGAGCGTCTTAATACGGTGAGCAGAAACAAGCCAGAGTATCCAAAAATAATCTTAGCGTTCTGTCACCGTCTACGCAGGGGATTAAGTCTCTTGCGAAACACCTGCGGTCTTCGACGGAGGCTTGGATTAGGCCAGGCTCCAACGAACAAATCTTTTAGCCGCTAACTTTCGTTAGCAAACGTGGGGGTAAGATTGTAGACAAAATCACCGCCCACGTAAAGGCATTAGTTTGCAGCAGCGCTCAGGCCAGCCTGGTCAACTGCAACACCTGCACCCATGGTGGTGGAGATGCTAACTTTCTTGATGTACACGCCTTTCGCCTGAGTTGGTTTTGCTTTTTTCAGCGCAACCAGCAGAGCTTCCAGGTTTTCTTTCAGTTTGTCAGCGTCAAAGTCCACTTTACCGATGGTGGTGTGGATGATGCCGTTTTTGTCGTTACGATAACGAACCTGACCTGCTTTAGCGTTCTTAACCGCTTCAGCAACGTTAGGAGTTACAGTACCGACTTTCGGGTTAGGCATCAGGCCGCGTGGACCCAGAACCTGGCCCAGCTGGCCAACAACGCGCATTGCATCTGGAGAAGCAATAACAACGTCAAAGTTCATTTCGCCTTTCTTGATCTGATCAGCCAGATCTTCCATACCTACCAGTTCAGCGCCGGCAGCTTTAGCAGCTTCAGCGTTTGCACCCTGAGCAAATACAGCTACGCGAACGGAACGGCCAGTACCGTGTGGCAGTACAGTTGCGCCACGAACGTTCTGATCGGATTTACGCGCGTCGATACCGAGGTTAACGGCAACGTCAACGCTTTCAACGAACTTAGCAGTTGCCAGTTCTTTCAGCAGAGCGATAGCTTCGTTGATGTCGTACTGTTTGGTCGCATCAACTTTGTCACGGATCACGGACATGCGCTTGGTCAGTTTAGCCATTTCTTAGTCCTCCACTACCAGGCCCATGGAACGTGCAGTACCTTCGATTGAGCGAGTCATCGCTTCAATGTCGGCACCAGTCATGTCGGCAGCTTTGGTCTGCGCGATTTCCTGCAGCTGAGCGCGGGAAATTTTACCCACTTTGTCTTTGTTCGGTTTACCGGAACCAGACTTGATACCAGCCGCTTTCTTCAGCAGAACAGCTGCTGGAGGGGTTTTGGTAACGAAAGTGAAAGAACGGTCAGCGTAAACAGTGATTACGACTGGGATTGGCAGACCTTTTTCCAGGGATTCGGTTTTGGCGTTGAACGCTTTACAGAATTCCATGATGTTCACACCCTGCTGACCCAGAGCTGGACCAACTGGTGGACTTGGGTTCGCCATACCAGCTGCAACCTGCAGCTTGACGTAGGCTTGTACTTTCTTAGCCATTGTAAAATCCTCTGATTGGGTGATAGCGCCTCAGGGAGGCTCCCCGTGAATAAAATTCGTTTTACGGGCCGGGCCCATAAAAACAAAAGGCGCGAAATTGTATTCCAATCTCGCGCCCTGTGCAACGATTAAATCGCCGCTTTTTTGATCGCTGCTTAGGCTTTTTCGACCTGCGCAAAGTCCAGTTCTACCGGGGTCGCACGACCGAAGATAGAAACAGAAACTTTCAGGCGGGACTTCTCGTAGTCCACTTCTTCAACCACACCGTTAAAGTCAGCAAACGGACCGTCGCTAACACGAACCATTTCACCCGGTTCAAACAGCGTTTTCGGACGCGGCTTATCACCCACCTGCTGCAGGCGGTTCATAATCGCATCAACTTCTTTGTCGCTGATTGGCGCCGGACGGTCAGACGTGCCGCCGATAAAGCCCATCACGCGCGGTACGCTGCGCACCAGGTGCCAGCTCGCGTCGTTCATCACCATCTGAACCAGCACGTAACCCGGGAAGAATTTACGCTCGCTTTTGCGACGTTGGCCGCCACGGATCTCAACCACTTCTTCGGTCGGAACCATAACTTCGCCAAATAACTCTTCCATGTTGTGTAATTTGATATGCTCACGCAGCGACGTTGCTACGCGGCCTTCAAAACCGGAAAACGCCTGAACGACGTACCAACGCTTTTTAGGGGCTTCAGACATCTTAGAACCTCAGGCCAGTAATAAAGGAAACCAGGCGAACCAGAATACCATCCAGTCCCCACAGGATCAGTGACATTACCGCAGTCACTGCAGCCACGATCAGCGTGGTGTGCAATGTTTCCTGGCGAGTCGGCCAAATGACCTTGCGGACTTCGGTACGTGCTTCGCGAGCGAAAGCAACGGTTGCTTTACCCTTAGTCGTCAACAGCGCGACACCGCCCGCTGCAGCAATCAGAATCACCACTGCCAGCGCGCGGAGCGGCAGCATCATGTCACGATAAAGATAGTTGCCAACGATTGCCACAATCAGCAGCACGGCAACAGCGACCCACTTCATCGCTTCCAGGCCGCGCCCGCTCCCTTGAGCTTCGGTATTCGCACTCATAAACCAACCTGTCAGAAGAATTCTACAAATAATTTCACCCCGCGATTGCGAGGCGAGCCAAATCGAAACGCTAATCCCTTTATGGATTATACGCTCTCTGCAGAGCCTGTCTCAGCAATGATTATGACAAAAATAATCACTGATGAGCCAGGTTCTGATGTGAAAGCGTGCAAAAAGGGCATCAAATGATGCCCTTTTCATGCGCATTGCGTCAAATGTTATCAGCGATTAGCCGAGAACTTTAGCAACCACGCCCGCGCCAACGGTACGGCCACCTTCACGGATTGCGAAACGCAGACCGTCGTCCATCGCGATTGGGTGGATCAGAGTCACAACCATCTTGATGTTGTCGCCTGGCATTACCATCTCAACGCCTTCTGGCAGT
>NZ_JAWNBW010000019.1:0-26302 GCF_034106085.1 Enterobacter sp. 302C9
TTAAAGAGCAGTGCAACGCGGCTTTCGCTCACCGTTGCGAGGTGGCGTATATTACGCTTTCCTCTTTCAGAGTCAACCCGTTATTTCAGAATTTTTCTCTTCAACCGACCGCGTTGTCTGTGAAGTGATTCACATCCGCCGTGTCGATGGAGGCGCATTATAGGGATCCCATTATTTAGCACAAGTATTTTTTAGATCTTTTTTTCCGACTGCTGATTTTCCGCGCTTTTCGCTGAAATCCCGCCCGATCTGCTTAAATATTGACGTATTTTGCCTTGCCGCGATCCATTAATATGATCAAAGTCTTCTGTATAGCGCTCATTGTTAGAGGTAGATATGCCCGCAGTATTACGTCCTTATAAAGATCTGTTCCCCCAAAAAGGCGATCGCGTGATGATCGATGCCAGCAGCGTGTTGATCGGCGATGTCCGAATGGCCGATGACGTCAGCATCTGGCCCCTCGTCGCCATCAGGGGAGATGTTAACTATGTGTCGATTGGCGCCCGTACCAATATTCAGGACGGCAGCGTTCTGCATGTCACGCACAAATCCTCCTATAACCCGGACGGTAATCCCCTCATCATTGGAGAAGAGGTTACCGTCGGCCATAAGGTGATGCTTCACGGCTGCACTATCGGGAATCGCGTACTTGTTGGCATGGGGTCGATTTTGCTGGATGGCGTCATAGTAGAAGATGACGTAATGATTGGTGCCGGTAGCCTGGTCCCGCAGAACAAACGGCTGGAGAGTGGCTATCTCTATCTGGGAAGCCCGGTAAAACAGATCCGCCCCCTGAAGGAGGCGGAGATCGAAGGATTAAAATACTCGGCGAACAACTACGTTAACTGGAAGAATGACTATTTGGATCAGGACAACCAAACCCAGCCCTGATCGTCTTCCTGCTGTTCGCGGATTAAATCGCTGGCTTCTTCTTCCAGATCCCAGCGATTTTCGCAAAATACCGCTATAGGGTCTGAACCGCCAAAACGGCGCAACAGCGTTTCCCCATGAATGGCACAAGTAAGTTGCATCCCCTGCACCAGCACCGGAAAACAGACCGCTTGTTTACTCTCATCCCAGATCTCTCTGTCCGGGAAATGAATAGCCTGGTTCACGCCGAAAGCTCCTGCTTTAACTTTTCAATGACAGGTTCGACCGCAGGCAACACGCCATGCCAGAGCAGCACCGCATGCGCGGCCTGACCCACCAGCATTCCCAGTCCATCGGCTAACTGCTTCGCGCCGTGTTGTTCACACCAGTTAAGGAAAGGCGTTTTCCCTTTCTGATAAAACATGTCATAGAAGTACATATGCGCGCTGACCAGAGAAGCAGGAATTAACGGGATCTCGCCATTGATGCCGCTGGACGTGGCATTGATGACAAGATCGAACTCACGATCGGCAAGATCGTCAAGCGCTACCGCGCTCACGCTGCCGGTATGCTCAAACAACGCCGCCAGCGCTTCCGCGCGGGAAAAGGTTCTGTTGGTAATGGTCACCGCACAGTCCAGTGAAAGCAGAGGCAACAGTACTCCCCGCGATGCGCCACCCGCACCAATCAGCAGGACCCGAAACCCGGGCTTAATAAACGACAGTCGTTCCAGATCGCTAAGTAAACCAATCCCGTCGGTGTTGTCACCCAAAAGGCGCCCATCCTCAAGCCGTTTTAGGGTATTGACTGCACCAGCCAGTGAAGCGCGCTCGGTCAGTTCATCCGCACGTTCAAAGGCTTCCTCTTTAAAAGGAACCGTCACATTCGCGCCTTTACCGCCCGCGGCGAAAAAAGCCTCCAGCGTTGGAATAAATGCATCCACCGGGGCCAGTACGCGACCATAGGGATGATTTATCTGCAGCTGCTTCGCAAATTGCTGATGGATCAACGGTGACTTGCTGTGTGCAATCGGATTACCAAAAACAGCATAGGTTTCCATGAGATTACCCCTGGCGAAAACGTTCGCCGGTCAAGGCGTCGCGAATTTCAGACGGATTCAGGCGCCCTCCCGTTTCACCGACAGCGACTGGGAAGTCATTCCCGAACTGCGCCAATACTTCTTCGGTTGTCCGACAAGGTGGCAATCCGGTCAGGTTGGCGCTGGTTGAGACCAGCGGTTTACCAAATGCCAGGCAAAGTTCAACCACCAGCGGATGGTCAGTTACGCGAACGGCGAGGGAATCAAAACGTCCGGTTAACCAGCGAGGCGTAGTCGGCTGCGCCGGGAAAACGAAGGTCACCGGGCCAGGCCACGCGGAGAAGATCGTCTCGCGCTGCGCCGGCGTCAGCATGGAGTCATCGATATAGGGTTTAAGCTGCTCATAATTCGCAGCGATCAAAATCAGCCCTTTCTCGACGGGTCTTTGTTTTAAGGCAAGCAGTCGGCTTACGGCCGTCTCGCTGTCAGGATCGCAACCGACTCCAAAAACAGCTTCAGTTGGATAGGCGATGACTTCTTCTTTTTTCAGTACGTCCACAGCATGCGCAATGGAGCCTGATGGCAGGTTATTATTCACTATTTTGATCCGCCGTAACCGGCTTTCCACATTGTTTACTGGCGCAGAAGCGTTTCATGCCTTGCGCGGTTTTCTTCTCTATAAGTAGCGGATAATTGCAATGAGGGCAGGTTCCCGCTACCGGTTTAAAATTGATAACGAACTGGCATTCAGGGTAGCGATCGCACGAATGGAAAGTCTTACCATAACGGGAACGGCGCTGTACCAACTGACCGCGCTGACACTGAGGGCACGCAATTGCCGTTTCATCAGGCTTATCAATTTGTTCCGTATGCTCACATTCCGGGTAGCGGCTACATCCAATAAACATGCCGAATCGCCCCTGCCGCAGGGCTAATTCACCACCGCAGAGTGGGCAATACTGACCTTCCAGAATTTTAACGATATGTCCATCCGCCTGGCTTTTCAGGGGACGGACATAATCACATTCCGGATAGTGTGAACAACCGAGAAACGGGCCGTGTTTCCCGGACCGAATAACAAGTTCAGCCCCGCACTGCGGGCAGGGCTCGTTTTTATGCACCGTGAATAGTGCTGATTTGGCCATAACAACTCTTGGTGCTGCACATTGAATTAGTGCAGCATACCTTCATTCACTTCAAAGAGTAATTCTTCCATTTGCTGATAGGCGTTTTCACAGCCCGGGATATTAAACAGAACCATCAGGATCACCCACTTGAGATCTTCCAGTTCAAATTCTGCTGTATCCAGCGCCATGACGCGCTCTATCACCATTTCTCTCGTTTCGAGGTTCAGCACCTGAATCTGCTCAAGGAATAAGATGAACCCCCGGCAGCTGGCGTCCAGCCTTTCACACTCTTCCGCTGTATAAATGCGTACTGACAATGGGTCAGAAGCAAGCTGCATCGGTTCGGCGAGGCCTTCCTGATAATCAGCCAGTTTTTCCAGCCACATCAACGCATTATAGATATCTTCCCGCTCAAACCCCGCATCGGTAAGATCCTGTGTCAATTTGTCCTGATCCACTCGCATTTCTGCTTCGTTATGGATGTAAGTCTCAAACAAATACATCAGTACGTCGAACATGGCATGCCCTCCTTAATCGGACATAGCCGCCGGGTACAGCTGCGATCCACCCTGCTAACTCCAGTTCGAGTAGCTGTGCTACCGTTACTGGCACAGGTTGGCCGGCACGTTCAGCGACAACGTCAACAGGTGTTACCTCATCTCCTACGTTAGCCAGGAGCTTGGGAAATGGCAATGCCACCTTTCCCTGATCTGATGAATATTGTCGCTTTTCGGGATCTTCCTGCAGCCATTTCAACCCATATTGCAAATTTTCAAGAATATCTCCTACTTCCGTTACCGGCGTTGCCCCTTGCTTAATCAGCCAGTGGGGCCCCTCGCATCCGGGATTACCTATCGGTCCAGGCAAGGCGAAGACTTCTCTTCCCTGTTCGAGCGCGCATCGCGCCGTGACCAGCGAACCGCTTCGGCGCGCCGCTTCAACCACCAGCACACCTTTGCTGAGCCCGCTGATAATCCGATTCCGACGCGGAAAGTTTGCCGGCCTGGGCTGTGCGGAAAGCGGAAACTCAGACACTATCGCGCCGTCAGATTCAATAAGCCGCATCGCCAGTGCCTGATGCCGGCGCGGATAAATGCTAAAAAGACCGTTCCCCAGCACCGCTACACTTCGTCCCTTAACTGACAGCGCCGCGCTGTGGGCTACGCCGTCAATACCGCAGGCCAGCCCGCTGGTGATCGTGAAACCGCTTTGAGAAAGTTGTTCGCACAGGATTTTCCCCCATCGCTCGCCGTACCATGACGGCGCACGACTACCTACCACCGCCAGCTGAATGGTATTAAGCGCCTCAGGATTACCTTTTATGAATAACGCCCCGGGATAATCAGGGATCGTGCGGAGCAAAGGGGGATATAGGGGATGGTTGGGCGTTAATAAATGATGTCCCGGCTGCTCAAGCCACACAAGACTACGTTCCAGCTCGCTCTCATCGAGTGCAAAGAACCGTTCAGCCTGCTTTGCTGTCAGCCCGGCCTCTCTGACCACGAGCACGTTGAGGTGTTCCAGCTTCTGCAGTCGCGCAGCCGCTTCCAGCATTACATCACCACACAGAGACCCAGTGTGTACTAGCCGTAGCCATATCTCGGTAGACGTCATCCTTTCCCCTGCCATAAGCGGCCTCCGCAATCATTGCGATTGGTCACTGATGCTGTCAATCGTTGGGGGATTTGTCTAGAATAGAGAGAGTATTCTTATCAACTCCTGAACACGACTCTGGAAATTTATGGCAGTTTTGCAAGTGTTACATATTCCGGACGAGCGCCTTCGCATCGTCGCTGAACCGGTCAAAGAAGTGAATGCAGAAATCCAGCGTATCGTTGATGATATGTTCGATACCATGTACGCCGAAGAAGGTATTGGCCTGGCGGCGACGCAGGTGGATATTCATAAGCGTATTATCGTGATTGATGTTTCCGAAAATCGCGATGAGCGTCTGGTGCTGATCAACCCTGAGCTGCTCGAAAAGAGTGGCGAAACCGGTATTGAGGAAGGCTGTCTGTCCATTCCTGAACAACGCGCTTTAGTACCGCGTGCCGAAAAGGTGAAAATTCGCGCGCTGGATCGTGACGGTAACCCGTTCGAACTGGAAGCAGACGACCTGCTGGCGATTTGTATTCAGCATGAGATGGATCACCTGGTCGGTAAACTGTTTATCGATTATCTCTCGCCGCTGAAACAGCAGCGTATTCGTCAAAAAGTAGAGAAACTGGATCGTTTGCGTTCTCGCGCATAACGTCCCCCCGGATACAAGGATCATCGTGTCTAAAACACTACGTATTATCTTCGCGGGAACCCCTGATTTTGCAGCGCGTCATCTTGACGCGCTGTTATCTTCTGGTCACCAAGTTGTTGGCGTCTTTACCCAGCCTGACCGTCCGGCAGGTCGCGGTAAAAAACTGATGCCGAGCCCGGTAAAGGTGCTGGCAGAAGAGCATGGGCTACCCGTTTTCCAGCCCGCATCGTTACGCCCACAGGAAAATCAGCAGCTGGTTGCTGACCTGAATGCCGACGTAATGGTGGTGGTGGCTTACGGTTTAATTCTGCCGAAAGCTGTGCTCGATATGCCTCGCCTGGGGTGCATCAACGTGCACGGGTCTCTGCTTCCGCGCTGGCGTGGTGCTGCACCTATCCAGCGCTCGCTGTGGGCAGGTGATGCCGAAACGGGCGTTACCATTATGAAGATGGACGTAGGTTTAGACACCGGCGATATGCTGTATAAACTGGCGTGCCCCATAACGTCAGACGATACCAGCGCTACGCTGTATGACAAACTGGCAGACCTTGGCCCACAAGGGCTTATCGAGACGCTCCAGCAGCTTGCAGACAATACGGCGAAACCGGAAGTTCAGGATGACGCGCTGGTGACTTATGCCGAAAAACTGAGCAAAGAAGAAGCGCGTATCGACTGGTCCCTGTCAGCCGCGCAGCTTGAACGCTGCATTCGCGCTTTTAATCCGTGGCCGATGAGCTGGATGGAGATTGATGAGCAGCCAGTGAAAGTCTGGAAAGCCTCCGTCATTAGCGGTACTACCACGGCTGAACCCGGTACGATTATTGACGCCAACAAGAACGGAATTCAGGTCGCGACTGGACAAGGGATCCTGAATCTTGAATCGCTACAACCGGCCGGCAAGAAGGCCATGAGCGCTCAGGATCTGTTAAATTCCCGTCGCGAATGGTTTATTCCGGGCAATCGTCTTGCCTGAGCAAATCTATCCTTAAGGCCCGGTGTTTCCGGGCATTTTTATTTTTACGGTTATGAAAAAACAAAATCTACGCAGTATGGCGGCTCAGGCCGTTGAGCAGGTTATCGAGCAGGGCCAGTCCTTAAGTAACGTCCTGCCTCCCCTGCAACAAAAAGTATCTGATAAAGACAAAGCCCTGCTTCAGGAGCTCTGCTTTGGCGTTCTGCGCACGCTTTCTCAGCTTGAGTGGTTGATTAACAAGCTGATGTCACGCCCAATGACAGGCAAGCAACGCACCGTACACTATTTGATTATGGTGGGTTTTTATCAGCTTCTTCATACCCGCATCCCACCGCATGCCGCGCTGGCTGAGACGGTTGAAGGCGCCGTTGCGATTAAACGCCCTCAACTGAAAGGGCTGATCAACGGCGTACTGCGTCAGTTCCAGAGACAGCAGGAAGAGCTTCTGGCTGAATTTGCTCAAAGCGAAGCACGTTTCCTGCACCCGGACTGGCTGTTGAAGCGCCTGAAAAAAGCTTATCCACAGCAGTGGCAGGAGATTGCCGATGCCAACAATCAGCGTCCGCCAATGTGGTTACGCGTAAATCGTAATCACCACAGCCGTGACGCATGGCTGAGCTTGCTCGAACAAGCTGGAATGAGTGGATTCCCGCATGAAGCCTATCCGGATGCCGTACGCTTAGCCTCACCTGCACCGGTACATGCATTACCCGGTTTTGATGAAGGTTGGGTAACCGTACAGGATGCCTCGGCTCAGGGTTGCATGACCTGGCTTGAACCCAAAAATGGTGAGCAGATCCTCGATCTTTGCGCCGCACCTGGGGGCAAAACGACGCATATTCTGGAAGTGGCTCCGCAGGCCAGCGTGATGGCCGTGGACGTCGATGAACAGCGTCTCTCACGCGTCTACGACAACCTCAAGCGTCTTGGCATGAAGGCTCAGGTTAAGCAGGGCGATGGGCGCAAACCCGCAGAGTGGTGTGGTGAAACCCAGTTCGATCGCATTTTGCTGGACGCCCCCTGCTCTGCAACCGGTGTTATTCGTCGTCATCCGGACATCAAGTGGCTACGCCGCGATCGTGATATTAAGGAACTTGCCCAACTGCAATCCGACATTCTCGACGCCATTTGGCCGCATCTTAAATCTGGCGGAACGCTGGTCTATGCGACCTGCTCCGTACTGCCGGAAGAAAACAGCCAGCAAATCGCGGCCTTCCTTAAACGTACGCCGGACGCCGCGCTGAGCGATACGGGAACGCCTGAATGCCCGGGTCTGCAGAACCTGCCGGGTGCTGAAGAGGGCGATGGCTTCTTTTACGCTAAGCTAATCAAAGAGTGATGTTGAGAACAGGTCACGAGATATGAAGATTATCATTCTGGGTGCAGGACAGGTGGGCGGAACGCTGGCGGAAAACCTGGTTGGCGAAAACAATGACATCACAATTGTTGATACCAACGGCGATCGTCTGCGTGTCTTACAGGACAAGTTTGACCTGCGCGTGGTGCAGGGTCATGGTTCGCACCCACGTGTTCTTCGTGAGGCGGGCGCCGACGATGCCGACATGCTGGTTGCGGTAACCAGTTCGGACGAAACCAATATGGTGGCCTGTCAGGTGGCCTACTCGCTTTTCAACACGCCAAACCGAATTGCGCGCATTCGCTCTCCGGACTATGTTCGCGATGCTGAAAAACTGTTTAATTCCGAAGCGGTCCCCATTGACCACCTCATCGCGCCAGAACAGCTGGTTATCGACAATATCTATCGCCTGATCGAATATCCGGGTGCCCTGCAGGTGGTGAACTTTGCCGAGGGCAAAGTGAGCCTGGCAGTGGTTAAGGCCTATTATGGCGGACCATTGATCGGCAATGCGCTTTCCACCATGCGCGAGCACATGCCGCATATTGATACGCGCGTTGCAGCGATTTTCCGCCACGACAGGCCAATTCGCCCGCAAGGCTCCACGATTGTCGAAGCCGGTGATGAGGTCTTCTTTATTGCGGCCTCACAGCATATTCGTGCGGTGATGAGTGAACTTCAGCGTCTCGAAAAACCCTATAAACGCATTATGCTGGTCGGCGGTGGCAATATCGGTGCCGGTCTGGCACATCGGCTGGAAAAAGATTACAGCGTGAAGTTGATCGAGCGCGATCAACAGCGTGCTGCTGAACTGGCGGAAAAACTGCAAAATACGATTGTATTTTATGGTGATGCGTCGGATCAGGAGCTACTGGCTGAAGAGCATATTGATCAGGTTGATCTCTTTATTGCCGTCACCAACGATGACGAGGCGAATATAATGTCCGCCATGCTCGCGAAGCGCATGGGGGCAAAAAAAGTCATGGTGCTTATTCAGCGCAAGGCGTATGTCGATCTGGTTCAGGGTAGCGTTATTGATATTGCTATTTCCCCTCAGCAGGCGACAATTTCCGCGCTCCTGAGCCATGTTCGTAAAGCGGATATTGTCGGTGTGTCATCGCTCCGCCGTGGCGTAGCGGAAGCCATTGAAGCCGTTGCTCATGGAGATGAAACGACGTCGCGCGTCGTCGGCCGTTCGATCGACGAAATTAAACTGCCGCCAGGCACGATTATCGGCGCCGTTGTGCGCGGGAATGATGTCATGATTGCCAATGATAATTTACGAATTGAGCAAGGCGATCACGTTATTATGTTCCTTACCGATAAAAAGTTTATTACCGACGTCGAACGTTTATTCCAGCCAAGTCCATTCTTCCTTTAAAGAATTGGGTGCTCGAGAAAGAGCACCCTTACTTTATCCTTTTCATTTCTGTGCCTTTTATTTTTCATAATGTTTAATTATCCCGAATGGCAATTGGCTAATGATTTGTTAAACTTAAACTCGTCAGCTGGCACAAGGAGAGAACAATGAGTTTTATTAAAGAATTTCGCGAATTTGCGATGCGCGGGAACGTGGTGGATTTGGCAGTGGGTGTCATTATTGGTGCGGCATTCGGTAAGATTGTTTCATCATTAGTGGCCGACATTATCATGCCACCTTTAGGGTTGTTAATCGGCGGCATTGATTTCAAACAGTTCGCTTTCACGCTGCGTGAAGCGCAGGGTGATGTTCCGGCAGTAGTGATGCACTACGGCGTATTTATTCAGAACGTATTTGATTTTGTGATTGTCGCGTTTGCCATATTTATGGCCATCAAGCTGATCAACAGGCTCAACCGTAAAAAAGAAGAGCCAGCTGCAGCACCTGCGCCAAC
Organism: Enterobacter sp. 302C9; assembly: GCF_034106085.1. NCBI lineage: Bacteria > Pseudomonadati > Pseudomonadota > Gammaproteobacteria > Enterobacterales > Enterobacteriaceae > Enterobacter > Enterobacter sp. 302C9. The sequence continues at coordinate 9,492 of NZ_JAWNBW010000019.1, forward strand.
GAAAGAAGAAGTGCTGTTGAGTGAGATCCGCGATCTGTTAAAAGAGCAAAATAACCGCATCTAATCAACAGATAAAAGCAGGAAGGCCAGTGGTAAATAAGCGATTCGCTTGCTTGCCACTGGCCTCCCAGTTACCCCGTTTTTCATGTTTGTCTTTACGCAGATAACTTCCTTTCCCTTTTTTATTCTTCTCAACGCGCTGCCTGAATAACGGGTCGTGAAGTAACGCCTCAATGGCATTGTCCTTAATTTGTCCTTTCGTGTGCTGATAGCGGCTCATAATGTCTCCAGAGCAGGGTTTATGACGAAGCGAGTCTAGACCCGGTTGAACTAAAAATCAACAGCCCTGCGTTTCTCCACTCGCTCCCTGTTCAAGGGCTTCGAGAATTGAACAGTAAATGCTGCTGTGGGCCGTACCGCAGCAGGCATCATTCAGCCTTTGCAGAGAGCGCTGCATGGTTTGCAGTTCCTGTATACGCGCTTCAACTTCATCCAGCCGGGCCTGCACGATGCTTTTAGATTCCTGGCAGGTGTGATGTTCCGGATCGATGCGGATCGATAATAACTCGCGGATCGAATCCAGTGTAAAACCGAGCTGACGCGCATAACGAATGAACCGCAGGCGCTGCAGATCGTTATCGGTATAAAGGCGAAAGCCCCCTTCAGTCCGAACTTCATGATCGATCATCTGCTGCTTTTCGTAATATCGGATGGTATCCGGCGTGACATTCGCAAGCTTCGCAAGTTCACCGATACGGTACATAACTACTCCTCGTTTATTTTCTGCATCAATCTTTCACCGAATTCACCGCGCAAAAAATCAGTGTTCATACCAGCCTGGCGCAGCTTGAGTTCAAGCAGGGCGAGGCGGCGGCTAAGTTCAGAATGTCGTGGATCGTCATAGCGGATCCCTTTGAGAAGATCGGCCAGTTCAACAGCCTCTCTGCGCTGTTCGAGCTCCGGGGGGAGACAGCCCGCATTTTTCAGTAAACGGTATCCAGCCCGTAGTTCAGGCGCGATGTGCGAGTCATCGTCAAGCGCAAGGGGTTCACCGCTCCCCGGGAGATCGTCGAATTCACCTTTTTTTTGGGCATCGCGAATATGGCGTTCTGCCCACTGGTCGAGCAACCACATTACCAGCTCCAGGGGATGAACAGAATTGATACAGACATTGTAGAGAAGTGGGGGTATCGCGGATATAAAAAAACCCGCCGGAGCGGGTTTTTTTACGTTACTGCAGATTACTCTGCAGCAGCTTCTGCTTTCTCTGAACGATCAACCAGCTCGATGTAAGCCATCGGCGCGTTGTCGCCTGCACGGAAACCACACTTCAGAATGCGAGTGTAACCACCGGCACGGCTCGCGAAACGCGGGCCCAGTTCGTTAAACAGTTTTGCCACGATCTCGTTATCACGAGTACGGGCGAATGCCAGACGACGATTAGCAACGCTGTCAGTCTTGGCAAGAGTAATCAGCGGCTCAACTACGCGACGCAGCTCTTTCGCTTTAGGCAGGGTCGTCTTGATGATCTCATGACGAACCAGTGAACCTGCCATGTTGCGGAACATAGCCTGGCGATGGCTGCTGTTGCGGTTCAGTTGACGACCACTCTTACGATGGCGCATGACCTTATCCTTCTCAGTAAAACCTTAACCTGTGATCCGGTTACTCGTCAGCAATGCTTGCTGGTGGCCAGTTTTCCAGGCGCATGCCCAGAGACAGACCACGTGAAGCCAGCACGTCTTTAATCTCGGTAAGAGATTTTTTACCCAGGTTCGGCGTTTTCAGCAACTCAACCTCGGTACGCTGTACCAGATCACCGATATAGTGGATAGCTTCTGCCTTGAGGCAGTTAGCAGAGCGGACAGTCAATTCGAGATCGTCAACAGGGCGCAGCAGGATCGGATCGAATTCTGGTTTCTCTTCTTTCACTTCCGGCTGACGTACATCACGTAAGTCAACGAAAGCTTCCAGTTGTTCTGCCAGGATGGTCGCCGCACGACGAATCGCCTCTTCAGGATCGATTGTGCCGTTGGTTTCCATTTCGATGACCAGCTTGTCCAGGTCGGTACGCTGTTCTACACGCGCTGCTTCAACATTGTAGGCAATACGCTCTACAGGGCTATAGCATGCGTCGACCAGCAGACGGCCGATTGGGCGCTCATCTTCTTCCGAATGAATTCGGGCAGAAGCCGGCACATAACCACGACCGCGCTGAACTTTGATACGCATGCTAATAGCTGCGTTCTCATCGGTCAGGTGGCAGATCACGTGCTGCGGCTTGACGATTTCAACATCACCGTCGTGGGTGATGTCGGCTGCAGTCACAGGGCCAATGCCAGATTTATTCAGAGTAAGAATAACTTCATCTTTACCCTGAACTCTCACCGCCAGCCCTTTCAGGTTGAGCAGGATTTCAAGGATATCTTCCTGAACGCCTTCTTTGGTGCTGTACTCATGAAGTACACCATCAATCTCAACCTCGGTCACCGCGCAACCCGGCATCGATGAGAGCAGAATACGGCGCAGTGCGTTACCCAGAGTATGGCCAAAGCCACGCTCTAAAGGCTCAAGGGTCACCTTGGCGTGCGTCGAACTCACTTGCTCGATATCTACCAGGCGCGGTTTTAGAAACTCTGTCACAGAACCCTGCATTGTGTCCTCTCTTTGGTACTAAGCTTTACTTGGAGTAAAGCTCGACGATCAGGTGTTCGTTAATGTCCGCAGACAGATCAGAACGTTCTGGCTGACGCTTGAACGTACCTTCCATCTTGCCAGCATCAACTTCCAGCCAGGTTGGCTTTTCACGCTGCTCAGCCAGCTCCAGAGCGGCCTTCACGCGAGATTGCTTTTTCGCTTTCTCACGAATGCTAACAACGTCATTCGCTTTAACCTGATAAGAAGCGATGTTAACAACACGACCGTTTACCATGATTGCTTTGTGGCTAACCAGCTGACGTGATTCAGCACGAGTAGCGCCGAAGCCCATACGGTATACAACGTTGTCCAGACGACCTTCCAGCAGAGCCAGCAGGTTTTCACCTGTGTTGCCTTTCAGACGTGCTGCTTCTTTATAGTAGTTACGGAACTGACGCTCCAGCACACCGTACATACGGCGAACTTTTTGCTTTTCACGCAACTGCACACCATAGTCAGACAGACGCGGTTTACGCGCACCGTGCTGGCCAGGAGCTTGTTCAATTTTACACTTGGTATCGATCGCGCGAACGCCAGACTTAAGGAATAAGTCGGTGCCCTCACGACGGCTCAGCTTGAGCTTAGGACCCAAATATCTTGCCATTTTCTATCTCCAACTAACCTAAAAAACGGAGCGTTATACGCGACGTTTTTTCGGCGGACGACAACCGTTATGAGGGATCGGAGTCACATCAGTAATATTCGTGATGCGGAAACCAGCGGCGTTCAGAGCGCGAACAGTAGATTCACGACCCGGACCCGGACCTTTAACCATAACTTCCAGATTCTTGATGCCGTATTCTTTTACGGCTTCTGCGCAACGCTCTGCTGCAACCTGAGCTGCGAACGGAGTGGATTTGCGAGAACCACGGAAACCGGAACCACCGGCTGTTGCCCAACCCAATGCGTTACCCTGACGATCAGTAATAGTAACGATGGTGTTGTTGAAAGAAGCATGGATATGAGCCACGCCGTCAGAGACTTGTTTTCTTACACGTTTACGTGCACGAACTGGTGCCTTTGCCATTATTCAATCACCCCGATTATTTCTTGATCGGTTTGCGCGGACCCTTACGGGTACGTGCGTTGGTCTTAGTACGCTGACCGCGCACTGGCAGACCACGACGATGACGCAAACCGCGATAGCAACCAAGATCCATCAGGCGCTTGATGCTCATGCTGATTTCACGGCGCAGATCACCTTCAACGACAAATTTGGCAACTTCGTCACGCAGCGTGTCGATTTGTTCTTCAGACAGCTCACTGATCTTAACATCTTCAGCGATACCCGCTGCAGCCAGAATGGCTTTAGAACGGGTCTTGCCGACGCCGTAGATCGAAGTTAATGCGATCACAGCATGTTTCTGATCAGGAATGTTAATGCCTGCTATACGGGCCACTATGCACTCCTACTATTTAATATGTACGCACCATGCTGAAAAGCCCGTTTTCAGGATACTCAAATGGAAACGTACAGACATACAAAAGATTGGCTGGCTAATCTAGCCAGCTCAACCCAACTTTGCAAGAAAAATATGCGAAATAATCAGCCTTGGCGCTGTTTATGCTTCGGCTCGGCACTGCAAATCACACGGATGACACCATCACGCTTAACGATTTTGCAGTTACGGCATAATTTCTTGACGGAAGCACGAACTTTCATTTTTACTCTCCGTAACTTCTCAGGCGACCATTTAGCGGCCGTAGCCTTTCAGGTTCGCCTTCTTCAATGCAGACTCGTACTGACTGGACATCATCAGAGTTTGCACTTGAGCCATAAAGTCCATAATCACGACAACAACGATAAGCAGTGAGGTCCCACCGAAGTAGAACGGTACTTTCATTGCATCACGCATGAACTCCGGGATCAGGCAGATAAAAGTAATATAAAGCGCACCAACCAAAGTCAGGCGAGTCATTACTTTATCGATATACTTCGCCGTTTGCTCTCCCGGACGAATTCCTGGTACAAATGCACCGGACTTCTTCAGGTTATCTGCTGTTTCACGCGGGTTGAAGACCAACGCCGTGTAGAAGAAACAGAAGAAGATGATCGCAGACGCATAGAGTAACACATAAAGTGGTTGCCCAGGCTGCAAATACAGCGAAATTGTTGTCAGCCAGTTCCAACCAGTACCGCCCCCGAACCATGACGCGATGGTCGCCGGGAACAGAATAATACTGGAAGCGAAGATAGCCGGGATAACCCCCGCCATGTTCACTTTCAGCGGTAAATGTGTGCTCTGTGCAGCATAGACACGACGACCCTGCTGACGTTTAGCGTAGTTCACCACAATACGGCGTTGACCACGTTCAACGAAAACAACAAAGAACGTCACTGCAAATACTAATACTGCAACCAACAGCAACAGGAGGAAGTGCAGGTCGCCTTGACGCGCTTGCTCGATAGTATGGGCGATGGCTGGCGGGAGGCCCGCAACAATACCGGCGAAGATAATGATAGAGATACCGTTACCGATACCACGCTCAGTAATCTGTTCGCCGAGCCACATCAGGAACATAGTCCCTGTGACCAGACTTACAACAGCGGTGAAGTAGAATGCAAAGCCCGGGTTTAACACCAGGCCCTGCATACCAGGCATATTCGGCAGACCGGTAGCAATACCGATCGACTGGAATATTGCCAGCACCAGAGTACCGTAACGGGTGTACTGACTAATCTTACGACGTCCAGACTCCCCTTCTTTCTTCAACTCTGCCAGGGCCGGATGAACGACCGTCAGCAGCTGGATAATAATAGATGCCGAAATGTACGGCATAATACCCAATGCAAAGATAGAAGCACGGCTGAGAGCACCACCAGAGAACATGTTGAACATTTCAATGATGGTGCCTCGCTGTTGCTCAAGCAGTTTGGCAAGTACAGCGGCATCGATACCAGGGATCGGAATAAAAGAGCCAATACGGAACACAATCAGCGCGCCGATAACAAACAGCAGTCTGCGTTTCAGCTCGCCAAATCCACCTTTGGCACTTTGAAAATCTAATCCCGGTTGCTTAGCCATCTGCTACTTATTCCTCAATTTTACCGCCAGCAGCTTCAATAGCAGCACGAGCACCTTTAGTAACACGCAGGCCACGAACAGTTACCGGAGTAGAAACTTCACCAGCCAGGATCACTTTCGCGAACTCGATCTGGATACCGATAATGTTTGCTGCTTTCAGCGTGTTCAGGTCTACAACGCCGCCTTCAACTTTCGCCAGGTCAGACAGACGGATTTCCGCTGTGATCGCTGCTTTGCGAGAGGTGAAGCCGAACTTCGGCAGACGACGGTACAGTGGCATCTGGCCACCCTCGAAACCGCGACGTACGCCACCGCCAGAACGAGAGTTCTGACCTTTGTGACCACGACCACCGGTTTTGCCGAGGCCAGAACCGATACCACGACCCAGGCGTTTACCCGCCTTTTTAGAGCCTTCGGCCGGAGACAGAGTATTTAAACGCATCTCTTACTCCTCAACTTTAACCATGAAGTAAACCGCGTTGACCATACCACGAACAGCAGGAGTATCCTCGCGCTCAACGGTATGACCAATACGACGCAGACCCAGGCCAAGCAGCGTTGCCTTGTGTTTCGGCAGACGACCGATTGCACTGCGGGTTTGAGTGATTTTAATAGTCTTTGCCATGGTCAATTACCCCAGAATTTCTTCAACGGATTTACCACGCTTGGCAGCGACCATTTCTGGAGAATTCATATTTTCCAGGCCATCAATAGTTGCACGAACCACGTTGATCGGGTTGGTGGAACCATATGCTTTGGCCAGAACGTTATGAACCCCAGCAACTTCCAGAACGGCGCGCATTGCACCACCGGCGATGATACCGGTACCTTCTGAAGCTGGCTGCATGAATACACGAGAACCCGTGTGAACACCTTTAACTGGGTGTTGCAGGGTACCGTTGTTCAGCGCGACGTTAATCATATTGCGACGGGCTTTTTCCATCGCTTTCTGGATCGCTGCTGGAACTTCACGCGCTTTACCGTAACCAAAACCAACGCGACCGTTACCATCGCCTACTACAGTCAGAGCTGTGAAGGAGAAAATACGACCACCTTTAACGGTTTTAGATACGCGGTTTACCGCGATCAGCTTTTCCTGCAGTTCGCCAGCCTGTTTTTCGATGTGAGCCATCTTACACCTCTACCTTAGAACTGAAGGCCAGCTTCACGGGCAGCATCTGCCAGTGCCTGGACACGACCATGATATTGGAACCCGGAACGGTCAAAGGAAACATTGCTGATGCCTTTTTCCAGAGCGCGTTCAGCAACAGCTTTACCTACAGCTGCAGCGGCGTCTTTGTTACCGGTGTACTTCAATTGTTCTGAGATAGCTTTTTCTACAGTAGAAGCAGCTACCAGAACTTCAGAACCGTTCGGTGCAATTACCTGTGCGTAAATATGACGCGGGGTACGATGTACCACCAGGCGAGTTGCACCCAGCTCTTTGAGCTTGCGGCGTGCGCGGGTCGCACGACGGATACGAGCAGATTTCTTATCCATAGTGTTACCTTACTTCTTCTTAGCCTCTTTGGTACGCACGACTTCGTCGGCGTAACGAACACCCTTGCCTTTGTAAGGCTCAGGACGACGGTAGGCGCGCAGATCTGCTGCAACCTGACCGATCAGCTGTTTATCAGCGCCTTTCAGCACGATTTCAGTTTGAGTCGGACATTCTGCAGTGATACCGGCCGGCAGCGGATGCTCAACAGGGTGTGAGAAGCCCAGAGACAGGCCTACTGCATTCCCTTTGATAGCTGCACGATAACCTACACCAACCAGCTGAAGCTTTTTAGTGAAGCCTTCGGTAACACCAACAACCATTGAGTTCAGCAGGGCACGCGCGGTACCAGCCTGAGCCCATCCATCCACGAAACCATCACGTGGACCGAAGGTCAGAGCATTATCTGCATGTTTAACTTCAACAGCTTTGTTGAGGGTACGAGTCAGCTCGCCGTTTTTACCTTTGATCGTAATAACCTGACCGTCGATTTTTACATCAACGCCGGCAGGAATAACGACCGGTGCTTTAGCAACACGAGACATTCTTTCCTCCGATTAGGCTACGTAGCAGATAATTTCGCCACCAAGACCAGCCTGGCGCGCTGCACGATCAGTCATAACACCTTTAGAGGTAGAAACAACTGCGATACCAAGGCCAGCCATAACTTTCGGCAGCTCATCTTTTTTCTTATAGATGCGCAGACCTGGGCGGCTGACACGCTGAATGCTTTCTACAACAGCTTTACCCTGGAAATACTTGAGAGTAAGTTCCAGTTCCGGCTTGGTGTCGCCTTCAACTTTAAAATCTTCGATAAAACCTTCTTCCTTCAGCACGTTGGCAATTGCCACTTTCAGCTTGGCGGAAGGCATGGTGACCGCAACTTTGTTCGCGGCCTGACCGTTACGGATACGGGTCAGCATATCCGCGATCGGATCTTGCATGCTCATCTGTCTTTACTCCCGTGATTCAATTGGTAATTACCAGCTAGCCTTTTTCAAGCCTGGCACTTCACCGCGCATGGCGGCTTCACGCAGTTTGATACGGCTCAACCCAAACTTGCCCACATAACCATGTGGACGACCTGTTTGACGACAGCGGTTACGCTGACGAGACGGGCTGGAATCACGCGGCAGAGACTGCAGCTTGAGAACCGCATTCCAACGATCTTCGTCGGAAGCGTTCACATCAGAAATGATCGCTTTCAGTTCAGCGCGTTTAGCGAAGAATTTATCAGCTAAAGCTACGCGCTTTACTTCGCGTGCTTTCATTGATTGCTTAGCCATTCAGTAACCCTACCTTACTTGCGGAACGGGAAGTCAAAGGCAGCCAGCAGAGCACGGCCTTCTTCGTCAGATTTCGCAGTAGTGGTAATGGTAATATCCAAACCACGCACGCGGTCGACTTTATCGTAGTCGATTTCTGGGAAGATGATCTGCTCACGGACACCCATGCTGTAGTTACCACGACCGTCGAATGACTTAGCGGACAAGCCACGGAAGTCACGGATACGTGGAACAGCAATAGTGATCAGGCGCTCAAAGAACTCCCACATGCGTTCGCCACGCAGAGTTACTTTACAGCCGATCGGATAGCCCTGACGGATTTTGAAGCCTGCAACAGATTTGCGTGCTTTGGTGATCAGCGGTTTTTGACCGGAGATTGCTGTCAGGTCAGCTGCTGCGTTATCCAGCAGTTTCTTGTCAGCGATCGCTTCACCAACACCCATGTTCAGGGTGATCTTCTCGACCCGAGGGACTTGCATGACAGAATTGTAGTTAAACTCAGTCATGAGTTTGCTAACTACTTCGTCTTTGTAGTAATCATGCAGTTTCGCCATCGTACTACTCCAAATTACTTGATAGTTTCGCTGTTAGACTTGAAGAAACGGACTTTTTTGCCGTCTTCGAATCTAAAGCCTACACGGTCAGCCTTGCCGGTAGCCGCATTGAAGATTGCAACGTTAGAAACCTGAATAGCAGCTTCTTTTTCAACGATGCCACCTGGTTGGTTCAGGGCCGGAACCGGCTTCTGATGTTTCTTAACCAGGTTGATACCTTCAACGACAAGTTTGCCGGAAGACAGAACATTTTTTACTTTACCGCGTTTACCTTTATCTTTACCGGTTAACACGATAACTTCGTCATCACGACGGATTTTCGCTGCCATGATTCGCTCCTTAGAGTACTTCTGGTGCCAGAGAGATAATTTTCATGAACTTCTCAGTACGAAGTTCACGAGTTACCGGCCCAAAGATACGCGTGCCGATAGGCTGCTCGCTGTTATTGTTTAAAATAACGCATGCATTACCATCGAAGCGAATGACAGAACCGTCAGGGCGACGAACACCCTTCTTGGTGCGCACCACTACCGCCTTCAGCACATCACCTTTTTTGACCTTACCACGTGGAATTGCTTCCTTGATGGTGATCTTGATGATGTCGCCTACGCCTGCGTAGCGACGGTGCGAGCCACCCAGAACCTTGATACACATTACGCGACGTGCACCGGAGTTGTCGGCGACGTTCAGCATAGTCTGTTCTTGGATCATTTTAGTGCTCCGCTAATGTCAACTACTACCTGAGACTCTAAAATCAGAGCCGTTAAAAAGCCCCATATCGAGGGCGCGGCATTATAACACCGCTTCTGCAATATGGGTAGAAAAAATAAACGGCTCATCGCTGAGCCGTTTATTCGTATTGAGAAGGCGTACTGTATTACAGAACCGCTTTCTCTACAACGCGAACCAGCGTCCAGGACTTAGTCTTGGACAGTGGACGGCATTCACGGATTTCAACCTTGTCGCCGATACCACATTCGTTGTTCTCGTCATGTACGTGCAGTTTGGTCGTACGCTTGATGAATTTACCGTAGATCGGGTGTTTCACAATACGTTCGATAGCTACAACAATGGATTTCTCCATTTTGTCGCTAACAACACGACCTTGCAGAGTACGGATTTTATCGGTCATTACGCACCCGCCTTCTGAGTCAGTAAAGTCTTAACGCGTGCAACATTGCGACGCACTTGCTTCAGCAGGTGAGTCTGTTGCAGCTGGCCACTTGCAGCCTGCATACGCAGGTTGAACTGCTCACGCAGCAGGTTCAGCAGCTCAGCGTTCAGCTCTTCAACGCTTTTTTCACGCAGCTCTTTTGCTTTCATTACATCACCGTCTTAGTTACAAAGGTGGTTTTGATAGGCAGTTTCGCTGCTGCCAGGCCGAAGGCTTCACGGGCCAGCTCTTCCGGAACACCGTCCATTTCATAAAGGACTTTGCCCGGTTGGATCAAGGCAACCCAGTACTCCACGTTACCTTTACCTTTACCCATACGAACTTCCAGTGGCTTCTCGGTGATCGGTTTGTCCGGGAATACACGGATCCAGATCTTACCTTGACGCTTAACTGCACGGGTCATTGCACGACGTGCTGCTTCGATCTGACGTGCAGTCAGACGACCACGGCCAACAGCTTTCAGACCGAAAGTGCCGAAGCTAACATCCGTACCCTGCGCCAGACCACGGTTGCGGCCTTTGTGCACTTTACGGAATTTTGTACGCTTTGGTTGTAACATCAGCGACGCTCCTTATTTACGGCCTTTACGCTGCTGCTTTTTAGGTTGAGCAGCCGGTTTTTCCGGTTGTTCAACAGCAGCCATACCACCCAGGATCTCACCTTTGAAGATCCATACCTTAACGCCGATTACACCGTAAGTGGTGTGCGCTTCAGAGGTGTTGTAGTCGATGTCAGCACGCAGAGTGTGCAGCGGTACGCGACCTTCACGGTACCATTCGGTACGTGCGATTTCCGCGCCGCCCAGACGGCCGCTAACTTCAACTTTAATACCTTTAGCGCCCAGACGCATTGCGTTCTGTACAGCACGCTTCATAGCACGACGGAACATAACACGACGTTCCAGCTGTGAAGTGATGCTGTCAGCAACCAATTTAGCGTCCAGTTCAGGCTTACGAACTTCAGCGATATTGATCTGTGCAGGAACGCCAGCGATATCCGCTACGACCTTGCGCAGTTTTTCTACGTCTTCGCCTTTCTTACCGATAACGATGCCAGGACGAGCAGTGTGAATAGTCACACGGATGCTCTTCGCTGGACGCTCGATAACGATACGAGATACAGACGCTTTAGCCAGTTCCTTAGTCAGGTACTGACGTACTTTAAAATCGCTGTCCAGGTTGTCAGCGAATTCTTTGGTGTTCGCAAACCAGGTAGAGTTCCATGGTTTTACAATACCCAGGCGAATACCATTAGGATGTACTTTCTGACCCATTGCTAGTCTCCAGAGTCTCAGCGATCGGACACAACCACAGTAATGTGGCTGGTGCGCTTCAGGATGCGATCTGCACGACCTTTCGCACGCGGCATAATGCGCTTCATGCTTGGGCCTTCATCTACGAAAATTTTCGCGACTTTCAGATCGTCGATGTCAGCGCCATCGTTGTGTTCAGCGTTAGCAATGGCAGATTCCAGTACTTTCTTGACCAATACCGCAGCTTTCTTGTTGGTATAGGTCAGGATGTCCAGGGCCTGCGACACTTTCTTACCGCGAATCAGGTCAGCAACAAGGCGAACCTTCTGAGCAGAAGAACGAGCATGGCGATGTTGAGCTAAAGTTTCCATCTCTTCCTCCTACCTTATTTCTTCTTCGCTTTTTTATCAGCAGCGTGGCCGCGATAAGTACGAGTCGGTGCGAATTCACCCAGTTTGTGACCAACCATTTCGTCGGTAACAAAGACTGGAACGTGCTGACGACCATTATGGACAGCGATGGTCAAACCGATCATGTTAGGAAAGATCGTTGAACGACGGGACCAAGTGCGCAGGGGCTTCTTGTCTCCGCTTTCCACCGCTTTCTCTACCTTCTTCAGCAAGTGCAGGTCAATAAAAGGACCTTTCTTGAGAGAACGTGGCATGGCTTATCCTCTAAAATTATTTGCTACGGCGACGTACGATAAATTTATCAGTACGCTTGTTGCTGCGGGTCTTCTTACCTTTGGTCTGAACGCCCCACGGAGTTACCGGGTGCTTACCAAAGTTACGACCTTCACCACCACCATGTGGGTGGTCGACTGGGTTCATCGCAGTACCGCGAACGGTAGGACGAACACCACGCCAGCGTGCAGCACCTGCTTTACCCAGAACGCGCAGCATATGCTCAGCATTGCCAACTTCGCCCAGAGTAGCGCGGCAGTCTGCTTCGACTTTACGCATTTCACCAGAACGCAGACGCAGGGTGACATAAGCACCATCACGAGCAACGATCTGAACGTAAGTACCAGCGGAACGTGCCAGCTGACCGCCTTTACCTGGTTTCATTTCTACGTTATGAACGGTAGAACCAACCGGGATATTGCGCATCGGCAGGGTGTTGCCTGCTTTGATTGCAGCATCAACGCCAGACTGAATCTGGTCGCCAGCTTTCAGGCCTTTAGGGGCCAGGATGTAACGGCGTTCGCCGTCTTTGTACAGAACCAGAGCGATGTTCGCGGAACGGTTCGGATCGTACTCAAGACGTTCAACAACTGCTGGGATACCGTCTTTGTTGCGTTTGAAGTCAACAATACGATAAGCCTGCTTGTGGCCACCACCGATGTGACGAGTGGTGATACGGCCATTGTTGTTACGACCACCGGATTTGCTGTTTTTTTCCAGCAACGGAGCAAAAGGTTTGCCCTTGTGCAGCTCAGGGTTAACCACTTTAACTACGTGGCGACGACCCGGAGATGTCGGTTTACATTTAACAACTGCCATTGTATTACTCCTCCGACTTACTCAGCGCCGCCAACGAAGTCCAGATTCTGGCCTTCTTTCAGGGTGACGTAAGCTTTTTTCCAGTCGCTACGACGACCGATACGCTGTCCGTGACGTTTAACTTTCCCTTTAACTACCAGGGTGTTAACGACTTCGACTTCGACTTCAAACAGTTTCTGCACAGCAGCTTTGATCTCTGCTTTGGTCGCGTCTTTAGCAACTTTGAGAACGATGGTGTTTGTTTTTTCCATCGCAGTAGACGCTTTTTCAGAAACGTGCGGTGCGCGAAGCACCTTCAGCAGACGTTCTTCACGAATCATGCCAGCATCTCCTCAACTTGCTTAACAGCATCAGCAGTCATTACGACTTTGTCGAAGGCGATCAGGCTAACCGGGTCGATACCAGTCGCATCGCGTACGTCAACCTTGTGCAGGTTACGTGCGGCCAGGAACAGGTTCTCGTCCAGCTCACCGGTGATGATCAGCACATCTTCCAGAGCCATGTCTTTCAGTTTCTGTGCCAGCAGCTTAGTTTTAGGCGCTTCAACAGAGAACTTCTCGACAACGATCAGACGATCCTGACGTACCAGTTCGGACAGGATGCTTTTCAGCGCGCCGCGGTACATCTTTTTGTTAACTTTTTGACTGTGGTCCTGTGGACGCGCAGCGAAGGTCACGCCACCTGAACGCCAGATCGGGCTCTTGATAGAACCTGAACGCGCACGGCCGGTACCTTTCTGGCGCCATGGCTTTTTGCCAGAACCAGTTACTTCAGCACGAGTCTTCTGAGCACGAGTACCCTGACGAGCACCAGCTGCATAAGCAACAACAACCTGGTGAACCAGCGCTTCGTTGAAATCACGACCGAAGGTAGTTTCGGAAACAGTCAGCGCGCTCTGCGCGTCTTTCAATACTAATTCCATTGCTATCCCCTTACGCCTTCACAGCTGGTTTAACGATCAGGTCGCTACCGGTTGCACCCGGAACTGCACCTTTAACCAGCAGCAGGTTGCGCTCAGCGTCAACACGTACTACGTCCAGGCTCTGAACGGTCACACGTTCGTTACCCAGCTGACCTGCCATTTTCTTGCCTTTGAACACTTTGCCCGGAGTCTGGTTCTGACCGATAGAACCCGGAACGCGGTGAGACAAGGAGTTACCGTGGGTTGCGTCCTGGGTACGGAAGTTCCAGCGCTTAACGGTACCAGCAAAACCTTTACCTTTAGAGGTACCGGTTACGTCAACTTTTTTAACGTCAGCAAACAGCTCAACGCTAATGTCCTGACCTACGGTGAACTCTTCGCCTTCAGCAAGACGGAATTCCCACAGACCACGGCCAGCTTCTACGCCAGCTTTAGCGAAGTGACCCGCTTCTGGTTTGGTTACACGGTTAGCTTTTTTAGCACCAGTGGTCACCTGAACAGCGCGGTAGCCATCGTTAGCCAGATCTTTAACCTGGGTAACGCGGTTTGCTTCAACTTCGATTACGGTTACTGGGATTGAAACGCCATCTTCAGTGAAGATGCGGGTCATGCCCACTTTTTTACCGACTAAACCAATCATTGTATCAACCTCTCAATCGCTCGATGACCTGATTAACCCAGGCTGATCTGCACGTCTACACCGGCAGCCAGATCCAGACGCATCAGAGCATCAACGGTTTTCTCAGTTGGCTCAACGATGTCAACCAGACGCTTGTGAGTGCGGATTTCGTACTGATCACGCGCGTCTTTGTTGACGTGCGGAGAGATCAGAACGGTGAAGCGCTCTTTGCGGGTCGGCAGCGGGATCGGACCACGGACTTGCGCACCAGTGCGCTTAGCAGTCTCGACGATTTCCGCGGTTGATTGATCGATCAGACGATGATCAAACGCTTTAAGGCGGATACGGATTCTTTGGTTCTGCATGAGACCAGAGCTCCAATTATTTTATAAACGAAAATGATTACTCCTCAAACCCATTACGATTGATGGGAGAGTGTAACCGTTCTTACGTAGCTCCCCAATTGGGAGCATTGTTGAGTAACAAAATGAGCTACTCTGGTTCTGATTGAACCCGCCGTCAATTACGACAAGCCCGCGCATTATACGTAAATCTGGACAAGACGCAAGTGCCGTTTAGAAATTAAGCGCCAGAGGCGCAGTATGCGTATGGGCGCGCAACTTTTTACGCAATGTATCCCTTCTCAAGGCTTTGTCTCGAGCCCCTACGCAAGTGTCGTTTTTATAGATTGCCGACCAGGTCGATTATAGCGAGGATGCGCTCAAACCCTTTTGAGGCCTTTTCCATGTTAACCACCCTCCCCTTTTTGCTGGTCTATTTTTCGCTGACTGCCTTTCTCGTCCGTGCAGATATTCGCTGCGGACTGCTTCCTGATAAATTTCTCTGCCCGTTGCTATGGGCGGGCCTGCTCTTTCAGCTCTGTGTCCAACCTGATTTTCTGTCGAGTGCAGTGGTGGGAGCGATGGCTGGATATGTCGGCTTTGCCGTTATTTACTGGGGATATCGGTTTATCTGCCGGCGTGAAGGGATGGGATACGGCGATGTAAAATACCTGGCGGCGCTTGGCGCGTGGCATGGCTGGTGCATGCTGCCTACACTGGCGTTACTCGCTGCGCTTATGGCGCTACTTAGCATTCTTGTGTTTTCGTTACTCACCGGCGATAAGGGAGCATTAAAAAACCCACTGCCTTTTGGGCCATTTCTGGCAGCAGCGGGTTTATGCGTAGGCTGGAAGACGGTGGTTACTCTTCCACTTTAATCTGCGACTGAAGGTAGTTCTGCAGACCGATTTTAGCAATCAGATCCAGCTCCGTTTCCAGCCAGTCAATATGGCCTTCTTCATCGGCCAGGATCTGGATCATCATATCGCGACTGACGTAGTCATGTACGCTGTCGGCATAGGCAATGGCTTCACGGAGATCTTTGGCACCTTCAAGTTCCAGCCTGAGGTCGGAACGCAGCATCTCTTCGACATCTTCTCCGATGCCCAGCTTTCCGAGATCCTGCAGGTTTGGAATACCTTCAAGGAATAAAATACGCTCGATATATTTATCAGCGTGCTTCATTTCATCGATCGATTCATGGTACTCAACGTCGTTCAGACGTTTAAGCCCCCAGTTTTTGAACATTCTCGCGTGAAGAAAGTACTGGTTAATTGCGACAAGCTCATTTCCCAATAATTTATTGAGATAACTTATGATTTTAACATCACCTTTCATTATATAGTCCCTCCGCTTCCACTCATTGAAGCGTAGATCGGGCTACAGGGATGTCAAAAAAAAGATGGGCGCTTACGCGATCTCTTTGTATTCCGGGATCTGCATCAATTCGTCCTGCATGATCTCTCGCGCAGCACGTACACATTTACCGCATTGATTTCCCACCGGAACAAATTTGCGTAGTTGCTGAAATGACTGAGGCTGAAACTGGCGAACGGCCTGACGTATTTTCTTGTCGCTTACACCATTACATAAACAAACGTACATAGAGACTCCCGTTCAAATTATGCGCAAAGTGTAAGTGAGAATGGTTATGATTACAATAGCACAAACGCCACAATACGGGGCGGGAGCAGGCAAAAAATGCGAAATTTGTGACAGTAACTGAGCGGCAGAAAACAAAAAAGGACGCCGAAGCGTCCTTTTTTTATTCGGGGATAATTAATTAGCCCAGAACTTTAGCAACAACGCCCGCGCCAACGGTACGGCCGCCTTCACGGATTGCGAAACGCAGACCGTCGTCCATCGCGATTGGGTGGATCAGAGTCACAACCATCTTGATGTTGTCGCCTGGCATTACCATCTCAACGCCTTCTGGCAGT
>NZ_JAWNBW010000020.1:0-13862 GCF_034106085.1 Enterobacter sp. 302C9
CCCCCGCCCCCCGCCCACACCCCCCACCCCCCCCCCACACACCACACCCCCCCACCCCGAACACACTTCCCCCCCCCCCCCCGCCCGCGCCCCGCCCCCCCCCCCCCCCCCCCCCCCCCCCCCCCCCCCGCGCCCGATGCCTTTCCCGATGCATGACGGTGCGACAAACAGCGCGCCGACAAACTGAGACTGCATCACGCTGATAAATCCGTATGGCTCGCCATCCTGTTCCCAGACCCAGGTTTCCGCCGACGGCAGGTAAACGTCCCGCACCATGGCTTCATTCTCTTTCCAGTAACCCGGCTCGATAAACGGATGCGCTTCCGTGGTGCTTTCAAGCCACAGGCTCAGAAGCGGCGCGGTATTCTCACTTTGCCATTTGCGGATCATGATGGCCTCCCGGATGACAGAAGCAGCCGGTAACGTGGTCGTTGACCAGGCCACAGGCCTGCATAAAGGCGTAGCAGATGGTGGAACCGACAAACTTAAAGCCGCGTTTTTTCAGGGCCTTCGAGAGCGCATCCGAGGCCGGGGTAGAGGCCGGGATTTCCGCGAGCGTGGCGGTTTGGGTGACCTGCGGATCGTTGTTCACAAACGTCCAGACAAAATCTGAGAACGATTCGCCGTTTTGTTCCATCGCCAGGTAAGCGCGTGCGTTACCGATGATGGCCTGGATCTTACCGCGATGACGGATGATGCCGGCGTCCTGCACCAGGCGTTCCACGTCTTCATCGGTCATCGCAGCGACGGCGACAGGATCGAACTGGTGGAAGGCGTTGCGGTAGTTTTCGCGTTTCTTCAGTACCGTAATCCAGGACAACCCCGCCTGCTGGCCCTCCAGGCAGATCATCTCAAAGAGTTTTTTGCCATCCGTTTCCGGCACGCCCCATTCCCGATCGTGATAGTCGATATAAAGCTGATCCTGGCTCACCCAACCGCAACGTTCCATCCGTCATCTCCCTTATTGATACTGATTTCGCAAAATTTTCATTCTGACTGGCTTGACGTGTTTACTATAAAGACAATAGTTAATACAAGGGCTATAAGCTCTTCCTGAATAACGACAAATATCGCCGAATTCGGCTCTCTCTGGGGTCGCGTTGATGATGATAAAAAAAATCAGTGGTCGCCATGCTGCTTCTGGCCTGGTGGGGATTTCAGCCTGCCTGTTTTTTTGTAATACAGCGTCTGCCTGGCAACAGGAATATATCGTTTCAGACGCCCAAAATAATACGGCGGAACGCTATACATGGGACGCGGATCACCAACCGCGTTATGAGGATATTCTTGCTGAGCGTATTCAGTCTTCGCAAAACGCGCCGGGTCTTGCCCTGAATATACCGTCTGGCAGCACGCCGGAGGGGACGATGAGCGTGGGCTGGAATTTTCCGGTTTCAGCGCGTATAACCACCGGTCCGGTGGTGGCGTGGCGATACGACGGCACGGCTCCCATGATGATCAACGAGTTTGGTGATAGCGCGTCGACGCAGGCAATCACCGACCCGCTCTGGCATGCCAGCGTCAGCACGCTGGGGTGGCGCGTGAATACCCAGTACGGCGATCTTCGTCCGTGGGCGCAGATTAGCTATAACCAGCAGTTTGGTGAAAACCAGTGGAAATCGCAGTTTGGCATGCCGCAAACGCCAGCCCCTGCCCAAAACGGTAGCTGGATGGACGTCACCGTGGGAACGGATATTCCTTTTAATACGCACGTCGCGGCCTATGCGTCGCTGGCTCAGGGGGAGCACACCACCACCGGTGAGGAGTTTTTATACACCCTCGGCGTTAGCGCAAATTTCTAGAGTTGTTACTTTTTTAAACGTTACGATAACATCTAGAATACAATAACCACGGGCTTTACAGCGATAGCGGATACTAACATGCTGTCGCTTTATTCCCGGGCCAGGCCATTCATTCCCGATTCCAGGCATTTCATTCCGTTCCGCCTGCATTTCATGCCGTTTTACCCCAGGCGTATTAAGGTTTTGTTTATCGTTGTCCTCAGCGAACTTCCTTAATTTCTCTTGCAGGACGACTGCCATGAACACATCAAATTATAACCGCACGCGCTGGCTCACGCTCTTTGGCACCATCGTCACCCAGTTTGCGCTGGGGTCGGTCTATACCTGGAGCCTGTTTAACAGCGCGCTTTCCGACAAACTCGGCGCGCCGGTCAGCCAAGTTGCGTTCTCCTTTGGTCTGCTGAGCCTGGGTCTGGCGATTTCGTCTTCCGTCGCGGGCAAGCTGCAGGAGCGTTTTGGCGTGAAGCGTGTGACCATGGCGTCCGGCATTCTGCTGGGTTTGGGCTTTTTCCTGACGGCGCATTCCAGCAACCTGATGATGCTGTGGCTGAGCGCCGGCGTGCTGGTGGGTCTGGCCGATGGCGCAGGTTACCTGCTGACCCTGTCGAACTGCGTGAAGTGGTTCCCGGAGCGTAAAGGCCTCATCTCCGCATTCGCCATCGGCTCCTATGGCCTGGGCAGCCTCGGATTCAAATTTATCGACTCCCATCTGCTGGCGTCCGTTGGCCTCGAAAACACCTTTATGATCTGGGGCGCAATCGTGCTGGTGATGATTCTGTTCGGTGCCACGCTGATGACCGATGCGCCGCAGCAGGAGGTCAAATCCGTTAACGGCGTGGTGGAGAACGACTTCACTCTCGCGCAGTCCATGCGTAAACCGCAGTACTGGATGCTGGCGGTGATGTTCCTGACGGCCTGCATGAGCGGACTGTATGTCATCGGCGTGGCGAAGGATATCGCGCAGGGGATGGTGAAGCTGGATGCGGCCACGGCGGCGAATGCGGTGACGGTCATCTCCATTGCCAACCTTTCCGGTCGTCTGGTGCTCGGTATTCTGTCTGACAAAATTGCCCGCATCCGTGTGATTACGATTGGGCAGGTGGTTTCGCTGGTCGGCATGGCGGCGCTGCTGTTCGCTCCGCTGAATGAAGCCACCTTCTTTGCGGCGATTGCCTGCGTGGCCTTTAACTTCGGCGGCACCATTACCGTCTTCCCGTCACTGGTAAGCGAGTTCTTTGGCCTGAACAATCTGGCGAAAAATTACGGCGTTATCTATCTTGGCTTCGGGATCGGCAGCATCTGCGGCTCGCTGATTGCCTCTCTGTTCGGTGGGTTCTACGTGACCTTCTGCGTCATATTTGCCCTGCTGATTATCTCGCTGGCGCTCTCGACCACGATTCGCCAGCCGCAGCGTGAAGTATTCAAAGAAGCGCACGCGTAAGCAGTATGAAAGAGGCCTCTGTGGCCTCTTTTTTCTTTATGCGAGACACTTCCCGTCTCGATATTTTGTAAAAATTTATACCGATCACACTCTCTGCTGCCACTTTTCTCTCCCGCTGTGGTCTACTTATCGCGCTTGTAGACGTTTCTAATAACGCTTCCTTACGCATTTACTTACTCTGTCCGCTTTCTCTTTGAGATTCGTCGGGTTTTTATACCCCTTCCCCCAGGGTTGTTTGCATGAAATACATTAGGTCTCTTACCCAGCAAAGATTGTGTCTGATGCTGGCTGTCTATATCGGATTATTTCTGAATGGCGCGGTACTGTTCAGAAGAGTGGAAGGTTATTTTGAACACCTTACCGTGAGTAATGGTATTTTTGCCGCCATTGAAGTGTTCGGCTCCGTCCTCGCTACCTTCTTCCTCTTACGCCTGCTGTCCCTTTTTGGCCGACGTACCTGGCAAATTTTGGCCTCGCTGGTGGTGATTATTTCCGCCGCCGCAAGCTATTACATGACCTTTATGAACGTGGTCATTGGGTACGGTATCGTTGCCTCGGTGATGACCACGGATATCGATCTCTCGAAAGAGGTGGTAGGGAAAGGCTTTATCGTCTGGACAGTTTTAACCTGTCTGATACCGCTGTTCTTTATCTGGAACAATACGTGCCGCTATACGCTGTTACGCCAGCTGCGCACCCGTGGACAGCGGATCCGCAATATCGTCGTTGTCCTGCTGGCCGGACTGCTGGTATGGGCGCCAATCCGCCTGATGGAAACGCAGCAAAAACGCGTCGAAAAAGCGACGGGCGTGGATATGCCAAGCTATGGCGGCGTGGTGGCAAACTCCTATTTGCCGTCTAACTGGCTGTCAGCGTTAGGTCTGTATGCCTGGGCGCAGGCGGACGAATCCAGTGATGTGAAATCGCTGATTAATCCACTGAAAAAATTCACCTACCAGCCGCCAGCCGACGGGATTGATGATACGTACGTCGTCTTCGTCATCGGTGAAACGACGCGCTGGGATCATATGGGTATTCTCGGCTATAACCGGGATACCACGCCAAAGCTGGCGCAGGAGAAAAACCTGGTGGCTTACCGTGGCTACTCCTGCGATACCGCAACCAAGCTCTCGCTGCGCTGTATGTTTGTGCGTGAAGGCGGTGCAAGCGATAACCCGCAACGCACGCTGAAAGAGCAGAACGTGTTTGCCGTGCTGAAGCAGCTTGGGTTTAGCTCTGACCTGTTCGCCATGCAAAGTGAGATGTGGTTCTACACCAACACGCTGGCAGATAACATTGCGTACCGCGAGCAGATTGGCGCCGAACCGCGTAACCGCGGTAAAAACGTCGACGACATGCTGCTGCTGGAAGAGATGTCGCAATCCCTCAAGAACCATCCGCAGGGCAAGCATCTGGTTATTCTGCATACCAAAGGGTCGCATTACAGCTACTACCAGCGCTACACCCGTGATTTTGCGAAGTGGCAGCCTGAGTGCGTGGGCATTAATAAAGACTGCAGCAAGCAGGAGCTGATCAACGCCTACGACAACTCGGTGCTGTACGTGGATACCTTCCTGAGCCGGGTGATCGACCAGCTGCGCGATAAAAAAGCGATTGTGATTTACGCGGCAGACCACGGTGAATCCATCAATGAGAAAGAGCACCTGCACGGTACGCCGCGCAAGCTGGCACCGCCGGAGCAGTTCCGCGTGCCGATGATCATGTGGATGTCGGATAAGTATCTTGAAAATCCGGAGAAGGCGAAGATGTTTGCTCAGCTGAAAAAAGAGGCGGAGATGAAGGTGCCGCGTCGTCACGTTGAGCTGTACGACACCATTATGGGTTGTCTCGGCTATACCTCACCGAATGGTGGGATTAACGAAAACAACAACTGGTGTAAACTCCCTGATAACAGCGTAAAAGCCGCGCAGTAGCTGCCCTGGCGAGAATATCGCCAGTTGAATGGCTTTTTGAAAATAAGGGATTGACGGGGGCGCACCTCAGCAGTAAGATGCGCTCCGCATTCGGCGAGTAGCGCAGCTTGGTAGCGCAACTGGTTTGGGACCAGTGGGTCGGAGGTTCGAATCCTCTCTCGCCGACCACATTCTGAAAAGGGCTAACCGCAAGGTTAGCCCTTTTTGCATTATGATCTTATCCCGTCAGAGTATCCAAAACGCCCCTTAGGCCTGCTTCTCCCTGCCTGTTAACGATTTTGTGACATAATCCATTGTATTTTTTTATATATAGATTGATCTTTTTTCGCGTTGCTTATGGATAACCTCAGCATTTTTCGCTGTGCGTTTTAACGTTCGCGGTATTTAGTGCTCAGATAATCACCATTCTGCAAGAAAATTTACCCATTCTGAATAAAAGTTAATCACTGATTGTTGCGAAATATGAAGAGACTTGTGCTGCAAGATAGCGAGTAGCATAAATTTCCCTGCTGAAAACTGGCATACATAGTTTTTTTAATCTTTGTTTGCGGTTTCTCACACTCAGCGTAAATCCCCGTCACCTGTATTGACGTTTTCACATTCTGTTGACAGATTGTAGGGCATGAGGGGCATTTCAGGGACGATCTGCGCTGCAACTCAAACGCTCTTCTGAAAGGATTCTCCATCCCTTTAAAGCCTTCGGGCATCACCGACCGGACCGGGTAAAAAATAAATAAAGGTCTGGCGGCGTAACACAACAAAGCAAAACATCACATTGGAGCAGAATAATGAGTATTTCCTTGAAGAAGTCAGGGATGCTGAAGCTTGGTCTGAGCCTGGTGGCTATGACCGTGGCAGCAAGCGTACAGGCAAAAACCCTGGTTTACTGTTCTGAAGGCTCGCCGGAAGGCTTTAACCCACAGCTCTTTACCTCTGGTACGACTTACGACGCAAGCTCTGTACCGATCTATAACCGTCTGGTTGAATTCAAAACCGGTACCACGGAAGTGATTCCGGGTCTGGCCGAGAAGTGGGACGTCAGCGAAGACGGTAAAACCTATACCTTCCACCTGCGCCAGGGCGTGAAGTGGCAGGACAGCAAAGAATTCAAACCAACGCGCGACTTTAACGCCGACGACGTTGTGTTCTCCTTCGACCGTCAGAAAAACGCTCAGAACCCGTACCACAAAGTGTCTGGCGGCAGCTATGAATACTTCGAAGGGATGGGTCTGCCAGACCTGATCGCTGAAGTGAAAAAAGTGGACGATAAAACGGTTCAGTTCGTGCTGACGCGTCCGGAAGCGCCATTCCTGGCTGACCTGGCCATGGACTTCGCTTCAATTCTGTCCAAAGAGTACGCGGACAACATGCTGAAAGCCGGTACGCCGGAAAAAGTCGACCTGAACCCAATCGGTACCGGTCCATTCCAGCTGCTGCAGTACCAGAAAGACTCCCGCATTCTGTATAAAGCGTTCGAAGGCTATTGGGGCACCAAGCCGCAGATCGACCGTCTGGTCTTCTCCATCACGCCTGATGCGTCAGTGCGTTATGCAAAACTGCAGAAAAACGAATGCCAGGTAATGCCGTACCCGAACCCGGCTGATATCGCCCGTATGAAGCAGGACAAGAACATCAACCTGCTGGAGCAGGCTGGCCTGAACGTGGGCTATCTCTCCTTCAACACCGAGAAGAAACCGTTTGATGACGTGAAAGTGCGTCAGGCGCTGACCTACGCGGTGAACAAAGAAGCGATCATCAAGGCGGTTTACCAGGGCGCTGGCGTTGCTGCCAAAAACCTGATCCCACCAACCATGTGGGGTTATAACGACGACGTTAAAGACTACACCTACGATCCTGAGAAAGCGAAAGCGCTGCTGAAAGAAGCGGGCCAGGATAAAGGCTTTACCGTTGAGCTGTGGGCGATGCCGGTACAGCGTCCGTACAACCCGAACGCACGCCGTATGGCGGAAATGGTTCAGGCTGACTGGGCTAAAGTTGGCGTTCAGGCCAAGATTGTGACCTACGAGTGGGGCGAGTACCTGAAGCGCGCCAAAGCGGGTGAGCACCAGGCGGTAATGATGGGCTGGACCGGTGATAACGGGGATCCGGACAACTTCTTCGCCACCCTGTTCAGCTGCGCGGCGGCGAAAGACGGTTCTAACTACTCTCGCTGGTGCTACAAGCCGTTTGAAGACCTGATCCAGCCGGCGCGTGCGACCGACGATCACAACAAACGTATCGAACTGTACAAGCAGGCTCAGGTTGTTATGCACGATCAGGCTCCGGCGCTGATTGTTGCTCACTCCACCGTATACGAGCCAGTGCGTAAAGAAGTGAAGGGCTATGTGGTTGATCCACTGGGCAAACACCACTTCGAAAACGTATCTGTTGAATAATAAGTAGGGTGTTCTCCCTCTCCCTCTGGGAGAGGGCAGGGGTGAGGGGATGCATGCATCCCCTCACCCTAACCCTCTCCCGCTGGGAGAGGGAATTTACATTTGTGAGCAATACAGACGTCACGCCACTGGTCGTGCGTCATCAGAGAGAATCCGGGTTATGTTGCAGTTCATCCTCCGACGTCTGGGACTTGTTATCCCCACGTTTATCGGTATCACCCTTCTCACTTTTGCCTTCGTCCATATGATCCCCGGCGACCCGGTAATGATTATGGCGGGCGAGCGTGGTATTTCCCCTGAGCGCCATGCACAGCTGCTGGCGGAACTCGGTCTCGATAAGCCGATGTGGCAGCAGTACCTCCACTATATCTGGGGCGTATTGCACGGTGATTTAGGGATTTCGCTGAAAAGCCGTCTTCCGGTGTGGGACGAGTTCGTGCCGCGTTTTAAAGCGACGCTGGAGCTTGGCGTCTGCGCCATGATTTTCGCCACTGCGGTGGGTATTCCTGTTGGGGTACTGGCTGCCGTCAAGCGTGGCTCTATTTTTGACCACACCGCCGTGGGCCTGGCGCTGACCGGCTACTCCATGCCTATCTTCTGGTGGGGCATGATGCTGATCATGCTGGTATCGGTGCAGCTTAACCTGACACCGGTCTCCGGGCGCGTCAGTGATATGGTCTTCCTTGATGACTCCAACCCGCTCACCGGATTTATGCTGATCGATACGGCTATCTGGGGCGAAGAGGGCAACTTCATTGATGCCGTGGCGCACATGATCCTGCCTGCCATGGTGCTGGGCACCATTCCTCTGGCGGTGATCGTGCGAATGACCCGTTCATCGATGCTGGAAGTGCTGGGTGAGGATTATATCCGCACCGCGCGCGCCAAGGGCCTGACGCGTATGCGCGTCATCATCGTCCATGCGCTGCGTAATGCCATGCTGCCGGTGGTGACCGTTATCGGCCTTCAGGTGGGGACGTTGCTGGCGGGGGCGATCCTGACCGAAACCATCTTCTCCTGGCCGGGCCTTGGACGCTGGCTGATTGACGCGCTGCAACGCCGTGACTATCCGGTTGTGCAGGGCGGTGTACTGCTGGTCGCGACGATGATTATCCTCGTCAACCTGCTGGTCGATTTGCTGTACGGCGTGGTGAACCCGCGTATTCGTCATAAGAAGTAAGGGACCATCATGTCACAAGTCACTCAAAATAAAGTGGTCGCTGCACCGGTTCCTATGACGCCGCTGCAGGAATTCTGGCACTACTTCAAGCGCAATAAAGGCGCGGTGGTAGGGCTGGTGTATGTCGTAATCATGATCCTGATTGCGGTGTTTGCGAACTTCCTCGCACCGTATAATCCGGCGGACCAGTTCCGCGATGCGCTGCTCGCGCCGCCTGCGTGGCAGGATGGCGGTAGCCTGACGCACCTGCTGGGTACCGATGACGTGGGTCGCGACGTGCTGTCGCGTCTGATGTACGGCGCGCGCCTGTCGCTGCTGGTAGGCTGTCTCGTTGTTGTGCTGTCGCTGATCATGGGCGTTGTACTCGGCCTGGTTGCCGGTTACTTCGGCGGCATCGTTGATAACATCATCATGCGTATCGTCGATATCATGCTGGCGTTGCCAAGCCTGCTGCTGGCGCTGGTTCTGGTGGCGATCTTCGGCCCGTCGATAGGCAATGCCGCGCTGGCATTGACCTTCGTGGCGCTCCCTCACTACGTGCGTTTAACCCGTGCGGCGGTGCTGGTGGAAGTGAACCGCGATTACGTCACGGCCTCTCGCGTGGCGGGTGCCGGTGCGATGCGCCAGATGTTCGTGAATATCTTCCCTAACTGCCTGGCGCCGCTGATTGTTCAGGCGTCGCTCGGTTTCTCTAACGCCATTCTTGATATGGCCGCTCTTGGCTTCCTGGGCATGGGTGCGCAGCCGCCAACACCGGAGTGGGGCACCATGCTCTCCGACGTGTTGCAGTTCGCACAAAGCGCCTGGTGGGTTGTCACCTTCCCGGGTCTGGCAATCCTGCTGACGGTGCTGGCATTTAACCTGATGGGTGATGGCCTGCGTGATGCGCTTGATCCCAAACTGAAGCAGTAAGAGGCACGAGATGGCGTTATTAAATGTAGATAAATTATCGGTGCACTTCGGCGACGAAGGCACCCCGTTTCGCGCCGTGGACCGCATCAGCTACAGCGTAAATCAGGGCGAAGTGGTTGGCATTGTCGGGGAGTCCGGTTCCGGTAAGTCAGTGAGCTCACTGGCGATCATGGGGCTGATTGATTACCCGGGCCGCGTGATGGCGGAAAACCTGCAGTTCAACGGTCAGGATCTGAAGCGTATTTCTGAAAAACAGCGCCGCCAGCTGGTGGGCGCCGAAGTGGCGATGATTTTCCAGGATCCAATGACCAGCCTGAACCCTTGCTACACCGTTGGTTTCCAGATTATGGAAGCGATTAAGGTGCATCAGGGCGGGAATAAGAAAACCCGTCGTCAGCGCGCGATCGACCTGCTGAACCAGGTGGGGATTCCTGACCCGGCATCACGTCTGGACGTTTACCCGCACCAGCTCTCCGGTGGGATGAGCCAGCGCGTGATGATCGCGATGGCGATTGCCTGTCGACCAAAACTGCTGATTGCGGATGAACCGACGACGGCGCTGGATGTGACCATTCAGGCGCAAATCATCGAACTGCTGCTGGAGCTGCAGCAGAAAGAGAATATGGCGCTGGTGCTGATTACGCACGATCTGGCGTTGGTGGCCGAAGCCGCGCACAAAATCATCGTGATGTATGCCGGCCAGGTGGTCGAGACCGGGAATTCACACGATATTTTCCGCGCGCCGCGTCATCCGTATACCCAGGCGCTTTTACGCGCGCTGCCGGAGTTTGCTCAGGACAAAGCGCGTCTGGCATCGCTGCCGGGTGTGGTACCGGGTAAATATGACCGTCCGCAGGGCTGTCTGCTCAATCCGCGCTGCCCGTATGCAACGGACAAATGCCGGGCAGAAGAGCCAGAGCTGAACCAGCTTGCTGACGGCCGTCAGTCGAAATGCCACTACCCACTCGATGATGCCGGGAGGCCAACACTATGAGTACGCAACAGGCCACCACGCAACAACCGCTGTTGCAGGCCATCGATCTAAAAAAATACTACCCGGTGAAGAAGGGGCTGTTTGCCCCTGAACGCCTGGTGAAAGCGCTGGACGGCGTCTCCTTTAACCTCGAACGCGGTAAAACGCTGGCGGTGGTGGGGGAGTCAGGCTGCGGCAAATCCACGCTGGGCCGTCTGCTGACGATGATTGAAGTGCCGACCGGCGGGGAGCTCTATTATCAGGGGCAGGATCTGCTCAAGCACGATCCGCAGGCGCAGAAGCTGCGCCGCCAGAAAATCCAGATTGTGTTCCAGAACCCGTACGGTTCTTTGAACCCGCGTAAAAAAGTGGGGCAGATTCTGGAAGAGCCGCTGCTGATCAACAGTAATCTGAGCAAAGAGCAGCGCCGTGAAAAAGCGCTGGCGATGATGGCGAAGGTCGGCCTCAAAACTGAGCATTATGACCGCTATCCGCACATGTTCTCCGGGGGCCAGCGTCAGCGTATCGCTATCGCCCGCGGGCTGATGCTCGATCCGGACGTGGTGATTGCCGATGAGCCGGTCTCCGCGCTCGACGTATCCGTGCGTGCGCAGGTGCTGAACCTGATGATGGATCTCCAGCAGGAGCTGGGGCTCTCTTACGTGTTCATCTCCCACGACCTGTCGGTGGTGGAGCATATTGCCGATGAAGTGATGGTGATGTACCTGGGGCGCTGCGTGGAGAAGGGGACTAAAGACCAGATCTTTAATAACCCTCGTCACCCGTATACCCAGGCGCTGCTGTCTGCGACGCCGCGTCTGAACCCGGACGATCGTCGTGAGCGTATTAAGCTGACGGGTGAACTGCCAAGCCCGCTGAATCCGCCTCCGGGATGTGCATTCAACGCCCGCTGCAGTCGCCGCTTTGGCCCATGTACCCAGCTCCAGCCGCAGCTGAAGGATTATGGCGGCCAGCTGGTTGCCTGCTTTGCGGTCGATCAGGATGAAAATGGCGAGAAGCCACAGGCATAACGAAAAAAACCGGCGCTAAGCCGGTTTTTTTATGTCTGCTTGATTATTTCCGCAGGCGAATCTGGTCGACGGCGTGCTTCTCGCTCTTGGTGAGGATCAGGCTCGCGCGCTCGCGCGTCGGCAGGATATTCTCTTTGAGGTTCACGTAGTTGATTTCATTCCACAGCCCCGTCGCCACGCCGATCGCTTCTTCTTCAGAAAGCTGGGCATAGTGGTGGAAATAGGAATCCGGATCAGTGAACGCCCCTTCGCGGAACTTCAGGAAGCGGTTGATGTACCAGTTTTGCAGCAGGTCTTCCGGCGCATCGACATAAATAGAGAAATCGACGAAGTCCGAGACGAATACGTGATGCGGGTCGTGAGGATAGTCCATCCCGCTTTGCAGCACGTTCAGACCTTCCAGAATCAGGATGTCCGGCTGGACCACGGTTTTATCCCCACCCGGGATGCGATCGTAGATCAGGTGCGAATAGACTGGCGCAGTCACGTGCGGCACGCCGGATTTCAGGTCAGAGACAAATTTCACCAGACGGTGCATATCATAAGAAAGCGGGAAACCTTTCTTCTTCATCAGCCCACGTTCTTTTAACACCTCGTTCGGGTGCAGGAAGCCGTCTGTCGTGATCAGCTCCACGCTGCGGTGTTCCGGCCAGCGGCTCAACAGCGCCTGCAGGACGCGCGCGGTGGTACTTTTACCCACGGCCACGCTGCCTGCGATACTAATGATATAAGGAATACGTTGACCGTTCGTCCCGAGAAACTGCTCCAGCACGGCCTGACGGCGCAGGTTCGAGCTGATATAGAAGTTAAGCAAGCGAGAGAGGGGGAGATAAATTTCTGCCACCTCTTCCAGGGACAGATCTTCGTTTATCCCTTTTAACCGTGCGATTTCACCTTCCGTCAGCGTCATAGGGACGGAATCACGCAGGGCAGCCCACTGGCTGCGGTTAAAGTGAAGATAAGGCGTCATTAACGTTTGCTCTTTTTTGCTCATAAGCATGCTTCAGTGAGCCAGCATCACACTGCCGGATCGTGGCTCATCACACAGTTAATTTTGGACAATGGGCAGGAGGTTAACACCAGATGACGGGAATAATAAGAAAAAAGATGGAAAGCGCTGCGTTACGCGGAAGCCGTCACGCTACGGTGAATACGGTGCAAATCACGATGATATGTTGAATATTTGACCTCAAATGACTACTTTTACAGCGTCCGATACGCTGTTCGCATAAAATGTGAGCGAAAGAACGTTTTATGCAAATTTTTAGTTGCATGACCGCGCAGGTATCCATAGAATGCGCGCTACTTGATGCCGACTTAGCTCAGTAGGTAGAGCAACTGACTTGTAATCAGTAGGTCACCAGTTCGATTCCGGTAGTCGGCACCATCAAGTCCGGTGGGGTTCCCGAGCGGCCAAAGGGAGCAGACTGTAAATCTGCCGTCACAGACTTCGAAGGTTCGAATCCTTCCCCCACCACCACTTTCTGGCAGCGTAAATGCCGCCGGAGCTGGTTGGAAAAATTAGCCAGCTCAAACTGAAAAAGAGAGAAATCTCTTTTTTTGTTACAGAAAGAACTGGGTAGCCGAGTTTCAGGATGCGGGCATCGTATAATGGCTATTACCTCAGCCTTCCAAGCTGATGATGCGGGTTCGATTCCCGCTGCCCGCTCCAATACGTGCTGATATGGCTCAGTTGGTAGAGCGCACCCTTGGTAAGGGTGAGGTCCCCAGTTCGACTCTGGGTATCAGCACCACTTCACTTCTCCTTCCCGTTTCTCTCTGTTTCAATTTTACTGTATTCAACAATTCAGGCATTTCGCCTGGTTGATGTGGTGATATCACCGATTTATCCGTGTCTTAGAGGGACAATCGATGTCTAAAGAAAAGTTTGAACGTACAAAACCGCACGTTAACGTCGGTACTATCGGCCACGTTGACCATGGTAAAACAACGCTGACCGCTGCAATCACTACCGTTCTGGCAAAAACCTACGGTGGTTCTGCTCGTGCATTCGACCAGATCGATAACGCACCAGAAGAAAAAGCTCGTGGTATCACCATCAACACCTCTCACGTTGAGTACGACACCCCGACTCGCCACTACGCACACGTAGACTGCCCAGGCCACGCCGACTATGTTAAAAACATGATCACCGGTGCTGCGCAGATGGACGGCGCGATCCTGGTTGTTGCT
>NZ_JAWNBW010000021.1:0-12423 GCF_034106085.1 Enterobacter sp. 302C9
GTCTTACCCACATCATTCGGCATGACAGTATACGCCCTTACAACAATATTCCTGGTTTTGAGCATCGCATTATTTATTTATTTTGATAGTTATACCCGTAAGGCACATCTTACAGGCATCGTTATGCCTTCATCAGGACTGGTGAAAATAACACCTCAATATGCCGGATACGTCACCCGACAGACTGTTTCAGAAGGTCAGCATGTCATCGCAGGTGAGCCCGTTTACCATATCAGCGGCGAGCATTATAACGAACAGGGCACAGGTACGCTGGCTGCCATGGGCATGTCCCTGAGAACTCAGTATGCCATGCTGTCTTCTCAACAGGCTCTCGAAATGCGTGACAACAGTCAGCAGCAGCACGCCATAAAACAGCGAATTGCCTCCCTGAAACCTCAGATTAAAAGTGCAGAGCAGCGCCTGTCGCTTGCCGGGCATCAGGTTGCGCTGGCCGTGTCCGTCATGGAGCGTTATAAAAAACTTGCCGGTACGCATTACGTTTCAGATATCGAATACCAGCAGAAGCAGATTGACGTCTCCACGGCACAGCAAAATGTTGAGGATCAACGTCAGGGGCTTCTGCAATTACGCACAGCAATGGAGGCCGCTGAAGACGACCTTATCCATCTCATCGTTCAGGGCGAAAGCCGGAAAGCTGAACTGGACAGGCAGTTACAGGGGATAAGACAGCAGCAGGGCGAACTGGCCGGACAGGAGCATTTTACGCTCACCGCTCCGGTATCCGGAACCGTTGCCGCCGTGCTGGTCAGGCAGGGGCAGTCGGTCAGAGCATCTGAACCTGTCATGACGCTGGTCCCCGACAATGCGCGTCTGCAGATAGAACTCTATGCCACCAGTCAGAACGCCGGATTTGTCCAGCCGGGGCAACGTGTTGCACTCAGGTTCGCTGCTTTCCCCTATCAGAAGTTTGGTGTTCAGTACGGGACTATTCGTGAGATAAGCCGTACAACGCTGACGCCGTCAGATTTACTCTCCGTATCCCCTGTCACCTGGAGGGAGAATGAAGGGCACTACCGTGTGATTGTCGAACCTGAGAATACTTTTATTCTGGCTTATGGCAAAAAAGAACCTCTTCGTCCCGGTATGACCCTCGAAGGGGATGTCAGCCTGGATACACGTCATTTGTGGGAGTGGCTGACAGAACCGCTCTGGAGCCTGAAAGGAAAACTGTAATGGGAGCATTGAACTGGACAGGGAGAAGACAGCTTCCCCTCATCCGCCAGACAGAGTCAGCGGAGTGTGGCCTGGCGTGTCTGGCAATGATGGCCAGCTGGCACGGTCTGCAGACGGATCTTCCCACCCTTCGTGAACGCTTCAGTATCAGTACTCAGGGAATGACCCTGCAGAGGCTGATTGAATGTGCTGCCGGTATCCGTTTGTCTTCCCGCGCCGTCAGGCTGGAGCCGGAAGACCTGAAGTCTCTTTCTCTACCCTGTATTCTCCACTGGAACATGAATCATTTCGTTGTACTTCATAAGGTTCGTGGGAGCAGGCTGGTTATACATGATCCCGATAAGGGGAAGGTGACAATTTCCCTGACGGACGCAGGGAAGCACTTCACCGGCGTCGCGCTGGAGCTAATGCCGGCAAGCGATTTCACTGCAAGTGATGAAAGAAAGAAAATTCGTCTACGCCAGCTGACAGGAAAAACACCCGGCCTACTGGCGGCAATGTCCCGCATCATCGTTTTTGCCCTGGCGCTGGAGATACTGACATTAGGAAGTCCTCTTCTCAACCAGCTGGTTATCGATGAAGTCCTGGTCGCCGCCGATCGAAGCCTGTTGACCGTTATTATCATCGCCCTATTACTGCTGTCACTTACCCAGATGCTGCTGTCGTTGGCCCGTCAGTGGGCCAGTATTACCTTGTCCGTTAATTTTAATATGCAGTGGACTGCCCGGGTGTTCCATCATCTGGTTCGTCTCCCTCTCTCCTGGTACGATGCACGCAGTAAGGGGAGTATTAACGCGCGTTTTGATGCGGTAGACACCATCCAGCAGGCGCTGACCACGCAGGTACTTGAAGGCATTCTGGATGTGCTGCTTGTGGTGACTGCGCTCTGCATGATGTTGTTATACAGTCCTGAAATGACGCTGATAGCGGTACTGGCAGCAGTCATTTACGGCGTGCTGAGAGCGCTCTGGTATCCGTCTCTTCGACAGTCTGCAGAAGACGTCTGGGATGCTGGGGCCAGGGAATCAGGATATTTTCTTGAAACCCTTAACGGGATCCTGAGCCTGAGAATAAACGGTGTGACTGCATTTCGGGAAGCCGCTTGGCTGAATCTTAACGTCACCCGGAGAAATACGCAGTTGCGCCAGAGTCGTCTGCTGATGTGCTATGACATTGCGCACACCCTGACCGGCAGTGTGGTATCGGCGGTTATTTTGTGGAAAGGTGCCGGTGAAGTGCTGAATGGCACCTTTACCGTCGGTATGCTGGTTGCCTACTTGTCTTATCAGATGCGTTTTTCTTCAAGTATTAGCAGCCTTACTGACAAGTTTTTTTCGTGGCGAATGCTTGCTGTTTATAATGAGCGTCTGGCTGACATTGTGCTAACCCAAACAGAAGGGCATCAGCAACGGCCCGTTCATGAAGACGTCAGTACTTCTGTCATTACCTCCGTAGTCAGTGGGAATCCGGAAGCTCATCCCCCGTTATCTATCGAGCACATCTTATTCAGCCACAAGGGCGGGAACAAACCGATACTTCGCGGAATTTCACTGGCGCTGCAGCCGGGTGAAGTGGTGGCCATTACGGGTAAATCTGGGTGCGGAAAATCGACGCTGGTGAAACTTATCCTGGGGATTCATATTCCTGATGAAGGGACAATCAGAACATTTGGCATACCGCAAACGCACCCCGATTATTTTCAGGTACGACGTCGGATTGGTACCGTATTGCAGGATGATCACCTTTTCAGGGGATCCATTGCAGATAACATCATTTTCTTCAGCGAAGACCGCAATCAGGAAAGAATGATCCAGTGTGCCCGTCTTGCGCTGATTGACACTGATATCATGGCAATGCCAATGGGATATCAGACATTAATCGGTGAAACCGGTGGTGGACTCTCCGGAGGGCAAAAGCAACGTATTTTGCTGGCAAGAGCGTTGTACAAACAACCGGGGTTTTTATTACTGGACGAAGCGACCAGCCACCTTGATGTTGAGAGTGAAATCCAGATAAGCCAGACACTACGCCAGTTGGGGCTACCTGTCCTGCTGGTTGCCCATCGCCCGGAAACCATTGCCTCTGCAGACCGGATTCTGTATCTCGCAGATGGATATTTGGAAGAACAGAAATGCCAGTACACAGGGGATAATGATTATACAGCTTATGAAGCCAATGATGATAATGTGGTTAAGGAGACCTGACTATCAAATATGCTATATTCAGCGGGATATTTACACTTGAATGACCAAAAGATAGTATGCAATGTCTGCACCTTACTCAAGGCGGGCGGTCATATCCGAGAGCATTCTTCCGATGTAATTCTAATATAATTAGCTTACTAACTCCTTCTTGATTCGGTAGAAGGTGGCACGGCTGATATCTGCCGCTTTCATGATGTGGGCTGGTTTAACGTTCTGGGCCAGCATTTCGCGAACAGTCTCACGGGCTTCCATATCTTTTTCTTTCCCCGTATATAAACCTGCCTGTTTTGCTCTCTCGATCCCCTGTGCCTGGCGTTTACGGCGGGTTTCATAATCTTGTCGTGCCATTGTCGCAAGGATATCGATCAGCATAGAGTTGACTGCCCGAAGAATGCCGCTGGTAAGGTCGTTACCGGACATTTCAACCATCTGCCAACTCGTCGGTAAGTCCATTGATACGATCACCAGCCCTTTACTGTTCAACGTAGCTTTGAGTTCAGCCCATTCTTCATGTTGAAGACGACTGAGACGGTCAATCGCTTCAATTAGAAGCAAATCGCCAGGCTGTGCTTCCGCAAGTAGGCGCATCAGTTCCATACGTTCCAGCTTCGCACCACTTGCATTCTCAATGTATTCTCCGGCAACCGACCAGTTTTTGCTTTGCGCAAATTCGCGCAAGCTTACTAATGCACGATCAGCATGTTGGCCTTCAATAGATGCACGGCAGTAGATTCGGATATTCATTATGAATTCTCTTTTGAATATCGAGTTGATACCCATATGATACATCACGTCGTTATGCTGTCAATAGAGTTTAATTTAACCCTATTGAGACTTTGTATCATGGTCTTAATCAGGTATACCCAAAAGAGATATCTTATCAGCAATTTCCCTTGCGGATATTTGGGGGCTTGATGGTACAAAACAGGGTAGTCAAAAAATCTAGGCTAAATTCATTCTCCAATCGCGCCCCTATATGGGCTTCCTTGTAAGTGTTGTTGCGCATCATCATTGTTCAGGTGTAATTTTAGGTAACCTCCTAAAAACACAGAACATCAAATGATGAAACGCCTCGTAAGAAATCCTGGAAAATTTGAAGCTCTGGAAGTATTTACAGCATTTAGCCGTGAACATGACTACAAACTAAAATCACCAGAGGACACTGAAAAATTTCTTGAACAGTTTGGCGAATCGCTCAAAGCTTCACAGGAAAATCAGATACTACTTCACGGGAAACGCATGGAAGCGTGTTTTGGTCAAGTTGCCGCCGGACTACAAGGGTGTCGCCTGATAAAAACTGAAGACACTGGTGACGTCATTTCTGATGATGCTGATATTTTACTACCTGACTATAGACTCGTCCTGAAGGACGGTCGGCAGATATTCGTTGAGGTGAAAAATACTAGTGTCCCAAACCCAACATCAACATACCTACTGAGAAAGGACTACGTAGCAAAACTTCAACGCTATAGTGAGCTAAATGGTGTTCCATTGTATTTTGCAATCTATTACCGTTGTCTCAGGATGTGGACATTGCTGCCTGTGAATTCATTTATTGAACTGAAACACAAGTACGAAACAACACCGATACATTCACTTGCAAACAATGAAATGGCGATGCTCGGTGACGTGAACGTCGGGACTAAGCCCCCTCTTGTTTTCGAACTGGTAGCTGACAATAGTAAAGATGCCTCTGTCGATGAAGAAAATCGTGCAAGTTTCATTTGCGGTGACGTGAAGATGTACTGTGCCGGGAAAGAGATTGAAGATCACGATGAGAAGAATATTGCTTTCTACCTGATGCGGTTTGGTCGCTGGGAATGTGGCGAACCAGAGGGAGAAATGGATGAAAACGGGAAACTTCACAGCGTGCGCTTCACGTTTAACCCTGAATCATTAGAGGACTTTGAACGCAACGGTTTTGCCATGTTTGGTAGCCTCAGTTCGATGATAACTGAAGCATACAACGAGCATACCGTATATGAGCAAGAAGTGACTGCTATAACTCCGAAAGCTGACCCTGACGTATTCTCTGTTGAGATTCCCAAGGATTACAAAGGTAAGGCTCTTGGTTTGTGGTGTTTCATTATGCAAGCAAATCCTGATTTCAAAATAGGGTCTGAGGAGAAAATGCATTACGAGTACACGGTGGATAAATCATGACATTCACTGACTGGCTAATTCTAAACCAGCACACCAGCGATATATCTAAAGCCATTGAGTCATTACGACCAACAACAGATTATGTGAAAGATTACATCTTCCCTGTTACGATGGCATTTGCTTCAGCCTTTCTGGGAGGGGTGTCAGCGGTCTATATCAACAAAAGACAAGAGCAACAAAAAATCGCTAGAGATAATCTGATTACTTCCATACAAGCTGTAGCGCTAGCACAAGATTGCCTGAGTAACCTAGTTGCCATCAAAACCAATTACCTTAAGATAGACAGTGATGAGCCACTTGTAAGGGCTGGTGCTTTTACAACGATAATCACTAAGTTTGATGATGTAACATTTAGTACAAACAGCTTGTATTTTATACGTCCAATACCGACCGCGAACAAAAAACTGTATGAGTCAGTCGTATGGAAAATTAAGCATCGTATTTTACGAATGAAGATTAGAGCCCCGTCATCTGAAGAGCTAAGGGGAACCTGGCGAAACAGTGTCAGAGTAGGGGCTTTGTTCGGAAACTACAACGAGGCAATGGGTTTACTCAGATACAGAAACGAGTTGAACGAACAAGTTAAAGATAAGATTTCGATGTATGGTGACATTCTGACGCTCGAACATGTCCAACAGACGCTTGGAAAAAAACTTTGTGGGGGCTTCATTGACATCACTGAAACCTCTATCGCGCTGATAGATCATGTAATCGTTGAACTTTATCACTTTCTTTCTGAGTTTCCTGCTATCGCAGAAAGCAACATTGAGTTAAGTCGAGTCAGGGAATGGGGAGGTGTGCCGACTTATGAGAACAAACAAGCGGCGTTTTTGAAGTGTATAGAACCAATTAAGAAACCAGACTTTAAAAAGTTCTTTGCTTACACAGGGATGTCAGAGCAGGAAGCGCGGGACAAGTACACGTTCAAGTCATGGTTTGACTAATAGAGAAGCGTAATCTTAGTGTTAAGTATGACTCTCGTGACACAAAATGTCCCGTAAACTTGTTCCAGTTACATTGCTGTAGATGTGCAAGAAACTTGTTAATGGTTAGTCAGATCAGAAGCAAATACATACCTACTACAAATGAGATACAGAATGGGATACATTGTGGGCTACAACCCGCATTCCACCGCCCCTGGTGCCTGATGAAATGGGATACAAAGCTGACTTATCGGTCGGGTATACTTTTTTATCGAATCCTAAACAGCAGAACATGTATTGATTAAATAACTTAATCCGTTGGCGAGTAATGCAGGGGGGATTCGCCCCTGCATTTGAAAATCCTATAGAACGTTACTTATGGCAAATTTCCCGGTCATAGACTCCACCATTTACAGCCAGCATTTGCCTTTTCTTCTTTGAAATCATACCCGTCATGATTTGCGAGCCATCTAAAAAAATACCTTCAAATGTTCCAGGGCGTGCATTCCTTCCGGCAATAATCACAGTATCTCCCACGTTTAACGCAGCAACTTTATCGTTATCATAATCCGTATTTTCGAAAATGAATTTTAATCCTTCATTCGAATCAGGGACATATAACGTTACTAACGGTTTTTTACTGAAAGTGGCTGTACCGATGCTTTTAATTTTACCAATCACCATCAAACGACACTTCTTGAAGTCATTCGTTGCCCTGAATTCGTGTTCTTTAAACCGCGCATAAACTTCCCCGGTAGTATACGCTCTTGGAAGTATATCGATTATTGATGGTTTGGATGGTTGTTGTTTTTGTTGAAAATAAGTTGAGCCTCCATTTGATACCTGTATTGATTCGGATGTACTGGCTTGGCATGGTGTTATTAATAATCCGTTCAACACATAAAGCCCGAAGGAGATGGCGACAGTTGCAATCGATTTTTTAAAGTGACGTTTAGAGTGTGCTCTCATTTTGCTTTTCCATAACTTCTAACTTAACAATATGTTCCCCATTGCGGTATATTTTCACGTTGTCAGTTGGGGACTTAACTGCATTACGGATCTCATTCATTGTATCGTTAGATAACATACCGCAGCCTTCCATATACATAACCTTACGGATATTGGTATCTGATGTATTAGTGAAGCAGCTGCTTATCCATGAAACAGGTATTTCGACTCCATGTATCAGCTTCATATATTCAACGATAAACGTATCTGTCAAGTGAAAATGTCCAACCATGTATTTCCCGTTATAGGTTTGACTAGAAGACGAAGTTATCCAGTCGTTTTTTAAAACCAAAGTCAGTGCATTATTTTTCATTTTCAGATTCTAGTTCAATAATACGGTTGTTCGTCATGTCGGTAAGACATTTCTGTTCATTATTGCAACCGGATTTTTGCTTTATCCATTCTCTTTGGGAAGGGAGTAATCGTTTTCTAGTTTCAGGGCTAAGGTTTTTCCAGACCGAATTTAGTTTCTCATCGCTTGCTTTATAACTATGTGTATCGACATTTGAGGTTACTGCATTGTTTTTGGTGGCTTCGCGGTTGTTATTATAGAAAATGGGTGCGCGAACTCCTTGAGCGTAGTCTTTAGCTGCTTTGTCCCACACACCTTGACCATTGGCAGTCAGTATTTTTCTGAACTCTGTAGTGTTGAAACTGTAACTGCGGATCTCGCCATTGAAATCTAGTTTCACGTTGACGGTGGTTGAGTTCGCAATGCCAGTCAAGAAATCCCCAGCTTCTGAACCAAGTGAACAGACTAATTCCTTCGTATCGTCGTTATTCTTTGGGCGTAGTCCGTGCATCGTGAATCTGCCGTTATCAGTTGTAGCAGTGATATCTACCAGCGGCACGATCGAGGATGATTGCTTTGTTATCGCGAAGCATATTCCCTTCAGATTTACATCCCTGTCCATTCCGAGAAACATCAGGGCGTTTTTGTCGTTGCTGGCGACACCTGCTGATTTCGCCTCTGGCAAGAAATAGACGGTACTGGAGGCGGCGGTAATACCTGAAATGAGCACAACGCCTGACGCCATGATTTTTAATGTTTTTATAAGGATAGTCATTCTGGATACCTTCTTTCTACTGCAGTCCATCGGGGGGCAGAGCACCATCCCGTGAGTCTTGCTTGTAAGAAACACTACTCGAAGAATCATGATCTTACATTGATCTGTAAAAACTATCAATAACTTGAAATTGATCTATAAAAACGATCATTTATGGTGTGAAGAATCCCGAGAATGCTTTGATGTAACTGAAACGGAGATAAGGCTATTGGGAGCGTTGGTAAGCTCCCCCTTGACAGGTATGCAAGGGGAGAGTGATTTACTGTGAGAGTTTTTTTAAGTCTTCCAGAGAGTTAATCTCGTATTTAATACCGTTGACTGTTGCATACGATTTACTTGTCGTACTATCTACCTTGATAGCCAATCCATTGCCTTCGTCTTGGTTTACACCATCCTCCAGCTTGGTTATAAACGTCGGGTTTAGAATGCTGACTTCATGCTTGTCCTTAATATGCTGTGCAAATTTTTCAGGTGAAATCAGTTCATCAATGAAGGAGTGCAACACTAGTCCTTGCATTTTTAGTAAGTCATGATCATTTACTGTCTGTGCTTCTACATACGAAACACCAGGTGATCGGTTTCGATTGAACTTAATCACGATTCTCTGTTTTGTCTCGTCGGCGAAGGTTACTTCAAAATGACTATGCCGCCCATCAATGTCATAACAATCAATACGTTTGATAGCTTGCTTAATCTTCAGCCTAATTCGCTTACGGTCAGGGTTCTTAGTGTCATGAACATCGAAATTTCGAAATTGATCCCAGCCAGTAGTTTGGATTTCAGAGCGACGGATTTTGTACTGCTGAAATTCTCGCTCAAGCGTTATTTTTTTCTGGTTATTGGCATTAATCTGATCTGCCAATTCTTCGAGTTCATCTGTCAAAGTTGCAAGCTTTAGCAGCTTTTTAACAGCTTCTGATGCCTTTTCAATTTCAGATTCATACCAGGCCGTTTTATCTTCTTGGTGATTGTTCCAGACATGATCAGCGATTAGTTGCAAAACAGTGTGCTCAAGCTGGTATGACGTAAAACCTTTTTTACCGCAAGGTTTACCCTGAACAATTTTCGAACCACATATATAACGGTACTTGTTTTCACTTGAACCAGATTTGAACATGAAAGAACCACATTTGCCGCAAAAAAGAATACCGATACCTGAGAGTAGCGGGATTTCTGGTTCAGGGTTACCTGCTGGGTATTTTGATGAATTACGAGTGATGGCGCGGTGTCGATCTAATTTCGAAAGTGTCAAGTAGTCCACTTCCGACATAAGAGCAGGGTAGTAATCAGGAATAATGAAGGTTTCTTTTAACGGCTCATCTGATTCGGAATCGTATATGATGACACCTGATTCATCGCGTTTATCCAGCGTGAAGGTTTTTTGTCCATGAACAGTGGGGTTCAAAAAGGTTCTGATCAAATGTTTACCCCATTGTTCAGTTTTGGGGGGGAGCGCTTGACCGGTCTGGTCTTTATAAACCCTCTTTTTAGGGGCAGGGTAATGTTCGTTAAGATATCGTTGGATTCCAAGAAGAGTTTCGCCGTTTTGTTTAAGTTCGATAATCTTCTGAGCAGCGGTAAAATATATAGGATGTGGAGTAACGTATCCTGATTTTGTATCTACCCACCAAACATTCTGACCGACAGATTCTATTGCTTTTGCTGGTGTGCCCGATTTTCTTGTCAGGTTCTGTCGTATCAACGAACGGGCCTGGGCTTCAACTCGATTCTTTTTTGTCAACGATTCGTCGTGGGCGCGTGTGAACATCAACAATGAAATGATTAAATCAGTTGGATTATTCTTTACGTCAGCGTACTTATAGACCTTTTCATCCATGCCAGTAACAACGACTATCCCCCTGCTAAGTATGTTCTTGAATATATCCAAAGCGCTCCAGGCATCATCACGACTAATGCGGTCAAGATTTTCGACTACTAGCCACGAGCCAACGGGAACTTTAGCCCCAATCTGCTTGATGAACTCCGATAGCTTCCCTTCATGAGCATTTTTTCCTTTGAACGCAGACATGCCGAGATCGTGGAAAGCCGTTGTATCAAGTTCGAGATTATAGCGGGCCGCAATTTTTAAAGCGGTATCTTGCTGACGCTCCAGGGAGTTACCTTCCCGTTGTTTCACAGATGAAAAACGTACGTATGAATACAGCTTGGGTTTCATTGAGTGTGATTCCCTTCGGATGATATTGATTGATCAGATAGACCTGATGCTAACAGCATGAATGTGAATTTTAAACAGTGAATAATTATATGTTAGTCAAGCCAGCAAATGTAAGGTGTGTTCAGTTATCAAAAGATAATCTATGTAAGATTTTTGGATCCAACCTTCGTCCTAAAGTTTGCAGTAGTCTACAACCGTCTCTGGGAATGTGTTCAACAAATCGAACAGATGCCGTGACCTACCTTATCAAACTTGAGAATCAAACTTGCCCTGTAACCGTAAGCATCTCACATAATAGTTTCATTCACATTTAGAGAGACGCGGGCATAATCAATCAGCCAACAAAGGAGATCGCCATGCGTATAGTCCGTTTTACTGAATAGCAGATCATCGCCATGATTAAGTCGGTTTAAGCCGGACGAAATGCCAAAGGTGTAGGGCTGAAGGCAGACCTTTCTGAAGACACCTGCTACAACTGGAAGCCCCATTACTGCGATATAGACGTTTCTGATACTAAAGATACTGGATCTTAAGTACGAGAACAGACATCTTAAACAGATGATTACCAGCCTCTAAGCCTGAGCTGGTCATTTATCTAATCAATACATCCGGACTCAGTATCCGTCAGCCCAGTAGTTGTATAAACTAAGCTGAGGGGTTTTACCATTACCGTCCGGATATCTCATGTGACGAACCCGTTATTGCTGCATTGCAGGCGGTAGTAGAATGATATCCACGATACGATTTTTGCTAGCTGTACTTGATTCTGCGACGACAGGGATACCCGTGGCATCACAATAGGATCCACCCTATTTATACTCTGCTGAAGCTGAATTATTGCCGTCAGGGCAAACAACTGTTATCGGTGTGTAATCCCTCAACACTTGTCCTTATGGAAACACTAAACCAAAGATGATCGATTTTATGCATGATTCCTTAGTCTGTTGTCGTCGTTTTCGAACGTTTAAAGTAGTTCCAGAATGTAACCGAGAGGAGTTGCCGATTTAAATTGGCCTTATTTACCCGCTCCATGAGTGGTCTAGGGATCCGATAGGATTACGATAAAGTGCGGCTATCCGGCTATGGTGCGCATGGATAAAGGTCCGGAGTGTATTTTGCTGGTAATGACGAATGTACAGAGAAACATACTGAAACTGGAATTTAACCAGTCGGGTAAACCGAAGCAGATTGCTTTCAAGAGCATTTTAACCGGAGATACCATATAGGAGAACCTGATTATTATCTGTACAAATCACTGAATGAAGCACGAGAAATGACGGAAAAAATTGTTGTCAGAATATAGCCGTGAACGCCTGCATTAATTGTTGAATGATATGATAACGGAGGAATACTGCAAAAAAATATCTGGTCGGGATCTCAAAAATGCATGGGACAAAAAGGATCTATTAACAAATTTTACTAGGAAGTTTAGCAACGTTAGTGACAATTATGTTAAAAAATATAAATACATTATATTATTAAGAAATTGTATGCTATTTGTTCATGTTAAACAATTGTCTTTGCATTTCCTCGCGTGTAAAATGTACAAATGTATTAATGAAATGTTAGGTTGTATAAAGTTTATAACATTAATAGAAAGTATATTTGGATATTGATTTATAAAAAGCATGTTGCTTACGAGGTAAGGTTTTATGATCATTCGAGTATGCTTGATTATATTAATGCAC
>NZ_JAWNBW010000022.1:0-5458 GCF_034106085.1 Enterobacter sp. 302C9
TAACAGCACGCTCGCCAGCCAGGGCGACATGCGCCTTTCCGCGGCGGGGAAAGTGCAGATGACGGGCGGCGGGACAAACAGCGCGGGCGCGCTGGCGGTCAGCAGCGGGCAGGCGATGACGCTCAGCAATACCTCCCTTATCTCCCGCGGCGCGGCGACGCTGAACAGTCAGGATACCCTGACCGTCAACGGCGGCGGCGTGTCGGCACAGGGCGGGGCGCTGACCGTCGCGGGCGGGCAGGGAGTGGCACTTTCGGATGCCACGCTGACGGGCCAGGGCGACACCACGCTGTCCACCGGCGGCAGCCTGACGCAGCGCGGCGGCAGCGTCACCGGCAGGGGCGCGCTCAGCGTGGCGGCCGGGAAGGATATCACCCTGACGAATACCCGCAGCGGAAGCGATACCCGCGCGACGCTCAGCAGCGGCGGCACGCTGTCATCCACGGGCAGTGCGGTCTCGGCAGGAGAGAGCCTGGCGCTGAGCGGCGGGCAGCTGGTGCTGGACGGCCAGAGCCGGGCCGATGCCGCGGCCGATATCCGCCTGACGGGCAGCACCGTCAGTAACCAGGGGCAGGTGAATGCGGGGCGCGACATTGCGCTCTCCGGCGACAGGGTGTCCAGCAGCGGCCTGCTGGCGGCGAAAGGCCGTCTGGACGTGAACGCCGGAGAGCTGACGAACGGCGGCACGGCGCAGGGCAGCGACGTCACCCTGCAGGGACAGACGGTGACCAACAGCGGCACCCTGCAGAGCGCCGGCAGCCTGACGTTAAGCGCCGGAACCCTGGCGCAGCGGGGCACGCTGAGCGCGAAAGGCAATGCGAACGTCACGGCGCAGCAGACCCTGCGTAACGACGGCAGCCTGCTGGCTGACGGCGCGATGAACGTGACCGCCGGCGTGCTTGAGCAGAACGGCACCCTGTCCGGCGCGACGGCGCTGACGGCGCAGGCCGGCACCCTGACCAGCGGTCAGGCGTCCCGCACGACCAGCCAGGGCAATATACAGATTACCGCGACCCGCAGCGCCAGCCTGAACGGGCAGACGGACGCGGCGGGGGCGGTCACCGTCAGCGCCGGCGACCTGACCACCGGCCCGGACGCGCACCTGCAGAGCGGGCAGGGGCTCACCCTGCAGGCGCAGAACGCCGCGCTGAACGGCACCCAGGCGGCGAAAGGCGCCCTGTCGGTGACGGCGGGCACGATTGCGCACGCCGGGAAATCCACCGGTGACGCGCTGAGCTTTAACGCGACCGGCGACCTGACCAGCGGCGGGGAGCTCACCGCCGGCGCCATTACTCTCGGCGGACAGAACATCCTCCAGTCCGGCGCCGCAAAAGCGGACCGCATGACCCTGACGGCCCCCGGGCGCATCACCAGCAGCGGCTCGCTGGTTGCCGGTACCCTCTCGCTGGACGCTGCCTCGGTGGAGAACGGCGGGCTGCTGCAGGGCACCACCCTGCTCGGCCTGAAGACCGGGTCACTCGCGAACCTCGCGGGCGGGTCGGTCTACAGCGCGCAGGATTTAACGCTGAACGTTCCGGTGCTGGCCAACGGCGGGCTTATCACCACCGACGGCACGCTGCGCATTAAAGGCGACACGCTGACCAACCTGGGTGAAATCAACGGCGTCAGCCTGAGCAGCGACTACCTCAGCCTGACCAGCAGCGGACGCCTGCTGGCGGACGACCGGCTCACCCTGAACGGCACTACTCTGGTTAACGCGGG
Organism: Enterobacter sp. 302C9; assembly: GCF_034106085.1. Taxonomy (NCBI): domain Bacteria; kingdom Pseudomonadati; phylum Pseudomonadota; class Gammaproteobacteria; order Enterobacterales; family Enterobacteriaceae; genus Enterobacter; species Enterobacter sp. 302C9. The sequence goes on from NZ_JAWNBW010000022.1 coordinate 1,723, forward strand.
CAGTATTGCCGCAGGCGACCTGCACATCACGGCGGACAGCCTGGAGAACCAGGGCACCGTCGAGGGGGACGCGGCCCTGACGCTCGGCGTGGCAGACCTCACTAACCGCGGCGCGCTGCGCAGCGGCGGAACGCTGACGCTTAACGGCGACACCCTTACCAGCAGCGGCGAGCTCAGCGCCACCGCGCTGCTGCTGAACCTGACCCGTCAGGTCAGCAACGAGGCGGGCGGCCGGGTGATTGCCCGGGACGGCCTGACGCTGACCGCCGCCAGCCTGACCAACAGCGGGCTGATGGCCGGTGCCGACGCGCAGTTTAACAGCGCGTCGGTGACCAACGGCGGCACGCTGCAGGGAACCCGTTCCCTGACGGCGACGGGGGCACAGCTCAGCAACCTGCAGGCGGGCATGCTGCTCTCCGGTGGCGCGCTTGACCTGCACCACTCCACCCTGAACAACGCCGGGCTCATGCAGGGCAACACCCTGAGCCTGGCCACCGGCGAGTGGATGAACACCGGTAACGCGCTGGGGGAAGCGGGCGTGACGGCGGCGGTGACCGGCACGCTGACCAACAGCGGTAAGGTGCTCAGCCAGCAGGCGCTGGACGTTCAGGCCGGCAATACCGATAACCGGGGCCAGCTGCTGGCGAAAGTGCTGACCCTGCGGGGCGACCTGCAGAACAGCGGCCTGCTTCAGGGCAGCAGCACGCTGGCCTGGTCCGGCAACACCTTCGCGAACCAGACTCAGGGGCAGGTGACGGGCGGTGAGACCCTCACCCTGAGCGGACACACGCTCAGCAACGCGGGCAGCCTGCAGGGGCGCAGCGCCACGCTGGACGCCGCAGGCCTGAATAACCAGGGCAGCGTTCAGGCGCTGGACGCCCTGACGCTTGCCGCAACCGGCAGGCTGGACAACACGGGCGCCCTGCTCAGCCAGAACCTCTTCACGCTGACGGCGGCGCAGCTGTTTAACGACGGCCGGCTGGCGGGGAAAGCGCTGACGGTGAACGCCGCGCAGCTGACCAACACCGGCATGCTGCAGGGCAACGACACGCTGGCGCTGACCACCCGCGCGCTGAGCAACGGCGCCACCGGGCAGCTGGTGAGCGGAAGCGGCCTGAATCTGTCCCTGGACACGCTCGATAACGCCGGTCTGCTGCTGGTGAACGGCGGGCTCACCCTCCGGGGCAGCGACCTGACCAACCAGGGCGATATTCAGGCGCAGGACCTGGATTTGGGTCTGGGCAACGCCCTGAGCAATACCGGGAACATCGTGGCCACCGGCGATGCCGCGCTTCACGCGACGACGCTGACCAGCAGCGGCACGGTGGCGGGCAGAACGCTGACCGCAGGCGCGACGGAGCTGCGCAACAGCGGCCTGATGCAGGGCAGCAGCGCGGTTAACGCCGCCGCTGACCGCTTTATCAACGCGCTGAACGGCAAATGGCTCTCCGGCGGCGGCTTCACGCTGACGGGCGGGCAGCTGACGAACGCCGGTACGCTGCAGGGCGCGACGCTGGACATGACCGGCACCACCCTCACCAGCAGCGGCACGGTGAACGGGCTGGCGGGGCTCAGCGGCACGCTCGGCGGGGCGTTAACCAATACCGGGCTGCTGCAGAGCGGCGGCGCAACCACCTTCACCGCGGACACCCTGGCGAACCCGGGGCGCATCACCGGCGGCACGCTCTCCCTCACCGCCCGCGAGATGAACAACGACGGGCTGATGCAGGGAACGAACGGCCTGGCGCTCACCGGCACCGCGCTGACCACGGGCGCGGCCTCGCGCACCCTCTCCGGCGGCATGCTGACGCTGGACGCAGGCCAGCTGACCACGCAGGGCACGCTGCAGGGGAACGGCGCGGCCGTCCGCGCCACCGGCGACTGGACGCACGGCGGGTCCCTGCTCAGCCAGGGAACGCTGACGGCCGCGACCGGCGGCACGCTGACCTCGTCCGGCTCGCTGATGAGCCAGGGGCGGGCGGATATCACCGCGCAGACGCTGGATAACCGCGGGCAGCTCCTCAGCGAAGGGGACGTGACGCTCGGCGGCAGCACCCTTAAAAACAGCGGCACCGTGCAGGGGAACACCCTCGCGCTGCGCCAGGACAGCATTAACAACCAGGGCACCCTGACCGGCCTGCAGAGCCTGACCGTTCAGGGGCAGCAGCGGCTGATGGCGCGCATGGCGATGGCCGCGCCGCAGCAGGCGCTGATTAACGGCGCTGGCGGCAGGCTTCTCACTCAGGGCGCGCTGACCATTGCCTCCGGGGCGGTGACCAACGCCGGCAGCTGGCAGGCGCAGAACATCCTGCTTAACGCGCAGTCGCTCAGCAACAGCGGCACGGTGCAGAGCGCCGACGGGCTGCAGATGACGCTGGCCGACACACTCACCGGAACCACGGGCAGTAAGATTACCGCGCTGGGTGCGGCAACGCTGCAGGCCGCGACGCTGGTGAACCAGGGGCAGTGGGCGGCGAAAAACCTGACGCTGACCGGCGGCACGCTCAGCAACAGCGGCGCCATCAGCGGGGTGAATGGCCTGACCCTCAGCCAGACCGGCGCGGTCAGCCAGCAGTCGACCGGGACCCTGCTCTCCGGCGGGGCGCTGAACGTCACGGCGGCCTCCGTCACCAGCGACGGCAAAATGCAGGGGAGCACGCTCGGCATCACCACCGGGGCGCTCACCAACGGCGGACGTCTGCAGGGCGATAACGGCGCGACGCTGGCCCTCAGCGGCACGCTGACCAACAGCAGCGGGGGCGAAATCGTCAGCCGCGATGGCCTGACGCTGACCACGCCCGCGCTGTTTAACTACGGCCTGATTCAGGGCGGCGGCGAGACGCGCGTGACCGCCTCCTCGCAGGCGCGTAACGACGGCAGGCTGCTCTCCGGCGCGCGCCTGACGCTCGGCACGCCGCAGTTCACCGGCACCGGCTGGCTGCAGGCCACCGACCTGATACTCAATGCGGCAAACGCCACTAACGGCGGCACGTGGGTGGCCGACCGGGCCACGCTGACCGGCACCACCTTTGCCAGCCAGGGTACCACCCAGGCGGGACAGCTGACGGTTAACTACGGCCAGCTGAACAACAGCGGCACGCTGCTCGGCAACGCGCAGCTGAATATTGGCGCGGACCAGGTAACCCAGAGCGCGGGCGGCAGGCTGCTGAGCGGCGGCAACCTGTGGCTGCAGAGCCGGGGGCTGGACCTGACCGGCCAGCTGGTCTCCCTGGGGGACTTAACGCTGCAGCTGACGAACGCGTTTACCAGCCGGACCGCCGTGGCGGCAGGCCGAACCCTGACCATCAGCAGCGGCGGCGACATCGATAACCGCAGCGTGCTGCAGGGGCAGGCGGTTAACCTCAGCGCGGGCGGGCAGCTCAGCAACAACGGACAAATCACCACCGGCGGCGGCACCAGCACGCTCTCCGGCAGCAGCGTGGCGCTGAACGCCGCGGGCTCGGTGCAGGGCGGCGGCGACATCACCGTGGCCAGCCGGAGCAACATTACCGTCGACGGCTTCACCGGCACGCGCGGCTCGCTGACCCTGAGCGCACCGGGGTCCATCGTCAACACCGCGCTGCTGTACGCGGCGAATAACCTGGCGCTGTTTGCCGACAGCATCACCAACCGGCGCGGCGACATCATGGCGGGGAACAACCTGTGGATGCAGCGGGATGCGGCGGGGAATGCGAACAGCCAGGTGGTGAACACGTCGGGGAATATTGAGACGCAG
>NZ_JAWNBW010000023.1:0-2684 GCF_034106085.1 Enterobacter sp. 302C9
ACCGGATTTCGGAGCTGACGGGGCTGGATCTGGGAAACTTTGACGACAGGCTGCTGCTGTATGTGGCGCTGCAGCTGGACGAACAGAGATGATGCTGTATGCGGTCTGGTGGGGGGCCCCCCCCCCCCCCCCCCCCGCCGCTGTGGAAGCGAAACTCGTTGTCCGGTGTCGAGATAAGTGTGGCTTCAATTTCGCCAAAAAGCTGTATGCGCGGTGAGATATCGTCGTCGCTCACCTGCCGGGCAAGCGTCAGGTAGTCCTGATAGTGGCGCGCTTCGGAGCGCAGCAGCGAGAGATAGAACTTCTGCAGGTCGTCGTCGAGGAACGGGGCCAGCGCGGCGAAGCGTTCGCAGGAGCGGGCTTCGATGTAGGCGCCGCAGATGAGCTTGTCGATCAGCGTCAGCGGTTCGTGGGTGCGCACTTCCTTTAGCATTCCTTTGGCGTAGCGGCTGGCGGTGATTTTGACGTACGGAATGTCGCGGGCCAGCATCGCCTCGCGCACCTGCCAGAAGTGGTGCAGCTCTTCTTTAATCAGCAGCACCATGCTGTCGATGAGCGCCTGGCCCCACGGATCGTCGGTTTTGGGCATCACGCTTTTGCCAATCTGCTTATGCAGGGCGATGAAGTCCGGCTCCGGGCCGTCGCGGAAGGTGAACTGTTCGTAGGGTTTGAGCCAGTCGAGCAGCGCGTCGGCACCGCTTTCGTCGGCGACGTATTTACGCACCAGCAGCAGCGCGGTCTGGGCGGCCTTGAGCTCGCACACCATGTGGTCGGTGAGCAGCAGCGGCAGGTTCGCCGGGTCGCGGGCTTTATCAATCCATGCTTGCGGGGTCGGGCACTGGAGGAAGCTGAGTACGGGGGCGAGTATCTGCGGGTAATCCATGGTTCTGCCTTGAAAAAGCGGTGGCGCGCGCCACCGCCTGAAACGCTTAGTGACGCACGCCGTCGTCGTCTTCGTCGACGTAATCTTCGTCGTCGCCTTCTTCGCCGTCTTCACCGTTCGGATCTTCGAAGTAGGTTCCCCAGCCGTCGTATTCCACTTCAAACTTCTCGGCCAGGTTCATCAGCTGTTCTACCTGCGCGTCGATCAGCTCCGCCTTCAGCGCGCCTTCGCTCAGGATGTCGCAGCAGATGACGGTGTCGCCCTCTTCCACTTCAAGCTCTTCCGGCTCGGTCACTTCGTAACCCAGCTTGAAGGCTTCCACGGCCAGTTTTTCCAGCGCGTCGAAATCATCCGCAGAGAAATGGTGCTCGATGGTGTACAGCGCGTCCGGATCGCTACCGTCTTCCAGCAGTTCTTCAATAATCAGACGCGTCTCTTCGCGTTGCTCTTCCAGGTGTTCCGGGTTTGCCATGGCTCAATCCTCTTTAAAGTGCGGCAGATACTTCTATTTTCACACACGGACGGGTTTGCCTCCACCTTTGTAAGAAAGATTTGTGAAACGGGGTTGCAAATGAATAATTACACATATAAAGTGAATTTTAATTCAATAAGTGGCGTTCGCCATGCGAGGATAAAATGTCCGATTTATACAAGAAACACTTTCTGAAATTGCTCGACTTTACCCCTGCACAGTTCACTTCTCTGCTGACCCTTGCCGCACAGCTAAAAGCCGATAAAAAAAATGGCAAGGAAGTACAGAAGCTTACCGGTAAAAACATCGCGCTCATCTTCGAAAAAGACTCGACCCGTACACGTTGCTCTTTCGAAGTTGCCGCATTTGACCAGGGCGCGCGCGTCACCTATTTAGGGCCGAGCGGCAGCCAGATTGGGCATAAAGAGTCAATTAAGGACACCGCGCGCGTGCTCGGGCGGATGTACGACGGCATTCAGTATCGCGGTCACGGCCAGGAAGTAGTCGAAACGCTGGCGCAGTACGCGGGCGTGCCGGTGTGGAACGGGCTGACCAACGAGTTCCATCCGACCCAGCTGCTGGCGGACCTGCTGACCATGCAGGAGCACCTGCCGGGCAAGGCGTTTAACGAGATGACGCTGGTCTACGCGGGCGATGCGCGCAACAACATGGGCAACTCGATGCTGGAAGCGGCAGCGCTGACCGGGCTGGATCTGCGCCTGGTGGCGCCGAAAGCCTGCTGGCCGGAAGAGAGCCTGGTGGCGGAGTGCAGCGCGCTGGCGGAGAAGCACGGCGGAAAAATCACGCTGACGGAAGACGTGGCGGCGGGCGTGAAGGGCGCGGACTTTATCTACACCGACGTGTGGGTGTCGATGGGCGAAGCCAAAGAGAAGTGGGCGGAGCGGATTGCGCTGCTGCGCGGATATCAGGTGAACGCGCAGATGATGGCGCTGACCGGCAACCCGAACGTGAAGTTCCTGCACTGTCTGCCGGCGTTCCATGACGACCAGACCACCCTCGGCAAGCAGATGGCGAAAGAGTTCGATCTGCACGGCGGGATGGAGGTGACAGACGAGGTGTTTGAGTCGGCGGCGAGCATCGTGTTCGACCAGGCGGAAAACCGGATGCATACGATTAAGGCGGTGATGGTGGCGACGCTTGGGGAGTGAGCCTCTCTCTTACCTTGAGATGGTGATTATCTGCTGAATTATTTTTCAGCAGATAATCATTTCCAGTTTACGCGCAAAAAAAACATTTTACTGACGCATCCTCAGATAAGCATCAACCATAATATTTATTTATAATTTTATTAACCATTATTTATTAGAT
>NZ_JAWNBW010000024.1:0-1869 GCF_034106085.1 Enterobacter sp. 302C9
TGCTGGAGGTATCAGAAGTGCGAATGCTGACATAAGTAACGATAAAGCGGGTGAAAAGCCCGCTCGCCGGAAGACCAAGGGTTCCTGTCCAACGTTAATCGGGGCAGGGTGAGTCGACCCCTAAGGCGAGGCCGAAAGGCGTAGTCGATGGGAAACAGGTTAATATTCCTGTACTTGGTGTTACTGCGAAGGGGGGACGGAGAAGGCTATGTTAGCCGGGCGACGGTTGTCCCGGTTTAAGCATGTAGGCGGAGGTTCCAGGTAAATCCGGTACCTTATTAACGCTGAGGTGTGATGACGAGGCACTACGGTGCTGAAGTAACAAATGCCCTGCTTCCAGGAAAAGCCTCTAAGCATCAGGTAACACGAAATCGTACCCCAAACCGACACAGGTGGTCAGGTAGAGAATACCAAGGCGCTTGAGAGAACTCGGGTGAAGGAACTAGGCAAAATGGTGCCGTAACTTCGGGAGAAGGCACGCTGATATGTAGGTGAAGCCCCTGCGGGTGGAGCTGAAATCAGTCGAAGATACCAGCTGGCTGCAACTGTTTATTAAAAACACAGCACTGTGCAAACACGAAAGTGGACGTATACGGTGTGACGCCTGCCCGGTGCCGGAAGGTTAATTGATGGGGTTAGCGGCAACGCGAAGCTCTTGATCGAAGCCCCGGTAAACGGCGGCCGTAACTATAACGGTCCTAAGGTAGCGAAATTCCTTGTCGGGTAAGTTCCGACCTGCACGAATGGCGTAATGATGGCCAGGCTGTCTCCACCCGAGACTCAGTGAAATTGAACTCGCTGTGAAGATGCAGTGTACCCGCGGCAAGACGGAAAGACCCCGTGAACCTTTACTATAGCTTGACACTGAACACTGGTCCTTGATGTGTAGGATAGGTGGGAGGCTTTGAAGCGTGGACGCCAGTCTGCGTGGAGCCGACCTTGAAATACCACCCTTTAATGGCTGGTGTTCTAACGTAGACCCGTAATCCGGGTTGCGGACAGTGTCTGGTGGGTAGTTTGACTGGGGCGGTCTCCTCCCAAAGAGTAACGGAGGAGCACGAAGGTTAGCTAATCCTGGTCGGACATCAGGAGGTTAGTGCAATGGCATAAGCTAGCTTGACTGCGAGAGTGACGGCTCGAGCAGGTGCGAAAGCAGGTCATAGTGATCCGGTGGTTCTGAATGGAAGGGCCATCGCTCAACGGATAAAAGGTACTCCGGGGATAACAGGCTGATACCGCCCAAGAGTTCATATCGACGGCGGTGTTTGGCACCTCGATGTCGGCTCATCACATCCTGGGGCTGAAGTAGGTCCCAAGGGTATGGCTGTTCGCCATTTAAAGTGGTACGCGAGCTGGGTTTAGAACGTCGTGAGACAGTTCGGTCCCTATCTGCCGTGGGCGCTGGAGAATTGAGGGGGGCTGCTCCTAGTACGAGAGGACCGGAGTGGACGCATCACTGGTGTTCGGGTTGTCATGCCAATGGCACTGCCCGGTAGCTAAATGCGGAAAAGATAAGTGCTGAAAGCATCTAAGCACGAAACTTGCCCCGAGATGAGTTCTCCCTGACCCTTTAAGGGTCCTGAAGGAACGTTGAAGACTACGACGTTGATAGGTCGGGTGTGTAAGCGCAGCGATGCGTTGAGCTAACCGATACTAATGAACCGTGAGGCTTAACCTTACAACGCCGAAGCTGTTTCGGCGGATGAGACAGACACGATTTTCAGCCTGATACAGATTAACAGAATTTGCCTGGCGGCTTTAGCGCGGTGGTCCCACCTGACCCCATGCCGAACTCAGAAGTGAAACGCCGTAGCGCCGATGGTAGTGTGGGGTCTCCCCATGTGAGAGTAGGGAACTGCCAGGCATCAA
>NZ_JAWNBW010000025.1:0-1713 GCF_034106085.1 Enterobacter sp. 302C9
CACTACAAAGGCAGGTTCTTTAAGGTAAGGAGGTGATCCAACCGCAGGTTCCCCTACGGTTACCTTGTTACGACTTCACCCCAGTCATGAATCACAAAGTGGTAAGCGCCCTCCCGAAGGTTAAGCTACCTACTTCTTTTGCAACCCACTCCCATGGTGTGACGGGCGGTGTGTACAAGGCCCGGGAACGTATTCACCGTAGCATTCTGATCTACGATTACTAGCGATTCCGACTTCATGGAGTCGAGTTGCAGACTCCAATCCGGACTACGACGCACTTTATGAGGTCCGCTTGCTCTCGCGAGGTCGCTTCTCTTTGTATGCGCCATTGTAGCACGTGTGTAGCCCTACTCGTAAGGGCCATGATGACTTGACGTCATCCCCACCTTCCTCCAGTTTATCACTGGCAGTCTCCTTTGAGTTCCCGGCCTAACCGCTGGCAACAAAGGATAAGGGTTGCGCTCGTTGCGGGACTTAACCCAACATTTCACAACACGAGCTGACGACAGCCATGCAGCACCTGTCTCAGAGTTCCCGAAGGCACCAAAGCATCTCTGCTAAGTTCTCTGGATGTCAAGAGTAGGTAAGGTTCTTCGCGTTGCATCGAATTAAACCACATGCTCCACCGCTTGTGCGGGCCCCCGTCAATTCATTTGAGTTTTAACCTTGCGGCCGTACTCCCCAGGCGGTCGACTTAACGCGTTAGCTCCGGAAGCCACGCCTCAAGGGCACAACCTCCAAGTCGACATCGTTTACGGCGTGGACTACCAGGGTATCTAATCCTGTTTGCTCCCCACGCTTTCGCACCTGAGCGTCAGTCTTTGTCCAGGGGGCCGCCTTCGCCACCGGTATTCCTCCAGATCTCTACGCATTTCACCGCTACACCTGGAATTCTACCCCCCTCTACAAGACTCTAGCCTGCCAGTTTCGAATGCAGTTCCCAGGTTGAGCCCGGGGATTTCACATCCGACTTGACAGACCGCCTGCGTGCGCTTTACGCCCAGTAATTCCGATTAACGCTTGCACCCTCCGTATTACCGCGGCTGCTGGCACGGAGTTAGCCGGTGCTTCTTCTGCGGGTAACGTCAATCGACAAGGTTATTAACCTTATCGCCTTCCTCCCCGCTGAAAGTACTTTACAACCCGAAGGCCTTCTTCATACACGCGGCATGGCTGCATCAGGCTTGCGCCCATTGTGCAATATTCCCCACTGCTGCCTCCCGTAGGAGTCTGGACCGTGTCTCAGTTCCAGTGTGGCTGGTCATCCTCTCAGACCAGCTAGGGATCGTCGCCTAGGTGAGCCGTTACCCCACCTACTAGCTAATCCCATCTGGGCACATCTGATGGCAAGAGGCCCGAAGGTCCCCCTCTTTGGTCTTGCGACGTTATGCGGTATTAGCTACCGTTTCCAGTAGTTATCCCCCTCCATCAGGCAGTTTCCCAGACATTACTCACCCGTCCGCCGCTCGTCACCCGAGAGCAAGCTCTCTGTGCTACCGCTCGACTTGCATGTGTTAGGCCTGCCGCCAGCGTTCAATCTGAGCCATGATCAAACTCTTCAATTTAAGTTTGATGCTCGTGAATTAAACTTCGTAATGAATTACGTATGTTCACTCAGAGACTTGGTATTCATTTATTGTCCGAAGACATTAAGAATCCATGTCACTTTGAGTGCCCACACAGATTGTCTGATAAATTGTTAAAGAGCAGTGC
>NZ_JAWNBW010000026.1:0-1231 GCF_034106085.1 Enterobacter sp. 302C9
CGATCAGGTACGGGCTTTTCGGGTTGTCGGAGAAGACAAAATAGCCGTTGTTGCCCGACGGCAGCGGGTAAGCGCTGGTGTCGACGCGCTGGCCCTGATAGTGCCCGACGGCGCCGCCCTGCGCGGTTCGGAGATCGGCGGTGATGACCCCGGCGTTCGCCAGTGCGCCCAGCTGACCAAGGTTCGCATCACCTTTCTGCGTGGTGGCAACGTTGCTGAGAGGCGTGCCGGACGCGCCGCCGTTTTCCAGCGCGCCGCCGCCGTTAAGCTGCTGCAGCGCCCCCTGAAGCCGATCGTTCCACTGCGGCGAGGTCACCGCCACGGTTCCGGCAGCGCTCAGCCCCTGTTTTTGCACACCGCTGCCGATGGTCTGGTTGCTGAGGGTGTTCAGCGACGGGGTGGAGATAACGTTGCTGACGCCGCCTGCGTTGGCGGTGGTACTGGTGTTGCTGATGTTGCTGGTGAAGTTTGCGGTAACGTTGCCGCCCGCCTGGATGACGGCGCGGTACGCCGTGTATACAACGCTTTCTGTTGTTCTCCCTGTAAGCTTAAAGCCAGCAATTTCCTTATTTTTAGGTTTCAAGGTATATTTATAATCTTCAACCTTTTGAAGATCGTCAGGAATTACACCTTTATAAGTGTAGATTAAATAATCTGTTGAAACGGAGTTCTCCCAAGATTGGTTTGATAAACTATTCCCTGAAAGATAAATATTATTATTTGCCAGAAGAAGACTGGCGTTATTCGTTAAGTTTCCGGCATTGATAGTTAAGTTTTTCGCTGAACTTATACGGGCCTGCCCACCATTGGCATCCACTTGACTCGTGGTTTGTTTTATAGCGAACTTTTGTTCCACGGTGGAGGCAAATGGAACATATCCCGCAGATGCTGGCTTAGTATAATAACAGCCTGAGCCATTGTTGCCTGCTGCCGAACAACGCTGCTCCTCAGGGTAATAAGCAATACCATAACTACCGTCAGGTAATTTATCTATCGGAACGGTTATTAGCGAATCACCTAATCCCGTTATAGTTTGAGATTTATCTACCGTGGAGATATTTGTCTTTAAACCATCTCTCACATTCAAAAATTGTGCCGTTCTGATCCCAATATCCCCACCCTGCGTCTCAATATTCCCCGACGTGTTCACCACCTGGCTGTTCGCATTCCCCGCCGCATCCCGCTGCATCCACAGGTTGTTCCCCGCCATGATGTCGCCGCGCCGGTTGGT
>NZ_JAWNBW010000027.1:0-1228 GCF_034106085.1 Enterobacter sp. 302C9
CGATCAGGTACGGGCTTTTCGGGTTGTCGGAGAAGACAAAATAGCCGTTGTTGCCCGACGGCAGCGGGTAAGCGCTGGTGTCGACGCGCTGGCCCTGATAGTGCCCGACGGTACCGCCCTGCGCGGTTCGGAGATCGGCGGTGGTGACCCCGGCGTTCGCCAGTGCGCCCAGCTGGCCGAGGTTCGCATCGCCTTTCTGCGTGGTGGCAACGTTGCTGAGAGGCGTGCCGGACGCGCCGCCGTTTTCCAGCGCGCCGCCGCCGTTAAGCTGCTGCAGCGCCCCCTGGAGCCGATCGTTCCACTGCGGCGAGGTCACCGCCACGCTGCCGGCAGCGTTCAGCCCCTGTTTTTGCACACCGCTGCCGATGGTCTGGTTGCTGAGGGAGTTCAGCGACGGGGTGGAGATAACGTTGCTGACGCCGCCTGCGTTGGCGGTGGTACTGGTGTTGCTGATGTTGCTGGTGAAGTTTGCGGTGACGTTGCCGCCCGCCTGGATGACGGCACGGTATGTTTCACCATTTTCACTTTCTGTGACATGCCCATCTAATACATAGGTTACGTCATTGTCGTAGTAAGTATTGCGATGGGTTGGAGAGTAGGAGCCAGGAGAACCCCCGCCATATGAGGGGCTTACATATTTATATACAGCATATTCTGTATAAGTTCCGCTCTGATAGCTCTGATTATTCAGCGTGTTTCCTGCAAGCGTAATATTGCTATTCGCCAGGATTGCACTCGCCTGATTGTTCAACTCTGCGGCAGTGATAGTCAGGTTACGCCCGGAAGAAATACGAGCGCTTCCACCCTCAGCATTTACAACCTGCGCTATCTGATTTAGTGCATATTTACGTGTTTCATAGCCTGTAATTGGTTTGTAATAGTAATGGGTATCCTCATACAAGAAACAGGGAACTCCCCCACATGTACCTGAACCGTCATGGGTATAAGTGCTGTATTTATCCCGAACAAGCGTATCGATTCCGAGAACCGACACAGGTATGTCAACAGTTGCCTGCCCAACCCAACCATACGCTGGCGACGCACTTGTTGTTGTGGTTGACGTTAATCCATCACGCTGATTTAACAGGCTGGCAGTCTTAACCGTAATATCCCCATTCTGCGTCTCAATATTCCCCGACGTGTTCACCACCTGGCTGTTCGCATTCCCCGCCGCATCCCGCTGCATCCACAGGTTGTTCCCCGCCATGATGTCGCCGCGCCGGTTGGT
>NZ_JAWNBW010000028.1:0-967 GCF_034106085.1 Enterobacter sp. 302C9
CCGTCGGGCACTATCAGGGCCAGCGCGTCGACACCAGCGCTTACCCGCTGCCGTCGGGCAACAACGGCTATTTTGTCTTCTCCGACAACCCGAAAAGCCCGTACCTGATCGGCATCAACCCGAAACTGAACGGTCTCGGGCAGCTTGATCCCGCCCTGTTTGCCGATCTGAACGCGATGCTCGGGATCAAACCGTCGTCCACGGCGCCGCAGGAGACGCGGCTGGCGTTTACCGACGAGAAGCAGTTCCTCGGCTCGTCCTATATGCTTGGCCGCCTCAACCTGAACCCGGACTACGACTACCGCTTCCTCGGCGATGCGGCGTTCGATACCCGCTATGTCTCCAACGTGGTGCTCAACCAGACCGGTAACCGCTACCTGAACGGCATCGGCTCCGATCTGGATCAGATGCGCTATCTGATGGACAACGCCGCGGCGGCGCAGCAGTCGCTGGGCCTGCAGTTTGGCGTCTCGCTGACCGCCGATCAGATTGCCGCGCTCGACCACAGCCTGCTGTGGTGGGAGAAAGCCACCGTCAACGGCGAAACGGTGATGGTGCCGAAACTCTACCTGTCGCCGAAGGACGTCACCGTCAACAACGGCAGCGTGATCGCGGGCAACAACGTCACCCTGAAGGGCGGCAGCATCACCAACGGCGGCAGCTCGCTGCTGGCGAAAAACAGCCTGACGCTCGACAGCCAGAACAGCATCAGCAACCTCAGCAACGGCCTGATGAAAGCGGGCGGCGACCTGAACCTGAGCGCCATCGGCGATATCAATAACATCAGCTCCACCATCAGCGGCAAAACGGTCGCGCTGGAGAGCCTGGACGGCAGCATCAACAACCTGACGCAGGTTGAGCAGATTGATATCAACGCCGGCGGGAAGTACGGCAACATCGGCCTGAAGGACACCCTGCTGGGGAACGCTGCGTCGATTACCGCGCAGGATGGCCTGTCGCTTGAGGC
>NZ_JAWNBW010000029.1:0-861 GCF_034106085.1 Enterobacter sp. 302C9
TGTGAACTCGAAGAGTAGGGCGGGACACGTGGTATCCTGTCTGAATATGGGGGGACCATCCTCCAAGGCTAAATACTCCTGACTGACCGATAGTGAACCAGTACCGTGAGGGAAAGGCGAAAAGAACCCCGGCGAGGGGAGTGAAAAAGAACCTGAAACCGTGTACGTACAAGCAGTGGGAGCACCCTTGTGGTGTGACTGCGTACCTTTTGTATAATGGGTCAGCGACTTATATTCTGTAGCAAGGTTAACCGTATAGGGGAGCCGAAGGGAAACCGAGTCTTAACTGGGCGTTAAGTTGCAGGGTATAGACCCGAAACCCGGTGATCTAGCCATGGGCAGGTTGAAGGTTGGGTAACACTAACTGGAGGACCGAACCGACTAATGTTGAAAAATTAGCGGATGACTTGTGGCTGGGGGTGAAAGGCCAATCAAACCGGGAGATAGCTGGTTCTCCCCGAAAGCTATTTAGGTAGCGCCTCGTGAACTCATCTTCGGGGGTAGAGCACTGTTTCGGCTAGGGGGCCATCCCGGCTTACCAACCCGATGCAAACTACGAATACCGAAGAATGTTATCACGGGAGACACACGGCGGGTGCTAACGTCCGTCGTGAAGAGGGAAACAACCCAGACCGCCAGCTAAGGTCCCAAAGTCATGGTTAAGTGGGAAACGATGTGGGAAGGCACAGACAGCCAGGATGTTGGCTTAGAAGCAGCCATCATTTAAAGAAAGCGTAATAGCTCACTGGTCGAGTCGGCCTGCGCGGAAGATGTAACGGGGCTAAACCATGCACCGAAGCTGCGGCAGCGACGCTTAGGCGTTGTTGGGTAGGGGAGCGTTCTGTAAGCCGTTGAAGGTGT
>NZ_JAWNBW010000030.1:0-753 GCF_034106085.1 Enterobacter sp. 302C9
ATCTAATGTTATTCCGTTAGGTAATTGTCCACCATTTAAAGTGTAGTTTGGTATTGTTAAAAACATACTTTTTACTCCTGTGTCAATAAGGACCGTACCACACTGATACCCTTGCCAACCAGTTATTTTGATACATGCTGGCGGTGCTATCCATTCATGTTTATTTTCTTTTGAAGGTTGTAATTTAATAAATGAGAACCCTTCGGCAATATCCTTATTAATTCCAACATATATGCCGTTGCGCGTAAGTTTATAACCATTATTGCTTCCTGAATTTGTGTTTAAAAGAGGATTTGTGTTTGGAGTACTTTCGCTCTGCAAGCTACTTTCTCGATCAAAACCGATGCCCATCATTGATACATGCTCAGGGTTTAGTTCAGGTTTACAATTTCTTGCAAGAGCAAGGCACTGGATTTCGTTAACAGCCAATACTGGGATAATATTCGTAGAAATGTATTTATCCCCATCACCAATAGTAACAGTTGTATTGAGCCAAGATCCAATCATAATACGTCCGGAACTGTTGTACGTGATTTTACCTGGCCTAGGTGATAGCTTACTTGCATTTGGTATTGCAGAAGCTGAAATTACTAAGCCTGTGGAGCCAGTATCAACTACCACCTCTCGTTCAGCGCCGTCTGGAAATGAGACAAATAACTTCGGCGTAGTCGCATCAATATTTAGATTGTCGTTATTGATAAATTTTAAATATACTGAATCATTGTTTTCTGAATAAATCGGATTGCTTATTTT
>NZ_JAWNBW010000031.1:0-751 GCF_034106085.1 Enterobacter sp. 302C9
GGGCGCTTACCACTTTGTGATTCATGACTGGGGTGAAGTCGTAACAAGGTAACCGTAGGGGAACCTGCGGTTGGATCACCTCCTTACCTTAAAGAACCTGCCTTTGTAGTGCTCACACAGATTGTCTGATGAATGATGAACTTCTGAATGTACTTTTGAGTGCATTAAGAAGTTTTGCTCTTTAAAAATCTGGATCAAGCTGAAAATTGAAACGACACACATGTTATGTGTGTTCGAGTCTCTCAAATTTTCGCAATCAGAAGTGAAACATCTTCGGGTTGTGAGGTTAAGCGACTAAGCGTACACGGTGGATGCCCTGGCAGTCAGAGGCGATGAAGGACGTGCTAATCTGCGAAAAGCGCCGGCGAGGTGATATGAACCTTTGACCCGGCGATGTCCGAATGGGGAAACCCAGTGCAATTCGTTGCACTATCGTTAACTGAATACATAGGTTAACGAGGCGAACCGGGGGAACTGAAACATCTAAGTACCCCGAGGAAAAGAAATCAACCGAGATTCCCCCAGTAGCGGCGAGCGAACGGGGAGCAGCCCAGAGTCTGAATCAGCTTGTGTGTTAGTGGAACGGTCTGGAAAGTCCGGCGATACAGGGTGACAGCCCCGTACACGAAAGCACACAGGCTGTGAACTCGAAGAGTAGGGCGGGACACGTGGTATCCTGTCTGAATATGGGGGGACCATCCTCCAAGGCTAAATACTCCTGACTGACCGATAGTGAACCAGTACCGTGAGG
>NZ_JAWNBW010000032.1:0-590 GCF_034106085.1 Enterobacter sp. 302C9
GAGTGGGAAGCGAAAATCATCGAACTGGCTGGCTTCCTGGATTCTTACATCCCAGAACCAGAGCGTGCGATTGACAAGCCATTCCTGCTGCCAATCGAAGACGTATTCTCCATCTCCGGTCGTGGTACCGTTGTTACCGGTCGTGTAGAGCGCGGTATCATCAAAGTTGGCGAAGAAGTTGAAATCGTTGGTATCAAAGAGACTGCGAAGTCTACCTGTACTGGCGTTGAAATGTTCCGCAAACTGCTGGACGAAGGCCGTGCTGGTGAGAACGTTGGTGTTCTGCTGCGTGGTATCAAACGTGAAGAAATCGAACGTGGTCAGGTTCTGGCGAAGCCAGGCTCAATCAAGCCACACACCAAGTTCGAATCTGAAGTGTACATCCTGTCCAAAGACGAAGGCGGCCGTCATACTCCGTTCTTCAAAGGCTACCGTCCACAGTTCTACTTCCGTACAACTGACGTGACCGGTACCATCGAACTGCCAGAAGGCGTTGAGATGGTAATGCCAGGCGACAACATCAAGATGGTTGTGACTCTGATCCACCCAATCGCGATGGACGACGGTCTGCGTTTCGCAATCCGTGAAGG
>NZ_JAWNBW010000033.1:0-513 GCF_034106085.1 Enterobacter sp. 302C9
TGCCCGCTGCTGACCGCCAGCGCGCCCGCGCTGTTTGTCCCGCCGCCCGTCATCTGCACTTTCCCCGCCGCGGAAAGGCGCATGTCGCCCTGGCTGGCGAGCGTGCTGTTATTCAGTTCCATATCCTGCGAGCTGGCCACGTTCAGCGCGCCCCCGGCCTGATGGCTGCCGCTGAGGGCCACCCCCGCGCCCTTCGCGCTAATCGAGCCGCTGGCGAGGCTGTTCCTGACCGTCAGTTTCCCGCCCGCATCCAGCTGAATGTCGCCCTGGCGCGCGGTGAGGTTGCCGAGGTTCACCCCGACGCCCGCCTCGCTGGAGACCAGGCGGATACGGTTCGCATACATCCCGCCGAGCGCGCCGGTATCCACCGCCACCACGGGCGCGGCGCCCTCGCCGGCAACCGGCCTGACGCTGCCGTCGGCGCCCACGCGGTTCGCCCCTGCGGTCACCGTCAGGTCGTTCGCATGTATCGCGGCGTTCACTTCCGTTGCGCGCGCAATCAGCGACAGCGCG